>JBBRQD010000004.1:0-144065 GCA_038227045.1 Planctomycetota bacterium
AAAATCGAACTGACCAGCAGCGAGAGGGAGACGTTGGGGCAATGGATTAAAGGGCATCGAACGGAAGTGCGTCTGGTTCAGCGCGCCGAGATTGTGTTGAAAGCTGCCGAGGGGTTTTTGAACAAGGACATTTCCAGGGTAGTGGGCATTCCACAGAACAAGGTCGGCCGGTGGCGAAGACGTTTCGCGGCCCACCGTCTCGAAGGCATTCGCAAGGACCGGCAAAACAGATCGCCCGCATCTGTCGGGAACGGTCGATCCAAGGCGAAGTTTCGGTCGAAACAGTTTGCTTCATTACCAGCCTCCCGCGCTTGCGTTCAAATGCGCCGGCGCTGTTGAAACTGGCGCGCGACCATTGGTCCATCGAGAACGGACTTCACCGCGTGCGCGATGTCAGCATGGGAGAAGACGCCTGCACGGTCACCAGCGGATCGGCACCGCAAGCGCTCGCCGGGCTGCGCAACGCACTTCTCTTACTTCTGCGACAAACTAAAATGAAAAACGTTGCGCGAGCCTTGAGGCGCTTCGCCGCGCACCCCGGCAAAGCCATCGCTTTATTGGCGCGCAAAGCGATGGACTTTTGAAAGGCCCTGGCGAAGCCGCCTCACTAACCACTAACCAACTTGCGAATCCCCGCAAAAATCTCTATAGTGCAACGCTCTTTTCCGAAACCGAGGGTTCGCTCAATGTCCGAAGCCGCCGCCACGCCGTCCGCAGTTCCATTGACGCAGGAACACCAACGCCTCAAAGAATCGCCGAACAGCGGCACCGCCTGGCGCAGATGGGGGCCGTATGTCAGTGAGCGCTCGTGGGGCACCGTGCGCGAGGATTACAGCGCGAGCGGCAACGCTTGGGATTTTCTCACGCATGAGCAGTCGCGTTCGAAGGCTTATCGCTGGGGCGAAGACGGCCTGGCCGGCATCTGCGACCGCTACCAGCTATTGAATTTTTCCCTTGCGCTGTGGAACGGGCGCGACCCGATCCTCAAGGAACGCGCGTTTGGCGTGACATGCTCGGAAGGCAACCATGGCGAAGACGTCAAGGAATATTACTTCTACCTCGACAGCACGCCGACGCACAGCTACATGAAGTACCTCTATAAATATCCCCAGGCGGAATACCCCTACGGGGATCTGGTGCGCGAAAACAGGCAACGCGGCGGAAAGGGATTTGAATACGAACTGCTCGATACCGGCGTCTTTAATGAGGACCGTTATTTCGATGTGTTCGTCGAGTACGCAAAAGCCTCCGCTGAGGACATCTGCGTGCGGATCGAGATTTTCAATCGCGGACCCGAAGCGGCGCCGATTCACGTGCTTCCACATCTCTGGTTCCGGAACACGTGGGCGTGGGATGGGGACGAGCATGCCGGCAAGGAACCCGATATCCGGGTTGCACACAGCGGGGGCGATTGCGTCAGCGTCGTGGCCGACGACACGCACGGCGACCGGCTCAAACGGCTGCCGTTCGAGTACAAGCTCGGGCCGCGCTTTTTGTACGGCGATGCCGGCGGCGAGATGCTGTTCACCGACAACGAGACGAACGGGCCGAAGACCTACGGCGCCGGGGCCGTCAGCCGCAAACCGCACACGAAGGACGCCTTTCACCGCTATGTGATCCAGGGCGAGAAGGACGCGATCAAAGCCGAAAAAATGGGCACGAAATCCGCGCTGCATTACAAATACGTCGTGCCCGCCGGAGGCTCCGTGGTTCTGCGCTTGCGCCTGACGCCGGAACATTTGGAATCGCCGCTGCAAAAAATCGACGCCATCGTCGCCAAACGCAAGGCTGAGGCCGATGAATTCTACGCGACTATTCATCCGCCCAAAGCCACTCTTGACGAGCGGCATGTCCAGCGCCAGGCGTTCGCCGGTTTGCTCTTTGGCAAACAGATTTATCTTTTCGATGTGAGCACGTGGCTGGAAGGCGACGACCCGAAACATGCGCCGCCGCAGTCGCGCAAGAGCATCCGCAACATCCATTGGCGCCATCTCAATTCGATGCGCATTCTGTCGATGCCCGACAAATGGGAATACCCGTGGTTCGCCGCGTGGGACTTGGCGTTTCATTGCGTGACGCTGGCGATCGTCGATCCGGATTTCGCCAAAGAGCAGCTCTGGTTCATGCTCTTCGAACAATTCCAGCATCCCAACGGACAGATTCCGGCGTACGAATGGGAGTTCTCTGATTTGAATCCGCCCGTGCACGCGTGGGCGTGCTGGCGCGTCTACAACACGGAGCTCAAACGCACCGGCGTGCGCGACCGCATCTGGCTCGAGAAATGTTTCCACAAACTGCTGATCAATTTCACCTGGTGGGTGAACAAGGTGGACAGCTCCGGCAACAATGTGTTCGAAGGCGGATTCCTGGGACTGGACAATATCACAGTGCTCGACCGCAGCGAGAAATTGCCGGACGGCGTGGTGCTGGAGCAGTCCGATGCGACCGGCTGGATGGGCATGTTCTGCCTCAATTTGATGCGCATCGCGCTGGAGCTGGCCTACGACAACAAGGCTTATGAGAGCCTCGCGTCGAAGTTTTTTCAGCACTATATTTACGTCGGCGCGGCGATGAAACGCATGGGCGGGCGGACGTATTCGCTGTGGGACGAGAAAGACGGATTTTTCTACGACACGCTGCGCTACCCCGACGGCAGCTTCCACAAATTCCGCGTCCGTTCGCTGGTCGGGCTGATTCCTCTTTACGCCATCCAGCGCCTGGAATTCGGATGGTCGAGCCAGTACGCGGAATTTACGCAGAACGTTCATTGGTTCATCGAAAACCGCCAGGATCTCGTGCAGAGCTGCTGCTACATCGTGGAACAGGGCGGCAAAAAAGTCGTCGTGCTCGCCATCGTCGATGAAAATCAGATGAAGGGCATCCTGTCCCGCGTGCTCGATCCGAAAGAGTTTCTCTCGGACTTCGGCATCCGCAGCCTCTCGAAATTCCATGAAAAGAATCCGTTCACATTCGGCCACAGCACCGTGTTGTACGAGCCGGCCGAAGCGGAATGCAAGATCAAGGGCGGCAACTCGAATTGGCGCGGACCGATCTGGTTCCCGACATCGTTCTTGATGATCGAAAGCCTGCGCAATCTTGGCAAGGCCTATGGCGAGACGCTGAAAGTCAAAGCGCCCGGCGACGAGAGCCGCGAGATCACGCTGATTGAAATGGCCCAGGAAGTCGCCGACCGGCTGATCAAGATATTCGTCAAGGGTCCGGACGGCAAGCGGCCGTGTTACGGAGGCACGGAGAAATTCCAGACCGATCCGCACTGGAAAGATCACGTTCAATTCTTCGAATATTTCCACGGCGACAATGGCGCGGGACTGGGCGCGTCGCACCAGACGGGCTGGACGGCGCTGGTGGCGTCGTTGATTGACGAGTGGCGGCGTTAAGGGGTGCATCGCACCGGCATTTTGCGCTTGTTTTATCGCCGCAGCCGATGAAACTGCACCCTGAATTTTCATCGTCAATGACCACAATTTCGCTGGGGTACGAACGCGGCGCTGGTGCTTCGTATAGCTTGCCTGAAATTTGAATCGTTCGCCGAGCGACCGCGATTTATTCGAGATTGGATTTTAAAATACCCTACCTTTTTCTGGAGACTCGTCATGAAAATACTGGTGATCGATATTGGCGGCACGAATGTCAAAATTCTGGCGTCCGGTCAACAAGAAGTGCGCAAGCTGCCGTCGGGGCCGGAACTGACGCCGCAGATGATGGTGGACGGAGTCAAGGAACTGTCGAAGGATTGGAAATTCGGCGAGATTTCAATTGGCTATCCCGGGCCGGTGGTCAACAGCCAACTGATGCTCGAACCCAAGAACCTCAAGCGCGGCTGGGTGGGTTTTGATTTCCAGTCGGCGTTTGGCAAGCCGGTCAAGATCATCAACGACGCGGCGCTGCAGGCGCTCGGTAGCTACGAAGGTGGCCGCATGTTGTTTCTCGGCCTCGGAACCGGCCTCGGTTCGGCGCTTATTGTCGACAAGACCATCATTCCTCTTGAATTGGCGCATTTGCCTTATAAGAAAAAACGGACCTTCGAAGACTATGTCGGGCTGCGCGGCTACGAACTTCTCGGCAAGAGCAAATGGATCGACGCAGTGGAAGACGTCTGCGCCCGGCTCAAGGCCGCGCTGGTTGCCGACTACATCGTGCTGGGCGGCGGAAACGCAAAGAAACTGAAAAAGCTTCCTCCGGGTTGCCGCATGGGCGACAACAAGAACGCGTTCACCGGCGGCTATCGCTTGTGGGAAGATTACGCTTAAACTCGAAAATTCGACCGCGAGTCGGGGACGAGAAGATGAGGGGTGACAAGGTGAATAGTAGAAGATCGTTCGATTTCAGTAGCCGTTTCACCCCCTCACCTTGTCACCTTGTCATATCGTCATATCGTCCGCGCGCCTCTACGACTCCTCACGTTCAAAATCTCAGGAATTTGAAATAATGAATCTCTTCGATCTAACGGGCAAAGTGGCGGTCGTGACCGGCGGCAGCAGTGGCATTGGTTTCGGCATGGCGAAAGGAATGGGTCAGGCCGGTGCGACCATTGCCATCGCGTCGCGCGATCAGGTCAAAGCCGCGGACGCGGTTGTCCGGCTTAAGGAACTGGGCGTGGAGTCGTTTGCGGTCGCGTGCGACGTAACTCGCGAGGACGACGTGCGGACGATGCTCAAGACCGTCTTCGACAGGCACGGAAAAATCAACATTCTCGTGAACAACGCGGGCATGAACATTCGCCGCCGGCCGGAAGTCATGAAGTTCTCCGAATGGCGGCAGGTTCTGGATGCCAACCTGGACAGCGCGTTTCACTGCAGTTCGATGTGCCACCAATACCTGAAAAAGAGCGGCGGCGGCAAAGTCATCAGCACCGGCTCGATGCTCTCGATCTTCGGTTCGCCGTGGGGCTGCGCGTACGCGGCGTCGAAGGGCGCGATCGTGCAGTTCACCAAAGCACTCGCGACGGCGTGGGCTGAGGACAACATTCAGGTCAACTGCATCCTCCCCGGCTGGATTGACACGCCGCTGACGAAGACCGCGAAGGAGCAGATTCCGGGGCTGCACGAAAAAGCGCTGGCGCGCACGCCGGCGGGGCGCTGGGGCCGCACCGACGATTTCTGCGGCATCGCGGTATTCCTGGCCTCGGCCGCGTCGGACTTCGTGACCGGGGCGTCCATTACTGTGGACGGCGGGTATTCGATTACGGTTTGACCAAGGCAGTGCGACGCCATAGCGCATGTTCAGGTAACCGCCAATGCCCCTTCCCTCCCCCATTACCGGTATCGATCACGTCGCCATCAGCGTCACCGATGCAGCGCGCGCGATGAATTTTTATAGCGGATTTCTGGGGCTTGAAGAAGTGCGGCGTCCGGCGAGTTTCGATTTTCCGGGCGCTTGGTATCGCGCGGGCGAGTTGCTGATTCATCTCGTCGGACGGCCCGAAGCGGACGCCATTTCGGGGCGGCATTTTTGTTTTCGAGTGGCGGATGTGCGCGCAGTTGAGGCGCATTGCAAGGCCGCCGGATTGGAAACCAAGCCGGCAGGGCACAAGATTCCCGGCACGGAGCGCTTCTTTATTCGCGACCCCGACGGGAATCGCATCGAGTTTCAAGGACCGGAAACGACTGAATAAGCGCGTTTTTTTCGTTTTCGGTGTATTGAAAATCTAAGTTTTTTTGGATTGATTTCGAACAATTTGATTTAAAATGCGACAGTTTTGACATTAACTGAACTTCACATTTAAGAAGGATTTCTCAATGACGAGCAAAATCATTCTTCTCTCGGCGTTGTTCGCCTTGACATTGTCGTCCGCGCGCGCCACCGAAACGATGGACAAAAAGTTCATGGCGGGCAGCGGTGAAGTCAAATCGTGGCTGAAGCACGACTATGAGTTGATCAAGGGCGGATTTTCGCCGCTGGTTATTTATATCTACGACCATGCGGCAAAAAAGAACGCCTTGGCCTTTCATTTCGAAGGTGCTACCGAAGGAGTGGCCAACGCCACGCTCAAAGAGAAGCTGGCGAAATTTACGAAGGTCAAAATCAAATCCGACGGATCAGACTCAAAAGGCTGGCCTGACGCGTTGCTTAAGGGGGCTGACAAAGGCGCGTCGCTGATCCTGATGAGTTCGGACCTTACGATCCAGATCGTTTTTGACAAGAGTAAGGAAAAGGCGGATATCAATCTGCAGTCGATCATGACCGCCGTGGCAGGCATTCAGGCGCACGAGGACAAACTGAAGAAACTGGCGGAATTGGAAGACCGGAAAGCGCATCCCGTCGTCGTGGAAAAAGAGAAAGAAAAAGAACCCGAAATGTTTGTCATCGGACTCGATAAGGACAAGAAAAAGCCCGGCGATCCCAAGAAACCCGGCGACAAAGCCGCCGATGCAAAAGCCCCGGGCGCAGCCGACGCGAAAGGAACGGGCGACAAAACCGCCGACGCGAAAAAAGACGGCAAAAAGATGGCGCTGGACGAATAAGATGACAAGGTGAGGGGGTGAAACAGCAACATCCCCGAGTTTTTATTACCAATTCACCTTGTCACCCCCCCTCACCTTGTCATCTCTATTAAAACCGCCAGTTGAACTCAACCCCACCCAGGAAATTCGCGCCCGCCGAGGGGAATGTTTTGACTTCCTCGTAGCGCACGTTGGTCACATTTCCGATTCGCCCGAAGACGCGCCAGTGGCACAGGAACCGGTAACTCGCCGCCGCGTCCAGACGCGTGAATGCTTTGTTGTGAACGTGCGCGAAAGCGTTGGCCGGTAGCGGTCCCAAATCGAGCCGCGAACTTTCGTGAATCAAATCGAGCGACAGATCCAGACCGCAGATCGGATGTGCGATCGCTTGCGCCGTGTGAACCGCGCCCGGGCGGCGGAGCAACGCCTGGCCCTTGTCGTCCTCGGTGTGCATCAGCGTGCTCGTGGCGCGCAGCGTGAACTGTTCGATTGGTTTGATTTCGGCATTGAATTCAAGGCCGCGCGTCTTCGCTTCACGCAGATTCTGGAATTTAAAACTCGAATCGAAGTCGATCAAATTCGAAAAGTGATTGTGGAACCACGTGCCACCGAGCGTGATGCGCTTGTCCCAGAAATGCTGCTCGACGCCCACATCATACGCCACATTTTTCTCGGGCGTCAGATTGGGATTGCCGAACGCTGAGTAAAATTCGAAAAAGCTCGGGGTGCGAAAGGCGCTGCCGACCGATCCGTGCAGGCGCGAATCGGTTTCGGGAAAGAGGAACGAGGCGTCGCCGCGCGCGGTCGTGAATTCGCCGAATTGCTCGTCCTGTTCGCGCCGGATGCCGCCGGTGATATAGGCGCGCTGGAACAATTCGAGGTGATTCTGCGCGTAAATCGACCAGGTGTTGCGCATCTTTTTTACATTGGTGAAGAACTGCGAATCTTCCTGGTCGAAGTGGTCCGATTCGAAATCAGTGCCCACGGTGACGATGTCCTTGACGTCGCCGCATTCGTCGGAAAACGCGGTGATGTCGTTCTGCCATCCGGCCTGCGGCGTGCGCTCTTTTGTGTACGTCCTGCCGGTGCTCTGCGGAAAGCCGCCGAACTTCGACGGCGGATTCGGCGCGGTGGATTCGATATGGTTGTCGATCGAGTAATTTCCGAAGCGCAGCGTCATGTCCCAAATCGGCAGCACACGGCTTTTGTATTCGATTCCGAGAAGCAAATCGTGTTCGAGCGCTTTGTCGTTGGGATCGACGACGTCCGCGCCGGGGCCGTAGCCGCTGCCGGAATCTTCGAAGAAGCCTTTGCGCTCATCGAGGCCGCGGATCACCAGTTTCAGCGAATTGCAATCGTTGATCTGATAATCGAAACGGCCCGAGAAATTATACAAATCCAGCGCGGAGTTGTCGAAGGTCGCCCGATCACGGTGCACGCGCGATGCGCCGATATCATAGGAGAATTTCCCTTCGCTGCCTTGGAGTTGAGTCGTTTCGCGATCGACGCCATACGTGCCGGCGGCGGCGGATGTCGTCAGCTCCGGCGGGCCTTCGCCTTTCGCGGAGATGATGTTGATTGCGCCAGTGACCGCGTCGGTTCCATACAAACTCGACGACGGCCCGCGCACGATCTCGATGCGGTCGAACCCAATCGCATCGACGGGGCCGAGATTGAAATTGCCGCCCTGCCGGTTGACTTTGAATCCGTCGTAGAGAAACAGCGTCTGGTTCGAATTTCCACCGCGCGTGAACATCGAAGTGAAGTCGCCCTGATGCCCGCTCTGGTTGACGATAATGCCCGGCGAATTGCGGATGGAATCGGCGAGCTGAATGTGCTGCTCGACGACGCGATCCTCCTTGCCGTCGATGATCGTGACGCTGACGCCGGTGCTCGACACCGGTTCGGGCAAGCGGGCCGGCGTGGTGACAATCGGTTCGGTGACAGTGACGGGCGCGAGCGGCGCCGGCGTGTCTTTCGAGCCTTCGGCGGGCTGAACCGGTTTGTCGGGCGCGGGTTTTTCGGGAACGGCGGGAACTGCGGGCTTGGGTTCTTCTGAAAACGCGAGGAATGAACTGGAGATCAGAAGTGAAACGAGAACGAGACGGCGCAACATGGGCGGCCCCTTCTTCCGCTGGATCGGCGGAGAAATTGGGTGCGCGCGTTTCCTGTCGTGGAGGGCGATACAACGGTTTCAGGTTCCGGGTTTCAAGTCTCAGGTTTTCAGATGACTGAAAACCCGCTCGAAACAAGAACGAAAAAACCGTTCATTCACGAACTCATTCCACACGAGTGGGAAGAGCCGCTCCACGCTTTCCTTGGTTCGAGGAAACGCGTGAAGGCCCAATTCGGCAGGTTTCCTGGCTTCCGGATCGTCCTCCCCGCCACCCTTCCTGAAAGCGAAACGAGCGTGATGCGCGCGTATCGTTCTCAGTGGATTTGTGGCGGTTTGTCCCCGGTTACAGTGGCGACCACCGCGGCGGATTTGCACCGCCTTCCCTTTTCATGCGCACGTTCCCCCCGGAACTG
Organism: Planctomycetota bacterium; assembly: GCA_038227045.1. Lineage (GTDB taxonomy): Bacteria > Planctomycetota > SZUA-567 > H5-PLA8 > H5-PLA8 > JANXLS01. The sequence continues at coordinate 8,994 of JBBRQD010000004.1, forward strand.
AGCACACCGAACGGGACCTTCTGATTTGTTTGATCGGAAGTCCTTATAATCGCGGATTGCAAAAAGGCAAATGGAAATAGAAACGGTTTCCGACGCTTGTTGACAAGCATCAGATTAGCAACTAGGCTTAAATTGTAAGGAGTGCTCAATGAACTACAAAATTCCCTTGGTCATGACCCCGCAACCTGATGGCGGGTATACGGTCACTTCCCCACTTCTACCGGAATTGGTAACGGAGGGAGACTCCTACGAGGAAGCAATGACCAATGTGGCGGACGCACTTGCCGCGGTCGCGGAGCTTTATAGTGATATTGGCAAAGTCTTTCCCAAAAACGCTCAAATTCAAGATCCCGCGGCACCAGTTTATTTCGAGAGCCTGATTTCAACACCATGAAATATCGAGACGTCTCGCGAAAGTTAAAATTTCTTGGTTGCTCCGAAATGCCGCGAACAGGAGGCGGCTCGCATCGCAAATGGTTCAATCCGGTGACGCAGCAAGGCACCGTAGTTCCAGATTGGGGAGCGAAGGATTTAAAACTGGGGACCGTGCGAGCCGTGGTTCGGCAACTGTCAATCGACTGGAACGCTTTCCAAAACGCATAACGTTTTTCCGCCATTTAATCGGCGCGCCTGTACTGCATCGGAAAGCTCTTCGCAATTCCGACTATCAGCGTTGAGAACTTGTGCCCGTTCTTTTCCATAGCGGCTTTGATGGCTGAAATTTCGCGTTCGTCGGTCCATTCCAATTCCCGGCCAATGGCATAGGCGAGCATGTTTCCGATCATGCCGCGCTCGAAATCGTCCTGGCGCTTGAGCACGATTTTCTTCAGTTCCGCGACGCCGTTGAATTTCTCTCCGCCGGGCAATTGGCCGCTGGCGTCGATGTCTTTGGTGCTCTCGCGCCACGTGCCGATCGCATCGAAATTCTCCAGGCCGAAACCGAGCGGATCGATTTTTTTGTGGCAGGCCGCACAGGTCGCGTCGGTCGCATGCATGGCGAGTTTTTCGCGGAAATTCTTCGGTTCCTTTTTATTCTTTCCCGCTTCCTTGAACGTGCCCGCGTTGGCCGGCGGCGGCGCGGGCGGATTGTCGAAGAGCACTTCCAGTACCCATTTTCCACGCTGCGTCGGACTCGTTCGGTCCGTGTGCGAGGTCAGCGTCAATATGCTGCCCATGCCTAGCAGCCCGCCGCGATGCTGCTCGGGTTTCAAACTGACACGCTGCATCTTCTCGCCTTTGACTCCGTCGATGCCGTACAGTTTCGCAAGGGCTTCATTGGCGTAGGTGTAATCGGCGTCGAGCAATTCCAGCACGCTGCGGTCGTCTTCGCGCAGTTTGTCGAAGAACGTCGACGCCTCGCCGTACATCGCTTCGCGCATTTTTCCATTGAACGCGGGAAAGAACTCGGTGCTGGGACGCGCCTCTTTTATTTTGCGGAATTGCAGCCAATACGCCGCGAAGTACTCGGTCAACGCGTGCGCTTTGGGCGAGGCCAGCATGCGCTTGATTTGCTCTTCGAGCGTTTTTTCGTCGCTTAATTTATTTTGTTCGGCGAGCGCCAGCAGCGTTTCGTCGGGCGTGGTGGACCAGAGGAAATACGCGAGCCGCGTGGCCAATTCGAGATCGGCGATCCGGTACGGGCTCTTCGCGCCGGAATCTTTCTCCATGCGAAAAAGGAACGCAGACGAAACCAGCACGGGCTTCAGCATCGCCAGCGCGGATTGGACGAAGGAATCTTTTTTTGCTGAGGCCGCGTCGAAAACTTTCATCACCCGGGCGAGTTCTTCCGCTTTCGCGGGACGTCGGAAGGCGCGGCGGGCGAACGCCGCGATGAATTTCTGAGCGGCGTCGCGTTCGTTCAACGCGCCAGGTAGTCCGGCAAAAAGCGTGTCGAGCGCCACGCGATCTTTGTCACCTTTCTTTGCCGCGGGCAGCGACGCGGTATTGAAACGCTCGACAATCTTATCCGCCGCGGCAAAATATTTTTCCATCAGCGCGGGGGAGAGCGTCTGCGCGGCGGCGTAGGTCGCATAGCCCGTCACGGGCGTGTCGTCGGGCATCCCGACGGAATCGGTGGCGTCGAAATCGAGGCCGGTCACGTCGCGGATCGTCGAGTTGTATTCCAGCCGGGTCATGCGGCGCAGCAGCGGCGGCCCGGGATCGCGCGTGGCGGGATCGTTCGAATCCAGCAGCGCCAGCGTGGACCGGATCGCGCCGGTCAATTTCGTGCGCTCCGCGTCGCTCATCGCCGGCTCGTCTTCGGGCGGCATCTCTTTTGTTTGAATCTGCTCGAGCGCAGCGCGCCAGATTTTGTGCTTTTTCAGCGCGGCGTTCATGTCGTTAAAAATTGAAAAATCGACGCCGCCCTTTTGCTTCTTTTCGCCGTGGCACTTGAAGCAGCGGGTTTCGACCAGCGGGCGGAGGTCTTTGGCGAAATCGGGTGCGGGTTCGCTGCCATTTCCGATGGAGACGATCAGTATTTGCAGCAATGCGATGGCGAGAATTTTCATGATTGAATCGGAAGGGCGTTCGAAATTGGGCCTCATTTTTGTACAATACACTTTCGTTCAATCGATGTACGCAAAATAATCAGTGCACGGAAGGAAATCGATTTTGTCGGCATCCACGATCAAGAACAGCGTCAATCTGGAGGGCACCGGATTGCATTCCGGCCAACTCGTGCGTTTGCGGCTTAGTCCCGAACGCGATGGACGCGGCATTCGCTTTATGCGCACTGATTTGCCCGGCTCGCCGGCGATTGCATCGCGCGACGTGGACCGGAATTGCCCGCCGTTTCGCACGGGCTTGAAAAACGGAAACGCCGAAGTTCACACCGTCGAACATCTGCTTTCGGCGCTTGCCGGCTTGGGCGTAACCGATTGCCTGATCGAAACCGACGGCGCGGAGATTCCGGGCTTGGACGGCAGCGCATTGAATTTCGTTGAGGCGATTCGACGCGCCGGCATCGACGCGCTCGGCAGCCGCGAGGTGAAGGCTGTGGAGATTACGGAGAAGATTAGCATTCAGGATGGCGCCGCCAGCATCGAGGCTCTTCCGTGCGAATCGGGTTTCAGGATTTCATACACGCTGAATTATCCGGGGCACGCACTCGCGCAGGGAACATTTGACTACGAATTTTCGACTGAATCCTTTGTTCGCGAGATCGCACCCGCGCGGACGTTTGCGATTCGCCCGGAAGCGGAGAAGATGCTCGCGGCCGGTTTCGGCAAGGGTGCGAATACGCAGAATACGGTAATTGTGGACGGCGACAAAGCCGTCGAAACTCAATTGCGTTTTGTAAACGAACCGGTGCGGCACAAAATCCTCGATCTGATCGGCGATCTGTACGTGATCGGCCGGCCGATTCGGGGACATGTGATCGCGCGGTTTTCCGGGCACAGAACGAATCGGATGCTGGCTTTGGCGTTGATGGAGCTTCCCTAAATATAGGAATTTTGGGTTTATCGGGGGTCTACTTTATCGCGGATGACCGCAAATTAACGCGGATTACCGCAGATGGAAGGGTGTGCGTTGAGGGATTTTTGAGCTGCACAACTCCATCATTTATCCGCGGCAATCTGAAGTTCATTTGCGTTCATCTGCGATTGAGTTGGACTTGGAATTCATCTAAAGGACACGAAAAATGCTCGACATCAATGAAATCAAAGCCATTCTGCCGCACCGTTTTCCGTTCCTGCTGGTCGACCGCATTCTGGAGCTTGAATCCGGCAAACGCATTGTCGGAATCAAAAATGTGAGCGCCAACGAGCCGTTTTTTCAAGGGCATTTTCCGGGCGAGCCGGTGATGCCGGGCGTGTTGATTCTAGAAGCGCTGGCGCAAGTCTCATGCGTGCTGGTGCTGCGCGACTTGAATCTGCCGGGCTGCATTTCGCTGTTCACCGGCGCGGACGACGTGGTGTTCCGCCGCAAAGTCGTTCCCGGCGACCAGCTCCGGCTCGAAGCGGAAGTCGAGCGCATGCGCGTACCGTTCGGGCGCATGAAAGTGCGCGCGACGGTGGACGGCGATGTCGCGGCGGAAGCGATTGTGAAGTTTATGATTCAGAGGCCGCAGGCGGCGAAGTAGGGCAAGGAAACACAACATGGCCGACGACGAGGAAGTCTCTGAGCACAATGAAGACGGCACGCCGAGCGGCATGAATGCTCCGGCGGGTCACGTCGATTTGACCGACGCGGAGTTGCATGACGTGACCGAGGTTGCAACTGTCGCGAACGAATTCGAGGCGATTGCGATTGTCGAGACGTTGGAGGATGCCGGAATTCCCGCGATGAAACACAACGGTATCGTCTATTTGGGCTCGTCGGGACAATCGATGGTCGTGGTGCCTCGCAAACTGCTCGCAGAGGCGCGCGCAGTAGTCGAACAGTTTCGCAAGGCGGCTAATGAGCGAGGCGTGGACGAGGCGTATAAACCCGAGAGTGTTGATGATCAATTAAAGGACGCGCCGAGCGATCCGCTCACATATAAAATGATCGAGATCGCGACGCGCCCCAAAGAAGAGCGGACGGAACTTCTCTCACCTTATGTAGCGCAATGGCTGGCCGATGGAATGCCCGATCCTGAAATTGCGCGGTATCTTGCCTCGGCGGAATTGAATCGCGTGGATTCCGAAACGCTTATCGCGTTTATTCGAGTAGGGCAATCGGATTTGCTTATTGAGTCGCTAGATCGACGTGCCATGAGCGGGTATGCGCTCGCCGCTTTCGGCGCGTTTTTATTTGTCGCACCATTTTTTGGCGCAACATTTCTGTTTGTGCTATTGATTCCGTTTGAGAATGTCATTGGCGCATGTCTTTTTGTCAGTGGTCTCGGAATTGTCGCCATCGCCAGAACCCGAATTGAACAACTCGAAAAAGCAAAGATTAGCTAATCGTAACGGTCGCGCAAATACCAGGAATCCCCCGTGCCCAAAAAAGTCCTCGTTCTCGGCGGTGGCGTGATTGGACTGTGTTCCGCGTATTTTGCCGCGCGGCGCGGTCACAGCGTGATTGTGCTTGATCGCGATGCGCCTGGAGACGCGGGGTGTTCCTATGGCAACGCGGGGATGATTGTGCCGAGCCACTTCGTTCCGCTCGCCGCGCCCGGCATGGTGGCGTATGGCTTGAAGACGATGTGGAATTCCGAAAGCCCGTTTTATCTTCGGCCGCGTTTGAGTCTCGATTTGTTTTCGTGGGGATGGAAATTCTGGCGGGCGAGCACGGCGGAGCAGGTCGCGCGCGCGGCACCGGTGCTGCGCGATTTGCATTTTTTGAGTCGCGCGCTGTATGAAGAACTGACCGACAAGACCGGCGGCGCGTTTGGCCTCGTGCGCAAGGGTTTGCTGATGCTCTGCAAAACGCCTCACGCGCTCGACGAGGAAGCGCGTTTCGCGGAGCAGGCGTGCGCGCTGGGTGTGCCGGCGGAAGTGCTCGATGCCAAACAGACGGCTGCGCGCGACCCCGCGGTCGCGATGGATGTCGCCGGCTCTGTCTATTATCCGAAGGATTGCCACCTCGCACCCGCCAAGCTGATGCACACACTTGAAGACGAATTGAAGAAGCTCGGCGTTGAAATCCGCCGCGAGACGGCCGCGCTCGGCTGGATCACGCGCGGATCGACGATCGAAGCGGCGCAGACCACGACCGGGGGTTACGACGCCGATGAATTTGTGCTTTGCAGCGGCATCTGGTCCGACGAACTGGCGCGAGGATTGGATTTACGCATTCCGATGCAGGCGGGCAAAGGCTACAGCGTGACGCTCGATGCGCCGCGCCGTCTTCCGGAACTCTGTTCGATTCTGGTTGAAGGCCGCGTGGCGGTGACGCCCATGAATGGAAAGCTGCGTTTCGGCGGAACGATGGAGTTGGGCGGCATCAGCTCGACGGTCAACGCGGCGCGCGTGCGCGGGATTGTGAAATCGGCGCTGAAGTATTTTCCGGATTTCCGTGCGGAAGATTTCGACAATCTGCCGGCGTGGAACGGAATGCGGCCGTGCTCTCCGGATGGACTGCCGTATTTGGGACGAACCGCGAAGTACGACAATTTGATCGTTGCGACGGGCCACGCGATGATGGGCATCAGCCTCGGACCGGCAACCGGAAAGATTGTGTCGGAAATCTTGGAACGCGAAAAACCATCGGTGGAGATTGGGTTGCTTGATCCGGATCGGTATGCTTGACTCTTTCACCGCGGTTAAAAAACAACCCGCGGAATTGCGTCCGCGGGTTGTTTGATTTGGAGGTTCCTCTTTGGCGGATTGTCTCAGGCTTTTGGATGGGCGGCATTGTAGACGAGCTTCAACCGTGTGGGCGTGAGGTGGGTGTAGATTTGCGTTGTGGAGAGACTTGAGTGTCCCAGCAATTCTTGAACGCTGCGCAGGTCGGCGCCTCTATCTAGCATGTGTGTGGCGTAACTGTGGCGCAGGGTGTGTGGGGTAATGCCCGGTGGCAGCCCCGCTTCCTGCTGGCGCTTCGAAATGATTCGGCGCACGCTGCGGACATCCAGGCGCGTGCCGAAGCGGTTCACGAAGATCGCCGATTGCGGCCCGGTGGTCTCCGTCGTGTTCTTGCCCCGCAGCACTTCGGGACGGCGCGCGATCCAGGTTCTGAGCGCGGCCGTGGCGCTGTTCCCCACTGGCAGCATGCGCTCCTTCTTGCCTTTTCCACGGACAAGTAACAGCCCGCGTTCGGCGTCGAAATCTTCGAGGTTGGTGCCCACTAATTCCGAGACGCGCACGCCGGCTCCATAGAGCAGTTCGAGAATCGCGCGATCGCGCACGTCCATCCAGTGCGCTCCGCTGACGACTTCGACGAGTTTCTTGACGTCGTTTTCGGAGAGGCACTTGGGCAGCGATTTGGGCGTTTTCGGATTGTGAATGCCATCCAGCGGCGAGCTCTCCACGAGCTTGCGTTTCATCAGGAATTTGAAGAAGCTGCGCAAACCGGACAAGCGGCGGCTGAGCGTGCGCTTTCCGGTCCCTTTCTCCGTCTGATCGGCCAGAAATCCGCGAATGACCAACCGATCCAGACGGTTGGGAAACCTCGGTAGTTCACCGCGCGCGTCGACGAAGGCGCGAAACGCGGTGAGATCCTCGGCGTATGCTTTGGTGGTGTGCGGCGAGCAGCCACGCTCGCTCGTTAAATAGGAGAGGAAATGCTCGATAAAATGATCCGAACCAGTCCCCCCCCGGGACGATTCTTGTGCAATCATGTTGTATTTTTCGACGGGACGCGGCGGGCGCTTGAACGAAATTATCGCGCTTTCGACGGATTGCATTTGCGGCGGCGCGCGGCGTGAAAATAGCGCGGCACTTTCGCCTATGAGGAAGCTGCACGAATGCGCATAAAATATATTTTGGAGAGAGAATTTTTAACCGCGTGAAAAGACGAACGGCGCGCATTCGCGTTCAACGATGCGGCGAAATTCTTGAATTATTCTGAGCGTAAGCGGGCCGGGCTTGCCGCCTCCGGCCGGCTGCTCTCCGACGCGGATCAGCGGCGAAATTTCGCGCATGGAACCGGTCAGGAAGGCTTCGTCGGCCACTACTGGATCCCAGGGGCTCAGGCAGGCGTATACGGTGGGGATGCCCAGATTGTGCGCGGCTTCGACGGCGGTGAGTTGGGCGATGCCGGGCAACGCGCCGCTGAGCGCGGGATCGGGGAGTGTCAGTTTTCCGTCGCGGATCAGCGAGATGTTGGAGGCTGAGCCTTCGCAGAGCAGACCGGCGTTGTTGAGCAACAGCGCCTCGCTGGCCCCGGCCAAGTCGGCTTCGCGGCGGGCGAGAATTTGTTCGATGTAGTTCAACGTTTTCAGCTTGGCTGTGACTGCGGATTCCTGGCGGCGCAAACTGGCGACGATCGCCGTGACGCCCTGCAGGAGCAGCGCATCGGGCGGCCGGACGTGGCGCGTCACGGTGATCACGACGTTGAGCGCAAACGGGCCTTTGATCGACGGCCCGCGCGGACCGCTTCCGCGGGTGACGGTCAGGCGCGCGTTGGCTTCTGGAAAGGCGGCAGTAGCGACAGTTTCGTGAAGCCAGGCGGACAGCTTTTTCGAATCGGGCAGCGGATCGAAATGCAGCGTGCGCGCGCCGTCGAGCAACCGTTCAAAATGGGCTTTCTCGCGGAAAAGTACGGAGCCATAAGCGTGCATCGTTTCAAACAGGCCGTCGCCATATAGGAATCCGCGGTCGGTGACCGGCACGAGCGCCTGGGACTCTGACACGATTCTTCCGTTGATGGAGTAAAACGTGTCTGGAGGGGTGACAAGGTATGGGGGTGACAAGGTGACAAGGTGAATAGAGGAAAATCGTTCTATTTCAAGTGCCGTTTCACTCGCCGGCCACCGCCCGAAAAAACGGCGCGGCTTTGAGCAGCGTTTCGTCGCATTCTTTTTCGGGATCCGAATCGGCGACGATTCCGGAGCCGGCGAAATATCGCGCCGTTCCGTTTGCGGCATCGCAGACTGCGGTGCGGATGGCGATGTTCAGGTCGAGATTTCCGTCCGTGCCGATCCAGCCGATCGCGCCGCAATAGGGGCCGCGCGGCACGGTCTCGAGTTCGGCGATAATTTGTATGGCGCGGATTTTCGGCGCACCGGTGACCGAGCCGCCCGGAAATGTGGCGGCGAGCAGTTCGCCGACCGTCGTCCCGGGGCGCAAACGGCCTGTCACAGCCGCGGTGCGATGCAGCAGCGTGGGCAATTCTTCGATTTCGCCCGATGAGGCGACGCACACGCTGCCATACGAACACACGCGGCTAAGATCGTTGCGTTCAAGATCGACGATCATGTTTAATTCGGCGCGTTCTTTTTCGCTGGTGTCCAATTCGCGCCGGGCGGCGTCATTTTCAGAGGGTGTAACACCGCGCGGACGCGTGCCTTTGATCGGGCGGGTTAGCACTTCGCTTTGCCGCACGCGCAAGAATAATTCGGGAGAGATGCAACAGATTGCTGATTTATCGGCAGACAAACCCGTTCCCAGAAAAGCGCCATAGGCTGGCGGACTTTGATTTCTCATGCGCAAGTACAATTCCGCGGCTGATTTTCGCCAGGGCATGTCGAAACTTTGCGCGATATTCACTTGGTAAATATCTCCTGCTTCGATATATCGCAGCGCACGCCGGACAGAACACAAGTAATGCTCCCGGTTATAAGACGGGATGGGGGGGTGTTCGGGTGTTTCATTTTCGCTCAATTTCAGGCACTTTCCGCAACTTTGAACAAAAAGGATTGCGCGTTTTGACTTTTCAAAACGTCCTCTTATAGACAATGGTGTAAGAGAATTAGAGATGCAGTACCAAGTTTGTTCGGTGTGCGAGAAAGCCAATACTGTTTCATAAAAGCGGGCATGTGTTTCATACCGAGTTGTGGCATTGGATAGAAACACTGGAGTATTGCCACTCGGATAATACATATTTATAAGCCATCCGCCTTGATATGGAGAAATATTATAGCGTTCATTGCAAGATTGGAAACCTGTCGATAGCGGCAGATTAAATAATGAATTTTTGGAGAGATGAGTAAGGGGATGAATGCCCAGGAAACTCCAGCCGTCCGATGAATTGCCGGAGTCGAGCCAGAACAGGGAGGGTTGATCGGACAGTGCCGCAAACAGTTGTGCGGGTGTCAGCGCAGCCCAATAGTTATCCTTCAGCGGAATATGCAATGCAGTTCTCATTTATAATGAACCATCCAGAGGTAGTTATGCATACAACGACGAGGAAGTGAAATTAATTTCGAATTTTAGGGCTTTTACTTGAATTTTGTTAAACGAATTTGATATAATTTGCATTAACGAACGAATAAAATAAGAATAAGAGAAGGGGGTGCTGGCGCTAAACATGATTTTGAATTTACGACACAGTTTCGGATTGGCCTTTTGATTCCTGGAATTTAGACGCGAGTTCCGCGTCTGTCCTACAATATGGTTAAACCGCTGGAAAGATCCGTTCGTAATTAATGAATTACAATTTACATTTACTCGGCAACTATTGAAAAGGAGTGAAGCATGAACAAGAAACCAGCCTCAGGCGGCGAAGAAAAACGCAAACGCGGACGCCCCCGGGGAGCTCAGGAAGTCGTATCCGAACAAGCCGCAGCCTATGGAATATCGCTGCCCGTATTGACCGATACCGGCGAACGTTTTCTTTCTCCAAACGATATTGGAAAAATTCTGAACGTGACGGGCGAAGCCGTCAAACAATGGATCTATCGCCGTAAATTGCCCGCGGTCAAGCTGGCCAACGGCTACTGGAAAGTAAAGGTGGCGGATTTCGAGGGCTTTTTAAAAGCTCGAACCGAAGTCGGCCGGCGGCACGTGCTGATCACCGATGGCGGCAATTCCGGTTCCAAGGAAGTGCTTGCGGCGATCGAAGAATTGGGGCACCAGGCTGTTCTGGCTCACAATTATCCCGACGCCCTGCTGAAGGCTCTGGACCATTTCCCGGCGTTGTTCGTAATCTGCATTTCGCAGAACGACCCGGAATGCTGGAAATTCGCGGAACGGGTTCGTTCGAACAAATCGTTGCGCAGCTTTCCGATTCTGTTCATCGGCGGCAATTCAATCAGCGACGACGACACGGAACGCGCGGTCAAATACTACGCTCAGGGCATCTTGGCGCGTCCGTTGAACGTGGAAGTCGTCCGGAAAGAGATTGAGCGGATTTTGCAGCGGACCATGTAATTTCGATGAACCGTTTTGCATACTGGCCATAAAAGCGCGAGCGTTAAACGCTCGCGCTTTTTTTCTTTCAACGCGACGCTTTTCATTTCTTTTCGTCTTTGCCGTCCTTCAAGAATCGTTCCACCAGTTTTTCCAGTAACTCCGGTTTGTTATTGAAAATCGCCCCGTCGGCTTCGAATTCGTTTCCATTGCCCAGTTTGATGCGCAGTTTTGTTCCTGCGGGGACCGGTTGCTCCTTTTGAGGCCCGAAAGTCCCGAAATTATCCGCGCCTTCATCGAGCTTGGCGATGTAAACAGCCTGGTCCTGAATTTCCACGCTTAAGTTGGCCAGTTTGCAAACATACTTCAACACGTCGCCTGCCGGCATGTCGGCCACTCTTAAATTGATCGCGGTATTGACGGTCTGCGCCGGTGTCGAGATGATTAAATTTATTTTTTTCAACGTTTGGAGAAATGCAAAAACGTCCTTGATCGGCGTATCGACAAATTCGCAACTGACTTTATGCGCCAGCGCTTCCTCAATGCTCTCCGCCTTTGCGGTGGCTGCGGCGGGCTCCGTCTTTGCGGCGGCAACCTCCGCCATTTTCATGGCCTCTGCAAATCTTTTTTCCTGGCATAGCCTGAGCACGGTCTCCCTGTCTTTCGCGCCCAGGGTTTTAGTCATGGTCATAATTTTATTTTCGATTATCGCGACAAATTCTCGATCTGCTGCGACTGCTGCGACTTTCGCGGCCAAATCTCGTTCGACCGCGGCTTTCGCAGCAGCGACTTTCGCAGCAGCGTTTTCATCGGCGGTTTTCTCCTCCGCTCGCAACGGCAGTTGCGCGAACCATGACAGGCTTGCGGCCAGGATTATCGTTAGAAATTTTTGCATGAACTCTTCTCCTAAAAAAGTGTTTGTGGATCTATTCGGTTCTTGATTTGCGGTTCGGTTTTGTGACGGCAATGTAACCCGGTTCAGTAATGTCTGACGAGCTGAATCCAGTGAAACGAATCTCGCCCTTTCCAGTCTTGCGCACAAAAGGTTGAACGGTTTCCGCAGGCGCATGCAATGCATCGGGATCGCTTTCGACGGTCGCTCGAATCGATCCTTTGCCCGTAGTGCGCGTGTAAAAATGCGTTGCAATCTGGACTTCGGCCGATGCGATGTCCTCACACGGCGACGGACAATCCGTGCGTGCGATCGCGTTTTCGGGTGAGATGGAATGCGCGTCATGCTTCATTATATGCACGATTAGCAGCGTTGCGGCGACGCCAGCCGCAACGCCGGCGATTGAGAAACCCCACGCGCCGTGCCGCCGCCTGGATTCCGCGCGAGCCAGACGACGCAGCAGACCGCTTTCGTACTCTTGCCAGTCGATTGGGAACGGATCTTGCCGCCCCAACTCGTTCAACATGTCGTCGATGTTCATCATGGTCAATCCTTTTCCACCGAGTCGCCATCCAGTTCGGCCCTAAGCAACGCGCGCGCCTCGCTCAAGCGCCACCGCAACGTTCCTTCGGGCACATCCAATACCAATGCGGCCTCTTTCGTCGAACACCCTTCCACGGCCACAAGCGCAAGCGCTTCGCGGAAGTCGAGCGGCAGCGCCATCATTGCCCGCCGGGTCAGCTCCAGCAGTTCCTGGCGCTGAACGCGATGTGCCGGATCGTGCGCTGGATCGGGGAGCTTCACCGGCCAGGAGTCCAGCGCTTTGCGTTCGACGGTTTTTCGCCGCAGCCAGTCACGGCATAAATTGACGACGATGCGCGTATACCAAACCTGACCCATCGCCGCCTCTTCGTTTGAAGGCGCCCCATGCATCGCTTTGACGACGGCCTCCTGGCTCAAATCCAGCGCGGCCTCCCGGTCGCGTGTGATGTGATAGGCCAGACGCGCGGCCTGTTCGCACCACCGGCTCAGCACATGCGCACGCGCCTCCTCGTCCGGCTCGCCGCTTCCAAAGGAATGAACGAGTTCGGCATCGAGCCGTTTGGGATTGAGATTCCGCATGATCACGCTGTTCGCCATGTCTCCTGCCACATGAAAGACGAGATGCCGCGAATTTTGTTGGCGAATATGTGGAAATTCTGAAGAAATAAAAAAACGCGCCACTTGATTTAAAAAGGGCGCGTTTCAATGAATTGATTCTTTGGATTCAACCGCGTTTTTAGCGGCTGATGTTGTAGAACGCCGCTTTGCCGAGGTATTCCGCCGCGTCGCCGAGCGCTTCTTCAATGCGCAGGAGCTGATTGTATTTGGCGATGCGATCAGTGCGGCTGGCCGAGCCGGTTTTGATCTGGCCGGCGTTCGTTGCGACGGCGATGTCGGCGATGGTCGTGTCTTCGGTTTCACCCGAGCGATGGCTGATGACCGCCGTGTAGCGCGCGCGCTTGGCCATTTCGATGGCCTCCAGCGTCTCCGTCAGGCTGCCGATTTGATTGACCTTGACGAGGATCGAATTGCCGATGCCTTCCTTGATGCCTTTTGAAAGACGCTTCACGTTGGTTACGAACAAATCGTCGCCGACGAGCTGGATTTTCGCGCCGAGCTTCACGGTCAGTTTCTTCCACGTTTCCCAGTCGTCTTCGGAGCAGCCGTCTTCAATCGTAATGATCGGGTATTTCGCGCACCAGCCGGCCAGCATTTCGACGACTTCGTCGCCGGTCTTTTCCTTGTGTTCCTTCTCGCCGTCCAGCGTGTAGAGCTTTTTTTCGGCGCTGTAGTATTCGGTGGCGGCGCAGTCAAGGCCCAAGCAAATGTCGTCGCCCGGTTTGAATCCGGCCTTTTCAATGGCCTGCATGATGACCTGGACGGCCTCTTCGTTGGATTTCAGATCGGGCGCGAAACCGCCTTCGTCGCCCACGGATGTGTTGAGCCCCTTGTCGTGGAGCACCTTCTTGAGGCTGTGAAAGACTTCGACGCCCATGCGCAGACCTTCGGAGAAGGACGGCGCGCCCACGGGGAGAATCATGAATTCCTGCATGTCAACGTTGTTGTCGGCGTGCTGGCCGCCGTTGATAATGTTCATCATGGGAACGGGGAGCGTGTGTGCATTTGCTCCCCCGATGTATTTGTACAGCGGCAGACCGGCATCGCTGGCGGCGGCCTTGGCGACGGCCATGGAGATGGCGAGAATCGCATTGGCGCCGAGCTTGCCCTTGTTCTCCGTGCCGTCGATCTTCAGCATCGCGGAATCGACCGCGCGCTGATCGGCGGCGTCCAGGCCGAGAATCTCCGGCCCGATAATGTCGTTCACGTTCTTGACGGCCTTGGTCACGCCTTTGCCCAGATAGCGCTTCTTATCGCCATCGCGGAGTTCGACGGCTTCGTGCGCACCGGTGGAAGCGCCGGAGGGAACCGCTGCGCGCCCTTGCGAACCGCTCTCCAGGAACACCTCGACTTCCACCGTGGGGTTGCCACGCGAATCGAGAATCTGGCGGCCGTGCACTTCAATTATCTCGGACATCCACGTCGCTCCTCTTATGAGTGTCTTGAAAATTCAGAATATGAAAAGTTTAACGAAACAGCGGAGTGTTTCAACGAAAATAAATACAGGGTTGGGGAACTGGAGCCACGGATTTCGGAATGATTTGGAGCCATATACAGGGACTTGCAAAAAAGGAAAAGGGAGGCAAAGCCTCCCCATTTCCTTAATCTTCAGTCCTCGCCCCTTCCCTATTCCTAGGGCTTTGGCTTTTTGGTGTTCCGGTCGACCCATTTCTTGGACACCGGCACCTTGAGGATCGCCTTGGCGTCCTCGCCGTTGAACGAAGCCGACCCCACATTGCGATTGACATCAACAGCGAGATTGAAAAAATTCGTTTTGCCAAGGAGGGTATCCGTCGATTGCGGCAAGCCCGTCGTGTTGATCGAGAGTGGATTGGTGGTCAGCATACCCGTGAACTTGCGCGGGTTGATCTGCAAACTCTTCAGCGCAGCGCCCTGGCCAGCCGTTGCGAGGTTCAGGCTGCCGCTGGCTCCAGTCTTTAAGTTTGCCGCGAGAATGGTCTGGCTGAAGTTCTTTCCGATGCGCACGGTGATGTTGTTCAAGTCGGTGAAACCCGCGGTGTCGTCGATGCCCGTACGCGGCGCGATCAGGAATTTCGTAATCCATGCGTCGCCTTCATTGCCCGCGATGTCGAACGCGTCGCTGCCGCGAACGTCGTATATCTGGAACGTGCCGCCGAGCAGTTGTCCGATTCTTCCGATGTTGTACTGGAGCGACCATTTGGTGCCGACATGCTTGGTTTCCAAATCGATCGTGTCACTGGCCACAATCATGTTGCGGATCTGCACGTTCACGGCCACGCGTTTGGTGGTGCGGTTGACGATATTGACCGCGTCGAGACCCTGCGTCAAATTCGCGCGCGTCAACGAACCGGTGATTGTGCCGTTGACCGAATCGACTTTGGCCTTGAGCACCGTTCCATCCGGGAAGACCAGCGGCGCACCCAACTGCGTCCCCACCACTCCGGAATCGTCCATAAAGCCCACGTAAGTGTTGCCGCCAAAAATGAACGCAAACTGCTGGTTTTTCAGGTTCGTCGTATTCGTGCCGCTCAGATTCATAAATGTTTGAAATTTCAGCGAATCCGCATTGAGTTTGGACGTATCGCCCTTTACCGTCAGGGACAAAATCGTCGCATCGGTCGAAGTGATCCGGGTGTCTTCAATGTTGAACGCGAAAACCTGGTTCGGAACCGAATTCGTGCGATCCTTCGCGATCCGCTTGATCGAATCTGTCGCTTGCGCCGTGAACGTCACCAGCCCCGTTTGAAGTGGACGCCCATAGACCGTGCCGTCAATGGACATGGACAGGCCGAGTTTATCTTCGAGTGAGTTTCCGGTGCCCACTTGAGCGCCATTCAACGTAACCGTACCGGGAACAATGCTGTATTTGACCGTGCCTTTGCCGCCGATGGTGTCCACTTTGGCAATGTAGGCCTGCCCAAGCACGCCGTTGTTGAGGTGATCGTGGGCGAAGCGGAACAACTGCGCGCCTGTGGGGAACAACGTCAAATGAAACACTGGATTCGCTGTGGGAACCGGAGTGTTGTTGACGTCGGTTTCAGTGCTCCCGGTCACAGCTACGTTGAAAGTCAATTTGGTTTGAACGGTTGCAAACGACGCGGATCCCATTACGCAACCTGCAGTCGTTATGTTCAGCGTAGATGCAGCGCCCAATAATCCGGCGAGAGTAGGCGCGGAGAAATTATAAGGGCGCAAACCGCCGGTCGCGGTGACGTAGCGCGTAATGACTGTTCCGAACAGTGCGTCGCCCAAATCGAAATCAGTTGGATTTGGCGCATAAACGGGAGCCAGAAGCCGAATGGTCGTGCTGCCCACCGCCCGCGGTTCAACCCGGAACGTATTCTTGCCGCCGTCCGCCTGTGTGACGATTGAATAGCTAAAACCGAACACGGCCGTAATGACAGCCATCGCCAGCGTTCGCGCGACAAAACGATTTTGTAGTTTCAAGACGACGTTCCTTTCAATACATTGAAAGATATGACAACATCCATTGGTGATGAATTCAAGCGTTACGTTTACCCGAAGTGGACTTTTCTCGCAAGAAACTAAACGGCGTTTGGCTGGTAATTGCTGCAATTAAAAATGGATCCGAATAAAAAAAAGCCCCGGCAGATCGCTGGGGCTTTGAATAACGGTAACGCAATCGGCTTAAAATTACCTGCTGCTCCACCTATTACGATTTGCGAAGATGGCCAACGAACTGGTGACACCCGCATTGACCGTCGCACCGTTGCCGAGCGTAATGCCGGTGGCGAAGAATGCCTGCGCTGTACCTGGCGCGCTGGCAAGCGGAATCGTGGTCAGGGTCTTCGTGAGAACGCCTGTCGTATAGGAACCCTTCCCCTTGACTGTGTCCAGGCTGAATTGGCTAATCACGGGGGTCTTCTTGTCACCCTTGGCCGTGAGTTTGCCGTTTTTGTTGGTCAACTGTATACTGTTGATGTAGTTCGAGCCGATCGCAATGTCAGCAGCGGTGGCCGAAGCAACAGACAACGTAAGCGGGAAACGGCCAATGAACGCGACCTTCCAAGCATCGCCCGTCGCCGCTTTGTCGTCGGCTCCTTGAACCTTCAACAATTGAGCGGAACCGCCCAAATCGCCTTGAGCGCCACCCTTGTAGGTCAACGTCGTGCCGCCTTTGTTATTTGTCTTAACGGCAAATTGCAGGAATTCAGAACCGATGGACAAATCGCCAAAGCGAACTTCAACCGGTAGATTGATCGTCGAACCCGAAATCGCCCCGAGATTGATCGTATCTTTGCTGATCGTAATGGCCGCAAGACCGAACTTCTTCACGGAAGCTTTGACGGCGGGAACCAAGCCACGCGTCGTTACTGCAGCACCCTTATCGTTGAATATCGCGGTCGGGCCAGTGTAACTTCCGATGCGGAAGCTGAGGTCCTTGCCGCTCAACGACGAGATGAGTTCCGCACCGAGATTCACGACGCCTTTGTAGGCCACACTGTCTTTACTGGTGCCGAAACCCGTCTTAACTGTAATTGAGGTTGCCGCAATCACCCCGGCCAAGTTCTTGTTCGACGAAACAGTGAGCGTGAAGCTCTGGCTCGTACCGGTGCCACTGCGACCCGCAGCCAGCTTGCCATTCGCGTCCGTCGCCGTGACCGAGAACGTAAGCGTGGTCGATGCCACCGGAACGCCGTAGACAACCCCGGTGCTCGACAGCGCCAAACCCGTGCCTGCCAAGCCTGATGTGGTAAACTTGATGGATGGCTTGCCATTGATAACCGACAATGGTGTGCTGTACGGCTGGAACTGAACCGCAGATGGGATCGAGTCGACCGAGAAGCGGAATTGAGTCGTATTCGTAAACGTCAGGCGGAAGTTTTCCGTCACCGAGTGCGGCACGGTTCCGAACGAATCCTTCACCGTCACCGCGAAGCGGAACGGACCGGGCAAACTTGAGCCGACTTGAGTTCCAATGGTGGTCAGAACACCATTTGCGAACAACTGCAACTTCAGCGCAGTCAACGCGGTGGTTGCTGTTCCTGCGGTACTGAAAGTGTACGGCGCAACGCCGCCCTTTGCCCGAATCAATCGCGTCAGCGCGCTGCCTGCGACCGCATCGCCCAAATCGCGGTCAGAGCCCGGTCCGGCGAGGAGAGGGTTGGTAAATTGCAACGGAATTTGATTTCCACTTCCTAAAGTACTGCCCAGAGCCCGTGCAGCAATTTCGCCGCTCGCTACATCACTGTTGCTCGTGGCCAAGGAGTATGAAAACCCCACCATTGCCAAGAGTACAGCCAGAAGTCCTGTGCGGACCACACTGGTCGATTTACCCATGCTATTTTGCCTCCCCTTTTCCATTTTATCCCTGTGAACGGCACAATTTCGACAAAAAAACTATTCAAATCTCGACAAAAACCGTCCCGGGCGACACCAGTATAGCCGCGCGGGCGGTACATAAGATACAACGTAGTTCGGCTTTACTCGGTGACAATGTACGCTCGGCTGCAAGTGCGTCAATGGAATTTTCTTAAAAAAGTCCAAGAAATTTTTTTTATATTCAAAACCGTGTCCGTTTTGATAGTGCCAAATCTACGGTTCGCCGGTTACTAGATATCGTCAAAATTAATTTAGAAATGAATCAATTGCAATCTGCGCTTAGAAATTCCCGTCCACAACGGTGAACACCATTTCACGGAAATCGTCTGCGATGTCTTTACCGATTTCGCGGATTTCACAGCGCACCACGTATGTTCCCGGTTCGACCGGAACCCATGTTCTGTAAGGATCGCCCCACTGCGAGCCGTTGTCTTCCGTGAGCCAATTGAAATCGGCCAGGTTGATTTTTTTCGTGCCGATGCGGCATTCCGATTTGCCATAACGGCTTGTTGGAAATGCGCTGAAATAAATCTGCGACCCGACCGGCGCGCCCTTTTCGTTCGATGGACTCGAATCGAAACTCAGCAGCACCGCGTCGGCCACCACGACCGTTTCCGGCAATTCCACATGATCCTCGGCATCTTTGTGGTCGGATCGGCGGGCCTCGACTTTAAAAATATAGTTTCCCGGCGACGAAAATGTGTAGGTCAGCGTATCGTTCGTGGTCCATTCTTCACCGTCGTCCGGATGCTTGATCGGCGCATCGTTGACGAAATAGCGGTATTGATAAAAATCGAGATCGGCTTTCATATTTTGCGCCATTTCGACTTCGAGATTCAAGGTTTCGCCGGTCACGAAATGTTCGTCGTCGTCGTGAATAATCGCTTTTGCCAGACGCATGATTTTGAGCGGAAGGATGTTCAGCCCCACGCCTTTTATTTGTGACAGCAGATCCTTCTCCACGCCGCGAACCTGGACTGTAAACGAATGCGGGCCGGGATGTTCCACATCGTAAAACCGCTCGGGATGAGCGCTCCACTCCTGGCCCTTTTCTTTCAGAACTTCGCCGTTGACCGTCCACTTGTATTCCACGGCGTTGAGCGCTTCCGCTTGAAGCCGCAGCGATTCGCCAACCACAAACGGTTCAAGCGTTCCATCGTCCTGCTTGTTGCCCTTGTTAAGCAAATCACCGACGAAGCCTGTAACCACGGGCGCATTCTTAGGGATAATGGAATCGCGATTACCCTTATTGAGTTGATCCGGGCGGGCCGGGCGCGCCGGGTCGTCAGGCGAATTAAAACTTTTCGATGCGCCCAGCGATGCGTCGCCCGCGGCTTGTGGCATAAACCACAACCAGACCGCGCCGGCAACTAACAGCAGCAATGCCGCAACGATCCCAATGTAAATCTTCGACTGCTTCATTACTTTTTATCCTGGCGAGCGTCAAGGCACGTGCGCCGTTCATTTTATTCCATGCCGCCCATTTTCAAAACACAAAACGGACTTCTCTCTGTGAGCCGTCCGGAGAAATGGTTTACGCGTTACGATACATGTTCAGTGCCGCCAGAGCCGCGCACGTAAGTAAGCGGCTTATTTTGCACGGAGACACATTCTAAACCGCTTACTTACGTGCGCGGCTCTGGCTGGCTACTGAGCGCTTCAATGAGCGCTTCCATGGCCGCGATGTGTTCGGCCCTTGCCAATCGCAGGCACTGCGAAGCGTCCGCACGCAGTCCGGCGTCTTGCAGTGTCTCTGGCTTTTGCATGGGAAAAAGCCGCGACAGCGTGCCGAAGCATTCCGCTTCATGCTCCAAATGAGCGGACGCTCGATTCAGCGGCGATGCGGCTGAAGCCCACGCCGCATCGTCGCACCGTTTCTTCAACCAGATCGCGGCTGCGGAACGCGCCTCGGCATAGTAGGCGGCGCAATAGCCCAGACTCCAATGTTGCGCGACGCGCGCCGTCTCAATCGCGGCCGACCAGGCATTGTAGGCAGCCGTGCCGGTGACAAGATCGGGCGGATTCTCGACGCGATTTCCAGCGGCGTCCAATTCCTGTCCGAGATGCTGGTCAATCGCCTCCTTTATTGCCGCACGCGCGGCCGCGTGCGCGTCATAATCCGCGAGCGGCCCGGTCGGGATTAGCACGAAGATCAGCGGCGGATTTTCGGAGCCCAACTCCAGCGCATTTAAAGGAGCGTCGTTTTGTCCATCCAGAAATGTGCTGACGAGATAGTCTTCGGTTTGGTCGTCGAAGCCATACACAATTCCAAAGGCGGGGCCGTGCATGCCAAACGAAATCGCCGGACGGTTGTCGTCCAGGGCCTTTTCGATCGTGCGCATCCAGGCGAGCCGGATCTGGCGCAGATCGTCGGGCGTATAAAACGCATCGCGCAATCCCGCCATGCACGCGTAGCCCAAGCGCATGACGATCGCCGAGCAGGTTTCGTCCCATTGCCGTCCCAGCAGTCCGACAGGCAGCAGCCCGCGATGGATTTGCGTGCGCAATCCCAATCCCGAAAGACCCCAGAGGTCTTCCATCGGACGTTCGTCTTCGAGCGCTCGCAGCACGCCGGCCCATGCCCCCAGGAAGCTGTCCATGCAGGGCTGAAAACGGGCGTTGGATAGTTCAATCGACATTGTGTCCTTCAGCGTCCTCTCGCGGTTTTTAAAAGTTTGGATTTTCAATTTCGCCGAAGTTCATTATAGTGAATCCAAAAGCGAATGAGAAATCAAGAACGAGCAGAAAGCAACCGGGCATGTCATTTTATTACTATACTGGAAGAGCGCTGGAAGTCATCGGCATGACGATCGTGGCGGCCGCGTTGCTGGCCGGCATGGGCGTCGATGGAAATCCGAGCATGGGAAAGGAAATGTTGCTTCTCGGCGTTGGCGGCGGGATCTTTACATTTGGTTGGTGGCTTGAACAATCGAAGTAATGTCCGCGACTAAATCAGGTATTGGAGCGACAAAAGATATGTTAATTGTTAAGAATTCAGTAAAAATACGTGGCTATAACAATAATGAAATATGGCAAATCAAATCTTGGATTTTAGTTTTCTTGCGGCTTCGAAATTGTTTTTTAAGGATGACAGCTAATTTTGCTAGACAATGTGCGTTTAGTCTGTAGATTGCATACTCCTAAACCTTACGCAATTGATTTTAATAGTTATGGATTCCCAGCTTCCACGAATTTTGGATGCCAATGCCAACCGCGCGCGCGAGGGCTTGCGCACCGCTGAAGATTATGTGCGCTTCATACTGGGGGACTTGCACTGTGCTGAGCGCCTGCGTTTGTTGCGTCAAGCGCTCACGGATACGCTCCTGGCAATTCCTGAGTTGGGGCGGGAGTTGATTGAATCGCGCAATGTTTTGTCCGACCCGCTGCAGCCCGAGAACTGGAAGGACGTGTTGCGGCGTCTGGATGTCGAAACGCCGTTAGATGTTGCGCATCGGGGACTTAAACGAGCGCAGGAGGCGTTTAGAGTACTTGAGGAATATTTGCGCGGTTCGCATGGTCAAGATGCGGAAAAGATTTCAAAATTGCGCTATGGAACGTACGAAGCGGAGCAATGGCTGGTGTGCGCAAGTTCGGCAATGCGAGTTCTTCAAATGTCGCGAGTTTATGTCCTTTTATCTGCCGAACTTTGCAAGAATAAGGATGTAGTGAAGACAGCTCGTTCCGTCCTGAACGCAGGTGTAAAAGTGATTCAATTGCGTGAAAAGCAGAAGGACGATGCTGAATTATTGACTCTGATGAACACCCTTGGTGCATTGTGTGTCGATCACGGCGCAATTTTTTTTAGCAACGACCGCGTTGATTTAGCAATTCTGGCAAAGGCAAGCGGGGTACATTTAGGACAGACAGATCTTCCCCCTCAGGACGCGCGCCGAATTGCCGGAGGACGCCTGCTTATTGGGCGTTCGACGCATTCCGCGAGTCAAGCGCGCCAGGCGGTGGAGATCGAAAAAGCCGATTACATCGGAATCGGGTCGATGTTTGAAACACAGTCAAAAGCGAAGTTTGTAATGGGTGGGTTGAAACTGGCGGAAGAAGTTGCAGCGTTGAACTTGCAAGTTCCCGTGTTCGCGATTGGCGGCATCACCGCCGATCGACTCCCTGCTCTAAAAAAAGCGGGAGTGACTCGGGTTGCGGTTTCGCACGCAATCATCGGAAGCGCTTCGCCTGAGTTCGAGGCGCGAAAGTTTGTTGAAATATTGGCTGCATAGACAAAGTGATATTTCAGTTTATAGTACAGTGGCATTGCATGTGCGCGAGGGTCTTGCTTTGATCCAGAAGCTCGCCGAAAATTTGTTTGAGTGTACAATGCGATGTCAATCCGCGAAGACGAAAGGACGATTGAACTAAATGAATGGAAATCCCACATCTTCGGGCTCAATGCCTGCACAGCCCGCATTGATTGCTCGAACTTTTCCTCAGCGCTTGGGCATATTCGTCGACGTGCAGAATATGTTTTACTCTGCAAAACTGCTGCATCAAAGCAAGGTCGATTATGGCCGGTTATTGCGCGAAATCACAGGCACGCGGCACCTGATTCGTGCCATCGCCTATATTGTTCAGAAGCCCGACGTCAACCAGGCTGGATTTCACGAAGCCTTGAGCCGATTCGGCTATGAACTCAAGATCAAAGAGTTGAAAATTCGTCCCGACCCGGATGGCCGTGCCGGAACGACGGCAAAAGGATCCTGGGAAATCGGCCTGACGATCGACGCGATCACCATGGCGCAAAAACTGGACTGCGTGACGCTGGTGACCGGAGACGGCGACTACGTTCCGCTCGTCGAGTGCTTGAAGATGAATGGCTGCCGCGTCGAAGTGGTCAGTTTCGAACGCTCGACTGCCGGTGAATTGGTCAAGGCTGCCGACCAGTACATTCCGATCCAGGAAGCCTGGATTTTCAAGGAAAAGAAATTCGAAGGTTCGATGTCGTCGTCGGCACTCATGCCCAGCGTTACGGTCCCGACCAGCGGCCTGTACGACGGATTGCCGCACGACGAATTTCTGGACGCCGCCGATGCCACGGTCGCCGCGCCGGTCAACGCCTCGCAGTATGTCACCCCGCGCTTCGCGACCGACGCGCCGCCTTACGACGACGAAGTCCAGCCGCCCAATGTCCATCACAACGCAACGGCGCGCGGCCGGGAACGTGGCGCCAAAAACAGCGGCCTGGACCTCGGAATTCTCTCCTGAGCAACGAACCGCGAAAAGCATTGACTCCGAATCCAATACAGGGCGGGTTAGAAACCCGCCCTGCTTTATTTGCAATTATTTTAAGTTCGGCGCGTTAAGAATCCTATGCTGGAAACCCGCTACATCCTCGCCATCTGCGTTCTGGTCTTCTGGATCGTGGTGCGGCTTTTTCTCATGCATCGCCGAAAAGTCTTGTTTCAACGCTGGCGAGAACGGGAAGAGGCAGATGCGCGTGAGGAAAAGCCGGTTGACGTGAAGCCCGAAGAGCCGCGCACGTAACTAAGCGGCTTTATCTTGCTGGGACGCTTACTGACGTGCGCGGCTCTGAAGTGCGAGTGAATTCCCCGCCGGCAGCGTCAACTCAAAACACGCGCCATCCTTGACGTTTCGATTCAATTTCAAATCGCCGTTCAGATCGCGCGCCAGACGCTTGCTGAGCGCCAATCCCAGCCCCACGCCCGGCGCACTGTGCGCCGCCTGACGCGCGGATTTCGAAAACGGCTGGAACAACCGCCGCACTTCCTGAGCGGAAAATCCCGGTCCGCTGTCGCGCACTTCGATTCGCGCCCACTTTCCCGAGCAGGTGCCGGCGATCCGGATTTCTTTGCGCTCCGACCCCGCCGCGTATTTGCACGCGTTGTCCACGAGGTTGAACAAGATCTGTTCGACGGCCGACACATCCGTGGTCAAACTGGCCGCGGCGGAGTCCTTGTCCACGTCAATATGCAGCGTCATGCCCGCCTGAACCGCGCGTTCGGATAGACGTGTTTTGACGGCGTCGAACAAATGATTCAGATCGACGTGTTCGACGCGGCTGCGCGCGCTGCTGCGTTCCAGTCGCGCATAGGCCAGGACGTTTTCCACAAGATGACTTAATCGACCGGCTTCGGCGCTGAGCGTGTTCAAATAACTTTGGCGCGCCTCCTCGCTCGGCACCATGCCGCCGGCGAGCATCTCCGCGTACATGCGAAACGTCGTCAGCGGCGTGCGCAGTTCGTGCGTGACCGCCGAAACGAACGCGCCGCGCCGTTCGCTCAAACTCACCGCGCCGAAAAGCAGCGCCGCCACCGCGCCTGCCGCAAGCAGCGCGAAACTCCAGGCAATCAGAAGTGAGAGCCTCACCGGCGAGAGCGTTTCGGGAGGATCGAGCGGGATGATGTTTCCGGGCGTGAGATTCGCCGGCAACGCCGCGAGCATATTCGACGCGCGCTCGCCGGCGGTGCCCGTGACTCCTGCGGCTCCGCCAGCGGGAGCCTGCTCCAGACGCGCGTCCGGCAGCAGATCGCGCACATCCGACAGGAGCCGTTCCTGAAGCCACGGCCAATCCAGCCAGCAGCCCTGCACGTACACTTTTCCACCGACCGAGACGCGCCGCGCCAGCAGCAGCGCCTTGCCCGCCCACACGGGCTTCATCATCCCCTGGGTGACATTCGGTAGCGTATCCATCCGGCACGACAGCGCTTTGGATTGAGAGATCTGCGGGTTTTGAATGGCGTTGGCGAGCTGATTCTGCGGCGAGTTTATGTTGGAGTTGCCGGCGATCGCCTGCGCCTCGTCGTAGCTGCGCTTGCGGTTCTGCCATTCCGCCGAACTTTTATTTTCGCCGTAAAATGTTTGTTTGCGTTTGTTGTTGTCTTTCGATTCGCCTTGCTGCTGATCGTTGTTGTCTTTGGCTTGAGGCTCTTTCAAATTGGCTTCGCTCTGCTCCTTGGAATCTTTGGGATCATTTTTTGAATTATCGACATTGTTGATGAACGCGACGGGCGGGTCCGCCGGGATCTTCTCCTCCGGCAGCATCGCCAGCAGCATGTCGCGCGAAACCTGCGCCTTCAATTCGCGCATGCGTTCGGCGGCGGCGGAGACTTGCTCCGGCGACGCGCAGATGCTTTGCGCCAGATTCATTTTGGTTTTCGGAGGCACCTGCGGCGAGGCGATCTGTCCATCGGGATCGAATTGAAAATACAGAATCGCGTGCGGTCCGGTTTCGGTCAACAGCGGGGACGCCAGCAGCGCTTCGCCGTTGCGCGCGCTGTTGAACATTTCGCCATACGCGCGGCCAGCCGGATAAAACGCGCCGTACGCAAAATAAGGCACCGCCGTTTCCTGAGCCAGCAACGGCGCCAACGACGAATCCATGCGCCACAGCGCCAGCCGCACATTCTCCTCGCGCACGGCCTGAGTCCGCGACTGCTCTTCAAGCCGCAGCACAGTCAGACTGGTCCAGCCCATCGCGGCGAGCACGATGATCAGGCAGAGGCCGAAGGCGGCCCAGATGTGCCAGGGACGGGTCATTATTTCAAATCCATCCCGAAGGGATTGCGGCAATTAGCCGGTGGTTGCGGCCGTACCCGGCCGACACCACCGGATACGCATCGTAAAGGTTCCCGCACCCCGGCAGGGGTGCGGGCAATGTTTGAATTCATTGACAAAACTCCAATTGCTTCGTTATCTATGCTGGCACCCTTCCAGGGTGCGGAACAATTTTGAATCCAATCCGGTGGTGTCGGCCG
Source organism: Planctomycetota bacterium (assembly GCA_038227045.1). Taxonomy (GTDB): domain Bacteria; phylum Planctomycetota; class SZUA-567; order H5-PLA8; family H5-PLA8; genus JANXLS01. Next base: position 34,751 of record JBBRQD010000004.1, read on the forward strand.
GGTACGGCCGCAACCACCGGCTAATGGCTATAATCCCTTCGGGATAGCACGGAATCGGCTCCTTTTATCCTAGCCCGCACTAAACATATACCCTTTCCCCCGCACCGTCAGCAAAACCTTCGGCTCCCCCGAATCGTCGCGCAATTTCTCGCGCAACCGAACCACATGCATGTCAATCGTCCGCGTCTCCGCGCCTTGGGCGCTGATGCGCCAGACGCGCGTCAGAATCTCTTCGCGCGAAATAGCGCGGCCCGCGTTGATCGCCAGGTAGCGCAGCAGTTCCGCTTCGCGTTCGCTGAGTTCCTTGCGCAGGCCGTCGGCGTAGCGCACTTCGCGCCGCGCGAGGTCGGCGCAGCCGCCGTGAAATGGAATCTCTGAAATATCGGATGGGCGCTCCGGTGAGCGGCGCAATACCGCTTCGACGCGCGCGATCAGTTCTTTGACGCTGAACGGCTTGACGACATAATCGTCCGCGCCCAGTTTCAGCCCCTGCACGCGGTCGGTTTCCTCGCCGCGCGCGGTCAGCACGATGACCGGCAGAGCGGGGCGGCTCTTGCGGATTTCGCGCAGAATCTCCAGCCCATCCATGCCCGGCAGAACCATGTCGAGCAGCACCAGGCTGCATTCGCTCTGCACCGCCATCTCCAGGCCCTTCACGCCATGCCCGGATTCAATCACGTTAAATGCGTAAAAACGCAGCGCATCCACGATCCCTCGCCGGATGGCCGCGTCGTCCTCAATCACGAGTATTTGTTTCTGCGCCATACCTTCAGTTTACCCCGAAGGGCGCGGGCGGGTGTAACTCGTTTGTAACAAACGAAAAGAGGTGAGTTAGGGCCTATCCTTTTTCAACTGCGCGATTTTCGCCTGCTTTTCGCGGATTTTGAGGCGCAGATATTTCACGCGTTTGACGGCATCGACAACGGCTGGATCTCCCGATGTCAGCCCCACATCCGGTGCGTCTGCCCAGCAGCGCATCGCCAATTCGCCCAATTCGGCGTGTGCGGTCTTAAGATTGTAGCGGAGTTTCTCCAGTCCCGCATGGTTTACACCAATATGGGTGTAGCGTTGAGCGGTCGCCCCGGCGCTTCGCAATCCGTCGCCGAGCTGTTCGAAAAAGCCTTTTTCATCGGGCTTTTCCGCATCGCACGCGCGCTTTCCTTTTGCGCCTTTTCCGCCCATTCCGGCGGGTTCGCCGTCATCCTTTTCAAACTCCGTGACTTCTTCGGCGACGCAGGTTTCGGCATCGTCCTCAATGACCTCTTCCGCATAGTTTGCGTGAGGGTTCTTGGACGAGGACGAGGACGAGTATCCGCGAGCCTTTTCGGCGCGTTCAAATTCTTCCGGATCGAACCATCCGTTAGATTCTTCTTCAATATATTCGGGATGCAGGGGCCGCTTCTTCGAAGAGTCCGGAGGCGGATTGTTGTCAGCCGGCCGGGAAGACCCGGGATTGCGGTCGTTGGGATTCATAGGGCAACTCCAATGCGGTGCAGCGCGTCCAGAGGGTGCGTAGTGTAACGCATACCACTCCCCCGCGCAGCACCGAATTCAGGATCAGCGCGTCTTCTTCTTCGCGTTCTCGATTTCCTTCGCGATCTTCGCGTCTTCCTTCTGTTGTTTTATCTCGTCGGGCGTAAGGGCGCGCAAAAATTCGTATGCGGTCCAGCCAATCGAAATAACAATAAACAATATAGCCACCATCAAAAAAGTTTTATTCGAACCGTCTGGTTTGCCTTTAATTATGGGCGCTTTTTCTGCCATGTCGATCCCCCTCGCCTTTCGTCGTTCCCTCAAATGCAATTCGTTGTTCCGTAAGTTGACTCGTGTACGATTCTGGACACTACAAGAAACGCGGAAGGATGAAAAATAGACGATCGCAGCGCGATTTCATCATTCCTTTATCCTTTGTTCGTGCCTGCTAAATGAGCGCGCAAATCAATGCCGCGGCAACGAAAATCAGCTCCAGCGACGCCAGCCCCATGCTGGCGCCGTGAAGTTTTCCGAACAGCACGTGCGCCGGATTTTCGAGGTTCGGATCGCCCCTGAATTGTCCGCGCAGTTCCACCATTTTGGGTTCGAGGTAGAGCGTGACGAACATGGCCAGAAGAGTCGCAAGCACCAACATTGCAAATCCAAACTTGCGCGGCTTCTGGCCGCCCGATGTATCGCAGCACAATGCGCCGTGAGCCGTCAGAGCCAGCACCGCCAAACCGAGTTTCATCCATCCGCCGGCATGTAAAATCGCGCCCATGATGTCGCCGGCGGTGGTGATGGTGACGAAGCCGCCGCGAAACACGTAATGCGCCGCGATGAACGTCATCACGCCGGCTCCGAGCCAAATGCCCAGGCTCACTCCCCGAATTGCGCGTGCGAGTTTGGTCAACATACTGAAAGGTTCCGTGAATCCATGGAGCTACCGGAGTCGGTATAGCCGGAACCCATTGGCAATTCAATGACAGTTGATAATTGAGCGGACGGCACCCATTTGGATTCATTCGCCGAGCTTTTCGATCGCGCACTCAATGCGCTTTCGATTGGCAGGCTCCATGCATTCGTTCAAGAATTTTCGCGCGGCCGAGCGATGGGGTTCGGTGAGAACGGTGTCGATGTCGGCTTGAGCGGCTTCCCACTTTTCGCCCGCACTGGTTTCAATCCGCACGGCACCCTTTCCGCGCAAAACGTCGCCGAGCAGCGAAATGGTGCCGCGTTCCACCGCGCCGGATGGGGTCACCATCGAATACTTTAGCGATACACCGGACAGCGGCTTCAACGGCGCGGTCGCGGCCAGCGCGGCCAATGTCCGGCCCGCGATGGGCGGAGCCTTTTTTTCCGGTTCTATTATAATGGCTGTTGGAATCGGCGAGACAATTTCGCCGGCGGGGGTTTCCAACACGACATCGAGATTCGTTTCGTCGGGGCCGTTCTGTGCGGGCGCATCGTCCGGCTGCGCAAACGACGGAATCAGGATTGGTTGAGCAGCCACGCTCCGGCGATCCTCGTCTGTGGGTGCCGGTACAGCCGGGCGATCCACTTGTACTGCAGCGGGAGCCGGGGGAACGGGGCGGTCGGTTGCAATGCGAGGCATTGCAGCGCCGGAATCGTTCGCCGTTACGCCATCGCTCGGCGCGCGTGCGGTCGCGGCAAAATAAACCATGCCGGCGGCGAGCGCTGCGCACGCGGCGGCTTTCGAAAAAAAGCGCGTTAAACCCAACGATTTGCGCAATGTGTCGAATTCTTTTTTCTGCGCGGCGCGGTCGTCGGTTTTCCACAACGCGCGCAGGCTCTCGGCCAGATTCTTGGATTGAGCGGATTGCACTTCGAGCGCTTTGCGGCAGGCGGCGCAGGTGGCCAGATGTCCGCGCAAATCCCGGGCATCGGCGGGCGCCAGTTCCCCGTCGACCTGGCGCGTAATCAGCAGCGCCACGCGATCGCAACCGGGATCGCAGGCACTATCGAGCCAGTTGCCAGTTGAAGAATCCAATTGCATGATACCACCCGTTACCCGATCGGAGCCTAGAACAACGGCTCATTTTTCAATGAGCCGTTGGGTGTCGTTCATACAGAAACCTTTTCACCGCGTGGATCGCGTTTTCGGCCTCTGTCGAAGCGTCTCCCCAACCGTTCCTGAAGCATCTTGCGCGCCCGAACCAGGCGCACTTCCAGCGATTTCACGCTGACATTTAAAATCGACGACATCTCGGAATAGCTGAGCTCCTGCACATGCTTCAAGACCAGCACTTCGCGATAAATGTCCGGCAACTTGCCGATTGCATCGAGAATCGATCCGACTTTTTCATCTTCGTCCAGCGCGACGCCCGGCGTTTCTTCCACCGACATCCGCGCGCCTTCGCGCATGGATTCGGTATCGATCCCAATGGGCTGCGGCGCCCGTTCGCGCCGCTGGGCCATTGAAAGCGCCACGTTGCGAGTCATCCGGTACATCCACGGCCTGAACGCTTCCGGCGTTTCCAGTCCGGTCAGGTGTTTGACCACCCGCACACAGACATCCTGAGCCGCATCCTCGGCGAGGTGCGCATCGCCCAGCACCGAATAGGCTATGCCGCGCACCCAGGTACGGTTGGTTTCAATCAACCGCGTCATCGCCGCCGCATCGCCACGCTGAGCCAGACGGACTTCCGACGCCAGCAACCGCGCCTCTTCCGTCTTCTGCGCGTCACGCTCGGTGACGGCCGGGACCATCCCGGAAGAAGACGCTTTGAGGACGGGTTGCTTGGAAGCCTGCCGTTGAACGGCACCCCGTGTGCCGGTCGCTTTTTTGTCCACATACGGAACGCCGAATCGCGCTTTCGCATGTGAGCTCAACTCGTGCATTGAAATAGACTGAATCATGTTTGTGCCCCCTACCGCCAAAAGTCAATTATTCCACAGTTGTACGAAGTGTCAAACCTTGAAGAAACATAATTCTTTGATATTTTAAGCACGTGTGGCGTGATTGAATATTCGCGCATATATCATTTTAAAGTCTTTAAGTTCAATAATTTGCGATAAACACAATTTATATGCACGATGCTCAATTGTGCTCAATTACATAACGCCATACGCCGCCTGAAATAGTGACTATTAAAGTCGCCGCTTTTAACTTATCGGACGTTCCATTTGGCACATTACCAGCAACAGCGATTCGAAGAAATTGAGTGGGCTAAACAACGAGAACCCATTTCGATTACGTTGCTGTCCTGATATTTTTTACGCAAACACTTTGTCATCGCTTCACCTTGTCATACCGCCCGCGTCATGCTATTTTTCACACCGCGCAACACCGGAGATTTCCCACGTGCCCAGACCCCGCACCGCCGTTGAATCGAACGAAGCCTATCACGACCGCGTGGCGCATCGCTATGACGACGTGTATTCCAATGCGCGCTGGGATCGCTTTTACGAGATCTCGTGGGCCGGGATCAAGCCGCATATTCCCAGCGATCTGCGCGCGCCGATCGTCGATCTCGGCTGCGGCACGGGCAAGTACGGTTTGCGTCTGGCGAAATCCGGTTATTCAGTGGTCTTAAGCGATCTTTCGCGGGCCATGCTCGACGTCAGCCGCCAGAAAGCCGCCTCCTTGGGCGTCGAAGGACGTGTCACGTATTTAAAAGCCGACGTGATGGATTTGAACGAACTGCCCCGTGCGCATTTCGCGCTGGCCATCGCGCAGGGCGATCCGCTGTCGTTCGCGGAACAGCCGGCCAAGGCGCTGAAAGAAATCGGAAAGATCCTGCGCCCCGGCGGAGTGCTGGTGGCATCCCTGGATCAGACACTCGCGGCCATCGATCACTACGTTGAAAAAAGCGATCTCGACGGCCTTGAGAAACTGTTGAAAAACGGCGAAATGGAATGGTTGGCGCGCGAAGAAGACGAACGCTTCCCGGTCCACACTTTCACGCCCGAACGATTGCGCGCGCTGTTTGAAAACGCCGGATTCGAAGTGCTGGATCTGTACGGCAAGACCGTGCTGCCATTCAAAAAGCTCGAACCGCTTTTCGTCGACGAAGCCGCCTCCGAACGGCTGATGGCCCTCGAAAAAAAGCTCTGTCGAATCCCGTCGGCCATGGGCCGCGCAAGCCATTTGCAGATTGCGGCGCGGAAGAGTTAAACGCGAGCTTTGGAATTTGAGGCTGCTGTATCGCATGTTGCGCCAAAAATTTATTTTCAAATAACCCAAATTTTCGCCACAATCGCGCGGTTAATTTGCGTCCATTGGTTATATACTAGAACAACGCGGGAGTCGTCGTTTTGTAAGGTGATTGAATGGCCGAATCGCGGTGCAGCGTCTGTGGTGTGTACTCTTCCGGCAGGGAGCCGGGGGCTCACGCGGTTACGCTTGATGCGGCCGGGTGCGCGCTGGAAAAAATCTCCGCCAAACACATTGTGTGTTCGTCCTGCTCCGCCAAGTTGTCCCTGGAAATTGCGCGCGGCCGAACCTCTATTCTCCGTCCACATAGCGACGCCGACATCGAAGCCGACGAACCGGAGTTTGATTCCGCTGCCGAGGACGATCCCCAAGTTGAATTGAAAATTGGCAGCGCCACGCATCCGACTCCCCGCGTGTCGGGCGGCAGCACGAAACGCGAGGCTCCTTCGCCCGACGATGCCGTCAAGAACGGCGAGGCTCGGATTGGTTCCGCGGGCGTCGAATTCGATTTCGCGCGCAAGCGGCAGTTCGCCGGTTACGAACTGCTCGGCGAAATCAGCCGCGGCAGTTTCGGCGTCGTTTACAAGGCCCGGCAGGCCGGCCTCGATCGCGTCGTCGCTCTGAAGGTTCTGCTCGATGGCGTGCACGCGTCGGAAGAAGCCATCGAGCGCTTCAACCGCGAAGCCAAATCCGTCGCGCGGCTCAAGCATCCCAACGTCGTGCCGATTTACGACATCGGTGCCTGCGATGGGCACCACTATTTCGCGATGGAATTCATCGAAGGCTATCCGCTTTCGACGCATATCCTCGCGCGCTCGCTGACCATCTCCGATGCGCTGGCGCTCGCCGAACGCGTGGCCGACGCGCTCGAATGCGCGCACAAAGCAGGCGTCATTCACCGCGACATCAAACCGTCCAACATACTCGTCGACAAAAGCGGTGTGCCGCACATCACCGATTTTGGGCTGGCCAAGCAGGTCGATCTCGAAAACAAATACACGATGTCCGGCACGACGCTCGGCACGCCCGCGTACATGCCGCCCGAACAGGCGCGCGGGCAGATCCACAAGATCGACGCGCGTTCGGACGTCTACGCGCTCGGCACCGTTCTCTACGAAATGCTCACTGGCGTGACGCCCTTTTCCGGCCGCTCGCTGCTGGAAGTCGTCGTCGCCGTGATCAACGAACCGGTGCCGCCGCCGCGCCAGTTGAATCCCAAGATCCATCGCGACATTCAGACCATCGTTTTGAAGTGCCTGGAGAAAGAGCGCGAGCAGCGTTACAGCAGCGCCGCCGATCTGCGCGACGACCTGCGCCGCTTCCGCTCAGGCGAAGCCATCCTGGCGCGCCCCGCGGGAATCTTCAGCCGCATGGGTCGGTTCGTTAAACGCCACACCTGGTTCATGGCGTCCGCTGCCGCCGTCGCGGCGGCCATATGCGCCGTTGTGATGTTCATCAACGAAAGCCGCGTCGGCAACGAAAAGCTGCTTAAAGAACGCATCAGCATGGACCAGAAGTTCAAGGAGTTGCGTGACAAAGAGCAGGTGAAGTGGATGCGCGAATGGGAGTTCCGCGGTTCGTCGGGACTGGAACCGGGGCGCGCGCCGGTCTATGTGCCGGGTGGCCGCATGCCCGCGAACGAGACGCTGGTGTCGCCGGAAACCGACCGTTTCTTCGGCGACTGCCGCGCCACGCTGGAATTCACGCTCACCGTCGAAGCCGCCGCGCTGGGTTTCACCGGAGGGGTTCAAAGCATCACCAGCATCGATGGCATCCCCTATGTCCTCGAAGTCAAGAGCGGCAGCGCGCGCCTGTGGGGGCCGTCCGACCTTTATGTGTTCGGGAACAACTTCAATCGGAACAAAGACGCCCCGCTGCATCTGGAAATCAAGCTGGAAAAAGAAGCGCCGCAACTCGTCGCGGGGCATTACAAGCTGGTCATCGAACGCAATGGTACGCGCCTGAAGTTTATCGTCAGCGGCGAATCGTCGCAGCCGGTGCCGGGCGAACTCGCGCTGCCTCCCTTGCCGCTCATTCCGCCCGGCTTTCCTCCGTCGCCCGTGCTGCCGACCGCTGCAAAACCTGTCGCGTGGGGGCCGCTGCAACTTGAGATTCAGGATAACAATCTCAGCCATTGGTCCATGAAATACACGCAACTGGTGCTGCGCAAACCGCCGGGCGGATTGCTGGTTCATGCCGGCGAAGTGCAGCGCAAATTCGGCGGCCCGGCGGGAATGGAAGTGACCGCGCTGAACAATTTTTATACCGGCGAATACACGGGCGCGATGCTCGATTTCAAAGTCATCGCGCAGTCCGGCGACGACTTCAACCGGGCGCGCGCCAAGTATCAACTTGGGCTGATCAAGGAAATCTGCCTGTCAACCGGCGGCGGCGTGGACCAGGTGATCGCGCACTATCTCGACGCCAAACAGATTCTGTATCGTCTGCGCTATCAAAAGAGTTCGCCGATGTATCGCGAACACGCGTTCCTGGTTCAGGAAATCCGCATGCGCCTGGCGGTATGTTACGCCAAGAAAAGCGATTGGGGCAGTGCCTTCGACCACTGGCACGCCGTCGACGAAGAACTGACGCAGGGCTGGATGGACAACGCGAAAGTCGGCGAACCGCTGGGCTGGGAATTGCTCTCCATTCTCGACCTCACGCAACGCGAGCCGGATAAAGACGCGGTCATCGGGCCGGCGCTGGATGTCTTCGCGCATTGCGGACTCGATCCCGTTTCGACGCGGCTGTCCGAAAATGCGAAGGCCATGGGCCTGCTGCTGTCGCTGAAGGGCCGCTACAGCGACTTGCGCGAACTCTACCACTCGGTGCCGACACCCGCGCTGTACGATGTATTCGCGGACGCGGCGGGGCGGGCGCTGGAGAAACAGCCCGACGAAGCGCTCAAGTTGTTGACGTATCTTCCGATCGAAAATGCCAAGCCGGCCGTGGCCGGCGGCGGAAACAAAAAACCGTCGGCGCTGGCCTCCCGCGCCGCCGATGTCGTGGCCGTGCTGGCCAAGGCCAAGCGCTGGCAGGACGCGCAGACGCTGATATTGCGTTACCCGACGCCGCGGGCATTCGTGCATTTCTTCGACGAATTGCCGCCCGAAGCGATTGCGCCGGAGACCGCTGCCGGGTTCTATGCGGACGCTTTGCCAAAGGTGCTGGCCGCCATGCCGAAGGACGATGCCGCGCGCGTCTCGCTCGATCGCGCGCTGGACCGTCTGGGGCGGACACTGGCGGACGGCGCGCGCTTCATCGAGCTGATTCCGCTTCACGCCGCCGTGCGGCTGGGCGGGAAATTCGACGCGCGGCTGGCGTCATTTTTTGCCGAAGCCGTCGAAAAACTCTCCTCTTCTGGCGACGGAGAATCCGACGAGCTGGCGCTGAAGCTGCTGAAATACGCGTCCGAACACGTCGCGCGCTCGCAGGCTGGATTGCGCCAGGCGGCCATTGAAATGGCCAAACGCAAAGCCGCCAACGGCGACGACGTCTCCTTCAAAACCATCGTGCGCATCAAGGAAGCCTACCCCACATCGCATCTCGCACCTTACGCCCGGCAGGCGCTGCGCGAATATTGCCAGGCGCGCCGTTACGACGACGCGGTGGCGTACTTTATTCTGGCGCGCGGAAAATTCAGCGCGGAAGGCGCATCGTTGCTGCCTGATGTCATCGCGGCGCTGGAGAACACCGACGCGGCCTTGCGCGAACGGCTGCTGGAGACCATCTGGATCTCCGTGCGCGACGACCTTAAACTGCTCGACGACGAATCGCTCGCGCGACAATGGCAGATGGAATTCGGCGACCTGCTGTTGGCGCTGGCCAATTGGAGCGGCGCGCGCAAGAACTATCAGGCGCTGCTGGCGACTCAGGAAACCGATCCATCGGCTGCCGCGCGCGCCGGGCTGCGCCTCGCTGCGCTCAATCTTGCCCGCCCCGATCCATTGGGCGCCGTCGCGCTCGCGCCCGCACTGGCGGCGCTCACGGCAAAGGCCGCGCCCGCCGACTTCCAACTCGCGGCCCAGGCGCTGACCCCCGGCGGCGCGTTGCGTGTGCAGGAACTCGCCAATAAAGTCAAAGCTATTCAGCCGCCCGCGTTGAGCGAAGCGGAATGGACCCTGATTTACGGCTTGCGCGCGCGCCTGGACGGCGACGACACTGCGGCGCAGCAGTTCTTCAAACAGGCGCTCGAACGCGCCCAAGCCGCGCGCTTGTGGACCGGCACTGTCGCATCCGACATACTGCGGCCGAAGAAAGTCGCCGCCGAAAAAGAGCCTTCAACGGTTGCGACACCCGTCAAGCCGGAAGCCGACGAACCGCCGTAAGAGTTTTCCTCCGTCATTCCGAAGTTCGGCAATCGTGCCGAAACGTCGACTAAACTCCAATCATATCGACTGCTGTGAAAAGTACACATGCCAGTAGATTTCGAATTCTTGATCATCTCTATAACTACAATAATTGCATAAAATTATATTATCAAGATTGGCAATCGACGCGTCTTCATCGCGCACGATTGTGGGGTTGGTATTGGTCTTGCTACCTTTACCTATTACTCGGCTGGGCTATGTCACCGAGAATTAAAAGTTAAGGAGCGGCTCAAATGAAAACTCGACTAATCTCATGGTTATGTGCAATCGCGTTAATCTGCGCGGGAGAACTTCGCGCCGCAAATCAGACCAGCGTGCCGGCCAAATACGACATCATTCTGAATAAAGACATCGTCGAGGTGCTCAAGGCGGACGGACATTATAGCATCTTATTGAAGCGGCTGGACGAAGCCAAGTTGACCGAAATGCTGCGGCAGAAAGGTTCGTTTACGCTGTTCGCGCCCACCGATGAAGCGTTTCGAAAACTGCTGAGCGTCACGGACATGCAGCAAGACCAGACGCAATTGATAGCGATTCTGAAAAACCATATCGTCACCGACCACATTTATACAGCGGTTGAAATTCCGGCGCTCCAGTCCATAACCATGATGAGCGGCGAAACGATGAGCGTCACGTTGGTCAATCAAAAGCCGCGGATTAACGGCGCGCGAATCATGCAGGCGGACATGGCCGCAATCAACGGCACAGTGCACGGCATCGACACAGTGCTGATGCGCTCGAAGGACTCCATTTTAAATGGACAAAATCCGCCGCGTATTCCCGAACCGGGCGACTTTGTGTCCGAAAACCCATAAAGTACTCCTTGCAATCCGGCGCGCCTCGCATATACTTTTCCGCCCCATGGCCCATGGAATGTCCCTCTGGGTTTCTGGGGAAATAGCGAGTTCGCATAAGGAATCGAAGATCATGAAAGACGGATTGCATCCGAAGTATAAACCCGTGACCATCACCTGCGTCGGCTGCGGCACCAAGATCGAAAGCCGTTCGACGAAGGCCAAGGATTACTCCATCGACGTCTGTTCGCACTGCCACCCATTTTATACGGGACGCCAGAAGTTCGTCGACTCCGCCGGCCGCGTCGAACGCTTCCAGAAGAAGTGGGACGCGAAGAAGGCCAAGGACACTTCCGACGCAGCCAAGAAAGCCGCGAAAGACGTCGCCGAACCCGTCGCGCCAGTCGCCGAAGCCGCCGCCGCTGTTTCCAAGTAGCTACGCCTGTGTACAATTAAAAGTCCTGGGTTGCGAGGTTTCGCGGCTCGGGACTTTTTTATTTTCGGGAGTTTCACTTAGCCTCGCGAGAAATGACAAGGTGACAAGGTGAGGGGGTGACAAGGTGAAACGACTCATTATTTCCGACTGTATTTGCCTTTTCACCCCCCCTCACCTTGTCACCTTGTCACCCCCTCATCTTCGAGCGGGCACTCAGCGACCGAATTTTACAGTAACGAATGAGAACAAAACATGTGGGATGAAATTGAAAAGCGGGGCAAGCGCTATCAGGAACTCAAAGACCTGATCGAAAGCCCCGACGGACCCGGAAATCCGAACTTCGCCAACTGGCTGCGCGAGCGCGGCCGCATGACCAAATTCGGCTCGATATGGGACGAATTTGCCAACGCCAAAAAAGCCGCGGACGAAGCGCGCGAACTGTTCAACTCGCCCGACGCCGCGGCCGACGCCGATCTGAAATCGCTCGCCAAAGACGAACTCGATACCGCGTCGGCCCAACAGGAAACCGCTCGAATCAAGCTCGTCGATATGGAGCTTAACGACGACGACGACTCGTCGCGCAACGTCATCATCGAGCTGCATAAAGGCACCGGCGGCGACGAAGCCGCGCTTTTCGTAGGCGACTTGTACAATATGTATGCAAAATACTCCGAAAAAGTCGGCCTGAAGCTTACCGTGCTCGAGAATTCCCCCGGAAACGTCGGCGGATTCAACGAAATGACGCTGCGCGTCGAAGGCGAAGGCGCGTACGGAAAATTCCGCTACGAAGGCGGCGGCCATCGCGTGCAGCGCGTCCCCGAAACCGAAACGAAAGGCCGCGTGCAGACCAGCATGGCCCGTGTGGCGGTGTTGCCCGAAGCCGAAGAAGTCGACGTTCAGATCGACGTGAAGGACGTGCGGGAAAGCTTCTGCGCCGCCGGGGGTCCGGGTGGTCAGAACGTCAACAAAGTCGCCTCGCAATGCCAGTTGGTCCACGAACCCACGGGGATCATCGTCCACTGCATGGAAACGCGCAGCGCGATGCAGAACAAAGTCCGCGCCTGGCAGATTCTGCGTTCCAAACTGTACGCATTGAAAAAAGCCGAAATCGAAAACGCGCGTTCCGACCAGCGGCTCGGCCAGATCGGCAGCGGCGACCGCAGCGAGCGCATCCGCACCTATAATTATCCTCAAGGCCGCCTGACCGATCATCGGATTGAAGGCGACGACAAGAATTGGCCGATACAAGCTGTGGTGGAAGGCAACTTGGAACCGCTGGTGGCCAAACTCGAAGAAATTCGCCGAAGCGCTGGGAAGGCGACGGCGTGAAAGAGCCTTACTTTTTAGAAATTTTGACGATAAAGAATATACTTGGGACTTATCACTCAGGAATCGGCATTCAGGACTTTTGACTATGGCTTCGGCTCAACGCTTGCAAAAACTCGTCGAATTGCTCGGCAAAAAATATGAAGTGGAAGACAAGAAGGGCGAACTGACCGACATTCGCGACCCGTTTTTGCTGGGCACATGGATGATTTTGGGCGAGCACGCCAAGAAGAACGGACAGGTGCGTTCGCACGAGGCGCTGCGGCGCGCCAAGGGCATTACCCCGGGACAATTGCTCGACATTCTCCCCGAAAAACTGCACACCGTCTGCCAGCAGGCCGGCCCCTACGAGGACGCGCGCGCCCGGAAGCTCTATCAATTCGCCGATGACATCGAAGACAAATGCGGCAAGGATTTTGGCAAAGTGTTCGCCAAGCCGTTGAACGAGGCGCGTTCGTTTCTGGAAAAGGATCTGCGCTTGGGACGTCCGTTCGCGGATTTCCTGCTGATGTATACGGGCTCCCCGGTCTTCGCGCTGGACGCGAAAATCTTGCGCGTCGCGTCGCGGCTGGGCTACACGAAATACAAGCCGGAAAAAGATTTCGACAAGGCCTATAAAGACGTTCAGAAACAATTCGAAGCCGAAGCGCCCAAGAAAAATCCCGAATGGCTGCTGCGCGCCCACGGCCTGGTCCATCGTCTGGGTTCAGACGTCTGCACGGCGATCCTGCCGCATTGCCCGCACTGCCCGCTATTAAAGGAATGCCCGTACCCCAAGAAGCATCCGGAAGTCTTCGAAGCACAGGCGGCGGCGGATGCCGCGAAGGCCGAACGCGCGGCGCGGTATGCGTCGCCGCCGGCGCCGGTGAAGTAATTGATGGCACGGATTCGCTGCCGTTTGCAAATCCGTGCCACCCCACCGTTTCAATCCTTGCTGCAACCCGGGTGCGGTATGGCGAGTGCTTTACCCGTTTCAAGCAAGCTCTTGAGGCCCGATAAGACCATCGGCCAACCCTGGCTTACCGATGCGAGCTCATTCGACCCGGCTGTAAATTGATCGTGAACAACCGTGAGTTTCACCTGCTCTCCGACGGGATCCAGTGTGAGAACCACTCGGGTGGGTATTACCTCGGCGGCTGGCGCGTGTATCGACAAAAACGTATAGGACATCCGGCGCGGCGGATCGAATTCCAGGACTTTGCCCGTGATGCCCTTCGTTGCATCACTGTTTTTAGCGACGAAATCTGAGCCCACGCGCCAATCTGTTTCAAAGCGGATTCCGAACCAATATTGCTGCGTGAATTCAGGAGCCGTCAACGCCTTCCACAATTTCTCGGCGGTTGTCTTGATGTAGGTCACATACACGTAGTTCGGCTTATCCATTGTCTTAGTCCTCCAGTGTTTTTTTCAAATCGGTGAGCGCCTGCAAATGCGGGCGCTCGTATTTCGCAATCCAGCGGTCCGCGATCTCATTGATCGGGATTGGATTGAGGTAATGCAATTTTTCTCTTCCCCGCCAAATCGTGGTGACAAGATTGGTTTCTTCCAAAATTTTCAGGTGCTTGGTCACCGCTTGTCGCGTCATGCCCATGTGTTCGCAGAGATTACCGAGCGTCTGGCCATTGTTCTCATGCAATCGGTCAAGCAACTTGCGGCGGCTTGAATCGGCCAGCGCTTTGAAGACGAGGTCTGCGTGCATTTCCATAAACACATTATGCAACCATTTGGTTGCATGTCAAGCCCGAAATGCTCGTCGGTTCGAAATTTTATGCAAATCATGCGAATGTGCTTTTGACCCCGGCAGGGGTCGAAGAGGGTAGCCGGGGGTTGAGACCGTTAGGTCGATACCCCCGGATAATATATCCCCGTCCCTTCACCCCGGCAGGGGTGACAGAGAAATTCGCGTGAATCCCGCGAAATCTTCTGCGACCCCGCCGGGGTCGAAAACATCTCTTCCTCCTTTCCGGGGGTATCGCGCTTTGCGCTCAACCCCCGGCTACCCTCTGAAACCCCTGACTGGGTAAAGCAAAATCGCTGGCCGTGAGCGCGTCTTCGAAATTTTGTCCTGTCGCTGAATTCGAGAACTCGGCACAGCCTTCGCACTCGATTCTCAAGGACGTTGTTTGAACGGGCGAAACCGCGTCAATCTGGCGCGGTTTATTATTAATTGAGGTGTGGCGTTTTTTTAGCGCAATATAGAATGGACCGGGTTGGCGGAGGAGATTAATTGCAAAGTCCAGGCGTTGATTATGGATTTGCGCAGGGAAAGCAGCGATAGTAATTAGTTTGTTTTGGGAAGTTTGCTATGATGACAAATCACGGGCGTCTTAAATCGATTCAAGACGATTTGACTGAGGATATTGACATGTTTGACCGCTTCACGGATCGCGCACGCAAGGTGATGAGTTTCGCACGGCAGGAGGCTGAGCGTTTCAATCACGACTACATCGGCACCGAGCATATCCTGCTTGGGCTCGTCAAAGAAGGCTCGGGCGTTGCGGCCAACGTGCTCGAAAACCTCGAGGTGGATCTTGAAAAAGTCCGCCTCGAAGTCGAGAAGCTCGTCAAGCCCGCCCCGGACGTCGTCACCATCGGGCAGCTCCCCTTCACGCCGCGCGCGAAGAAGGTGCTGGAGTTCGCGATCGACGAAGCCCGCGCGCTCGATCACAATTACGTCGGCACCGAGCATCTGCTGCTCGGCCTGCTGCGCGAACAGGAAGGCTTGGCCGCGCAAGTGCTCATGAACCTCGGGCTGAAGCTCGAAGACGTGCGCAGCGAGGTGATGGAATTCCTCGGCGCTGAAACGTCGCAATCAAAAGAAGGCGAAGCGCACGGCAGCACCGGCGAATCCAGCGGCGGCACCGCCTCGGGCGGGACCGCGCAGGACAAGACCAAGCAGGACAGCAAGACGCCCGCGCTCGACAGCTTCGGACGCGACCTCACCGAACTTGCCCGCGAAGGCAAGCTCGATCCGGTCATCGGCCGCAAGAACGAAATCGAACGCGTGCTGCAGATTCTCGCGCGCCGCACCAAGAATAATCCGGTGCTCCTCGGTGAAGCCGGCGTCGGCAAGACCGCCATTGTCGAAGGCTTCGCGCAAATGGTGGTGGATGGCGAAGTCCCCGAACTGCTGCGTGGCAAGCGCGTGGTGGTGCTCGATCTTGCGATGATGGTCGCCGGCACGAAGTATCGCGGCCAGTTCGAAGAACGCATCAAAGCCGTGATGAACGAAGTCCGCCGCTCGAAGAACGTGATTCTCTTCGTCGATGAGTTGCACACGCTCGTCGGCGCGGGCGGCGCGGAAGGCAGCATTGATGCCAGCAACGTGCTCAAGCCGGCGCTTGCGCGCGGTGAAGTGCAGTGCATCGGCGCGACCACGCTCGACGAATACCGCAAGTACATCGAAAAAGATTCAGCGCTCGCGCGCCGCTTCCAATCGGTGATCGTCAACCCGCCGTCGCAGGACGAAGCGATTCAGATTTTGAAGGGCCTGCGCGACAAGTACGAAGCGCACCACCGCGTGACCATCACCGATCCGGCGATCAGCGAAGCCGTCAAGCTCTCCGACCGCTACATCACCGGGCGCTTCCTGCCGGACAAAGCCATCGACGTGATCGACGAATCCGGTTCGCGCGTGCGCCTCAGCAAGATGACGCGCCCACCCGACATGAAGGAAATGGAACGCCAGATCGCCCAGCTTGAAATGGAAAAAGAGCAGGCGGTAGCGGGTCAGGATTTCGAAATCGCTGCGGAATACCGCGACAAGGCCGAAGTGCTGCGCAACCAGATGAAGAAGATTCAGAAGGAATGGAAGGAAACGTCCTCTGAAACCGTGGGAACTGTCGACGAAGAAGTCGTGCGCGAAGTCGTCAGCAAGATGACCGGCATTCCGCTGAAAAAGATGGGCGGCGAAGAGACCGAACGCCTGCTGGCCATGGAGAATTCGCTGCACAAACGCGTGATCAGCCAGCACGAAGCCATCCAGACACTCGCGAAAGCCGTGCGCCGCAGCCGCGCGGGATTGAAAGACCCGCGCCGCCCGATCGGTTCGTTCGTGTTCCTCGGCCCGACCGGCGTCGGCAAAACGCTGCTGGCGAAAGCGCTCGCCGAGTTCATGTTTGGGGACCAGGACGCGCTGATCCAGATCGACATGTCGGAGTACATGGAACGCCACGCGGTCTCGCGGCTCGTCGGCGCGCCGCCCGGCTATGTCGGCTACGAAGAAGGCGGACAGCTCACGGAGAAGATCCGCCGCCGCCCGTACTCGGTCGTGCTGCTCGACGAAATCGAAAAAGCGCATCCGGAAATCTTCAACATCCTCTTGCAGATCATGGAAGACGGCAAGCTGACCGACAGCTACGGCCGCAGCGTCGATTTCCGCAACACGATCATCATCATGACGTCGAATGTCGGCGCGAAACTGATCAAGGATTCCGGTTCGATCGGCTTCGGACGCCGCACCGAAGAGCACGATCATGACGCGTTGAAGAAGAAGCTGATCCAGAAAATGGAAGAAGAGTTCCGGCCGGAATTCATCGCGCGTCTCGACGAAGTGATCGTCTTCCATCACCTCACGAAAGACGACGTGGCGAAGATCGTGCATTTGGAAATCTCGCAGGTCTCGAAGCGCCTGAAGGAAAAGGAAATCGCGCTGACGATCAGCGACGACGCGCTGGCCTTCCTGATCGAAAAGGGCACGAACCTCGACATGGGCGCGCGCCCGCTGCGCAGAGCGGTGGAGAAGTACATCGAAGATCCGCTGAGCGAAGCGATCCTGCGCGGCGAAGTCCCGGCGAAGAGCACGATCGAAGCGCTGACCGACCAGAAGCGCGAAGCGCTCGTCTTCCGGCGCATCGGCGACTACGACCCCAGCGTGCTGGCCGCAATTCCAGCCGAACCGGAACCGAGCCTGAGCGCACCGGCCGTCGCAGGCGGCGGCGGAACGCGCGGAACGCGCGGCGGAGCGGGGATGAGCGCGGGGAATTAAACTCCGGTTGAAGGTTGAAGGTTTCAAGTTTCAGGTTGTTAAATGCGGATCGCGAGGTCCGCATTTTTTTAGGTGAATACCGAATGAAACTTCCGCGCTTTCACTTATCGACGCTGCTGCTGCTTTGCGTTTTTTGCGGGGCATGCGTGGGGTTGTGGCTGCGTGGTGGGGCGTGGCAACGCGATTATTTTCTGAGTTACGGAGATGCTCAATCAAGTCCGCAAAGTGCCTCTGCTAAATTTACGTTCAATCTCGAAAAAGCGCGCCTGCTCGCGTTTCACGATAGGCAGGTTTACGTCTTCGATATTTTAAACCGGCGATTGCTTTCGAAAAAACCGAGTTCTTTGCCCTACACCATTGATGAAATTTTCGTTCAATCAGATGGAAAGGCTGTTCGAATAAAAGCCCCGTACCGATTTCGTCCCAAAGAACGCAGTGTCGAACTCGCCGACCATGATGCCGTTATTAATTTTGATGGTGACACGTTGAGATATATTTTACCGGATACGCCGGAACCAAAGTTCAACGAAACTGTCCGCGACATGACTTCGGAATGTCTCCGGTCGAATCGATGGTGGCCGGATTCCGGAAACTATTGTTATGAAGAGGCCTATTGCAATCGAGACAAAATGCTTATTGCTTTCCGAATCCATGGCCTCGACCCGATCTGTGCCCCCGACCTATACGATATCGAAGTGGGCCGTGGATGCGACACAACTCGGTTTTCATTCGACGGCCAGCAATTGGCCATTGGGCAAGAGGACGGCATTTCAGTCTGGCGGCGCACACGTTCCTATGGATGGAAGGGCTATCTGGAACTCCCGCTTTTTTGGATTGCATTCGTTTCATTGCTCGCACTGATCGCCATTTTCGTCCGCTCTCTTCTTCGCCATAATTCACCTTGATTTATTTTCGACGGCGTTTACCTAGATAAGCCAACACACAATCGGAGTCGCGGCAAATGGCGGATCGTATTCAAGTTCGTGGCCAGATGAGCAAGTGGTTTCATTTCTGGCGCGTCGTTGTGCTCTTGGGCGCTGTCGGCGGGGGCGTGGGAATTTTTCTTAATCCGGTTCCGGGCGCGCTTGTCTTTGTGCCCTTCGCGCTGCTGGCCATCTGGCTTGAAACGCAGGCGGCGATTAATCGCCGGAACAGCACTTGGATTGAAGTTCAGGACGATGGCTTTCTTGTGACGGACCGGCGCGGTGAACGGACTTATCGCGACCAGCAAGTTCATTCCATCGCGTACTCGACCAAGAACGTCTACAACAATGGCAACTTCGGCGGCTTTACACGTTCGGCCCGTTTGTGGACATCCGATCAAACCGAGCCGCTGATCCTTGAGAATCTCATTAAGGTCGGGGCAACCGATCCGTTGGGCGTTTTTTTGCAGCGTCTTCAGACGTTGTTACGCGACGGTTTCAACGTGGGTCTCGATCAGGGTCTGGCGCTGGAGGGCGAGGGCTGGAGGCTGACCCAGCAGGAGGTGTCGTACACTCAAGGCCGGCAGTCGGGATCGATTGCGATCAAGGATATTTACGCGATCGAAGACCACGACGGCAAGATGGGCATCTGGCGGACGGGAGAGGAATTGCCCGTGGTTCAATTTCCGCTCAACGGGCGCAACATCTGGATTCTGCGCAACGTCCTCGTGCAACGCATTACGAAACCCGAAATCAGTGAAGCGCCCGCGTCGGGCTTGGGGCGCATTTTGTTTCAGCGCAATGCAAGCACAGCGTCAGCGGTCACTTTTTACCTTATAGGCGTCCTGCTGATCGTTACAGGCGCAATTGTCTACGCGATCAACACAAATCCAGCCAAACAAAACGCCGGCATCGGAGTGGCTGCGTCAAGCCTGCTCGTCGCGTTTTGTACTTTCGCGTATTCGCGCGGAAAATTTCGCTGCCACGAGTGGGGCGTTTTCAAAGCGGGGTTGTTTGGCCAAAATCAGTTGAAATACACCGACGTCAAATCATTCACCTACAGCGCCACGCGTCACTACCACAACGGCGCATACACGGGCACGATCATGGCCTTGACTTTCGTCCCCGTCTCGCCGGACAAGGGCAAAGCGATTTCGTACTCGACGACGGTGCGCGGCGGCGACGAGGAACTCGAACGTCTGCGCGATTTCATCTCGACTTCTATTGCCACGCGCATGCGGCGGGAATTGGCTGCGGGAACGAAAGTGAACTGGACCGCCAACATCGCATTCCTGCCGAAGGGCTTCGAATTCCGCCCATCGGGATTCTTCGGCCGCAAAGAAGCCGTGTTTCTGCCTTATGAAAATTACGGCGGAAACACGATGAAGGCCGGCGTGTTTTACATCTTCGAACGCGGCAAGGACAAAGCGGTGATGCAGGAAAACGCATCCGCCCCGAACTTTTTCCCGGGGTGGTTTATGTTGCACCAGATGTTTCATCAAAAAGCGTAGAAATTGCCTGGCAAGATGTGTTCCTTGTTATCCCGAAGGGATTCAAGCTATTAGCCGGTGGTTGAGGCTGTACCCGGCCGACACCACCGGATTCGATTTAAGAAACGTCCTGCACCCCTCCGGGGTGCGGAAACTTTGCGCCGCATATTCCGGTGGTGTCGGCCGAGTACGGCCTCAACCACCGGCTAATTTCTGATATCCCTCCGGGATGAAGGCAATTCCAAAAATCTCGCGACGCAGATAATGCGGGCACAGAAATCCCGCTTCATTTGATTTCCAGCGCATTCATTCGTGCGCGAATCTCGCCCGGCGGGCGCTGCAAGATAATCGACAGTTGATCGAGCTTCTTGCCGGCCTTGGCCAGCGCGCGCAGCAGCGTGTCGTCGTCGCTTGACCACTTTGGCTTCTGCCCGGGCGCGGCGGCTTTCGCGGCACGAATCGTTTGCGATTGTGCTTCGGCGGCGACCGGATCGGTGAGCTTCAGATGCCGCGCCGTCAGGGACGACGGCTGCCGGCCCATTTCGGCGGCGATCGTTTCGAGGTCCGCGTGCTCAGTGAAAAGCTCCAGCAGCCGCGAGTCTTCATCGGGCGTCCATGGCGCGTAAGCTTTCGGAAAAACGCTGCGCAATTCTTCCTTGCGCAGTGCCATGATTTCTTTCCCTTCCTCCGCGGCGTCCTTTCCGCCCGGCGAAACGGCGCGGTACAACCGCAGAAAATCGTAGCTGAATGCCTCGCCGAGCGCGGTAAACGCAGGCGTCAAAGAACTCATGCCGTGCGTGTCAAACGCCGCGCGAACTCGCACGAGGTCTTCAGGAGATCCCAGCAAATTCAGCGCGATTTTCTCGCCTGCTTCGACCGCCTGAACCAGGTGTTTGTAAATCGTGCTCTCTGTCATCCCGCGCGAACGAGCGATCTCCGCGACCGATTGCCCTTTCTTAAAAAAACGCACCGTCGCCGCCGTAGTGTCATTCAATCCCGACGAATCCTGCCGACCCGGCGGTGGCGCAGCCACTTCCGCGCGAACGAATTCGCGTTTCGGATTCGCTTTGAGATGCGCCTGGATTTCAGCGATAAACAGGCTACCGAATTCCTCCGCTTTCTTCTCACCAATGCCTTTGATTCGCGCGAGCGCTTGCGTGTCGCACGGATATTCGCGCGCTAAACGTTTGAGCACCGCGTCGCTGCAAATAATGAATGCCGCGACACTGCGTTCTTTGGACAGCGTCAGACGCAGCGCGCGCAGTCTTTCAAAGAGCTTTTCGTCGCACGGCTCGTCTTTATCGCCTGATTTGCCGGTCGCGTTCGAGACTCGCGCCGGCTCTGAAAATGCGAAGGATTGCTTCGGATTTGAAATCAGAAAATCCAGAATCTCGCGGATAAACACGTCGCCGAATTCGGTGCGCTTCTTTTCGCCAACACCGCTGATGCGCGCGAAATCGGCCTCCGTAGTTGGATAGCGCTGCGCCATCAAGCGCAGCGTCGGTTCGTCGAAGATGACATACGCGGGAATGTTGCGTTCGTCGGCGATCTTTTTGCAGAGCGTGCGAAGCCTTTCGAACAGCTTTTCGTCGCAGATGATTTCCCCGGCGTGCTTTCCCTCCTTCTCTTTCGCAACGGGCGGCTTGGTGAGCGTAATGGGTTTGCGCTGGACCAGCGCGGATTTTCCCGCGGCGGTGAGTTCCAGCGTGGGAAATTTTCCGGGCGCCTGCGCGCACAAACCCAGTCGCAGCAATTCGCGCCCGATGCGCTGCCATTCGGCGCTGTCGTGCTCTTTGCCGATGCCGTACGTGGTCAGCGCGTTATGCCCCCAGTCGCGGATTTTTTCGGTGTTCGCGCCCATCAACACTTCGATGACATGCTTCATCCCCGTGCCGAAACCGCGTTCTTTGATGCGGTAAATGCACGAGAGAAATTTCTGAGCATCGACGGTCCCGTCGTAGGACGGACGCGGCGCGAGGCAGTTGTCGCAAGACGCGCAATCGCTCTCCGGATAATCCTCGGCAAAATATTTGAGCAGCGCACTGCGGCGGCACGTCGAGCATTCGCCGTAGTTGACCATCTGGTTGAGCTGTTTGCGCGCGTGCTGCTGTTCGTTGGGATCGCTCATGTCTTCGATGAAGCGCATGAGTTTGGCGACATCGCCAGGGCTGAACAGGAGCAGGCAATCGCTGGGCAGCCCGTCGCGCCCCGCGCGGCCAGTCTCCTGGTAGTAGCCTTCAATATTCTTGGGCATGTCGTAATGTACGACGAAGCGGACGTTGGGCTTGTTGATGCCCATGCCAAACGCAATGGTGGCGCAGACGACTTTCCTTTCGTCTCGCAGAAACAGTTCCTGATTGCGCGCGCGTTCGGAGGCTTCCAACCCGGCGTGATACGGCACCGCTTTGATGCCATCGTCACGCAAGCGCTGGGCATTGTCCTCCGCACCTTTGCGGCTGAGACAATACACGATGCCGCATTCGCCGGGACGTTTCTTGATGAATTGCAGCAACTGGCTATAGGGGCTTTCCTTGCTCCACACGCGGTACGTCAGATTCGGGCGATTGAAACTCGCGACGTACAGGCCGGGATCGTGGAGCTTCAAATGTTTTACGATGTCGCCGCGCACGCGTTCTGTGGCCGTGGCGGTCAGCGCCATGAACGGCACGCCGGGGAAATGTTCGCGGAGCGTTTGAAGTTGTCTGTATTCCGGCCGAAAATCGTGGCCCCATTCGCTGATACAATGCGCTTCGTCGATCGCGAATTGCTCGACGCCCCAGCCCTTGAGCGTCTCGATAAAGCCCGGCAAAGCCAGGCGCTCGGGCGACACATAAAGGAGGCGGTATTTGTTGTTGTGCAGTCCGCTGAAGCGCGAGCGGGCGTCCGGCCCATCGAGCGACGAATTCAAAAACGTGGCCGCGACTCCGGCTTCCTGAAGCGCGTCCACCTGGTCTTTCATCAGCGCGATCAGCGGCGAAACGACGACGGTCAGACCCGATCGCGCGACGGCGGGGAGTTGATAACAGAGCGATTTTCCGCCGCCGGTGGGCAGCAGCGCGAAGACATCGCGCCCGTTCATTGCATCGCGAATGATCTCCTCTTGAAGCGGTCGAAACGAGTCGTAGCCAAAGTAACGCTTGAGCAGATCGAGGAGCTGGACGCCGAGTTCGTCGGATGTGTCGGTTTCGGTCATGCGGATGTTTTAACAAAGCGGCGCGGCAACGCCACTTCGCTTTCGCGGCTAAAAACATCTGCTGGCACAAGTCTTGACTTGCCCTCACGGACCATTAAGATGAATGCTTCAAGACCACATTTCCGCCCCGAATCAACGCCGTTGTTGACAAGGCGCGGTTGTGAAATTAGGGAGACATGCAACGATGGGAATTCGTGTCGGTATCAACGGCTTCGGCCGCATTGGACGGTTGTTCTTCCGGGTGCTGGCGACTCGCCCGAAGGATTTTGACGTGGTTGGCATCAACGACCTCGGCGACGCCAAACATCTCGCTCACTTGTTGAAGTACGACTCCGTGCACGGCCGCTTCCCGGGCGAAGTGTCGGCGGATGGCGACAATCTCGTCGTCAATGGCGTCAAAATTCCGGTCAGCAAATGCCGCTCACCGAAGGATCTTCCGTGGGCCAAGCTGGAAGTCGCCATTGCCGCCGAATGCACCGGTATTTTCACCGCGCGTAACAGCGACAAGGGCGGATTCGGCGATCATCTGACCGCCGGCGCCAAGAAGGTGCTGCTGAGCGCTCCATCCAAGGAAGGCGTCGATGCGACGATCGTCTTTGGCGTGAACGAAAAGAGCTTGAAGCCGGAGCATCTCACATTCTCCAACGCGAGTTGCACGACCAACTGCACCGCGCCGGTAATGAAGGTGTTGCACGACAACTTCCGCATCGTCAAGGGCCTTGTGAGCACGATTCACGCGTACACCAACGACCAGAAGGTCAACGACTTGATCCACGAAGACATGCGCCGCGCCCGCGCCGCCGCGATCAACATCATCCCGACCAGCACGGGGATGAGCAAGGCGATCAGCGAAGTCATTCCCGATCTGAAAGGCAAAATCGAAGGCATCGCGTTCCGCGTGCCGGTGCCCACCGGTTCGTTGATCGACTGCGCCATCGAAGTTGAAAAGGACGTGACGATCGCCGAAGTCAACGCGGCGCTCAAAGCGGCCAGCGACGGCCCGATGAAGGGCATTCTCGGTTTCACCGTGGACCCGATCGTCAGCAGTGACATCGTGCACGATTCGCACAGCTCGATCGTCGATTCGCTCTCGACGAACGTGGTCCAGAAGCGGCTGGTTAAAGTCGTGAGCTGGTACGACAACGAATGGGGCTTTTCCAACCGCATGGCCGACTTGGCGGCTCTGGCCGCTCGCCTATAACCGCGGATGGTTTTTGGGTTGGTTTTATTTATCGCCCCGGGAGTTGGTTTTCCGGGGCGATTTTCTTTTGCCGCTGACTTGGAACGGCGAAGAGTTTTAACCGCGGATTTCGCGAATTTGCGCGAATGAACGCGAAAATATTTGGGTTGAATGTGGATGGGAGATTGCTTCAAATGGCCGAAATACTTTTTAAGGAGGAGTCCTACCTTATTAACGGCGCTGCCATGGAAGTGTACAATCAGTTGGGTCGTGGATTTTTGGAAGCGGTTTATCAGGAAGCGTTTGAAATCGAATTGAGTGCGCGACACATTCCGTTTGAGCCACGGAAAGATTTATTCATCAGCTACAAAGGATCGCTACTGGCAAAAAAGTACATTGCGGATTTTTTAGCATACGGAAAGATCATAGTCGAAATTAAATCGCAAAAGTGTTTGTCGGATGTAGACAAGGCTCAGGCGCTTAACTACCTAAAAGCAACCGGTTGTACATTAGCTATCCTTTATAATTTCGGAGGAGAGAAATTCGAATTTCACAGAATGGCTAGAACAATAAAAACCTAAAAATTATTCGCGTTCATTCGCGAGATTCGCGGTTAAAAACTCTTCGCCGTTAAGCCTTTTCGCTGTCACCCAAAAATTGGAGAAGCCAAATGACTCTGACCTCAGCCCCCTTTCGCGGTGGAAAACCCTTCATCGCTCCTTCGGTGTTGTCCGCGGATTTCGCCCGGCTCAAGGATGAGCTTCAGGCTGTTGAGGCCGCCGGGGCCGACTGGCTGCATGTGGACATTATGGACGGCGATTTTGTGCCCAATCTGACGATGGGGCCGTTCATCGTCGATGCGCTGCGGCGGCTGACCAAATTGCCGCTCGATTGCCATTTGATGATCCAGCATCCGGAACGTTATGTCGAGGCCTTTGCGAAGGCGGGCGCGGCGACTCTGACTGTGCATCCGGAAGCGCTTGGGGATATTCATGGTTCGCTGGATACGATTCGAAAACTCGGCGTGCGCCCGGCGATGGCGATCCGGCCGGCGACTCCGGTTTCGGTTGTGAAGCATTACATTGAGCAGATCGAAATGCTGCTGGTGATGACGGTCAATCCGGGTTTCAGCGGCCAGAAGATGATTTCCGAATGCCTGTCGAAATACGGCGAAGCGCGCGCGCTCTTCGGGCCGGATCTGCTGCTTGAAATCGACGGCGGCGTGATGCCGGAGAACGTGCAGGCGGTGCGCGACGCGGGCGTGCAGATTATTGTTGCGGCGACGGCGATTTTCAAGGCTCCGGATTATGGGAAGGCGGTGGCGGAGTTGCGGGGGTAGCTTGTTCAATGATTGCGTGAAGTAAACAGCGCTGGAATCGCCAAAATTTATGGCTTCAGCGCAAAGGTGAAGAATGTGGCGTCTTCTGGATAACCCCAACGCAGTTTTTCTCTGCGTCATGGGGTTGATCAATCTAACCTTCTTTGCGTGCGTGTTGACGTGGCTCTTTAAACAAAGTAAGCATCCTCCAGCCAATTTTTATATTACCGACTTCTGGGCAGCGGTGCTGGGGCTCGCCCCATCGTATTGCTTCGTCCTCGCATTGATTAATAGCGACGGCTATGCTGTTCCGATATATTGGATTTTGGCTGCGGAATTGATTTGCTACCAGATTCTGGGTATGTGGGCTGGACGGATTGTGTCCATTCCGCGCGAGCATGAGCGCCTTCCGCTTCGGCTGTCTCAATTCGCATTGATTTTTCTGGGTGCAATCGTTGGCGCAATCGGGGCGCTCGCAACCTATTTTTCGCAGGGCTTTTATTGCATCGGCGTGCTGATACTGTTTACGCTTTACCTTGTGCTTGAAAATCAATCGAATCAGTGACCGCCTCACTGTTCAATGAGTAAGCATCGGAAGCGAATGGCCTATTTCGACAATTGGACACTCATCCTCGCGTTCTTCGTGCCATTTTGGCTGGGCTGCTTTGGCTACGCGATTTATTTTATGTGGCAAGCGCTCGCCCCGGTCGCGCGCACGAAATTCAATTTTTACATCACCGATTTTTGGATGAGTATTCTTTGCCTGGCGCCGACGATGGCCGTGATCGGGCATTTCTCTGAGTTGCGTTACCCCAGCCGCGAACGGGATATCTGCGGGCTCGCCATTGTTGCATTCAGCCAGATTCTGGGCGTCGTTCTGGCGCGGATTTTTTCGCTGCCGCGCGACGGCGAAACGATGCCCCGGCGCTCGGATCAGGCGATCTGGGTCTTGGCCGGAGCGTATCTTTTCGGCCTCGGCGGACTGGTGCTGACGGTCATCGCGTTCTGTTTACTGGCACTTTTAGTAATGTTGATGATCAGTTGTCCGCCGGCCGGCATCTGGGTTCTTGTGTTTGGCTATCTCATAGTCAAAGCCTGGAGGAAGCAGAAAGGCGAATGATGATTCGAGCGCTGCGATGGCTAGCCCGTTTGCCTGATATCGATTCTTGGTGTATAAACGCGAACCCATTTTGCAGATCCAAGACCTCGATTATTCAAGGAGTCCCGCATGTCGTTTAAAAGCTCTTCCAAACCCCGCATGAACCGCCTGTTCGCGTCGAGCGGGAAGTGTTTCGACGTCGCCATCGATCACGGATTTTTCAATGAGCTGGCTTTCTTAAGCGGCATCGAGAGCATGGAAAAAGCCATCGCGACGATTGTTGCCGCCGCGCCGGACGCGATTCAATTGACCGTCGGACAGGCTGAGATTTTGCAGCGTATTCCGGGCAAGCAGAAACCGTCGCTGGTGCTGCGCACGGATGTGGCGAATGTGTATGGGGCGGTCCTGCCGCGATTTCTCTTCAGCAAGATGATCGACGATCCCGTCGAGCAGGCGCTGCGGCTCGACGCCGCGTGCGTGGTCGTCAATCTGCTGATGCTGCCCAACCAGCCGGAACTGCATTTCGCGTGCATCGAAAACATCTGCAAGCTCAAGCCCTCCTGCGACCGCTACGGCATGCCGCTGATGATCGAACCGCTGGTGATGCAGTCAAACGAGAAGAAGGGCGGCTACATGGTGGACGGCGATTTGGGCAAGATTCTGCCGCTGGTCCGGCAGGCGCGCGAACTGGGCGCGGACATCATCAAAGCCGATCCGTGCGACGACGCGAGCCAGTATCACAAAGTCGTCGAAGCGGCCGGCGTGCCGGTGCTGCCGCGCGGCGGCGGACGCGCGCCCGACCGAGAGATTTTTCAACGCACCGTCGAACTGATCAAGCAAGGTTCGAGCGGCATCGTCTACGGGCGAAACGTGATTCAGCACCCGAATCCGAAAGGCATGACGGAGGCGTTTATGGCGATTGTTCACAAAGGAGCAAGCGTGGAAGAGGCGCTGAAAATTGTCGGCGCATAGGGGCTATTTCTAGGGAATCTCAATGAAAATCATTCGTTTTGGTATCATCGGTTGCGGCCTCATGGGCCGCGAGTTTGCTTCGGCGGCGGCGCGCTGGTGCCATCTGCTCGACTTGGACGTGCGCCCGGAGATTGTTGCGATCTGCGATAAGAATGCGGAACTTTTTGGCTGGTACAAGAAGAACTTTCCGTCGAGTCAGTTTTACACCGGAGAGCACAAGGAACTGCTGGCGCGCGCCGATGTTGACGCGGTGTATTGCGCCGTGCCGCACAATCTTCACGGGGAGATTTACGAGGACATCATCGCTGCGGGCAAGCATCTGCTCGGCGAGAAGCCTTTTGGAATTGACAAGGCGGCGAACGAACGGGTACTCGCCGCGATTAAAAAACACCCGAATGTGTTCGTGCGCTGTTCGTCGGAATTTCCGTTTTATCCGGCGGTGCAGCGGATCGTGGCCGCCGCGCGCGCGAAGAAGTTCGGCACGATTCTCGACGTCGAAACCGGTTTCCATCATTCGTCGGACCTCGACCCGAACAAGCCGATCAACTGGAAGCGCATGATTCGCTTCAACGGCGAATACGGCTGCATGGGCGACCTGGGCATGCACACGCTGCACGCGCCGCTGCGCCTGGGCTGGATTCCGCAGGACGTGCGCGCGATGCTGGTGAAAGTCGTTAAGGAACGCCCCGGCAAAGACGGCAAAATGGAACCGTGCGAAACGTGGGACAACGCGATTCTGCAATGCCGTGCGAAAGACACGCTGAGCGCCGGCGACGGCGGCATTTTTCCGCTGACAATCACGACCAAGCGCATCTCGCCCGGCGACACGGACAACTGGTTCCTGAAAGTGCGGGGCACGCGGCTGTCGATGGAGTACTCGACGAAGGAACCGAAGACGATGCGCTGGATGGAGTACACGCCCGGCGGCGAGCAGGCCTGGAAAAGCGAGGAGATCGGCTACAACCCGCCGTTCAAAACGATCACGGGACACATCTTCGAATTCGGTTTCACCGACGCGATTTTGCAGATGTGGGCGGCGTTCTGCGTGGAACTGAGCGGCGGTGCGAAGGCCGTGCCGTTCGGTTGTGTGACGCCGGAGGAAACGGTGATCAGCCACAAGCTGTTTACGGCGGCGCTGGAGTCGCAGAGGGAGAATAAGGTCGTGGTGCTGGAATGAAAAGTCAGGCGGTCCAAGGAATTATGATTCATGCCAGCTAACGCACGGTTATTCCTTGATGCGTGCTGCATCGTGCGTCAATTCGACGACCAGAGCCAAACGCGAATTCATTTTGAGACCGAAGCGGTCGCAAGTATCATGAATTGGGTTCGAAATGGCGAATTGGCCTGTATCGGCAGCGAGGCGCTGAGATTTGAGTTGGAACAAAACAAGAGCATCATGCAACGCGAAACAGTGCTGTTATTGTTCGACACTTTCTGTCAATTCCGCGATGCAACGGCAGAGGATTTTACCAGAGCCGGGGAGTTTCAGTCGCTTGGATTTAAAGCATTTGATGCGCTTCATCTGGCCGTTGCGGAAAGCTCCAAATGCGACGTCTTTCTGACGACTGACGACAGGCTGTTAAAGGGAGCACAACGATGGAAAAGAAAACTAAACGTCGCGGTGAAGAATCCTTACGACTGGGTGTTGCAAAGACTAACCCGGTGATGGTGCCGCCAGAAAGGTTGGCTGAGATTAATTCTCGCGGGCTGAAGATCTTGATGGGCGAACTTGGACCAGAGGATTTCATCCTCTTTATGGCGCAGAATTTTTCTGGGAAAGGCGATTATTCGCGCGACCGGCACAAACTGCTTCCCAAAATGACGCTCGCCGAACTTGCGACGGAGATGGAAACACGTCGAACGAACGCAGCGAGACGTTCGTAAGAATCTAAAATCTCCCGATGATCGGCGCGCGTGATGAAAATTCGCTTCCGCTTTTCTCTTCGCACGCTGCTGCTGGCGACTTTATTCGCCGGCAGCGTGATGCTGTGTTGGAGTGTTCGCGAGCCTTGGGGGTTTAAGAAATGCGCTTCGAGATTCTCTGCCCTCGAAGGATCGCGAGACGTATCTTTCCTAAATTCGCTTTTATCCCTTGGCCGAGATAAAGAACCGTTGCAGCAAGGCGGTGATCCAAGAATAGGTATAATAATCATAAGCGCGGACGCCGATTCCCCGAAATATATAGGTAGAATTGACGACCGCTATAGATTGAATTTTGAAAGCAAGAAAAACGCGATAGTCTGGTACGATGAGCGATTGCAATTTGATGTGTACATAATGACAGCTTCCGGGAATCAGATTAGTCTTCCAATCGCGATTTCAAACGATGGCCAGTATATCGCGTTTGCGCTTGACAAAGAGGTGCTCGGAATCTGGACCCGCCGCCATCAGAATCTCGCATTGTGGGGCATTTACGAACAACCGGAAAGTTGGCTTGTCGTAGGGATGTTCGGTTTACTCCTCTGGAGTTGCGTTGAAGAAATCACAAAAGATGTATTGGAACTTGCTGTGAAGCGCCGTAAAAATCAGTGATACCCTTTTTCATTTTTCATCGCTATTTTGGGAGACCCGCACACCATGTCCGTGATCAAGCTTGGCAAGGCTCAGTTTCGTTTTTCTGTCGGCCCCTGGAATCTGCATCCTGGCGCGGACCCGTTTGGGCCTCCTGTGCGCGAGGAGTTTTCGTGGCAGAAGAAACTGGAGATCTTTAAGAAGATCGGTTTCGATGCGATTCAATTTCACGATGACGATGTGTGTTCCGCGGAGTTGAATCCGGCGGAGACTTCGGCGCGCGTGAAGGCCATGCGCAAGGAGCTCAAGGACCAGGGATTGGCCGCGGAATTTGTTGCGCCGCGCATGTGGGAGCATCCCAATACCATTGACGGCGGTTGGACGGCCAACGATGCGAAGATGCGCAAGTATGCGACCGACCGGTCGAAGCGTTCGATCGATATCGCGCTTGAACTGGGCACCAAGAAAATCGTGTTGTGGCCGGCGCGCGAAGGGACTTATATCCGCGAGGCGAAAGATCCGTTTGAGAGCTACAAACGCTATCGCGATTATTTGAATGCGTTGTTGAATCACGACAAGTCGATTGTGATTCTCGGCGAGATGAAGCCCAACGAGCCGATGGATGCAATGTACATGCCCTCGCCCGGCCACTTCCTCGCGATGGGCGCGACGACCGTCGATCCCACGCGCGTCGGCATTTTGATTGAATCGGCGCATTCGATGCTTTTGGGCGTCGATCCGTCGGACGACATGGCGCTGTGCATGGCGCTCGGGAAATTGTGGGGCGTGCATCTCAACGATCAGGACGGCTTGAAGTACGACCAGGACAAATCGTTTGGCGCGGTGAATCTGCGGCGCGCGTTCAACCAGGTCTGGGTTCTGGCGCGCGGCGGCTTCGGCGCGAAGGGCGAATACGTGGGGCTCGACGTGAAGGCCATGCGCACGCAGAAGCAGGAGGGGTCCATGCGCCATCTGTCGAATTCGCTGCAGATTTTCAAAGACCTGTGCGAAAAGGTTCAGCGCATCGACGAGAAGAAGGTTGCCGCGTTCCGCGACGCTCGCGATTACGAGGCGCTGGAACTTTACGTCGTTCAATTGTTGTTGGGGAAGTAAACGGCGGTTTCAGGTTTCAGGTTCCAGGTTTCAAGTTTCAGGTTTTTGGCTGGGGGTCGACGTTGGCCCCTGGTTTTTTTGAGTCGATCATTAGAGTAACCGGGCCTTCGTTGATTAATTCAACTCGCATTTTTGCTGCGAAGCGGCCTTCGGCGATTTTGATGGCTGTCGATAATCGCAGTTGCTTGATCCATTCTTCGAAAAAAGGCCTGGCTTGAATGCCGGGCATGGCGGCTCCGAAGTCCGGGCGCGTGCCTTTGTTTAATTCGCCATAGAGCGTGAATTGCGAGACGGCCAGCAGTTCGCCTTGAATGTCCTGAATCGACCGCCCCATTTTTCCCGCATCGTCCTCGAATATCCGCAGGCTCAATAGCTTCTTGATCAGCCAGTCGCCGTCGTCGCGCGTGTCGTCGCGGTGAATGCCGACGAATGCCAGAAGGCCCAATCCGATTGAGCCGGTTACTTCGCCGTCGACCGTGACCTGTGCCGATGACACGCGTTGAATCAGTGCGCGCATAAAATTATTCCAAAATCCGCAGTGAAGGTTTCATCTTGAACGTCGAATGTTCAAGGTTATCGCGGTGACGAATCGGTGCGCTGCAATTTTTGGAAAATTGGTTATGATGGCATCATGAGTACTGAAATTCGCTGGATTGCTCTTTTGGCTATTCTGGGCTTCTTTGCCTCGTTCATGTTATGGGGCCGTCCGCGCCCTGAAGTCACTTCGCCCACAACTCCGGCGCAGACTCTTTCGACGCCATCGACTGCCGCGCAAACTTCTCCTTTGGTATCGAGCAACGTGCAGACAGTTGATGTCAGTCTTATTCATGGCCCGACGCGCTTGAAGTTCGTTCCCGATTCGGTGGATCTGGGCAGCGTGCCGGTGAGCGAAAGCCGGAAGACGGACGTGCGCGTCGAAAATCCCACGGACAAGGCGATCACGATTCGCGAACTGCGGGGCTCGTGCGGGTGCCTGCAGATGACAGCCGAATCGACGGAAATTGCTCCGGGGGGCTCGACCACGCTGCACCTCCATTTCACGAGCATTGCCGGGAACAAGAAGAACCTTGTTTATGCGACGTTCAAAACCGACGAAAAGGGCAATCCGATGGTGAGTGTCGATGTTCACGCGACAGTAAAGGAAGAGATCGTTGTCGAGCCGAATCCGGTGAAATTCGATTTGCTAAAAAAGAATACAGCTCGAACGCAGGAAATTCAGGTGCGCAGCACGGATGGAAAAGCCTTCGAGATCAAGTCGATTACGGGATCCCACCCCGAATTCAGCTATAAATGGGAGCCGCTCAGCGGCAAGAACAGCAGCATTTACGTGGTCTACGTCACACTGAACAGCGACAAAGGCGGGACGGTTTCGGACGGCGCCGCGATCATTACGGATCGGGCGGTTGGTGGAACCGTGACGCTCAATGTTTCCGGAACGATTGAGTTCGATCTCGCGTGCGAACCGGCCGTTGTCTCGACAACCATGGACGACGCGAAAATGGTGGCGGCATTCAGCGTCGTGGCCAAACGCAAGACGCCTGGACGTCTTGAAATCCTGGGAGTCACCGAAGGGTCGCGCTCCCCGATGCCGCTCGAATTTGTCGTCGACCGGCTTGGTGAAGATTCGGTTCGTTTGTCGGTCAAGTTCAAGACGGCTTTTACAGGCCGACCGCCGTTCGGCCGCTTGCAGATCAAAACGAATGTCGAGGAGGCGGATTTTATCGTGCCCTATAACATCCGGGGCGGAGCGAAACTGCCGGGCCCGATGCTTAAAAAGAATTAATGCGAAAAAAGAGCAAACCCAGTTCCTTCCGCGCCGAACTACTTCAGGTGGCGCTCATCGTCGGTTTGTCCGCCGCGCTGGGCCTTGCCGTCAACGCTTTTTCGGCGAACCCGCTGCACATTCTTTTGGACAATATCCCCGTCGAGGCGCCTGGGCCGCGGGCGGAAATACCAAACGCCGTGCCGCACCGCATATCGATTGCCGAATTAATGCAGGCACGCAAAGTCACTCCTGAATTGGTGCGCGTCTTGGACGTGCGCAGCCAGGCGCAGTACGACGCCGGGCACGTACCGGATGCGATCCATGCGACGCTCGAAGCGATTTTGAAATCCCGCGTGGAGATCGACAGTTCGCTTGCCGGCGCAACGCTGATCGTAGCGATGTGCGACGGCGACGACTGTCCCAAAGCGGAAAGCGCGGCGGACGCTCTGACGAAACTCGGTTACAAAAATGTGCGCGTACTGACGGGCGGCTGGGACGGCTACAGTCACTCCGGCAATCCCATCGAGGGGACGCGCCACTGATGGCCAAAAAGAAAAACGGCCGTTTTGGATTTTACGTTGTCATTGCCGCGCGCCTGTTGCTGGGCGGATTGCTGGTCTACGCCGGTTATAACAAACTGCTGGACGTGCCGAAATTCGCCGAGGACATTGCCCATTTCCGGCTGCTGCCTTCGCCACTCAATCGGGCGCTGGCGATTGTCCTGCCGTGGAATGAATTCGTCGTCGGATGCCTGTTGATACTGGGCATCTGGAGCCGCGCCGCGGCACTCGCATCGCTGCTCTTTTTCACGGTCTTCGCCATTGCGGTGACGTCGGCGATTGCGCGCAATCTGAACATCGAGTGCGGCTGCCTGGGTAACGCGGACGCGTCGAAAGTTGGATTGGCGACGCTGGGGAAGGACGCGGTCGGACTGGCTCTGGCCGGGTTTGTGTACTTCGCGTCCGTTCCGGCGAAAGCTTCAAAAGCGAAGTGAATGATTCGGGGAGCGCGAAACCCTCAACGAAATATCACCACAGAGACACTGAGAACACAGCGCAGGAAATAAAGCAGCGCGTTTACTCAACGCGCTGCCACCCGATCTCTGATTTTCCACTTCCCGTTTCTACTTGATCAACTCCGCGACGTCGTTCCGCTCGGCGAGCAGTTCGTCGGTCGTGATCTTGACTTTTGATTTCGCGAATTCGTCCAGCTCGAAACCGCCAATCACTTCGCACGACGTTCCGGTGCTCTTGATCGGGAAACCGAATTGGAGTCCTTCGGGGATGCCGTACTCGCCTTTGCTGGCCACGGCGAGCGCCGCGTTATCGCCGGATGCGGTGGCCGTGTGGATGCTGACGACCGAATCGATCACCGCGTTCGCGGCCGATGCCGCCGATGAGGAACCGCGCGCTTTGATGACCGCCGCGCCGCGCTTCTGTACGGTCGAAACGAAATCGCCCTGCAACCAAGCGTGATCGGTAATGGCTTCGTAGCCCGGCTTGCCCGCGATGCGCGCGTTCTTCGCGTCGGGAAATTGCGTCGAGGAATGGTTGCCCCAGATGGCCACGTTCTTGACGTCGTTGACGGTCACGCCGGCCTTTTTGGCGAGTTGCGTCACGGCGCGATTGCGGTCGAGGCGCGTCATGGCAAACCAGCGGTCGGCGGGCACGTCGCGTCCGTTGCTGCGCGCGATCAGGCAGTTGGTGTTGCACGGATTGCCGACGACCAGCACGCGAATATCTTTGGCGGCGTGCGCAGCGATGGCCTTTCCCTGCGGGCGGAAGATACCGCCATTCTTTTCCAGCAGATCGCGGCGTTCCATGCCGTCTTTGCGCGGCATCGCGCCGACGAGCAGCGCCCAGGACGTGCCGTCGAAGGCCGTTTTCAGGTCGCTCGTCGGAACCAATCCGGCGAGCAGCGGAAACGCGCAGTCGTCCAATTCCATGCAGACGCCATTCAGCGCGCCCAGCGCGGGCTCGACTTCCAGCAGCCGCAGCACAACCGGCTGATCGGGTCCGAGCAAATGGCCGGATGCGATGCGAAACAAGAGCGAATAACCGATCTGGCCGGCTGCGCCAGTGACGGTGACGTGAACGGGTTGTTTGTGGCTCATAGCGGTACGCCTCCTCGAAGAAAGAATGTGTTGTCGAACGGCAGCAGGATAACAGATTTTAGAAAGGGAGGCAATGGACGGCGTTTCAAGGCGCAATTCTCAATTCCAAAATGCCCGTTTACAGTGTATGGTTTTCTCTTTCACTCTCCGAGAAACTTCGACATGGCGCAAACCGTGACTCCGTATTATCACATCCTTCTGGATGTCCTTAACATGCCGGTCCTCATCGTCGGTGGCGGACCCGTCGCCGTTCGCAAAGCCGAAGGGCTTCTGGAATGCGGCGCGTGCGTGACGGTCGTGTCCCCGCAATTCGATCCGGCGCTGACGAAACTGTGCGCGCAACTCCGTTCCCGGAAAAGGGGAAAACGAAGCATGGCTCCGACGTTGCAGCTCAAGAAGCGGAAGTATCGGGCGTCCGATGTAAAAGGCCCATGGCTCGTGTATGCCGCGACGGATAATTCCGAATTGAACAAGCGCATCTGCGATGCCGCACATGCGTCATGCACCTTGGCCAATTGTGCGGAACCGGGGGATGCCGGGATTTTTGGCGTGCCCGCCACGGTTCGGCGCGGTGTGTTTTCGATTGCAATCTCAACGGGCGGTGCCTCAGCGGCCCTTTCCGCATATTGGCGCAAACGGCTTGAGAAACTGATCGGCGACGAATGGGGCGAACTCGCGGCGCTGCTTTTGAAAAAGCGCGAGGAGATCAAAGCGCGCGTCATCGACCCTGCCGCGCGCCGAAAGCTCTTGACCCTGCTGGGCCAGGGGCATTGGGCCGCGAAACTCAAGAAATTCGGCGTCGCCGAAGTGAAACGGCGCATGGACGTGTTAATTGAAAATGCGTGACAAGGTGGCCTCGCCATCCACTCGACCGCTCATCATCTTGCGGGGCAACACATCATCGGCGCAATTCGCAAGGCAAACCTGGCTGTCGCGCTGTCGCCGGCCGGAAGGGTCAGCGTGCCGTGGCCTTCTTCGAGCGCGTTGGGCAGGCCGGTGAAGGGCGAAAGACACAGCCTCTCGGCGCTTTCTTCAAGCCAGCAGTAGGGGAACATTTTTTCGTCCCAGCATACTTCCACCCCAAAC
The DNA here is from genome assembly GCA_038227045.1 of Planctomycetota bacterium. GTDB lineage: Bacteria > Planctomycetota > SZUA-567 > H5-PLA8 > H5-PLA8 > JANXLS01. Next base: position 71,077 of record JBBRQD010000004.1, read on the forward strand.
TTGCGCGACCGGCTGATGACGCGGCACAGCCCTTGCCCGAAGTCGGTCAGGAGGAACGTCTTTGCTTCTTCTGGCCGTGCGCAGCGGGTGGTGGAGAGGTCCGTGCCGTCGGCGAGTTTCGGCCAGCGCATGCGCAGGATCGGTTCTTCGCGTGGATCAAAGTACGATACCGCGGGCGCCTGAATTTCATTGTGTCCGTCGAGAAAGGGCGGACCTATCGGGACGCGCAATCCCCATAGGATCTCGCGTTCCTGCGCCCCAAGATTCTCGATGGTTTCCGCTATTTCAAACTCGATCTCGCCCTTTTTTAGCGTCAGCGTTTTTGAGAGCTTGAGGGACGCGTCTTGGGAGCGTGCGGACAACGTCGCCGAAGTAGCCGATTCATTTTGGCTCGTGGAAATCGTCTCGAACCGCATCCCCTGAAAGAGCGCGTGCACGCTCGCTTCGGGAATGCTTGCGCCTGATGATGCAATGAAATTGAGGCCGGCAGATTTGTAGTAAAATCCGCTTAACGCCGCGCCTTTGTTGGGATCGAGTGTGACGCGAATCTGATCGTTTTCGAGAAGCAAAGGTTTCCGTCCTGAAGAAATGGATATTCGATCGCAAAGGAGAGAATGTGAGTGGAACAGAATATTTTCGTTCCCCTTGTCACCCGCTCACCTTGCCCCCTTGTCATCCTGCCTCTGCGGCGTTGCAACCGTCTCGGACTTCTCGATCTTCTCGGGCGTGACGGCGAGTTCCACGGCGACATGGCGTTTCAATTCGGCAAAGTCGCGTTCGTTGATGCCCGAGGAGGCGTATTTCACTTTGCCATCTTTCCCAATGAGGTAGCAGCGGGGAATATAATCGGTGGCGTAGCGGGTGTACAGTTCGCGCCGCGGATCGGCCAGAATCGTGAAGCTGAATCCTCGGTTCGCTTTGAACCGGGCCAATTCCTGATAGGAATGGCCTCGACCCACTTCGATCACGACCAGACCGGCGTCCTTGTTGACCTGATGCACTTCGCGTTCAAGACGCGGCATTTCGGCGACACATCCGCCGCACCACGTCGCGAAAAAACCGAGCAGGATGACTTTGCCTTTGTACGATTCCAAACTCACGGTGCTGCCGTCGGTCGCGATACCGCTGATCATGGGCGCGGTGTCGCCCACGCGCGTCACGTCGCCTTCGCCCTCATAGGCCATAGCCGCCGAAAGAGTGGCGAGCCAAACCAACGGAATAAGTCTTTGATACATACCGAAGTCCCCGCTTACAGGTAAATAGCAGTGCATGTCTTCGAAACTAGTGCCTTCTATAGTATAGTGCGTAAATAAAGGTCAAGAAACTCGGAAAAACGGCGAGTGCGTTTTCACTTCGTATAAGGAAATGCAGCCTGAAAATTCGCAACAAAATACAACGTGCATTTTTTTGTGACGAAGCCCAAGCCATTAAGATTAGGTTAACTCCAGGCACTACGATGAGCAAGAAGAATCTGGATCAAAAGATAACACCCCGCGCATTGACTTTAGGGTTCCTGCAGTCGCGGGTTTGGCTCTTTGATCGTGGCGATGCCGATGATGTGTGTTTCCGGAACGAAAAAGAAGCGGCCGCTGGCTCCGTTTTTCACCGTTCCCTGCATGTTTCCCGTATACAACAACACACGGGGTGTGGAGTTGTCGGCCGGAATTATGGCCAGGGCAATGCGCTGGTTCTTGAAGATTCCTTTCAACTCGCAGCGTCCGAAGCGCGGGTCGCCGGTGCGATCGAATTGAGCCTGGCTTACCTTGATGGATAGCGAAGCGCCGCTGACCGCGACTGAAATGTTATTGGCGATACGCGTCTTGCCGCTGAACGCGCCGCCGGGTTTAATGATGATGTCCACGTCATCGGCATTGTCCGACGCGCTCACGCGGCCGAAATGATTTCTATTATACGTGAACACGATGCGGTCGCCGGGCACTATCTTCGTACCGGAAGGATCTCTGAACATCACCGTCAGCGAATCGGAGTTGTTCAATCCGTCCCCCGCTTCTTCCGGCGGGATTTCTTTGACGTATTGGACGGTTAGCTTCGGCAGAATCGTGGCTCCCACCACAATGCTGTCTTCCGCCGTGGTTTGCAGACCCTGGCCGTCGGCCACGGTGCAGCGCATGCGGTAGATTCCGGGGGCTGCGTAAGCGTGGGTGGTGGATCCTGTAATTCCGGCCACCACCGACCCATCGCCGAATTCATAGCTTTCATTGTCGAATGTCGTCTGGCCCGTTTCCGGGTCGGTGGCGTTGGGTTGCAGAGTGACGATCTGGTTGACGTCGGGAGTGAAGGAATCGGCGAAAAAACCGTCGGCGACGGGCGGCAGATTGTCGCTGCCAAACGCGCAACGGAAGACCACGCCGTTGCCGGTCGAACCGAGCGGCGGTTGCCCGCGGACGTCGCGCGGGGTGACCAGCATCAGATAATGTCCCAGGACGACGGGCCGTGTTTTCACTCCAAGCACGGAGGTGATGGTGCTGTTGAACAAACCCGTGGCCTGCCCGGTGCGCCCAGTCAGCTCCGCTTCGCATTTCGCGAAGCGTTCGGTTGTGGATGTCTGAGTCCAGGTGTAGCGCACGATCTGTCCGGGCTTGATGAACGTCCCCGGCGAACGCGTCACCGCCGGCACGGTTCGAATCTTCGTGTTGATCGCGCGAATATCGTAGATGAAATTGGAGATGTCGCCGACGATGTTGCGAGCCATGGGTTGAAATTGAAAAACTTCGGTGGTGCCGCCTTGATTCGGGAGAACCTGCACGGATTGAATGTCTAAATTGCCGTCGAAACCGAGCACTTTCAAATGCGTCGGCGAGGACGGAAGAATGTTGATCAGCACGGGCTGCGGATTGGGATCGGGATCGAATCCACGAAAGACTTTATCGGTTTGCTGGCCTTCGTAAACGACGGCATACTGGTCCCAGGAAAACGGCGTGTCGATATCGGCTGCGCGCGGCTTGACCTGGCGGCTTTGCGGAGTCGGCTCAGCCACGATGGCATGATCGGGAAAAGAGGGCGACAGTTCCACGGCGCGCGCAGGGGAATGCGCGGCGAGAGCGAACAAAATCAGCGCGGACGTGAAACAACATTGTGAGCAATGGGCACGGCAAATCGAGCGAAGCATTGGGCGCATCATGTTCTCGGGCGAACGAGTTCGAAAATATCAAAGACGAAGCAGACATTGGTGAACGGCGATCCAAGTCGTCTTACTTTCTTTTTGTCAAAACGGCAAAAGCTCAACTAAGACGCCTTAAACGAGCGAACCCTTTGGAATTTTCCAAAGGGTTCGCCGATATGGCCTGAATTGTCATGCATCGATCACGTGAATTTTATTTCTGGCCGCCCGGCGGTTCGTCCTTGGGGCGCTTGAAGTCACCTTCGGTGTCGTCCGGAATTCCGGGCAACGCGATGTAAACCGACGGGTAATTGACGAACGGAGCGTTCGACAGGAACGGCGGAATCACGCGCTGGTGCGTCTCGGAGTCGTAATTTCCTTTGAAGAGCTGCACGCCGACAATCGTGGCCGTGTAGAGGTAAATGCCGGCAGTGAGAATCAGAATGAAGGTCATGATGGGGTGCGAACTGCGCGCGGTGGCTGTCGCCTGGCTGCGTTTGGAGGTGGCGGTCTGGCCAGACGAACTGACTGCGGCGCGCACGCGGCTCATCGCCGGCGCATTGGGAAGCGCCATCGGATCGTTGATGCGGCTCGATGGAGTTCTGTGACGACCGGAACCCGATGGCGTAGGAGCCACCGGCGCGATGGCCGATGCCGTGGCGCCCGCGGGATCGAATTCAACGCCCTGTTCGACAACTGTTTGATTGCCCGTTTCAATCCCGCCGTCGACCAGCGTGACGCCGCCATCGACCGCGGATTGCGACGCAGTCACTTCCTGCGTGTTCGCGCCGGCTTCGCCTTCAGCCGGAGACAGTTCGAATTCTTCGAGAATAATTTGATCGGAACTGGTGTTGGTGTCGACGGCCGCGGGCCTGGGTGCCGGAGCTTTGGCCGCTGGCGCACCGGTTTTGATCGCGGGCAAATTGCGCGACGAACCACGCGGCGATTTGTTCGATGCCACGGTGGGCAGAATGCCGCTGCCGGGCTTGACCTTCGATACGCCCGGCGGCATGATAATTGTCTGATCGGTCTTCTTTTCGCTCTTGATACTCAGCACATCGTCGCGGCGAAATTTCATCGTGCCAGCCGAGCGGAAGGCGCGCAAAGAACCGCGCGCGACCATCGTCTGCAAATCAGATTCATTGACGCCCAGCAGAGACATCGCCTCGCGCGCGTCCAACAATTCGCCGTCAGCCATTTGCCAAACCCTTTCGATCGAACCGATCGTTTAAATTTATGCTCATTAGAATAATCATTTTCACTGAGACTGCAAGTGCTGAGGCGCGAAATTACGGATTAGGCGCGACAAAATGTGTGATGGGTTTTTGTCGTGCTTGAATCACTGAAATTCTCGCGGCGACTATTTCTTATCCGCGTCGTAAATGTTCTTAACGTCCCAGTAGGTCATGGGAGGGTTGTTCTTGCCGCGGCCTTCGGTGTCGATCATTTCGACATCATATTTGTAATTTCGCACACCGCTGAGTCCGAGGCGACCACCAGTTTGCGCGTGGTAGATCATTATATTCTGCTTAGTCGTGTCAATTAGCACCATCCGTTCGGATGTTCCGCTAACCGACGTGACCATAATTCCGTTGGTTTCCCAACCTCCTCCTTGTCCAGCGGCGTGTGCTGTTTTTGACGCAAAGGTATTTAAGTACGTGCCAGCGAGGAGTACCAGAATTACCGCGAGCAGTCCATTAACAATCCAATCCATTTTAAGTTTATCGTTCATGATGGTTTCCTTTAATTTCAGCTTGAGTGATTATCGAAACAATGTTGCTTCATGAATAATATTACGGCTTTTTACCGACCTTTTTTCCGTTTTCAATCTTCTCTACAAGTAACTTGAATTCATCCAAATAACTCTTGGCTTCTTCACGGGAAAGTCCGTTCCCGCCTTCAAGCTTAACGCCCTTCATTGGAAAACTGCCGTCCAAAATATCGGAATCGATATCAAATTTTCGTGCGGCAATCAAACGCAGTTGATCCCCCGAAACTTGGTAGACACAGATGACCTGTTTGTTGGTGTCGACCAAAAAGAATCTGTCTGCTGTTGTAGCGTTCAGCGAGGTCATTAGATAACCAGGGGCTGCAGCAATTCCGGCGGCTTGAGCGCGGCTCATCTGCAAAGGATATTCGTTTCGCGGAGTGGTTACAATTACTCCCAGAATAATAGCAATCCCGGCGAGCAGCGCGAAACGTGTCCAGCGGGCAGCTCTGCCGAGAATTGATGGTTTGTCAGTCATAGTTGAATCTCCAGAGAACATGCAGCACGCGCCACATGTCTATAAAAGTGACGCTGCGAAAATTAAAGTTATTGCATGAATGTGAGTTTTAGACGCTTTTCGATTTTTCCGCAAGGGAAAAAGGCACTGGAAAGTAGACGGCGCTGCGTCACCGAAATTGCGGACGCATTTCCCCTCTCCCCTTGAGGGAGAGGGGTATCGAATCCTCTTTCCCGCTCTCAATGCTTCGCGCTCAATATTAAGACGAATTGAATCGACTAAATATTCACCTAATTTTTAGTTATTTAGTAAAATATCAGTCATCAAGTCCAATAAGATTCACGATCCGCTGCAAATCATCCACGGAGAAGAAATCAATCACGATTCGGCCTTTTCGCAAACTTTCTTCAATGCTGACGCGCGTGCCGAAGTATTCGCGCAATTTGCGTTCGAGCTCTTGAACTTCGGCCGATGGCAAACGCGTTCCGCGTGAGCCTTTTATTCGCGGCGGATGCGCATTGGTTCCATTACCGGCACGCTTTGTGAAAGAGTCGTCCGGATTGGAGTCGGGCTTGAGCGTACCGATCGTGAGCCGTTCCAAGTCTTTGATCGTCAGATTCTCAGCCTGCGTTTTGGCGGCGAAGTGGGATTGCAACTTGGCGTCGGGAATCGTGAGCAATATTTTTGCATGGCCCGGCGTGAGTTTTCGGCTCTTAATTGCGTCGAGGACCGACGAGGGCAATTCCAACAAGCGGATCGAGTTTGTTATATAGACGCGGCTTTTGCCAATGCCGGTGGCGATCAGTTCGTGAGTAAAATTGAACTTCGTCGACATTTTCTCGTAGGCAATAGCTTCTTCGATCGGATTCAAATCGTCGCGCTGCAAGTTCTCGACGAGGGACAACAAGAGGATGTCGCGCTCATCGAAGACTTCTTTCACGACGATGGGAATGACTTTGAGGCCGGCGATCTGCGACGCCCGCCAGCGGCGCTCTCCAGCGATCAGTTCGTACTTGACCTCGTCAGTCGCTTCGTCGGGCTTCAAAGGGCGGACGACGACGGGCTGAATGAGTCCCTGCGCCTTGATCGAATCCGCGAGCTCGTTTAACGCAACAGGTTCGAAAACAGTACGAGGCTGATCGGGGTTCGGACGAATGGAAAGAATCGCAACTTCAGCCGTCGAAATTGAAACGGGAGCCGGTTGAGTCGCGTCGCCAGGAAGCGAAGGAGCGGATTGAGTAGTGGCGGCCAAAAGAGCGCCAAGTCCGCGCTTGGGGCGATTAAGTGGATCCATTTTTGAGTCCTTTGCTGTGATGTGAAGCGATAACAACTGTAACGCAAGATGGATTTCGCGTCAAGACAGGATTTGTGGCGTTACATTTAATGCACAATGTGTTCTACCGCTGGTCGCTAAAAAATGCCACGCACAAAGTCACGAAGAACACAAAGAAGCACAAAGAATGCAATAAAGTTTCCTCTCAGCAATGTTCCACGTGGAACATTGGGTATTGTTAGTATATTCTTATGCTTCTTGCCATTTCTTTGCGCTTCTTTGTGTTCTTCGCGCCTTCGTGCGAGGCATTGTTAACTGAACGCCAAAATGTTCCACGTGGAACATTGGGTATTATTAGGCATATCGCATAACATATTTTGATAGACAATCGCCAAAACTAATGTACACTCTCTTTAATATGGAATCCACGCAAAAAGCCGCTACTTCTCCGGTTGTGCTCATCACCGGTGCTTCGTCTGGCATTGGTGCCGCAGCCGCAGCCGTTTTTACTGAAGCAGGTTACGATGTCGTTCTGACCGCGCGTCGATTAAACCGCTTGATTGAAATTTCCGATACCTTAAGAAAGAAACACCCCGCACGCACGTTACTTCCAGTGGAATGCGATGTGACCTCCGATACGTCCGTCGCCAATTTAATGAAAATCATTGCGCAACAATTCGGACAGTTAAACGTCCTAATTAACAACGCCGGTTTTGGCGTGTACGGGTCGGTCGAAGAAACCACCATAGCGGCGTTTCAACAAAATATGGAGACCAATTTCTACGGTACGATCCGCTGCACGCAGGCAGCGCTGCCGCTGTTGCGCAACGCCGCCCGAGCTTCCAAAGCGCGCTGGGGAGCAGTGATTGTCATGGTCAGTTCGATTGTCGGCCGGCGCTCCATGCCGCGCCTGTCGTCGTACAGCGCCACGAAATTCGCGATGGAAGCGCTCAGTGAATCGCTGCGCGTCGAACTTTCTGATGAACGAATCGCGGTGGCAGTGGTCAATCCGGGCGTCACTAAAACGGAATTTGGAGACGCTGCCATTGGCAATCGCCCGCATTCATTTCTGTCTGCCGATCATGGCATGTCGTCCGAAGCGGTCGCGCGCGTGTTGCTAAAATCGGCGCGATCGCCCGCTCGCAATCGCTTTCTGACGCTCTCCGGGAAGATGGGTGTCTTCGTCCAATGGCTTTCGCCGCGCCTCCTCGATTTCGTTCTGCTGCGCATCTGGAGAAATTCGAAATGATCCGTTTCACCAATCCACCTGCTCAAAACATGCCCTTCGCACTCAGCTCTTTTGCATTCGTGTGTACACTGCTTTCGGTGATCGCAGCCGCGGCAGAACCGCCACACGACGCTAAACCGGACCCCGCGTCTCAGCCGACCAAGAGCAAATTCGGTCCAAAAGACGTTGAAATCAAACTGCAAGACGGTTCGCTTTTTCGAGGCGAAATCAAAGACATCGAAAACCTCGTGCTGAAAACGGCCTATGGCTCTCTGACAGTCCCCGTCGCGGACTTGCTGCGCATCGATCGCGGCGAACGTCTGGCCGATAAAGACTTGAAGGAGATCGCCGAAACGATAAAGGATCTCGACAACGACGAATTCGCCAAGCGTTCAGCGGCGCAATACAAGCTCGAAACATTTCCCGTCGCCGCGTACGAAACAGTCAAAGCCGCCCGCGAAAGCGCGTCGCCCGAAAGCAAAAACCGCATCGACGGCATCTTAAAAAAGCTGGCGGCGAAGAGCCAGGGCAAAAGGGTGCAGACCGAAGACAGCGTGCGCACCGTCCGCTTTGAAGCCACTGGCGTCCTGCAGTTCGATACAGTCAAAATCAAAAGCCGGCTCGGCGATCTTGCCGTGAAGCTCGAAGACATTCAAACCGTGCGTTGGCTGAACCGCGGCGAAACGAAGAATTTGCTGCTTGAACCCACAGCAGCGATGGGCGAATGGGTGGATACGGGGATCGATTCGACGCCCGGCGACCGGGTTGCCGTGCTTGTCACAGGGACGATCAATCCATTTAACAACCAGGACATCAACCCTTTAGGATCGAGCAACTGGGGCAACAATAACGGCAACCAATTCATGATGGGTGCCGTCATCGGAAAACTCGGAGGCGCCGGAGAACCGTTTCTGATCGGTTTTGGAAAAGTCTGGAACACCGACGCCAAAGAACGCCTATTTATCAAGATCAATTGGAACTTCAATCAAACTGGCCGCTCCAACGACGCCCCAAAAGGGCACTTCAATGTAAAAATCGCAACCGGTTCCTGGGCGGACGAGGTTGACGCATCGAGTATTCAAAATGCAGGACAATAGATAGTAATTGACAAGGTGAGGGGGTGAGGGGGTGAAACGGCTCAACACTTCGAAAAAATGAGCCTTTTCACCTTGTCACCTTGTCATCCCCTCATTCCCCAATAATCTTCACCAAAACCCGCTTAGCCCGGCGGCCATCAAATTCGCCATAAAAGATCTGCTCCCAAGGCCCAAAATCCAACTGCCCTTTGGTAATCGCAACAACCACTTCGCGGCCCATGACCTGCCGTTTTAAATGCGCATCGGCGTTATCCTCGCCCGTTCGATTGTGCTGATACGTCTTGGCGGAAGCATCGAAAGGCGCGAGTTTCTCAAGCCACCTCTTATAATCTTCATGCAGCCCCGATTCGTCATCGTTGATAAAAACGCTGGCCGTAATATGCATGGCATTAACAAGACAAAGCCCCTCTTGCACAGAGCTCTTGCGAACCAATTCCGCCACTTGTGATGTGATATTCTGAAAGCCTATACGTTGTGGAATATTAAATATAAGATTCTCAGTTAAACATTTCATACAAAATTACCCACCTAAAAATTTCGCGAAGATCCGCGTTATCCGCGGTTAAAAAGCCGTTAAAACCCATCGCCTTTGGCAGCCCATTCTAAAAATTCAACGGTCCAACCCTTCAAGACTTCGCGGTCCCCCAGAAGGTTCCAGTTTCCAAAGCCCCCAACCCAAAGCCAGATAAACCGCAAGCAGCATCCAAAACCCGATCCCCATCATTTGCAGCCAATCGCTGTTCAGCTTTCCAATGAAATTGACAGAGAACACCACGCCTTGCAGACAAGTTGCCGCAAGCGCCGCAATGCAAAGAGTCCGCGCAAATCCGCGAATGCGGTCCTGTTGCATCAAAGCAATCGCCGCCGCCGCCGGGATCAGCAGCGCGCACAGATGCGCCTTGCGAGTCAGCGGCGAAATCAACAGCATCGAGGTCGCGATCAATCCCCAGCTCAGCGCAATCCCCGCCGGATCGCTGCGCGCCACTTTCCGCGCGGTCAAAAACACGGTCATGCCGAGCATCAAAAATTCGAAAACCTGGCAGATTCGCCGCACTGTCGTCTCCGGCCAATCCACGATATTCGCATAGTAAAGCCGCTCAGTCTTGTCTTTGAAAACAAAGCGCATCGGTGTCGGCGACAGATAACGCGTCAGAGTTCCGGCCAGCGAAATGCCGCCCACCAATTGTTTCTGATCCGCGCCGCCTTCGTGACCGATCGGATCGTCTTCCGCGTCTTCGCCTGTCGTCGCGGAAAAGATATGCGCTTTGTATTCCCTCAGCCGCGCAATCGCCTGCGAAAATCCCATCGGCAGAGCCGGCACAAGCAGCAGGAAAAAGACCAGTCCAAGCGCCCCGCCCAACATGCCCCATTTCCGCCAAGTCCAAAGCAGATACAGCCCGAACAATCCCGGCGTGACTTTGATCGCGGTGGCCAGAGCGATCGCCACGCCGCTCGAAAACTCCCACAACGGTTTGCGCTTTTGCAGCATCCACCACAGCGCCAGCGTCAACGAAAATGCGACATACAAATTCGAATTTCCATGCCGCATGTTGGAATGCACGAACCGAAAACACACCGTCGCCGCGAGCATCATGCCAGTATCCGGATGCCGCAACCAGCGCTGCCACCCACTATCGTAAATCGCAGGCGGCGAAGTCTGAGGCACCCAGCGCCACAGCGCATCCCGCAGCAGCCAGAACAAGCCAAAGAGCATCGCGTAATTCAGGAGCATGAAGACGATCAGCGCAGCGTTGTGCGGCAGCAGAGCCAGCGGCATCATCGGAAAAACGGCGAACGTCGGAGGATAAAGGTATGGCCGCCGCGAAATATCGGATTGCTTAAAATCATAAATATTCCCACCGCGCAAAGCCAGCCGCCCGGCCCCATAAAACGCGGTAAAATCCGAAACATGCTGAGGATTCTTCGCCGTATGCCAGCACGCACGCACGCTGATCACGGATTGCCAGCCCACCACGACAACAATCACCAACCACCAAAAATTGCGCCACGGCTGAGCCGGCCGGGACACAACCGCACCCGCTGAAGGAACGTCGGATTGAATGTTCATTGAATTCGAATTATAGCGAAGCGACGCAAAAACGCAGCAGGGGAATCGTGCAAAAACGAAGTGCTTTCTACACAACTCCTCAAGATATTGAAATTGCCGACATCCCGGAGGGATATCAGCTATTAGCCGGTGGTTGAGGCCGTACCCGGCCGACACCACCGGATTCGATCAGAATTGTCCCGCACCCCGGCAGGGGTGCCAGCAAATGTTCGAGACACATGCATTACTTCCACTTGTCTCGCCCTCATTGTTGGCTGGCACCCTTGCTGGGGTGCAGAGAACTTTTCCGCATATTCCGGTGGTGTCGGCCGGGTACGGCCTCAACCACCGGCTAATGGCTTTGAATCCCTTCGGGATAAAAACAACTCGATTTCAAAAAAACACGAGAACTCAACCGAGTTCCCGTGTCCCAATCTTCTTGCCGTTCTTTGCGCCTTTGCGTCTTTGCGAGAGAAAATAAAAATCAGCGATCAAGCAAAACAACCGGCGAACCGAATTCGTCCACCGCGCATATCCGCGACACCATCGTCGTCCCGGCGGTGAACACAATTCCGGTAAACGTCTTGGCGTACTTCCCCACGGCATTCTGCCCGTTGGTGTTTTCCAATTTCAGCGATTTGGCTTGCCAGAATTTATAAATGCTGCTGTATTGAAGAATCATGCTGCGGCGATTCTCTTCCGGGCCGCCGACCACAAAATGGCCGTCCAAGCTGACGCGCGCGTCGATGGTCAACTTCAACGCCGCTTCCACTTTTTCGGCCTTGATCGACAGCAACTCGTTTTCCTTCACTTCGAGTCTGCCGGTTGCAAAATCCTTTACGTCCAGCCGCCCGAGTTCATTGCGCTGCGTGGAAGGATCTTTCTGCGCGTCAAGCACTCCTCGATACGTGTTGTCCTTCGAATTCTTACCGGTGAGTTCTTCCAATCCAAGCGCCAGAAGCGTCCTGGGATCGTTCTTGTCGACGATCACATACAGCGACCACGAGGCTGCGCCTTGTTTATGAGGGCAGAACAGAAACACAGGCTGTTTCACCAATTCCTGAGGCACCGCCTTCGACCCTGCAGCCGCGGATTGAACGTCCCGTTCAGGAGCTTCGTAACCAAATAGCGCGGAAACCGAAACGAGCGCCGCAACGAGACAAGAGAGAACAGATTTTTGCATGCTAATATGTTTCCTTTTAAAAATCTAAAACTTACGTCTGCACTTTGACCGAATCGTTTCGGTCGAAGCTTTCTCCAGGCACAATGACGGACCATTCTAATCGGCAGAAAGCACCGATAACTTGAACGTGCTAAAAACTACCAATGACTTCGACATTCCGTAATCGCAAGCTGAGACGGGAGCATATTGCTCTGCTTCAAACAAATCCCCATCCTTTTTTCAAAACAATAATTGACGAATTATCGGCGTGAAAAACCGAAGCAACTCGTTGTTGTTCCTTAACTTAAACGCAATTGACGTGCCACGCGTTTTACACTCCTTATCATGCCTCTCCATGGCCGCAACCGAGATCGCGAACCGAGATATAGACCTATTTTTGATCATAGTGTCTACTATTGATCAGATGTCGGCCCAATTGGAAAACGGTGTTTCAGCCGGTCGCGCCGAAAGTTCGGTTCAAATATTTTGGTCGGTAGCTTTGAATTTCGCCTTCGTAACCGTTCGCGATTTCACTTCAACGGACTTTACTTCCATGCCCAATACGAGTAAATTCCCGCCACCTTATTATGAATGCGAATAGCCCGCCTCCTCCTGAATCCGCACCGCCCCCGCGCATCTGGACCCCGCTCGATCTGATTAATTGGACCAAAAGTTTCTTCGAAAAAAAGGGGCTCGAAAGCCCGCGTTTGGAAGCCGAATTGTTGCTGGCGGAAGTGCTCGGTTGCGCGCGCATCCGCCTGTACGTCGATTTCGAAAAACCGGTCGACGCCGCGGCCCTGGCCAAGTTCCGCGACTTCGTCAAACGCCGCGGGGAAAAGCGCGAACCGTTGCAGTACATTGTCGGCCACACCCAATTCGTCGATCTGAAAATTAAAGTGACGCCCGCGGCATTAATTCCACGCCCCGAAACCGAAATCCTCGCGGTCTGGGCGGTCGATCGCGCAATGGAAATCGCAACTGGAACGCCGCACAAACCCGACCCGCTGGACACCCTTGCGCAATCCGCGCAACCCGTGCGCGTCCTGGATTTGTGCACCGGCACCGGCTGCGTCGCGCTGTACGTCGCCTCCAAAATTCCCAGCGCCCGTATGATCGCGACGGATATTTCAAAAGAAGCTCTTGCGCTCGCCGCTGAAAACGCGCTGGCGTTGAAGCAGGACGCGCGCGTGGTTTTTCTGCAAGGCGATCTGTTCGCGGCCCTGAACGAATCCGCCGAAACAGAACCCTTCGACATCATCGTGGCCAATCCCCCCTACGTCGATGAGAACTCCCGGGCCGCGCTGCAACCGGAAGTGCGCGACTTCGAACCGGCGCGCGCGCTGTTCGCGGGCGAAAGCGGCACGGCCATCGCGCGCCGTATTCTGGCGGAATGCGACTCGCGCCTCAAGCCCGGTGGATGGATTGGCATCGAATTCGGCGCGGACCAATCCAAAAGTATCGAGGAAATAGCCCAACGCGCCGGAATTTTTGACACTGTTAAAATCGAAAAGGACGGCGCGAAGCTGCCGCGATTTTTAATGGCGCGAAAAAAGGCCGCTCTAAAAATTTAAATCCGCATTTGGTACTAGCGATCCCATTTAATTGTATAAAATGAGTTTATAGAATAAAAATCCCGCGTCGCATTTTGAGGGTATCTCAAAACCCGGCGTGGGCGCTTTCCTGAAGGGTTGGCTCTGAAATCAATGTCCCTATGAGTGTGGCTCAACGCGCATTCGACGTGCAGTAATTTTTTCCATGGCAAGTCTGGATTTGCGGCTAAGATTCGAAGCTCTATTAAGGGTAGTGCGCGCATGGTTCAAATCAATTTCGCATCGCGCGAAATCAATTGCAAAATCGTCTACTACGGTCCCGGACGTTGCGGCAAGACCACCAATTTGCAATTGGTGCACGAAAAAGCGCCGGCGAATTCGACCGGTGAATTGGTTTCCATCGCGACGGAAACCGACCGCACGCTGTACTTCGATTTTTTACCACTCGATCTCGGCACCGTCGCCGGTATGCGAACGAAGTTTCAGCTCTACACGGTCCCAGGCCAGGTCTACTACGACGCCACCCGCAAACTGGTGCTGCAAGGCTGCGACGGGGTCGTCTTTGTCGCCGATTCAAATCCGGATTTAATGGCCGAGAATATCGAGTCGCTCGACAATCTCGCCACGAATCTCCGTGAAAATGGCTTGGACATCATGGACCTGCCGATGGTGCTGCAGTTCAACAAGCGCGATCTTCCCAAGACGATGTCCATCGAAGAAATGAACGCCAAGCTCAACCGCAACAATTGGCCGGTGGTCGAGGCCGTCGCGGTCAACGGCGACGGCGTGTTCCAGACCTTGAAAGCGATTTCGCAAGGCGTGATCAAACGCCTCAACCGTGAGCAGGGCTATAACGACGAAGGAAAGAAACCTGCCCGCGCATCGGCGCTCGCCGGCAACGCCCGAACGGCCCCGACTGCGTCGATCAGCAACGCCCATCCGGCGGTCCCCGGCCGCGGGCCGGCTCCACCAACACCTTCCTCGCGCTTTTCGTCGCCCCCGGCAAGAGGGCCGTCGCCTCAGACCGCTTCCGCACGCATTGCGCCGCCAGGCACAAGGCCGCCGAATCCGCAAACTGCGTCCGCACGCATTGCCCCACCACCGACAAGGTCGCCGTCTCCAACTGCTTCCGCACGCACAGCGCCACCCGTTGCTAGACCGCCGTCCACGCAAATTCCGTCGGGACGTGTACCGCCACCGACGCCAAGATCGCCGACTGCACCGTCGTTTACCAAACCCAACCCGACGCTTCAGCCTAAACCGTCCACTGCACGGTTTGCCACCAAATCCGCCACCCCGACTATCAAGCCGCCGTCCGCGCAGAATGCGCCTGCACAGGGCGGCGAAACGGCGGCGCCGAATCCGTTCCGCAACCGCCTCGCTGAAATTCGGTCCCAGTCCACCGACGCGAGCGCCCGTTCGGCGGCCGGCGACGAATCTCAGGACAATGTTGCCAGCAATGAAGCGCCCCAACCGCGCAAAGGTTGCCTTGGACGCGTAATTAAAGGAGGGGCTGCCGTGGCGTTGTTGCTTGCGTCGGCGGCCTATTACTTGCTTCGGTAATTTCGCGCAGGATAAAATGGTTTTTTTTGTACGCGGTTTGGTGGCCGTGCCTGACGCAGTCGAGCGGCATGGCGGCAAACGGAGAAAGACGATGGAAATTAGCGAAAGAATGCGTAAAGCCCGCTTGGTGTTTTACGAACAGGACATTGAAGAGGTCAACAAAATCCTCGCCGATTTCCTGGATCGGTCCCAGGCTAAATGCGCTCTGCTGATCGACAAGGAAGGCCATCTTGTCACGAAAAAGGGCTTCACCAAGTCGTTCAACACCGACTCGATCGCCGCGCTCGTTGCCGGCTCGTTCGCCGCAACGAAACAGGTCGCGCAGTTGCTGGGCGAAACGGAATTTACAGTGCTCTTTCATCAGGGTAAAAACGAGAACATCCACATCGCGCTGGTGGCCGAACGCGCGCTGGTCGTCGTGATTTTCGACGACCGCACCACGCTCGGAATGGTCCGACTGTACGCCGACGAATTGACCCAGCGCCTGACCGACAGCATGTTGCGCTCGTTCGACCGAAACAAGGACAAGGACGAAGGCGTCGGCAAAGAGTTCGCCGACGCGGCGGATCAAGCACTGGACGATTTTTTCGGACCGACGAAATAACTGCGGTTTCAGGTTCCATGTTTCAGAGTAAGCCCTGGCAACCTGAAACCTGAAACCTGGAACCTGGGACTGTTTTTATGGCGTTCAAGGGAAACGTTGATAGCTTCAGCCTCGCTGACGTCTTCCAGAATTTAGCAATGAATTCCCAAACGGGAACGCTGCGCGTCACGCCTGAACGCAATCCGAACGCCGAGGAGAAGTACGTTTACTTCCAGGATGGCCGCATCCGCTTTCTCTCCGGACGCTCGCGCTCCTCGCTCCTTCCGGCCGAAGTATTCGTGGCGCGCGGCATTCTCTCCAAAAGCGACTTTGACTCCGCCCTGATCCGCCAAACCCAGACTAACGAAACGCTAATTACATGCCTCGTCGGCATGAACTGCGTCACCGAAGCCCAAATCCAGGAACTCCTGGTTCGCCAGATTGAAGAGGAAATCTACGACCTCTTCGGCTGGCAAGCGGCCTCGTTTGAATTTAACGAAGGCCCGCCGCCCGAAGGCTTGTTCGCCGCCGAAGCCGCCGATGCCGGCTGGAACATCAACATTCAAGTCTCCCGCCTGATCATGGAAGCCGCGCGGCGCGCCGACGAATGGGACGGCCTCAGCAAAATCATTGCGTCCCAAAAGAAAATCTTCGTCGTCGAGTTGAATGTCCGCAAAGCCATCGAACGCGGCGAGATGGCGACCGATCCCGTCGAGCGGCGCGTGGCCATGCTGATCGACGGCGCGCGCGATGTCGACGACATCATTGAAGATTCCAAGCTTTTTAAATTCGAAGTCGTCAGCACGCTCTGCGAGTTTCTGAACGCGTCGTACATCCGCCCCGCCACGCTCAACGAACTTAATTTCTCCGAAGGTGAATGTACGCGCCTCGATCTGCCCAAGCGCCGCGCCAAAGTCCTCGAACGCATCCTGGCGCTGGGCGGCGAAAACACTCAAATCCGCCGCGAACTCGCCGACCTGATGGCCAAGGTGGGCCAGGTTGAATACGCCTGCATTCACTATGGCATACTGGCGTCCACGGAAATCAAGGACGGCCACGATGAAAACGCCATCGAAATCTACAAGCGCATCCTGGCCATCGCGCCGGCAAACGTGACGACGCGCGAAGCCCTCGCCGGGCTGTTCGCCAAGCGCGGCCAGAAGCGCGACGCGTTTGTTCAGTATCAGGAACTTTTCGAGAATCTCCGCGACCGGCATCTCTTGCGCGAGGCGCATGACGCGGCCTTGCTTGGGCTCCAAAACGATCCGTCCAACATCAAGATGCGCAACGCACTCATCGACTTGCTGCTGATCAAGGATAACCACGACGAGGCCGCCACACAGCTCGAACTGCTCGGCGATCTGGCCGCGAGTTCCCATAACACCAGCCTCGCCGCCGACTCCTATCGCCGCGCGATGCCGTACCGCAAAAACATTCGGCTGCTCAAGAAAAAACTCAATGAAGTCCTGCTGACCAAGGAAGACCGCGCCACCCGGCGCCGCCGTGCCACAATGACGATCCTCGTCTCCTCCGCCGCGCTCTGCGCATTCGGCGTGATGTTCTATATTGAAATGGAAAACCAGAAAACGTTCGATGCCGCCGAGATGGAGGTCACGAACCGCCTATCGCACGCCGGCGTGCTGGCAAAGGGAGGCGACATTCCCGCCGCCCGGGCGGAACTTTCATCGGCCCAGGAAAGTTTGTCCGCCGCTCGAAAAGTCTGGTCGCCAATCAAAGGGTTGAGGAGCCGCGCGGAAGATCTCTATCTGGGACTACAGCGCCAGGACGAAGTCTTCAAGACCGATATGATCACGCGCGACGAGCGGACGGACACCGCGCGCGCGGACCTGCGCATCGAAGTGAAAGCGGCCATGGACAGCTTCGACTTCAGAACCGCAAAAATGAAACTGGAACAATTACTCGAAAAATTCGATAAGACGGATGACGACAAAATTCAGGACAGAGCCGATCTGGACAAAGCCAACAAGGCCATCGACGCCTATAAAGTAACGCGCGCGAAAATCGCATTGATACAGACCGATCCCGCCGCGGCGTTCAAGAGCGCGGCCGAAGAGATGCGTTTCGTCCGCGACTTTATCAAGCAATATTCGCTCGCCAGACTGGATGATTTTCCCAAGATCCTGAACTTCCCGCTCCTCGTCACCCCGGTCAACGTGGACGAGGTCGACGTCGAGATGGATGGGAATCCGATCCGGACGATAAGAGCCAATGCGCCCTGGACGGAACGGGTGCTGCGTTATCCCATCTTTCCAGTCCACGGTTCGCACATCTTCAAATTCTCAAAGCGCGGTTACAGCAGCCAGACCGAGGACACGACACTCCACCAGGATCCCACGCTCGCCGAAGTTAAAGTCAGCCTTGAACGCAAGCCCGCCGTCTTGGCGCAATTTTCGGGCGTTCAATTCGACGGCGGCGCGATTTTCTTCAACGGCCTGTTGTACGCCGGAACCTCGGAAGGCGCGTTGCTTGAAATCGACGTCAACTCGGATCCGCCCGTAATCACCGCACAATACAAATTCGAACAGCCGCTGGCGGGTGTCGAAAAGCGCGTCTACGGTCAAATCTCCGTTTTCAAACCGTCCGGAAAACCGCCGTTGTTCGTCTATTGCACCAAAGCGGGTTATTGCGTGGGATTGGTCAAGAACAATGGAAAATTCGAACCCGCCTGGAACCAACCACCGACGAAAGTGCTCGACGCCAGCCAGCCCGGTCTCGATTTTCCACCCACGTTCTTCGAACAGAGCGGAAAGTCCAAGATCGCGCTTGTAGCCGGAACCCGCATCCTCATCGTGGACGCCGAAACGGGCTCGGTCGTGCCGCTGACCATGGCTTTGCCTGTGTCAAGCTTGAACAACAAACCCGTCACGCCAACTTCGGGCGCCTGTTTCCTCAAGCGCAAGGCTCTCGATAAGGATGACGATGCGAAGGACGGCGACGCGCTGGCGGTCGCCGGGAGCGACGGCAACATCCACGTCTTCAATTTGGCGACGTTCGCTGGCAAAACCAAGAAAAGCATTTGGACCACGGACTTGGGCAAATTCGCGGCGAGCGTCAAAACGCCGCCTGTCGTGGTCGGCGACACCGTCGTCGTGGCGGCAAACAACGGTTCGATCCGCTTCTTCCGGCTGGACGGCACGCGCGAACCGACCGAACGCGAGGCGACCGGCGGAATTGTCAATCCACCTCTCGTTGTCGGAAAAAGAGTGTTCTTTGCCTGCACGGGAACGGCCGGCAAGGAAGGCCTGTCCGTGATCGATATGAACGTCAGCGAAATTCCGCTGAAGTCGCGCAACGACATCGCCATCACGCTGACGCCGGCCGTATTGAACAAGCGCATTTATTTCGTGACCGCGCCGCCCATCTTCTTGTATGCGGTCGACGAGAAAGAAATCAACACGGTCTACTGGAAGTACAAACTCGATCGCGTAGCCGCGTGCCCGCCTGTGGCCAGCGACTCCAGAATCTACGTCCTTACCTCGGACGGCGGCTTGGTAGGATTCGACGAACCCTAGTAAATATTGTGGTGCAGGCTTCCAGCCTGCAATTCCAGCCATGCAGGCTGGAAGCCTGCACCACAATTTCCAAATTCCGCCTCACGCCCGCCCCTTCAACACAACCGTATTTAAAATCCGGTCATGCAACGCCCGCCCGTTGGGATCGCGAAGCGCCCAGGGCCATGCCGGCAGCAAAGCCACCTTTAGAAACGGGCGCAGCAGCGCGTTTTCGATGCGTAGCGGTTCTCCCTCCGCTTCGCGAAGCGCGATCAAACACAGTTTTTTTCCCACGCTTCCATTCCAAAACCATTGCAACACGCCTTCGTTGAGCCACAGGACGATCAGCGCGAACGCCACCCGGAACGTGCCCGACGAATAATGCGCGGGCAGGCGCGGTCCCGCCGCGAGCAACCCCGCCACCAGCATCAGAACCAATGTCAGATCGATAAACGCGGCGAGTGCGCGCCGCTTTTTGTCGGCGGCGGGCCACGCCTTCACCAAACCGGTGGCGGTGCGCGGCGAACGAGTGCTGACGGGACGAAGCCTGTCGGCCGCGCTATCCGACGCGCTGTGTCCGGGATTGATGCGATCCTTGCTCGACTCGCGATCCCTCTTCGATTCGCGATCGTCGCGCGCAAGACCCGAGTGCGTCGTCTCCGTTCGCTTCGGCGCGCGTGCGGGGACACTCGGCGCGCGCGCCGGTGCACGGCGTTTCGACGTCTTGTGTCTCGCCGGCTTGCGATCGGGAATAACTGGCAACGGGCCGGTGGTAATCGGTCGGTCGGTCGGAAACAGAAGTGACTTGCCGCATTGCGGACAGCGGCCCTGAGTTTGCGGGCCATCGGCGGGAGCGAGCAGAATCTTCCGGCAAAAACACGTTAGTTTCCAATACGCTTTCCCATTCGCGCCGCGCACGCGCTCGGCATGCGGCGCATGTTGGGCGGGCGTTGGAGGAGTCGTGCTCGGAACATTTTTTTCCACGTCTAGCGTATCCGAATCGGCTCAACAGGCGGTTTGAAAGACGGGACGTTAATCATGAACCGACCTATTTTTATTCAAACGCCAGCGTCTCGCGCACCACTTCCTCAATCGTCGTGATGCCGTCGAACACTTTCAGAATCCCGGCCTCGCGCAGCGTCCGCATCCCCGCCGCCTGCGCTTCGTTGCGCAGCACTTCCGTCGATTTTGAATTCATGATCAGCTCGCGCATCTTCGTGTCGATCTTCATGATTTCAAACACGGCATTGCGACCGCGATAGCCCGTCTTGTTACAATGATCGCAGCGCCGCCCGTAGTAGAAATGCTTGTCCTCGACATCCTCCGGGCGCATGTTGATTTCCATCAGTGACTCTTCCGTCGGGCGGTACGTGTCCTTGCATTTCGTGCAGATGCAGCGGACCAGGCGCTGCGCCACGACGGCATAAAGCGTCGCGGAAACCAGGAACGGTTCGATGCCCATGTCGAGCAGACGCGAGATCGTCGACGGCGCGTCGTTGGTGTGCAGCGTGCTGAAGACCAGATGCCCCGTGAGCGACGCTTCGATGGCGATTTCGGCGGTCTCCAAATCGCGGATTTCGCCGACCAGAATCTTGTCGGGATCCTGGCGCAAAATGGAGCGCAGACACGCCGCGTATGTGACTTCAATGTCCGGCCGCACCGGCACCTGAATGATGCCGTCGAGATCGTATTCGACGGGATCCTCCGTGGTGATGATCTTGACATCCGGCGTGTTGGCCGAATTGAGCGCCGAATACAGCGTGGTCGTCTTGCCCGAACCGGTGGGGCCGGTGACGAGGCAGATGCCGTTGGGCTGATCGACGGTGGCCTTGAAGAACGCCAGTTCCTCCTCGCGCATGCCCAGCCGTTCGAGATCAAGCGACACGACGCTGCGATCGAGCACGCGCATACACACCGATTCGCCGAAATACGTGGGCAGCGTTGAAACGCGCAAGTCGATCGGGTTTCCGCCGACGGTCAGTTCGATGCGGTTGTCCTGCGGCACGCGGCGCTCGGCGATGTCCATGTTGGACATGACCTTGATGCGGCTGCACAGCGCCAGCGCCAGACCGCGCGGTGGCGGCGGAATTTCCAGCAGCGTGCCGTCGATGCGGTAGCGGATTTTGAATTCGTTTTCGAACGGTTCGAAATGCACGTCGGACGCCTGATCGCGGATCGCCGTCAGCAGCACGAGATTGAGGAATTTGACGACCGGCGCGGCATTGACCATCGCCTCGATGTTTTTCGGATCGAGATTGTTGGCGCTGTTTTCAAGCACCTGCATTTCTTCGCCGCTCATGTTTTTGAGCAGATCGCTGATCGATTCGCGCTGGTTGCCGTAAAGCTGTTCGATGAATTGCATCACCTGCCCTTCGGCGGCGACGGCGCCGGCGATTTCGCAGTTGAGCATGAAGCGCAAATCGTCGAGCGCGTTGAAATTCTGCGGGTCGGCCATGGCTATCGTGAGGACGTTGTCGACAAACGAAATCGGCACGATGCGGTACACCTGCGCCATCGACACCGAGACCATCTTGACGGCGTTGTCGTCGATTTCGACCTGCGACAAATCGACCGACTCCATGCCGTGTTGAGCCGAGAGCGCCTGGATCAGAGCCTCGGGCGTGACCATGCCTTCATCGATCAGAATCTGGCCGAGTGCTCCGCCTTTGTTTTGTTGAATTTCAAGCGCCTTGCGCAGGCTTGCGTCGTCGAGAGCGCCCAATTCAATCAGCCATTCACCGAGCGGTTTGTGCCGCTCGTCTACTTCCTGGTCCTGGCCGTGCTTTACCGCCACTGGTGACCTCCCAAAAAACAAAATACGATTCGCCCGGATTCCAATTCAATAGTGCCGCATTCGAAGCGAACAAAACCCTGTCGCTGCGCCTTGTTCGCAGCCTTCTTCAAGAATGGCCTGATAAGTAACCGACTCTATTAGGGCTCTAATTCCTTCGTCCACGTCCTTACTTCTTCCCCCCGCCACCCTTGAGCTTCTCCGTATATTCCCGCACCTTCTTTTCCAATTGATCCGGATCCTGGCTCACGCGCATCATGTCGTTGTACGTGATCTTTTGCGAGACCCACAGATTGAAGAGATAATCGTCCAGCAGGATCATGCCTTCCTTGCCGGCGGTCTGAATGTGCGAATTGATTTTGAACGTTTCGCCTTTGCGGCAGAGCGCCTTGATGGGATCGTTCGCCATCATGATTTCAAACGCCGCCACGCGCCCCTTGCCGTCCGCGGTCGGCAGCAAAAGCTGCGAGATCACGGCGACCAGCGTCGTCGACAACTGCGTGCGGATCTGTTCCTGCTGATTGGTCGGAAACACGTCGACGATACGATCGATCGTCTTCGCCGAGCCGGTCGTATGCAGCGTCGCAAAGACAATGTGCCCCGTTTCGGCCGCGGTGATCGCGGTCGAGATGGTTTCCAAATCGCGCATTTCGCCGACGAGAATCACGTCGGGATCCTGGCGCAGCGCGCGCCGCAGCGCTTCGGGAAACGTCGGCACGTCAATGCCCACTTCGCGCTGCGTCACCACACAGTTTTTATGCGCATGGTAGTATTCGATCGGATCTTCGACGGTAATGATGTGGTCGTGGCGTTCCTGATTGATGAAATCGATCATCGTCGCCAGCGTAGTCGTTTTTCCGGAGCCGGTCGGGCCGACAACAAGCACCAGGCCGCGGGGCCTCAAACACACGTCTTTGATGACCGGCGGCAGACCGATCTGCTCGAACGTCAAAATGCGGCTGGGGATTTGCCGCAGCACACAGCCGACGTTGCCTTTTTCCTTGAAGATCGACACGCGGAATCGCGCCTGATCGTTGTACGCGAAACCAAAGTCCGAGCCGCCGCGTTCGCCCAGTTCGATCTGATTGCGTTCGGACGTGATCGATTTCATCAGGCTTTGCGTATCGTCGGGGGTCAGCACCGTTTTGCCGAGATCCCGCAATTCGCCCCGCACGCGGATGCACGGCGGACGGTTCACACGCAGATGCAAGTCGGCGCCATTGTATTTGATCATCGCATCGAGCAGCTTCGAGATGTCAAAGCGCCCGCCAAGCCCCACCGCCGCAGCCGCAGCCAAACCGGCGGCCATATTGCCGCCTCCGCTGCCGCCTTGCGCGGAAATGCCTGCCTGGGGACCATCGGGAGATTCGGATTCCATGTAAAAAAAGCGCTCCTAATTCGGGTCTCAAAATTCTCAAGTCTTCAGTTTGTAGCAGCAAAAGTGAACCAACGAACACCTTGTCACCTTGTCACCTTGTCACCTTGTCACCTTGTCACCTTGTCACCTTGTCACCTTGTCACCTTGTCAACCGTTACGCATACTGCTTCGCTTCGCCCATCACCTCGTCCAGCGTCGTCCAGCCGTCCAGAACTTTGCGCAAGCCATCGTCCAGCAGCGTGTGCATGCCATCGCGTCGAGCCTGATCGCGCAGCGAATCGGTGGTGCCCTTTTGGAAGCACATTTCGCGCAGGCGGCTGTTCATCACCATGATTTCGTAGATGCCTTTGCGGCCTTTGAACCCGATCTTGCGGCACGTATTGCAGCCTTCGCCATGGTATGTAATCTTTCCGCTGAATTGCTCTTCCCGCAACCCGACCGCTTTTAAACGCGCCACGTCGAGCTCCTCATCCGGAACCTTGCAGTCGGGACAGATCGTGCGGATGAGCCGCTGCGCCTGAACCGCCTGCACCGAACTCGCCACGAGAAACGGCGCGATGCCCATGTCGATGAGCCGTGTCAATGCGCTGGGCGCGTCGTTGGTGTGCAGCGTCGCAAACACCAAATGCCCCGTTAACGCCGCTTCAATCGCGATGTGCGCGGTCTCTTCGTCGCGGATTTCCCCGACGAGAATGATATTCGGCGCCTGCCGCAGCATTGCGCGCAGAGCTTTCTGAAAGGTCATCCCCTGCTGCACGTTCACCTGGCACTGATTGATGCCGGAGAGCGTGTATTCCACCGGGTTTTCAACCGTGATGATTTTGCGATCCGGCTTGTTCAGTTCGCTGAGCGCCGAATACAGCGTCGTCGTTTTGCCCGACCCCGTCGGGCCGGTAATCAGCATCACGCCGTTCGGCTTTTTGATCAATCCGCGGAAGATCTTCATGTCATCGGCGTGGAAACCCAGTTGCTCCAGCCCGAAGCTGATCGACGCCTTGTCCAAAATACGCATCACCACCGATTCGCCATGCGATGCCGGCAGCGTCGAGACGCGCAAATCCAGATTTCGTCCGAGACACTTCAGCGGAATCTTGCCGTCCTGCGGGCGGCGCTTCTCGGCCATGTCCAGCGACGCCATGATCTTGATGCGCGCAATCACCGCGCCTTGAAGATGTTTCGGCGGGCTGTCCATTTCGTAGCAATTGCCATCGATGCGGTAGCGCACGCGCACCCGGTCGATCATCGGTTCGATGTGAATGTCGCTGGCCCGGGCTTTCACGGCCTCGGTAATAATGATCTGCACCAGTTTGATGACCGGCGCGTCGTCTGCGCTGATTTCTTCGGCTTCGCGCTTGAGCTTTTCAATATCGATGTGCTTGACGTCGTCGTCTTTGAATTCGCTCATCCGTTTCTTGAAATCGTCGGAGGCGGAATAATACCGCTCGATCGCGGCATCGATGGCTTCGCGCGTCGCCAGCACCGGCTGCACCTGGCAGTTGATCACGAAGCGAATGTTGTCGAGCGCTTGCAAATCGAGCGGATCGGAGATCGCCACCGTCAGGATGCCGTCGAACATGTCGATCGGCATGATGTGATTTTCGCGGCACTGCTCCTGCGGCACCATGGCCACGACGGAACTGGCCACGTCGACCCCTTCGAGATCGACGATCTCAATGCCAAACTGTTCGGCCAGCGCGCCGGTGATGTCCGCGGACGAACACAGCCCTCCGGCAACGAAGATCTCGCCAATCTTCGCCTTTTCGCCGTTGATCTGCTGTTCGAGAGCCGCGTCGATGTCGTCCTGCGTGACGCAGCCCATATCCATCAAAATTTCGCCGATACAACGCCGTGCGTCGGACATAGCAGAAGTCTCCAAAAATGATTCAATGCGGCGGGTCTGCGAGAATGAAGTTTAGCTGGGGTGCGAGAGAGAGAAAAGCGGATTTTCCGCAACTCGATCATATATTCATAAAACCACCGAATCCCGCATTCGGACACATACATTTTGAGCCCTACCACCAAATTAGATTGGTTATGCGTGCAGGCATGGCAATCAAATTACCAAGATATCCATAATTTCTCATTTTTTCAAAAGACAAAGCCGGTAGTGTAAAGCACGTTGCGCTATTGACCCGCGCGTTTCTAAAGCGTCATTATCGCGCCGCGCCGGGCAAGTTGAACGAGGCGGTCGAGCAAAGGCGTATTGGGAAGATACGCCGTGCGTGACCAACGAAGTTCAACGCCGCCCGCCGCAAGCGAGAATGATACTTTAGAAATGCGCGGGTCAATAATTGTAGGCTGTCTCTTCAACTCCAATAGGAGTTGCGTCCGGTTTGCAGAACGACTTGTCCATGCGGAACCCGTTCTCGATTCAATCACATTGAAGCCCTCGCCCCCGTCGTTCGTCTGCACAACCATCCACACGCCAAAGCCCGGACGACAAAAAACAATGCGCTTCAAATTCCGCTTCTCCCTCCGCACGCTGCTGCTCGCCTCGTTTCTCGCCGGCGGCATCATGCTGGTTTGGAGCGTGCATCAACCGTGGACTTTCAAGGCCTATCGATTAATCAAACAAAACAAGGTGACGATAGATTTAGATGAGTTCGCCGCAATGAAGCGCGAAATGAACGAAATGCGGCGAATTATGTCGACGACTCAACCAACAACAGTTCCGGTGCCCACCATCGCCTGGCCCACAATGGCTCAAACCGCTCAAAGCGGGCTGGTTCAAGTGTGGTACACCAATTTTCCAGAACCGATGATTCGGGATATCTCTCTATCTCCTTGTGGAAATTTCCTGCTTGTTCGGCCCAATTTATATGGACTTGCGGACTCGGAGAACATTGCCATCCTCAATTTAAACGACGGCCGCATTGTCGATTCGATGTCCAAGATATACCAAACCGCCTGGTACTCCGAGCGCAATTTACTGCTGCGTCTAGCTGCTGATTTCCCAGCGGAGATTATCCAATACCCGGAGAAAAAAACGCTCTTCTCCCTGCCCCCAAGCGGGTACCGCAACCGGTACTTCAGCGCCACCGGAAAATACTTTATCGACAACGGCGTATGGGATAGTGGACGCGATATCGCCTTTTATTCCACACTCGCCTGGTCGCCGGCCGCGACGTTTACCTTCGCCGAAAAACCCCGCGCGTGCTGGGTTTCCCCCGACGACCGCCTGCTGCTCGTCGGAACCAAAAAACTCGATTGCGCCAAAAACCATCCATTTGAATGCACTCTCGAAGTCTTCGAAATCGCAACTCAAAAATCACTCTGGAAATGGACCTGCCCGGACGACGTGTGGAGCATCTACGCCAATTTCTGCATCGGAAAAAACGGGTTGGAAGTGGCCTGCACATGCCGCCCCTTCGTGGATAAAGATCACCCTGTCAAACAGGTGTGGACATGCGAAAAATTGGCGGCGCTCGCAAAACGGGACCACGAAATCGTCGAAGGCCTGTCGTCGAATGAGCTCGCTTACAACTTCAACCCGGACACCGGCACACTCCTTTCAAGCTACAACAGCCCGACCTTCCAAACCTGCATGGCTGGGGCGCCGCCGTCACCGTTCGAAATCGAAAAATCGTCTGACGGCAAATGGACCATCGCCCTCGAACTGAGCGCCAAAATAATCCACATTTGTGACAATGACGACGCGTTGCCTGTTGCCGAATTAGTCAAACAAAAGCGGCTGATTTCGATCAGCGCGGACGGTTCAAGCATCGAAAAACCGCTCTGCATTTCCGCAAACAAGCAGCGCATCGTCGCCTGCGTCGGAGGCAACGCGCTAGGCGTCTGGACCCGTACCCGTCAGCATTTCGAATGGTGGGGCCTCTACGAACGCCCCGAAACCTGGCTCGCCTTTACGCTCCTCGGCCTAGTCCTCTGGAGCCTCCGCCGCGATTTTAAATCGTAGAAAACGAGCCGCGACTGCAAGCTCTAGTTTTCCTCTTTTCTTCCTGCTGTCCTCCGCGTCCTCTCGCGGTAAAAACTCATTTCTCCGATTTCAAACCCGCCTTCGGAAGCAACTCAATCGTCTCCCGAATCATCGCCGCATTCACAATCACGCCCAAACACAACCGATGCCGGAACGTCCCCGATTCGTAGACGTTGTCGTACTTGTCGTTGATGAAATGTTGCAGCGACAGCAGCCCCAGGATGAACTGGATGCGCCCCTCCTGCGTCTTGCCGCCGTAGTAGCGATTGTTCTCGGTGAAATAAACCGGCCCGCCGCTGTTGCCTTCGAACGTGTTGAAATCGGCGAGAAACGTTTTGTACTTCGTCGAAGGCGTCAACGGAAAGCCGGCGATGCAGCCCTGCCGCACGACTGGAAACCACGCCGCGCCGGAATCGAATTGATTGGGGTGCGGATAGCCGGTGCATTTCATCGCGTCGCCGGGATGAATTTCGTATTGTTTGAGCTTTTCGTCCGTCGCAAGCAAACTAAGCGGCAGCCCCACCACCGGCGCGTCAAAGGGCGGCGTAAACGGCAGCACGGCGACATCGGCGCTCGGGTGTTTGGTCCAAAGCGCCTTGCCATCGTCGCGGACTTTCAACTTCACAGCAACCTTCGCCCAATCGTCCGAATCCTTGCCTTCCTTCTTGCGCAGATACAGCGTGGCTTCGTCGCCTTCCATTTTCGTGAAGACGTGCAACGCGGTCACCAGCACATATTGATTCTTTTTTTCGTCGTCGGGCGAGGGCCGGACAATAACGAAGACCGTCGCGCTCGACTTCGGATTGGAGATTTTGAACGTATTATGCATCAATTGCGTATCGAGATCGTCGGACTCGGCCCGCAAGCCAGACGCGGCAAACAGAACGCATATAAGCGGAAAAACAAAGATCGGGCGCATGAATTCCTTTCGTCAAATTTGACGTGCACAAGTATACACCCGCGCTGAATTCATCGGTTATATAGTGTTGCCACGGCTTTTTCATCTCTGTGTTCTCTGTGTCTCCGTGGTGATCCCAATTTCAAAGATTTGATTAATGCCACCCGCAAGCGGCATTTTTTTATTTACGAACGGCAGCCTTCGCGGTAAAATCCGTTCAATTCCTAATGCCATGTCTGTCCATTCGGATTGAAGCGCAAGCGCCGCTTTTCCGTCTGACATTGAACAGCGATCTATCGAAGTTGGTCATCCAACAGGAGTGTTTTGATTGTTCAACCTGAGTTTTGTGTCAAATTTCATGCATTGGTTCAACGGGAGTTATGAAAGTCGTCCGGTTAAAACTGAAAACAACATCCAGACGGATCCTGCGGAGTCGGCCGAGCCGAAAACGATCTCCAAGCATGATGTACATCAAGTGGACTGGGTGCGCTGCATGCCATTTTTTGCCATGCATTTCATGTGCCTGGCGGTGATATGGGTCGGCTGGAGCTGGGTCGCGGTGGGCGTCGCGGCTGTGCTGTACTTCATCCGCATGTTCGCCATCACCGGCTTTTACCACCGCTATTTTTCACACAAAACATTCAAGACTTCGCGCGTTGCGCAATTCGTGCTGGCGCTCGTCGGCAACTCCGCCGTGCAGCGCGGCCCATTGTGGTGGGCCTCTCACCATCGCGCGCATCACGCCCATTCCGACGACGAAACTGATGTCCATTCTCCGCACCAGCATACGTTCATGTGGAGCCACATGTTCTGGATTACGTCCCGCGAGAACTTCGCGACCAACATGCGAGCGATCCCGGATCTCGCCAAATACCGCGAACTGCGCGTGCTCGACGAACACGACTGGCTCGTCCCCGTTGCGCTTGCCGTGTTGATGCTGGGCTTGGGCATCGGACTGAACCACTGGTTTCCGTCGCTCAAGACATCGGGTATGCAGATGCTGACGTGGGGCTTCTTTATTTCAACGATCGTACTCTTCCACGCGACCTGCACGATCAATTCCCTCTCGCACCTCTTCGGCAATAAACGCTTCGGCACGACGGATCAGAGCCGCAACAATCTATGGCTGGCATTTCTGACGTTGGGCGAAGGCTGGCACAACAACCACCATTACTATCCCGCCTCGACCCGGCAGGGCTTCTATTGGTGGGAAGTGGACATCACCTTTTACATGCTCTGGTGTATGGCCCGCCTCGGCATCATCTGGGATCTGCAGCCGGTCCCCGCGCGAATCTACGAAAAGGCCAAAGAGCACAGCACTCAGCCCGAGCGGCTCAAGACAAAGTAAAGAAATAATCAGGGGCGTCTCGCCCCTGATTATTTTCCATTGGCCATCCAGGAGCTTGCCATGAAAAAAATCAATTGGATGTACCACCGCACCGGTTGAAACACCTGCCAAAAAACGCAAGAGTTTCTTGCGCGCGCCAAAATCGTACCCGCCGAAACAGCCGACGCAAAGAAATCGACCCGTTCAAAAGCGGACGCGCTGAAACTGGCGCTGAATGCCACAAAAATAATCGCGACGAAAGGCAAGAAAGTCATCACGGTTGATGTGGCCAAAGAAAAGCCCGGCGCGGACTTCGTCGCGTCGCTGATCGTCGGCCCGTCAGGAAATTTGCGCGCCCCCGCAGTCTGGATCGGAAGCACCCTGATTGTCGGCTTCAACGAAGAAATGTACAAAAGCGCGCTGAAGTAAATGCTGACACGGATGAATTACCCATATAGGATTTTATCTGCGTCCATCCGCGATTAATTTTGACGCTGAATAACGGTGAGCGCTATCTCGTAAACCGCGCGCTGTCGAAAAACCGCTGCACAAACTGCGGCTTCACATCCGGCCAGCGCCGAATCTTTTTGAGCGGCTTTTTGCTCGCATAAAATTGCGTGTGCGTATCCAGTTCCGGAAAATCGACCGGCCACAAAAGCACATGCGGAAAGAGCGTTTTCAAGAGCACTTCGGAGCGCCCGAGAACCGAGCGCTTGCGCGCGAATTCGGCGCGCACCTCCGGCGGAATGACGTCGTTCTGCGATTCGAAAAGCGCCTTCAGCATCCCGTCGATCTGGTCGTCGCACGCCACCGTCGTCACCAGCACGCCGCCGGAATTGAGCTTGTCGCGAATGGCGTTGAAAAGCTCCTGGTAAAGCTCGACTGAAATCTCGGACGGCTGATCGGTCTCGGTGTCTTCGATGTCGTGCAAAATGACATCGAATGTCTGTTTCGTCTTGAGAAACCAGTCGATGGCATCCGCGCAAACGACTTTGACCCGCGGATTGGTAAGCGAGCCTTCGTTGAGCGTGCTCCAGATTTCGTTCTTGGAACAAAGGTCGATCACGCCCTGATCGAGTTCGACGAGCGTGACTTCTTTGACCTGCGGAAAATGCAGGACGTTGCGCGCGGCCAATCCATCGCCCCCGCCGAGAATCACGACCTTGTCCACTTTTTCAGCCAGCATCAGCGGCACCGTCGCGAACGCTTCGTGATACAGCTTCTCCTCGTTGGTATGAACCTGCCACGAACCATTGAGCGTCAACAGCATTCCGCCGTGATGCCTGGCAAGCTTAATGGTTTGATACGGCGTTTTTCGAGTGAAAATGACCGATGAGTCCGCGTTCTTTTTCGCGGACGGCTTTTTTGAAACGGAAGGCATGTCGCGCTCCAGGACGATTGAAGAATGGCGCGTATCCTAATGGAAACAGCGAAAGATGACAAGGTGAGGGGTGATCCAGATGACAACGTGATTAGACAAAGAACAATCGCCATCGAAAGCCGTTTCACCCCCACACCTTGTCATCCTGTCGCCATTTGCATTTAAAAATTACCCTCAATGGTGTACTTAGCAACATCCTCGGAGGCTGCCCCATGCGACTCCTCGTCATCTCGATCCTCGTGTGCCTCCTCTGTCTGTCTCCGGCGCGCGCGCTGGCCAGCGACGACCCCCCTCAGGCATCGGACGTGCGCAAAGCGATTGAGCGCAGTCTGCCGTTTATCGAAAAAGAGGGCGTTGCGTGGAAGGAAAAGCGCAAGTGTTCGTCGTGCCATCACGTCCCTTTTATGATCTGGAGTCACAACGACGCGCGCGCGAAAGGCATCGCGGTTGACGCGGGCAAACTCGATTCCTGGGAGGATTGGGCGCTCGGCCAATCGTTGTCCGCGCGGGCGTTCTACAAACTGTCCGACAAGTTCGTCGAATTCCTGGGTGAAGACAGCGTCCCCGACGCGACACTCGCGAAACTAAAGCCCGTCGTCAACAAACCCTTTGCGAGCGAAGAAGAACTGGTTACGGCGATGTCGAAAGCGCTGACGCCTGAGGAACTCGTGCAGCACAAAACCACGTTGCTCTTTCAGTCCGCACAAAAAAAGGGCGGATTCAACGACGGCGCCGGCTTGGATTCAGTGAACCAATTGTTGCTGGGTCGCGGCGGTGCTTCGGAGAAAGTAAAGGAGTACGCCGCGCTCATGCCGCCGCTCCTCGCCCGCTGGCAGGAGACCGACGGCTCCTGGAAGACCGCAGGCCAATTCCCCGGCCAAAACCGTCCCCTGCCGGAATCGCACGCCGTCGCGACCGGTTGGCACGCACTGGCCATCGCGTCGGCGGTGAATCTCAACGACGAATCCAAAAAATGCCTTGAGCGCGCGGTAACCAAACTGAAGGACTACAAGCCGGGGAAGAGCACCGAATCGCTGATTGTCGCAGTCTTGGTGGCGCGCAAATTCGAAACCCCGGAAAAGCTCGCGGCGGCCATCGCGGAACTCAAGAAGCATCAAAACGAAGACGGCGGCTGGGGCTGGTTAATAGACGCCCCCAGCGATGCCTTCGCCACCGGGCAAGCACTCTACGCGCTCGCCTACCCCGGCGCCGCCACGGACAACGCGGCGGTGTTTCGAGCTGAAAAATACCTGCTGTCCACGCAAGGCGAAGACGGTTCCTGGGCAGTGCCAACCACCGAAATAGCCGCCCCGGCAACCAAGCCCGACCGCCTCAAGAGTCTGGAAATCATCTACCGCTTTTGGGGCACAGCATGGGCCACAATCGGCCTTTCCCGCACCCTTCCAGACAAATAAGCTGAACCGACGCGACAACCCGGGAATCTTGCAACATGCCGATCGTTAACAACCACGAACTCGCACCCCTTATTAAACCAACTTACACCCGGCAAGATCTCCAGAATATTGAGACGTTCCTGTACACCCACAATGTACTCCAATTCAAAGCACTCCCCAACGGCCTGTTTCCCGCGGCCGCGCTGCAAGACACCGCCGTCTACACAGGTTATGCAAGCATCTGGCTGCGGGACAATATACATATCGCCCACGCCCATCACGTCGTCGGAAAAACATCCATCGCGGTAAAGACGATCAATGCGCTGCTTGCCTATATGAAAACGCAGACGCCTCGATTTGAAAATATGATCAGAGGCGAAGCAGACCCCAATTCGGTCATGAACCGCCCGCATGTCCGTTTCGACGGATTGAAATTAAGCGACATCGATCAAACTTGGGCGCACGCTCAAAACGACGCGCTGGGCTATTTCCTCTGGTTGTACTTCAACCTCGCCAACGAAGGCAGCATCGCGCCCGCTCCCGCCGATCTGCAATTCCTGTCCCTGTTTCCGTTATACTTTAGCGCCCTCCAATATTGGCAGGACGAGGACAGCGGACACTGGGAAGAGACGCGCAAGATTTCGGCATCAAGCATCGGCGTAGTCGTGGGTGCTCTACGCATGATGCGGAATTTTTGGTCCGCCCAAAATCTAAGTGGCCGGTACGGTTTGGACAAAAACACCGTTGCCATTCAAGCGCTCGATCATTTGATTGCACGCGGCGAGGAGGCGCTCAAGAATATACTGCCTTCCGAATGTATTCAAAAGGAACCGACTAAAACGCGGCGCTACGACGGCGCATTGTTGTACCTCATTTACCCACTGGACGTCGTGGACGGCAAAACCGCGGACACAATCATTGGCGATGTCAAAGCAAACTTGCAGGGTGACTACGGCATACGCCGTTACAACGGCGATTCGTTCTGGGCGCCCGGCTACAAATCGAAACTCTCTGAAGATCAGCGCACGGCCGACTTCAGCAACGACTTGTCGGCCCGTGACGCAATGCTCGAAAAGGGCCAGGAAGCCCAGTGGTGTATCTTCGATCCGACACTATCGGCGATCTACGGCCGAAAATATCTTGCTGCGCATCGGCCCGAAGATTTGAAGTTGCAGACCGATTACCTGAACCGCAGCCTCGGCCAAATTACGCCAACGGGTGGATTGCAGCCCGCATACAGTTGTCCGGAACTTTACTACATCGAGGATGGCAGCTATGTGCCCAGCGACGCAACGCCACTGCTCTGGACACAGGCGAATTTGATGATCGCGCTGTGGATGATGGAGAAGAGTTGCGGGGGTCAATAGCAAGGGTGCCAAGGAGCAGTACCCTGCTCCTTGCTGAGGCGCTCTGGAATTTACAGCGATTCACAGCACGGAGCAGGGTACTGCTCCGTGGCACCCAACCTAAATAATCGGAGCCGTCGTGCATGTTGAAATTCTCTCTTGCCTGTCTCGCGCTTTCCCTTATCGCATTCTCCCTTCGCGCCGAAACCATCGTCCTCCTTGCCGGCGGCGGCAGCGGACCGGACGGCGGACCCGCGGCCGGAGCGAAGATCAACCGTCCTTTTGGGACGGGCATGGATAAAGCCGGAAACATATACATTCCTGAATTTGGCGGCGACCGCATTCGCAAAATCGATGCGCAGGGCATCATCACAACGATTGCGGGAACGGGAACGAAAGGCCATTCCGGCGACGGCGGCCCGGCGAACAAAGCGCAAGTAAATTGGGTGCACAATCTGATCGTCGCGCCGGATGGCAACCTGTACATCGCCGACACCGGAAATTTCTGCGTGCGCAAAATCGATCTCGCCACGGGCCTGATCTCCACGTTTGCCGGCACTGGCAAGAAAGGTTTCAGCGGCGACGGCGGACCCGCGGCGAAGGCGGAGTTCGGCGGCATCTATTGCGTCGCGTTCGACGCCAAAGGCGAGCGCCTGCTGGCGGTCGATCTGGACAACCGCCGCATTCGCGCGGTGGACATGAAAACCGGTATAGTCGCAACCATCGCAGGGAACGGACAGAAGGGTTTGCCGAAAAATGGCGACACCGCCGCGACCTCGCCGCTCACCGATCCGCGCGCAGTCGCGGCCGACGCGGCGGGCACGGTGTATATTCTGGAGCGCGCCGGAAATGCGTTGCGCGCCGTCGATTCAAACGGAACGATTCGCACAGTCGTCGGGACAGGCAAGAAAGGTCTCAGCGGCGACGGCGGAGACGCCTTGAATGCGGAACTCTCCGACCCGAAGCATCTTTGCATCGATCTCGAAAGCAACGTCTTGATCGCCGACTCCGACAACCATGTCGTGCGCAAATATTCGCCGAAGGACGGGAAAATCACCCGCGTCGCCGGCACCGGCAAAGCCGGAACGGAAGGCCTGAACGGTCCGCCGGAAAACGTGCAGATGCGCCAGCCGCACGGCGTTTTCGTCGATGCCAATGGTACGATTTACATCAGCGACAGTTTCAACGATCGCGTTTTGAAGATTGTGAAATAGCGGTTAGTATTTAAATTTTTAGAGGAACTCTTGACAATGACACCCATCAATCGCCGCACGTTTTTGAAGACCGGCGCAACAGGACTTGCGGCGCTGAGTTGCGGTGTGCTGCGCGCGGACGACGCCAACCCTTATGCCCCATTTAAGGTGGGAATCGCGACGTATACGCTGCGCAATTTCAAGACGCTGGACGATGTGCTCGCCAAACTCAAGGAATTGGGTCTGAAGTACAGCGAGTTCAACAAAGCGCATCTGGTCGTGACACCGGACGCAAAAAAGATCGCGGAGTATAAAGAAAAACTCGCCGCGGCCGGGGTGAAGCCGCTGGCGATCTGTGTTTACCAATTCGACGAAAAGGCCGGCACCAATCGCGCGGTCTTTGAATTTGCCAAGGCCATGAACATCCCCACGATCAGCGCAACGTTTTCAAAGAAGGGCGCGCTCTCCTTGGACAAACTCTGCGAGGAATTCCCCGACATTCGCGTCGGCATCCACAACCACGGCCCGACCGACGAATACAAATCGCCCGACGACGTGCTGGAGTGCGTGAAAGACCGCCACAAAAACATCGGCGCAACGGCCGACCTCGGCCACTACATCCGCTCCAAGCAAGATCCAGTGGAGGTCATCGAGAAACTCAAGGACCGCCTGTACGGCATCCATTTCAAAGACTACAAATTCGAGAACGGCAAGGAGCACGAAACAATCGTCGGCGACGGAACGCTGAAAATAAAAGAAACGCTGGCCGCGCTGAAAAAAGTCAATTTCCAAGGCTGCCTGTCGCTGGAATACGAACAGAATCCGGCGAACCCGGTGCCGGATTTAAAGGTAGCGCTGGAGCGAATTCAGGCGGCGGCGAAATAAGCCTAATAGGTAGGGCGGGTTAGAAACCCACCCTACCTTTTATATTCCAGCAGCTTCAACGTATCGAACGCATGATTGACTTCGCACAGGAAATTCGCCATTTCCTTCGTCACCAGCGGCTGCGCCATGACCGTCGATTCACCCATGAAAACCGCCTCGCCATTCTTCAATTTTCCGCACGTGTAGAAGCGGTGCAGCGCGCGGCGCAGGCGCATTTCGCTCAGGTGCAGATCCAGCAGGATCTGCGTGCCGGCCGTGGTCGCTTCGGCGCCTTCCTTGAAATGCCGCGGATCAAAGACGGTGTGCTGCCGCGCGTATAAATGCTGCTGCTTCTCCGCGAGCTTTTCCACTCGCGAGGCTTTCTGATCGTCGCGAATCCAATTGTATTTGCATTCTTTTTCAACGTAGCGCTGAATCGATTCCAGCCGCACGGCTTCGTCGGCCCGGCCGGAATTGAACGCTTTCACTTCCGTTTGATACGGTTCGTTGTGGCGCAGGTGATCGATGACTTCCGTCAGCACGCGTGGGATTTTGCATTGCCACGCGGCTTCGGTGATCGGGCGCGCTTTGTCTTCGCTGCCGGGTTCGACGATGCGGTTGTACCGCCGGCGGTCTTCCTGGCTGATCGACGACGGATGCTTCAGCGCGGGCATGCCTGGCAGCTTGTTGGCCATCTTCGACAATTCTTCAAACTGCGGTTTCACCACCGTCTGAAACACATCTTCGCGCGACGTCCCGGCTCGGAAGACCACGGCATCGAGTTTCATCAGGCGCGTCCGCGCGCCGGTCAAGCCCGGCCCGAACGCCTCGATCTGAATCTTGCGGCAGCCGGGCAGCGCGGCGGGGTCGGGAATCTCGTAGGCTTCCACGGTCACTTCCACCGCGCCTTTCGTTGGGACCATCAGCGGGTAGGTGAACGTAGTCGAAATGCTCGCGGTCAATTCGCTGGGATCGATGAAGCGTTCGAAGCAAATCGACGCCAGCGCCACGCCCGGCATCACGACGGAGTCCTGGTGCGCAAGCAGGCGCGTGCCCAGCGTGTATGTGCGTTCTTCGGGGCCGGCGCCTGCCATCAGCCCCTCATTGCCGCCGACACCCTGCGCGGCCAGCAACCCGAGCATCCATTGAATCGCATGGTCCGGGCGATGATGGACGGGATTCGCGTCGTGGTTGTACAAAATGCTGACAATGACCTGCTCGCCGAATTGCACCGGAATGGTGGCGCGGCCAATGGCGAGACGTTTGTCGGGCGAAGTGTTTCCGGCGGGATCGCTCACGGAATAGTCCTCGGAAAGAAGGCAAAAGCCGGCGCGTGCCATGCGTCTTCGAAACGCTCGCCGAATGACAGAGTAAATCGAATCCCGCCGAAATTGCAATCGCCGAACTCGATTTTGACTTCAAGAGTTACTTGCTCAATCGAATGGCCCAATTAAACGCAGATGAGCATTATTAGAAGTTATCTGCGTCCATCCGCGTTCATCTGCGTTAAATTAAGCCATTGAATTAGGCTCTGTCTGAAAACTCAGCGCGAGTCGCAATTTGAGCGATTTTTGTTCGGATCGAGGCGCGAACTTCATGCGCTATCCTCAGGAGATAACGCTTGAAGTTCGCAACGAAGAGCCGGACAAAAAGCGCCAAATTGAGGCCGCGAGGAGTTTTCAGACAGAGCCTAGTAAAGATCTCGAACGCTCAATTTGCCGCCGCCGGAAATTGCGCTTTCAGCCGGCTCCATGCCGCCGGGTTGGCATAGACACGCCGATGACCCGAAATCTCCGCTTTCAAATGAATGTCCTGCAAATTCCGGGACGGCAGATGCGGCTTGTCGCGTTCCCAATCGGTGCGCTTGAAATCGGTTACGTATAGCACCGGCACCGTGGAATCCCAGCGCTCGTCCAAGCCTTTTTGATCGATGAAAAAGATCAGCTCGCGCCCAGGATAAATCGGCGCGGGGCGCTTTGGGTCCACGTTCATGATCAGCACCATCGCATCCTTGTTCGACGTATATTGCCGCAAATAAAACGCGGTCCCGGCGCTGGCTCCGACCTCGTCCGACCCCTCTGAAATCCACACGCAGTCGTCGCCGACGACCGGCGCGAGCGCGGCGACCATTTTCTTTGAGGACGTAATCGCATCGAAATTCGCGAATTCGCTGACGTTGAAGATTTCGAGTGCCGCCATCATCGCCACGAGAATTCCCAGCGCAATGCGCTCCTTGCGAAATTGCAGCAGCAGCCCGCACGCCAGCAGCACCCCGCCGATCGCCAGCGTCTCAATGGGAATGGCTTTCAGCAGCCCCGGCGTGATCTCCAAGTCGGGAATTTCGGCCAAGATGCGCGGCAGAACATACGTTGCGGCAATCGACGCGAGCCCTGCCAGCGCGACGACTCCGGCCGCCAGCTTGCGCTTCCATCCGTCCCAAAACTCGGGCCCATTCCAGAATCCCGCGCTCAGAATCGCGAACGACGGCACGGCGGGCAGCGAATAATAAAGAAGCCGCGAGGGAATCGGCACGAAGAAAAGCGCAGGCAGCGCCGCGCCCAAGGCAAGCAGCAACACGGCATCGTTCACGCTCGAATGCGCGGGCACCGTCGGCTTTTTGAATGCGCCGCGAAATGAAAACGCCGCCACTTGCGGCAGCGTGAAGCTCCAAGGGCTGCACCAAATCCAGGCGAACATCAGGAAGGTCGCCGCACTCACTTGAACGTCGCCGTAATCGTGCGGCTCGCGCCGGTCGAAGACGCGCTTAAAATGTTCGTTGATGACGATGTAGGGAATCGCCCCAGGATTGTGCGATTCGAACAAATACGCCCACGGACCCACGACCGCCGCGACAATTAAAACGCCCATTACCGGGCACGCGCGCCAGATCAGCCCCCAATCCCGGCGAATCATCACGAACAGGCCGAAGATCGCGACAGGGAAAATAATGCCCAGCAATCCCTTCGCAAGGACCGCCAAACCGACAGCCACATAAAACAAAATCCATGGCAGCAGTTGCCCGCTTCCGTGTATGGCCTTCCAGAGAAAATACAGCGACAGCAGAACGAGAACCGAGAGCAGTTCGTCAATCATCAATTGGTGCGCGAACACGTACCAGCCGGACATCACCGCGAGCATGACCGCCGCGAAGCGCCCGGCGCGCAGGCCCCATATTTCGCGCGCCCATTGCCACGCGAGTACGGTTCCGCCGAGGCTGATCAATGCCAGCGGCAGCCGGGCGACAAATTCGGGCGCAAGGCCCAGTTTTGAAAACAGGAAAAAGCTGGTCGCGATCAGCCAATAAAAGAGCGGCGGTTTGTTGAGTTCGCGGTCGCCATTGATATACGGCGTGACCCAATCGCCACGCTGCACCATTGCGCTGGCGCCCCCGCCGTACTGTGCTTCGTGCGGTTCATATAAACCGTAGCTGCCGATGCCCCACACCGTGAAGATTGCAATGAGCAGAAAAAGGCCAAGGTCGAACCACGTTGCTTTTGCGTTTCTATCCAGTTCACTGCTCCCGATAGAAGAAACCATCCGATACTCCGTCGCAGGGGCTAGTGTAAAGGGGTTAGAGATGAGGGAAGAAATGAGCTACACTTCAAGATGTTGATTCTACTTCATCCCGAAGGGATTCCAAGCCATTAGCCGGTGGTTGAGTCCATACCCGGCTTAAAGTATCGGCAGTATCGGCTAAGGACTAACACCCTATTCGGGATGGTGCAATTCTAAATTCCACGTCGTCGTGATAGTCTCTAACCCCTGACTCCAAGTCTCTCAACAACCATGTCCCCCGTCGCAACGCTCGCGGGGAGCAGCGTTCTGTCTTCGTGCGGCGCGTCATGCTTCTTGAGCCAGTGCTCGCGCCAAAGTTCGAACATGAAGAGCGTCCACAACGGTTTGCGGTTGTCGCGCCGGCCGGTGAGATGGTCGTCGATGAGATTCTTCACCGCGGCCGGACGCAGGATGCCGCCGTCGCGAATGCGGCGTTCGTGAAGTGTGTCTTGCAGCATGTCGCGCATCCGTCCGCGGAACCAGTCGCCGATCGGAATACCAAAACCCTTCTTAGGCCGGTTCAAAATATCGTTCGGCAGAATGCCCTTGAGCGCTCTTCGCAGGATGTACTTCGAGAGACCGCCCTTATGCTTCAGGCGGCTGGGCACGGTCCCGGCAAGCGCCACGAATTCGGGGTCGAGCATCGGCGAACGCGTTTCCAGTCCGCAAGCCATTGTCGCGCGATCCACTTTGGTCAGAACGCCGTCGCCCAGGTACGTCTTCGTAAAAATATATCCGTCGCGGGTGACCGAATCGAATTGAGAGACGCGGCTGTGAAGCTCTTCGACCTCCGCGTACAGTCCACCCGCATTGACTCCGGCAAACGCGCCCGGCTCGATCAGACCGGTCAATTCCTCCGGCACGAACGAACCCAGCCAGCGCCAAAGCCGCTGGCTCTCCGACACTTTCGTTCCGCGCAGGAATTGTTTGATTCTGAAATCCAGCGAGAAGTTGCCGTAGGTGACCGGCATCTTTGCAGCCAGCGGCCGCACCACCCTGCGATGCACCGCGCCCGGAACCACGGCATTGTAAAATCGCGTGAAACCCAGCGCGCGGAATGTGTCGTAGCCGGCGAACAGTTCGTCGCCGCCGTCCCCCGCCAGCGCCACGGTTACGTGCTGCCGCGCGAATCGAGCCAGCAGATAAGTGGGCAGCACCGATGGATCGGCAAACGGCTCGTCCAGAAACGAGACGACTTTCGGCAGAATGTATGTGGCCACTTCGGCACTCATGTGGTCTTCGTAGTGCTGCGTGCCGAGGAACTTCGACATGCTCTGCGCATGAGCGCTTTCGTCGAAGCGTTTGTCGCTGAAACCAATCGAAAACGTTTTGACGTTCTGCGGACCCATGATCTTGACCATGGCTGCCGTGATGGCCGAACTGTCGATTCCACCCGACAGAAAAACACCCAGCGGCACATCGGAAACCAGGCGGCGCCGCACGGCATTTTCCAGCGTGCTGCGGATCCGCTCGCCCCACTCGTCTTCTGAAAGATTGTCGGCCGGCGCCGGCTGTCCGACGAAAGGCATATCCCAATACGTTTCCACCGCCAGTTTGTCGGTTGTGGTTTTGTAGGTCAGACTCTGCCCGCCGGCGAGCTTGTGCATGTCCTTGAAGATGGCATGAGGCGCGGGCACGAACTCGTGCAGTAAATAACGCGCGGCCGCCTGCGGATCGATTTCGCGCTTCACGCAGGGGTGTTGCAGCAGCGCTTTCGGTTCGCTGGCGAACGCGAAGAGTCCGTCTTTGTGATAATAATAAAAAGGCTTCTTGCCCATGCGGTCGCGCGCGCCGAAGAGCACGCGATTGCGGATGTCGTGCACCACAAAGGCAAACATTCCGTTGAATTTATCGACGCACTTCTTGCCCCAGGCGGCATAGGCGAGCAACAGCGTTTCGGTGTCGGAGCGCGAACGTGCGTGGAAGCCGAGCGTTTTCAGTTCCGCATTGATTTCGGTGTAGTTGTAAATTTCGCCATTGAAGACGACAGTGAGGCCCAATTCTTCATTGTGCATCGGCTGCGCGCCGCCCGACAGATCGATGACCGAAAGACGGCGATGCCCCAGCGCGACGGAACCGGATATTTTAAGCCCCTCGGCGTCGGGTCCGCGCGCGGAGAGCGTCGATACCATGTTGCGCAACACCTGGGCGCTTTCCATCGGGCGCGCCGAGTGTTTCGAACGGGCAAATCCTGCAATTCCACACATCGCCACCTCTCCTGAACGCACAAAAACCACAGACCGAGATAAAATCCACGGCGTCGGATAGCAACATAAAATCCGCTTTGAGCTTTGCCCCATCTTACTGCAAAAAGCCGCTTTGTGGAGCAGAATTATCGGCCAAATGTCTATTAATTCTTCGATAGCAAGGATTAGACTTTCCTATCCCAAGCAGCTTTGATCCTTTTCATGACGCTAAAATGACGATTTGGCTAGGTTTGAGCTGAAAAATGCGGGAATACATGGAAATCAGCGTGAGCAAAAAAGCGGATGCCACTGATAGCAAACGGCCGCTGCCAGTGCGAATCGGAAATAGAATAACAATTTTGGATCGGGATTGAAGTAGTTGGCGGAATTGGAGAATTGAATTCGCAAAAAAAGTCTGTCTTGTCGACAAATATTTTAGCTGGATTTAGGACGCGCTGCCAACCAACCCTAAAAATTATTCACGAGATTCACGAGATTAGCGGTTTAAAATCTTCGCCGTTTTGCCTTCGCGGTTTACTTCAGTTTGAGCGATTCGATAATCGAAGGCTGTTTCTCTTTCGTCGCGCCGGCCACGCCGTTGTTGGGGCCCGCTTCGTCTTCGTCGCCCTTGGCCAGTTCGGCAAAGTGTTCGCGCGCCAGCTTGTCTTCCTCGTCGGGATCGGTGCCGTTTTCGATGAGCACTTTGCGGACCTTGGCGACGAAATCCGGATTCGCTTCATAGCCCAGGAAGCGGATGTTGCAGATCTCTTTCCAAGCCGAATGATACTGGTCCAGTCCATAGTGGCAGATGGCGATATCGTTGTACAGGCGCGGGTCACGAATGCGGCGTTTCTCGGCTTTCGTGCGCGCTTGGTCGAGATATTCGTACGCCAGTTTGTATTCCGTGCGCTTGAGATATTCCTTGCCGATCATCCAGAAAATGTCCCATAGCAAGCCCTTCTTGTCGCGTTCTTTGGCCTGCGCGAACCACGCCTGCGCTTCAATGCTTTTTTCCATGCGCGAATAACAGCGCCCGATGTTCATATAGGGCTGCGGCAGATCTTTGTTGATCCCGATGGTTTCGTTGAAGTACTCCATCGCATCGACAGGCTGGCCCATTTCCATGAGCGCGAGGCCGGCGTTGTTGTGGTAATCGGGCACCTTGGGGTTTTTTTCGAGCGCGACGAGAAACTTATTGTATGCCGAACGGAATTCTCCCATTTTCATCAATTCGAGTCCGTGCACGTTCGACGCTTCGGCGGTGATCTTGTCCGTCTCCGAAACCTCGTCTTTCACTTTTTCCAAAAACGTGAGTTTGTTGGCGATCCACCACTTGTTCCATTCTTTATAACCTTGCACGCCGAAGTTTTTCTGGGTGAGCCGGATCAGCGCCCCGTTGGCCGCGCGCGTCACCGAATCCTTCTCCTGCAATTCGGGCCGCAAGCGGTCGATCAAATCCGGAACAGCGACATAGGCATTCAACACGCCAAGGTATTCGGCGGCCGTGGCGCGTTCGGTTTCGTCCTTGGAATTCTTGAGTGTCTTGATGTGCGCCGCAATGGACTTCGCCTCTTTCTCCATCGCCTTCTTGCGCTTCTCTTCGTTTTCCTTTTTCAACTCCGCCGGCTTTTTTTCGTGATAAATGTTGCCTTTCTTCAGATCATCGTCCGTGCCCTTATCGAAGACATTCTCCGTCTTGTCTAAGGCCAATAGGTGTGAAGAGGCCAATGCGGCGCAAATAACAACCGAAACGGCGCAAGAATACATGCGGCACTTCATGAAACACCTCCGGTAAAAATCGATCAAGACACTGATTATAGGATTTTTCCGGACGGAAACAATAGATTTCTTTGGGGAAATGGATGCAGAAATGTGCATCAAAGTCTCATGAATTTTAACGGCCCGAACTCGTTAACGTGGCCGTTTTCACTTCATCCAAATAAAAACAGGCGCTTCGCCCACCGTCATTTCCAGCGCTTCCCCGGCAACTTTGAACTCTACCGTCTCTACCGCCTTATCGTTCAGCGGCATGCGCTCGGTCCTTTCGGGGCGCAAGCCGTTTAGCGGAAGTGTGATCGACGCGTTGCGGTCTGAATTCGTGGCGCTCCAGATTGCCCAGACCTTCTTCGTCGAATCGGTGCCATTGACGAATTCGTATGCGTACGTGTCGCCTGACTTTTCTTGAATGACTTTGGAGAAACGAAAATCGCCGAGGGTCTTTTGCAGATGCGCGACGGCGTGATAGGCCGGTTTCGGCTTGAAATCGCGCGTCAGGCCCGACGCGCCGTGGACTTGCGGTTCGTCCTTGTCGTTGAAAAAATAAATATACGCGCGCGCGACCGGCATTTTTGAAAAGACCAGAAACGAGCGGACCAACCACTGCGCCTGCTGCGTCTCAGTGCTGCCCTGCCACTTGGCGAACGTGCCGGTCTTCGGCGCGGGCTTCGTCGAGGCGTCCCAGCCGAATTCGGTGATCCACAGCGGCTTTCCGGGCGCGTGTTCGTCGCGCCACTTGAGCGCATCACCGACTTCGTTCAAATACTTCAATTTCGGGTCTTCCGGATAGGAACGCCGCCACGTCGGCCACGGTTCGGCCTCTGCATAGACATGAATGTTGATAACGTCGTATAAGTCGCTCAAACCCTCGAAACAGCTCAGGCTCTTCGCGTATGCGTGGCTCTTACCCGGCACGGTCGCGCAGGTGACGATGGTCATTTTCGGATCGCCCTCGCGCACGCCGCGCGCCATGGGTTCGAACAGCGCGCGATACACGTGATCGTCGTACGAGCCAGGTTCGTTGCCGATTTCGATGGACGACACCAGCGGCGTCGGCGAGGACGGCCCGAACGCTTTCGCGAACGCCAGTCCATACGCATGCCCATCACGGCCGGGATCCTGCCACTTGTCGTGCTTGATCGATTCGATCATCAGACAGGCATCGATGACATAACCGCTCTTTTTCCACGAGCCATAGACCTGGTTCCAATTGACGCGGTTGCGGGCCTCGGGAAAAACTGTCTTAAAAGAAGTATCGTTCCCCAAGTCCCATTCGACCGGATGGTAATCGCGCACAAGCCGGCACACAGGCTTGTACAATTCGGGTTTGAATTGAACGGTGTGCCCGTTGACC
Source organism: Planctomycetota bacterium (assembly GCA_038227045.1). GTDB lineage: Bacteria > Planctomycetota > SZUA-567 > H5-PLA8 > H5-PLA8 > JANXLS01. The sequence goes on from JBBRQD010000004.1 coordinate 115,818, forward strand.
CCCATGAAGTCTTTGAATAGCGGCTTGGGTTCTTCGGCGAATAGAAAAAATGAGGACACGAGCAACAGAACGCAGGACAGTATGCGCATGAGGATTTTATTTCCGAAATACTTGGATTCGATGCATACTACCTTTAGCTGATTCTCACTTGAGATGCGCCGCCATTAACACTTCCCTTTACCCTTGCGCTTCGCTTCCGCCGCCAGTGGCATGCTCCAGACTCGAATAAATCCTTCCGCCGCTTCGTTGTCCAACTGGTCACGGTAGGCGGACGTGCCGGTGTGGTATAGGCTGCATTCGCTCGACCGCGCGGTAACCGTCGCCTGGCCCTTGTAGAGCCGCATGCGCACTTTGCCGCTGACGCTGGCGTTGAGGCGCTCGAAGAATGCATCCAGCGACTCGCGCAGTTCGCTGTACCATTGCCCATTATAAACGCAGCGCCCGTAGGCCACCGCCAACCCATCGCGCACTTGCAGCGATTCGCGCGACAGTGTCATCTGCTCCAGCCCGCGCTTGGCCGCATACAGCGTTGTCGCTGCCGGCGATTCGTAGACTTCGCGCGACTTGAAGCCGATCAGTCGGTCTTCGATAATGTCCGCGCGGCCGATGCCGTGCGCCCCGGCGAGCTGGTTGAGCTGCTCGATCAGGTCCGACGACTTCATCGCGTTTCCATTCAGTCCGACCGGCAGTCCCTGCTTGAATTCGATCTCGACTTCGGCCGGATCGTTGGGCGCTTTCAGCGGCGAGACGGACATCGTGTAGGCGTCTTCCGGCGGCGGACAGGCGGCATCGTCCAGCGCGCCGCATTCGATCGCCTGGCCCCACAAATTCAAATCGTACCCGCAGCGCAGACCGCCCGATTTGGGCTTGGGCAGCGTCAGGCGTTTGGATTGCGCGTACTTGATACGCTCCTCGCGGTTCTTGTATTCCCACTCGCGCAGCGGCGCGATGATCTTCAGATTCGGGGCGAGCGCGGCGATCCCCGCTTCGAAACGCACTTGGTCGTTGCCCTTTCCCGAGCAGCCATGCGCCACGTGCGTCGCGCCTTCCTCCTGCGCCACGCGGACCAGTTCGCGCGCGATGAGCGGACGCGAAAGCGCCGACGCCAGCAGGTAATTCTGCTCGTAATGAGCGAGCGCACGAAGCGCGTTGGCGATGTAATCTTTGAAAAATATCTCGCGCAGATCCTCGACGCGCGCGGAAATCGCGCCGGCCCGCAAGGCGATTTCGCCCAGCTCTTCGAGATCCTCGCCCTGCCCTAGATTCACGGCCAGCGCCACCACATCGAAATTGCGCCGTTCCTTCAGCCACGCAATGGCCACGAGAGTGTCGAGGCCGCCTGAAAATGCCAGTACGCACTTGGACATAATGCAAATTCCTCCAGTTTCAATTATGACGCAAGGTGCGCTTGGATCAAATCAAAAACGAGTTCGGTCGATGGGCTTCCGCCCATTCCGTGGCTGAATTCCATTGATTATCCGAAGATGCAGTCTCGAAAACGCGAGTTCCATTTCGCTCTTTTCGAAGCGCAGTCGAACGAGTAAAATGCCCACTTCATTTTCACTGTTCACGTTTACTGGAGCATCTAACACGAGGAGATTCTGGCATGGGCACCGATTCCGAACCCCACGAACTGCCGGACCCGTTGCGCAAGGAAATGGCCGACGCCTATTTTCGCCACATGATTTACGGAATTCTATGGGCGGGCGGCGGCACCCTGGTCACGCTGCTGACGCTGTCCAGCGGACGTGGCGGACTCATTTTCTGGGGCGCGATCATCTTCGGAATTTACGATTTTTTCAAAGGTCTTATCGGTTGGTTGAAGTACCGATAACGCGGCCATTTTTTTCTGGCGATGCTGTGATCACCTGCAAAATGTGAGCGACGAATTGTGGAAAAGCACTATACTGCACATGTTGCGGCGCGTTTCTTGGCGCCTTAAGGCAGTAATTTCCGCGAGGCTTTTGCCACCATGCCCAAAGCGATTTTTGGCCGTCCAATCAATGCCGTGACCCCTGGCGGCACGCACATCGGCGTCAACGTCGTTACGCTGTTCAAGGGAAAAGTGGTCTTGTTCGAAAAGCCTGGACTGCCGGGCGGTCCCGAAGTCGGCGACCTCTGGTTCCCATGGGATTATCTTGAATTCGGCGAACAGCCCGAAGTCTGGGCCAAGCACGTGTTGAAACAATGGGGCAAGGTCGAGCCCAAAGAAATGAAGCTCGCCGAAGTGTTTTCCATGGTTCCACCGGGAGAGGACTGGAACCTGGTGTTTCAGTATGTCGCCGAATTGAAAGCGCTGCCGAAGAATGGCGACAACGTCAAGAACATCAAAATCATCGAGCATGCTCAGCTTCCGCGCATGGTCGGATGGCTGCGCCGCAGCGATGTGAAACGCTTCCTCACCGCTGTAGACATGGATTAGCAAATCAATTTGAACTTGGAGCGTTTTCGCTCGACGCTTAACGCCCTCTTTATTCCGGCTTATCCTTTGCATCTTTCGGCGCGTCCGTAACGGCGTCTTTTGTAGTCTTTTTGGTCGCGTCCTTTACGACTTCCTTGCCGCTTTCGATGGCTTTTTCGGCACCTTCCTTGCCCTTTTCGTATAGTTTTTCGGCGCCTTCCTTGCCTTTTTCGTAGACCTTCCCGGCCCCTTCCTTGACGTTCTCCAACACGACCTTGCCCTTTTCCTGCGCCATTTCGGTATCTACTTTGACTTTCTCTTGAACAATGGAAATGTCAGTATTCATCTTCTCTTTGTTGACGGAAAAATTCAGCCAGCCAATGTACCACGCGCCGACCACCAGCAATCCGACAACGATAAACAGCACAAAAAACTTTTTCATCTGAGGCTCCTTAAGTTTAAGACCGACAACACACAACGGACTTAAACTAGCACATTTTCAGCCATTCGTAATAGAAAATGGCACGGCTCTCCTACTGCTTGCGCAACACGAACGTGCCGTCCTCCCAACCACCCTGCACACGCGTCGCGTTCATGAACGATTCCCGAAACTTGACGATTTTTCGGTCTTCGCCGATATTCATTCCAGCGTTGACGCCCGTGTTGAAATGAACAGTGTTTGCGATCAACACCGACGTCGAATCGAATTCGATCGATGGATTCGTTCCATTGAATATGCCCGCAAAGGTCACGTTCACGCTCGTGCCTCCCAGTGTTGTCGCGGTAATTGCGCAGATCGTGCTGGAAAAGGGCGCTTGCGTCAGGATGGTTTCCGCTCCGCTCACGCTGCCGCTGCCGCTCAGGATTTGCGTCTTGCCGCGCAGCGCCGCGATCAAACTCGACGGAAACGAGAGCGACACCGTGAAGCTCTCGCCAAACACGCTGCCCGGACAGAGCCTGCTCGGATGCTTGCCGATGAACGTGCCGGTCCATGTTTCGGCGCGCGAAATATTGCCGGGAGTAGTCGCGCCCGTCACGCCTGTCGGCTGCTGAAACGTGAATGTGCCCAACGCGCCCGCCCCTGAAAATGTGCCATCGAGCACGGTGGGAAAAACGGGATTCAGGCTGGGCGTTCCGCTGAATGAAATCGTGCCGCTGTGCGTACCGCTTTGCGAACACCCCGCGGCCACGGCCAACTGCTGCGTCGTGAACGACAGATTGCCGGAATCGTCGAGCGTTCCCGCGATCGTCCCCGTGCTGGCGTCGTTGCCGGTGACGATGCCGAACTTGACCGTGACTTTGACCTGCACAGCCGCACAGTCGCCCGCCGCGATGTTGACCAAGTACACGCCATCGTACTTCCCAACCGACGCCGCGCCCAAAAACGTGAAGGCCTTTTTCCGTCCGCCGATCAGCGCGGTGCCGAGCGCCAGCACGAGCTGGTCCTTGGCGGGGTTGTAATGCGCGGCGGCAAAGCGCGGCGGATTGCTGGTATCGCCCTGTTCGTACACGACGCCATACCCGTCGCCGCGTTGATTGAACAGCAATTGTCCGCCCACGGCCTGAGTCAGATCCAGCGCAAAGTCCTGATCCCCTTGAAGCGCAACCACTTGCCGGTCGCTGGAACGATCGCATTGGAAAAGCAAACTGGTCGGCAAGAGCGTTTTGAAATACTGCCCGCCCGGAACGGGCTCCGCGCCACTGCGCAAGCCACCCTTGAAGGATTGCCCCGGTCGAGTCGCCAGCTTGAGCGTAATTGACGTATTGCCGGGTGTGGCGTTGCCGCTGAGTGGGCCGGAAAATAGCGACGCATTCGTGCGCTGATTGAGCAGCGCAAAGACGCCAGTGATATGGCCGGAGGCATCCACCGGCGCGCTGCCTTGGATGGCCACGATCCCGAACAGCGGCATCGCGGCAAGTCCCGTGAAATTGCCCGCGCCGTCAAACGTCAGCAGCAACGTGCCTTTGCCGCCGAGCACATATTCCCCGGACGGTTGAGCAGCTTGAAGGGACGAAAAAACGAGTGTCGATGCGAGCAGAAAATGCCTAAACGCAATTGTAATATTCTTGTCATCATGCATGAAAAAGTGTTCCACGTTTAGGTTGAAGAGCGCTCGGATCGGTTTGCGCAGTATAGTGTCTTTACAGAGAGAAAAACTTCCATTTTTCCACGCATGCCATTTGAATTTTAGTGGGCGCAAGGCGCATTGCAATTTGCACGAATTCGTGGGCCTGTTGAGCGGCGGGCGGTTATTAAAGTATTGATTTTTGAGCACGCGACGCGTACAGTTTTTGGACTTCAAGAAATCACGAATCATGCCGCACGGGGCAGGATTCAAAGCGCCGCGCCGGCTGCGTGGCTTCGGGAAATATGATGGGGGTTCGCGGGCATTATGAAAACGCTTGGAAAGCATCTGTTGTGCGAGTTGACGGGTTGCTCCTCTGCAAAGTTGAGCGGAGTGGAATGCGTCAAAAAAGAGATTTACGCCGCGGCCGCCGCCGCCAATGCCACGGTTCTCCACGGTTATTTTCATCAATTTGCGCCGACCGGCGTCAGCGGCATGTTATGCTTGGCCGAGTCGCACATTTCCATACACACCTGGCCTGAAACCGGCTATGCCGCCGTCGATATTTATACCTGCGGCGACAAGGCCATGCCGCACCTCGCCATCGAGTATCTCGTCCTGGCGCTCGAAGCCGAGCAGCATCATGTCCTCGAAATGTCGCGCGGAGTCCACGACGACGGTGGCCGTTACGTCAGCGTGCCGGTTGAAAAAAAACGCGCCGCAATCGTGGAAAGCGATCCGGACGCGGAAGTCGTCCAACGCCCGGTAAAACCGCACGCAAGAACCAAATATAAAGCATTGCCCGTCGACTAAACGCAAGTAGGACGGGCTGCCAGCCCCTCCGTTATCGGACTGCGTTTTGAATTGAAACGGGACGGACTGGCAGTCCGTCCTGCTGATGAATATCGCCCACTCCGCCACCTACACCTACCACAAACGTGCATTGCGAATCCCCGTTTTCCCGCAAATTTTTTTCTCCTGTCCTTTTCTGGGCGGTTTATCTGTATAGTCTTTGTTTGCGTATGGACAGGAATCTCATCGACAATGCATGTGACGACTCGTTTTCAGTCTGGCAAGGCCGCGATAGCCGTGCTATCGGTGCTGTTGTTCGTAAGTGTCGTGGCGTTGTTCTTCCACGACATTTATAAAACCTGGAATCGCGCCTCCTCCGAGCCGGCCGCGCGCACGATTGCAGCGGCCAGTTTGCGGCAAGTCAACGACCCGGCCAATGGCTGGTTCCCATTCAAACGCGAACCGGTTTATGACTGGGAGGACGGACTGCAAGGCTGGATGCTCGAAGAAGAGAATCCGCTGGCCATGGCGCACGGGGCCATGCGCCCGGTGTCGACCAATCCCGACGAAGAAACCCCGCCCGGTCCGACTGAAACGCCCGGCACGTCACCTGAAGTCACCTCCGGAAAACTAAGCCTTTCAGACGTGCGCGCCAGCCAGGGCCACAAAGCGCTTGCGGTGCCTGTCCATTTCCCCGATCCCGCCACGATCTTCCGCTCGAATTCGCAGCAGGCCGACGAGTACCGCATGATCGGCGTGCGCTTTATCGCCTATGACGTGTACCTGCCGCCCGACTGCCCCGGTTTCGTCGGCTGCCTGTTTTTCATGAAGGACAAAGACGGGCTGTGGTATCAGGCCCGCTCCCGCGCGGCGCTGATCCCGGGCGAATGGACGACGGTCACCGCCGACATCCGCGGCGGTTCGCCGGACGTGACGCCGCTGGGGCACCAGGGCCAGTGGGACGACAATCAGGCCTCGCAAATCCGCACGCTCGGCTTGACATTTTATGGCGACAAGAAGTTTACCGGAACCTTGATGGTCGACAATTTCAAAGGTTGGGTGCGGGCGAATAAATTTCTGCAAAACGCGACCAGGCCGGCAACAACTGCCGTTGCCGATCCCAATAAGCCCACCGCTTCATTGTCGTTGGAAGATCGCGCTCAAAAATACAAGGATCCGCCGCCGCACGTGCTCAATCTGCGCACCGATCCGCCGGCCGTTCTAACGGCCGATGGCAAGACCGCCGCGCCTCCGACAGTCAAGAAATTCGAGACCTTTACGGTGCGCTTCGAACTCAACCGCCAGGTCGACAATCCCTTCGATCCGGCTCAAGCCGACATCGTCTGCGAAGTCGAGACGCCCAGCCACAAAAAGATCGAACACTTCGGATTCTGGTATCAGGATTACGATCGCACGGATCGCTTCTCCGGCGACGACCTCGCCCCCATCGGACGCCCCGAGTGGCGCGTCCGCATCACCCCGCGCGAAGAGGGCCAATACACCTACACGCTGAAGATTCGCATCAAGGAAGACACCGTCGTCGTCCCCGCGCGCACGTTCGTTTCGCTGCCGTCGTCTGAAAAAGGCTTCGTGCGCGTTTCGAAACAGAATCCGCAGTTTTTCGAATTCGAGAACGGCGAATTCTTCTACCCCATCGGCCATAATTTGCATTCGCCCGTGGACATGCGCTGCTGGCAGCAGATTTTAAAGAGCGAAGCGCCGGCCGGACGCGGTTTGCCGATGTACGCCGACTTCTTCCCGAAGATGCAGAAGGCCGGCGAAAACACCGCCGAAATCTGGATGGCCTCGTGGTGGGTGGGCATCGAATGGACCACCAAATGGCGCGACTATTACGGGCGCGGGCGCTACAGTTTGCAGCACGCCTGGAAGCTCGACACTCTATTGGAGATGGCGCGCGAACACGGCATTCACATCCATCTGGTGCTCGACAACCACGGAAAATTCAGCACGTATTGCGACTGGGAATGGGAACTCAATCCGTACAACGCGCGCACCGAATCGGCCAACGGCGGCGTCTGCCCCCACGCGGGCGATTTCTTCAGCAATGAAACCGCGCGGCTCTCGCATCGCAACAAATTGCGCTACATCGCCGCCCGCTGGGGCTCCGATCCCACAATCATGGGTTTCGAACTCGTCAGCGAATTCGATCTCGTCGGCGAAGACCCGGCGAACAAGCGCTCGCAACGGATTCGCCCCACATTTCACAAATCGGAAGTGGCGCGCAGTTGGGTGCATGAAATGATCGAAGCGTTGAAGAAGTACGATCCCTACGATCACTTGGTTTCGAATCATTACGCGACGGATTACCGCTGGGTGGACCCGATCCTCGCCAAGGATAAAATGGAAGCCGGAGGGCCGTTGTTCGATTACATCGTCACCGACGCCTACCGCCAGACCGTGCCGGGCGGCTATGTCGCGCCGGCCCGCGACATGCAGGCGTGGTATCAGAAAACCATCGCGCCGTACGCGCAGAAGCCCTTCTGGATCACCGAATACGGCGGGGATTTCAACGGCGCCACGGAGACCTGCCTGGATTCCGACGTCCATTGCGGCCTGTGGGCCACATGGATGACCGATGGCGCAGGCACGCCGCTGATGTGGTGGTTCGATTTCGTCGACCAGCGCAATCTCTACACGTATTACAGCGCGTTTTCCAAATACATCGCCGGAGAAGATCGCCGCGGGTTGCAGGGAGTGACGGGCGGAACCCACGATGGCACGATGGGCTTCCAATGGTATCGCTGGCCCACGGGAGCCTACGCGTGGGCCTACGATTCCGAAGCGATGCGCTCGATGCCGCCGGTCGCCGCGCGCCAGCAATACAGCAGCGTCAAGGAAGTCTTGACGGGGCTGCAGGCCGGCAATTATCACATCGAATACTGGGACTGTTACAAAGGTGAAATCGCAAAGACCGAAGACATCGCCATCGCGAGCGGCGAGCCGCTGAAGCTCGCGTTCCCGACGTTTACGAACAATATGGCGGTGAAGGTCAAGCTGGCGAAATAAAACCGCCATTGAACGCGGATGAATCCCGCAGTTTTGTGCTAATCATTGGCGGGGATTGCGCTGGGTAGCGCAACAGGGGCTTCATTGGCATCGAGCGCTTTTTTGATCTGCGCGATCAATTCCTGTGAATCGATCGGCTTGGTGACGAATCCCACCGATCCGACAAATGGCGCATAGGTCCGGTATAAATTGGAATCGTAGGCCGTCATAAAAATAATCGGAATCCGAATGCCGTGCATCTGCAAGTGCTCGGCGATCCAGAACCCATCGCGTTCCGGCATGCGAATGTCGCAGATCAGTAAATTCGGGCGGACAGAATCGATCAATGGAAGCAGCTCTTGATAGCCGTTCGCTGAAACAACGCTGTATCCCGCCCTCCGAACAATCGTCGACACCACTTCAAGAATGTCTTCGTTGTCGTCGCAGACCAGAATCTTATTTATATCGTCGGTCATGGCACGCCTTCTCCCACCAATTATAATACCACAGAGTTCAAAAACGTCGCGAGGAATTAATCAATATAAATTGATGATATTAAGCAATTTGTATAAAAATCATATATTGATATTTATTCGTCTGAATCGGCGAACTAAAACAAGCTACGTTAGCGCGCCCTTGATCCAATTTTGTGCGCCATACTCCGGCCTAATTCACCTGTATGGCCAAGCACTTCAAATATCGTCCTTGATCGAATCCCGGCGGAACCGGGTGATCGTCGGCTGCACCGCGCCGCTCCAGGACTGAAGCCCTCCGTCCTGCGGATCGCAAACCCGACGCCACCGCGCGTTCGAAGTCCGTTTCGCCCACGTTTCCGGAACAGGAACACGTGAAAAGCACTCCGCCCGGCGCGAGCAGCCGCACGGCTTGAGCGTTCAGGTCGCGGTATCCTGACAGCGCGTTCGTCACATTTTCCCTGCTGCGCGCGAATTTCGGCGGATCGACGACGATCAAGCCGAATTGCCGGCCGGCGTCGCGCAACATCTTGAAGGCCTCGGGCCATTCCGCTTGATACAGATCGGCGTCGTCGATGCCGTTGCGGTCGAGATTGGATTTGGCCAAGGCGAGCGCTTCCTCGCTGGAATCGACCAGCGTCAGGCTTTTGGCGCCGCCTCGCGCCGCGTTCAGCGTGAAACCGCCAGCGTAACAGAAGACATCCAGCACGTCGCGCCCGCGCGCAAATTCGGCGAAGCGGCGGCGATTCTGGCGTTGATCCAGATACAACCCCGTCTTCTGGCCATGTCCGGCGCGCAGATCGAAGGCGTGTTCCAGACCGTGAACCCATGCGAATTCGACGCCTTCGGGCATGCCTCCGCGCAGGGTTCCGACTTTGGGCGGTTCGAGTTTTTCAATCAATCGCGCCCGCGCGTCCCCGCGGTCGAGAATGCCTTTGGGCTTGAGGCGGTCTTCAAGCACGTCGAGGATCGTGTCGAGGCGGCGTTCGATTCCCGCCGTGCCGGATTGAATGGCCAGCCAATCGCCGTAGACATCCACGATCAATCCGGGCAGCCCATCCCCTTCCGAATTGATCAACCTATACGCCGTTGTCGATCCATCCGCCGTATGTTCAGAGGCGGAAGTGCCATTGCCACGCGATCCCAGCCCCAGCACGCCGCGGCGCAGCGCGATCGCCTCGTCAATGCGCGTCTCCAGCAATTTATCTGCTATAGGCGCGTCGTCGCGGGAAAAAATACGCACGGCGATGGCCGAACCGGGCGAATAGAATCCGCGCCCCAGGCACGTGTCCCGCTCGTCAATCACGCGCACTTCGTCGCCCGCGCTGGGTTTGGGTCCGTCAACGCGAGCGATGGCGTCCGCGAACACCCACGGATGCCCGCCATGCAGCGGTTTGGCGCTGCCCTTCTTCAGGCAAACGACAGACATGCGCTCGGATCGCGGCGTAAGTTGGGGAAGTACCGAATAATAGGGTTTCATAATGCCGGGAATAGAGGGCCAGGAGATAATGCCGGATTTTAGGCGGTGCTTTGACGTTGCCCGGCACCGCCGGAAATCTACGCCTAAAAATCGGCTCGCGGCAAAAAAAAAAGGGGAAAGAGCAAGCGCTCCTCCCCTTTTCCTTAATGCGAACGTCAAAGAACTACTTCGCGTCGGGCTTCTTCGTATCCGTCATTGCCGGCGCCGCCGAAGCCGCAGGTGTGGACGGCTTGGCCGGCGGTGCTGTTTCGCCGCAACCCACGAACGCGACCGTCATGGCCAAAGCCATTGCTGAAAGTACCAATTTGCGCATGTCTTCCCCTCCTCCAAAAAAGTTGTTTACACAGAACACTTGACCACACTATAGCGCCAATCAATCCAGTGAGAAGCGTAAATCCCAAAACCTTTAATAAAAATTGCCAAAAAGAAATTTTCCCGCCGCTATTTTTGACGCGGGATTCGAGACGAAGTTGCGGACTGCAGTCTCTCCTTCTCTGAGGCCGTGTTATTCACTTTTTCTGTTCGTACAAAACCACTATAAGGCGTATTCTATACGTAGGAAGATAAGAATTGCATCGGAGCCGTTATGAATCTCGAACGCATTTTCGCCGAATGGCAGGCCACGCGTACCAGCAATCCTGCACAAGCGCATGCGGTTGTAGTTGAGGCCGCGACCACCATTCTCAGCGTCGACGACGGGAACATGCGCTGGCTGACGGCGTCCTTAGGCGATGAACTGCGCAAGCTGTTCACCGCCGCCTTGTTCGTCGAAGCCGAGGCGATGCCCGAAGCGCTCTACGAACCGATGGTCCGCGCGGCCGTTTACGAAACCAATCCGTTGCTCACACAGTCATTCGTGGAACCCTGCGTTAAGGCGTTCGGCGCCAAGCGCGTCTTTCAAAGACTGATCGATTTCCTCGAGAAGGGCACGAACTACGAAAAGGCCGGCGCAGTCAACGCGCTGCACTGGGCAAGTGGGCGCAAAACAGTCGGCGAGTGGGGCAAGCAAAAGCCCTTGAATGAATTGATTGCGCTCGAGGACTACCGCCGCACATTGTACCTCAACACATTTATCGCCAACCCCGATCTCGATCTGCGCCGCAGCATCATCACTTACGCGGACCTCGACGAGTTCACGGCCAACGCGCCCGTTCTGGAACTCATCCAAAAAGTCGTCAAAATCGCTCGCGCGCACCCCGACGAATACATCCGTCATCGCGTCGAAGTCCAGCTCCACCGCTCGCCGTCCGCCTATCCACTGCCCGCCCGCAAACCCCTCGACGCGTCCAAGGCCGACAAGAAAAGCTGGTGGAAACAACTTTGGAAGTAGGATTTCAAATGGGTTCAGGTTTCAATCCTTGAAATCGAACCTGAACCCTGAAACTTTGTATTTTGAAACATAGCCTGGCAGCCCAAATCACCCTCCCCTTCGTGGCGCTCTTTGCCGCGCTGCTGCTGGCATTGGGCTGGATTTTGGCGCGCGAAATTTTGTCCGAAGTCGAAACGCGCGTCGAGAACGAACAGCGCTTCGTGCTGGAGGTCGCCGCGTTTCCAGGCTGGCCGCTGGGCGAAGAATCCCTGCGTCAGGTCCGCGACCGCTCAAGCCCCGCGACGGATTCGAAAAGGACCGGCGGAACCAGCGAATTCGTCGTGCTGCAAAACGGTGCCAGTCCGCTCACCACGCTGGCGGTCAACGAGCCCGGTTCGAACGGCCGCGCGCTGACCGATGCGTTTCTCGCCGAGCTGTCGGCGCACCCGGAACTCGAACCGCCCGCCGACGACATCCGCCGCCACCGCGTGCGACTTGCCGGACAGGATTTCCTGCTATTGGCCACGGCGCGGATGGTGCGGGGTTCCAGCGCAGCGCCGCGCCGTTTTTTTCTGCTGCACCCTTATTCCGAAATCGAGCAGGCAAAGAATAACGCGCTTTGGCGCATCGTGGGTCTGGGCGCGGCAGGCTTGGCGCTGGCAGCCGGGCTGGGCTTGGCGCTGGCGCATTGGATTTCCCGCCCCGTGCGCAGACTGGCGGCCGCCGCCAAGCGCGTCACAACCGCGGGCCTGAGCGCCACGCCGTCGGCCGAAGTGGGCGCTGAAGACGCCGGACTGCAAAGCGACGGCGGCGGCGAAATCGGCGAACTGACGCGCGCGTTTCGCAGCATGATCGAAAGCCTCCGCCGCTCGCAGGCCGAGGTCCTCAAAGCCGAACGGCTCGCCGCCACCGGCAAGCTGGCGGCCTGCGTCGCCCACGAAATCCGCAACCCGCTGACCAGCCTGCGCATGACCGTCGAAATGCTCCAATCCGCGTCCGAAAATCCGGCATCTGGCGCTTCGCATTCTGGCCTGAACACTCAGGAAGCCTATCGCATTATCCTCAATGAAATCGACCGGCTCAGCCTGGCGGTCGAAGAGCTGCTGACCTTCGCGCGGCCGCGCCCGCCGCAAAAAACGCCCTGTGATCTGAACGCGCTGGCCGCCGAGACGCTGCACTTTCTGGAACGGCAATTGACTCACGCGAAAGTGCGCGGCACGCTTGACGCCGACGCCACGCTGCCCTGCGATCTTCCCGTGGATCGGGATAAGCTGCGGCAGTTGCTGGTGAATTTGATTCTAAACGCCATGCAGGCGATCGTGCGCGACGGCGAACTCGTGGTGCGAACGCGTTGGAATGCGCCCGTTAAGGGGGAAGGGCGGAGCGCTGTCTTGGAAGTGCAGGATTCCGGGCCGGGCATCGCGCCGGAAATTCGCGGCAAAATCTTCGAACTGTTCGCCTCGACAAAACCCGGAGGCGGCGGAATGGGGCTGACCATCGCCAAACAAATCGCCGAAGAACACGGCGGAACCATCGGCTTCGAAAGCGCACCGGGAAAAACGATTTTTCGCGTGGAATTGCCGATGTAACAATCAGGCTTAAGGATCCACACTTTTCCCTTGATTGGCGTCATTGCTCTCCGCTGAAATTACAAGTTCGCCGCCGCCGCCCTCTCCTTCAAGTGTATAGAGTGCGCCAGGCGCGACCACGGTGGGCTTCCCGTCGCCATTGTAGAATTTCCATCGCGCCGCAAAGGCACGGTTTGAGTCGTTGATCACATGGCCCGGAGGTGAACTGTGATGGTGCGTGACGCCGCCCTCCGTATAGGTGTTCGGAAGCGCTTTGACCTCGATCGTTTTCGCCGTGGACAGCGTGACCGTCGACGAGCCGATCAAGCGGTACTCGTCCTTGACGAATTGCCCGTTCTGCTCGCGCACGATCCAGACGCGATTTCCTTCAAGATCGATGTCGCCGTTCATGACATTAATAAGCAGAATGACGACCCCAAAGAACAGCGCGGCGCAAATCAACCCGCGTTTCCATTGGTGGCGGCGGATGGAATAAATGCCGACAAACTTGCAGGTTCCCGCAATGAGAACCACCGCGACAATGGCGATCACTTCGGCACGGGAATACGCGGTGCTCGTAAGCAGCATGACGAAAACGCCTCCATGGGATAGCATAGTAAAAGTCGGTCGTCGCAATCGTGCGCGCTCCAGGCCTCGATGCAAGCGAAATTCGGCTTTGCGTTATCCGCGGCGCCGCTTAAACCTGATGCCGCTGCCGATGCCTGAATTCCGCTTTGATTGACTTTCTAGCAAGGAGAACGCCTCCATGAGCCTCATCGCGGCAGAATTCATGACGCAGTTGAATCAAGACATTCATGCGCACCCGTTTCTGAAATGCAATTTCGTGCAGCGTCTTTCCACTCCCGGCGAGGTGTCCAGGGCACAGGCGCGCAAATTTGCGTCTCTGTATTATCCGCACATTTTTCGCACTCGGCTTTACCAGGCCAACGCGCTGGGAATTTGTCCGGACGAACGCATTCAGTTCGTGCTGTCGCAGATTCTCCACGACGAATACGGTAACGGCGATTTCCGCCGCACGCATCCCGCCGTCTACCGCAAATTCCTGAAAGCGTTGCACGTTCCCGAAGCGGAATGGCGTCTCGATCCGGGTTTTCCGGAGTTGGTTTTGTACATCGACGCCATGATGCGGCTCAGTCAAACCGGCGATTGGCTCGCCGCAGCCGCCGCCGTGGGCATCGCCTCCGAATGGCCCATTCCGAAATTGTACAGCGACTTTTTGAAAGGTCTGCGAACCGTCCCCGGGCTCGTCGAAGACGACCTCGAACTGTTCGTCAGCCACATTGGAATCGACGAAGAACATTCGCGGCTGATGCGTGAAGCCTTGATGCGCCACGCTGGCGATTTCGAAGTGCAAGTGCGCATTCGCGCCGGAGTAAAAGCGAATCTCGACGCGCGCCACGTCATGCTGAACGGACTGTATCGCGAAGTGTTCGAAACGCCGCTTGGAGATTGAAATCATGAACGCCTCTCCCGAACTATCGCGCCGCGCAGTCCTTGGTGGCATCGCCGCGGCAGCCCTCGGCGGTGCGTCCTCCGCGTTCGCCGACGACGCCAAAAAGCGCCTCGGCCTCGCCGATTTTTCGTACATCGTTCGCATGCGCAAAGAAAACAAAAGCGAAACGCATCCGCGCTTTGCCAACGCGCTGGAGATGCTGGAGCATCTTCACACGCTGGGCTACGGTGGCCTGCAAACAAGCGTGGGCGGCTGGACCAAAGAATTCGCAGCCAAGCTCCGCGATAAGTGCGAAAACTTCGGCATGTATATTGAAGGATCGATGAGCCTGCCGAAGACCGACGCGGCCGTTGCCGACTTCAATACTCAGATCGAGATCGCCAAAGAGGCGGGCGTGACATTGATCCGCTCTTTCTTTACCGGCTCGCGGCGCTATGAATTCTTCGAATCCGTCGAGGCATTCAAAAAGTTCAAAGAAGATTCCTGGGCGGCGTTGAAACGCGCGGAACCCATCGCCGCGAAACAGCGCATCAAACTGGCGATCGAAAATCACAAGGACGTGCGCGCGGAAGAACTCGTCGAGTTTCTCAAACGCCTCGGAAGCGAAAACGTCGGCGTGACCTTCGACACCGGCAACAACATCGCGCTGCTCGAAGACCCCGAAACCACGACCGAGTTGCTCGCGCCGCACACATTCACGCTGCATCTGAAGGACATGGCGGTGCAGGAATACGACGACGGTTTCCTGCTCTCCGAAGTGGTCCTTGGAACGGGCATCCTCGACCTCAAACGCATCGTCGACACCTGCCGCCGAGCCAACCCGAGCGCGCAGTTCAACCTCGAAATGCCCGCCCGCGATCCGCTGAAAGTGCCGGTCTTGACGAAGAAATATTGGGCCACATTCGAAACGCTCCCCGGCGCGCAGTTGGCGGATACGCTGGCCATGGTGCGAAAGCGAAAAAGCGCCACGCCGCTGCCCCGGCCAACGCAGTTGCCAATGGAAGATCAACTGGCATTCGAAGAAGAACAAATCAAAAAATGCCTGACTTTCGCGCGCGAAAATCTGGGGCTTTAAAAGAACGGTGCCTGCGTTTTTCGAGAATTGTCTGCAACAATGAACCGAAGCCCTAAAGTGCTGGTTAATGATCAAACTGTTATTTATTTGATCGTTTTGTCGTTCCCTTGCGGTTAGTATCGCCCCTTCGCTGGTTGATCTGCTGGCTTGCTATTTGCTCATTGGGCTAATTGATACATCGTCTGAACTGAGCGTTGCGGCAGTCAGGAGTGCGTGCACATGGATTTTTCCAAATACGACACTGAAGGCTTTTTCGACGAACTTTTCGACACCGGCGGTGCCGGAGCCGGAGGCGCAACCGGCGCACGCGCACGTCCCTGCGCAGAATTACTGGTGCAAAAACTGTCGACCCTGCCCATGGCCGAAATCGTCCGCCGCCAGAAAGCCGCCGAAAACGCTTTCATGCGGATGGGTATCACTTTCAATGTCTACAGTGACGGCAAAGGCACCGAAAAGATTTTTCCGTTCGATCTCCTTCCGCGTGTCGTGGAAGCGAAAGAATGGGATTGGATCGAACGCGGTTTGAAACAACGCATCACGGCGTTGAATCTGTTCATCGACGACATTTATCACAAGCAGCGCATCTTGAAAGAGGGCGTGATTCCGGAGCATGTCGTGCTCTCCGCGAAATCCTTTCGCCAGGCGTGCGTGGGCCTCAACCCGCCGCGCGGCATCTGGTGCCACATCACCGGCACGGATCTGGTGCGCGACGGCAACGGACAGATTTACGTGCTCGAAGACAATCTACGCTGCCCGTCCGGCGTTTCCTACGTGCTCGAAAACCGCGAGGTGATGAAACGCACTTTTCCGCAGGTCTTCGAACAATCGCACGTGCGCCCCGTCGAAGCGTATCCGAGCCAGTTGCTGGATGCGTTGCATTATCTCGCGCCCGATGCGATCAGCCGTCCCAAGGTGGCGCTGCTGACGCCCGGCATCTACAACTCCGCGTATTTCGAACACGCGTTTCTCGCGCAACAGATGGGCATCGAGCTGGTCGAAGGCCGCGATCTGGCCATTGTCGATGGATTCCTGGTGATGCGCACGACCAGCGGCTTCGAACGCGTGGACGTGCTGTACCGCCGCATCGACGACGATTTCCTCGATCCGCAGGTCTTCCGCCCGGACTCGGTGTTGGGAATTCCCGGACTGGTCGACGTCTACAAAGCCGGCCGCGTGGCGCTGGTGAACGCGCCGGGAACGGGCGTGGCGGACGACAAAGTCATCTACGCCTACGTGCCGAAGATCATCAAGTTTTATCTCGGCGAAGAAGCCCTCATTCCTAACGTGCCGACCTATCTCTGCTGGGAAGAGAAGGATCGCCAATACGTTCTGGAGAACCTGGATAAACTGGTCGTTAAAGCGGCAAACGAATCCGGCGGTTACGGGATGCTCGTGGGGCCGCATTCGACCGCCGAAATGCGCCTGGAATTTGCCGAGAAGGTCAGCGCCAATCCGCGCAACTACATCGCGCAACCCACGCTGGCGTTGTCGCGCGTCCCGGTCGTGGTGGACGACCAGGTTGAAGGGCGGCACGTCGATTTGCGTCCGTACATCATTTATGGTAAGAGCATCTACGTGCTGCCGGGCGGATTGACGCGCGTGGCTTTGAAGAAAGGCTCACTGGTCGTCAATTCCTCTCAGGGCGGCGGGAGCAAAGACACGTGGGTGCTGTCGGCGTAAGGAAGATTTAACCGCGAGAGAACGCAGAGGTTCGCAAGAGGGCACGCTGAGGAGGAATGGAGAAAAAGAGGGGAAAAAATGGAAAACGATTAGAAGAGAAATCATCCATTTCACTTCCTCCTCTTCATCTTTCCTCATCTCCTCCGCGCACCTCTGCGTCCTCTCGCGGTTAAAAAAAGTTTTTGAAACGAAAAGGGTCCGCGAATAATGTTGAGCCGAGTCGCCGATGCGCTTTATTGGATGAGCCGCTATGTCGAGCGTGCGGAAAATGTGGCGCGCTTTATCGATGTCAATTTCCACATGATTCTGGACGGCTCGACCGGGCAAGGCGAGGAGTGGACTCCGCTGGTTTATACCACGGGCGACCACGAGGATTTTGAGAAGCGCTACGAATCGCCCACGCGCGAAAAAGTCGTGCATTTTCTGACCTTCGATCTCGAGAATACAAACTCGATTCTCTCCTGCGTGCGCGCGGCGCGCGAGACCGCCCGCACGATCCGCGACGTGATCACGTCGGATATGTGGGAGCAGATGAATTCGTTCTACCTGATGATGAACGATGCGCACGCCGTCCACCGCGCGACCGAGTCGCCGTACGATTTCTTCAGCCAGGTGAAGCAGTCCAGCCAGTCGTTCGTGGGCATTACCGACCTGACTCTTTCGCACGGCGAAGCGTGGAATTTCTGCCGCATCGGCCGGCTGATGGAACGGACGGACAAAACCACGCGTTTGCTGGACGTAAAATATTATTTGTTGAAAACGCTGAACACGACCGCGCCACAGGACGCATCGCAGGATGTGATGCAATGGTCGGCGGTATTGAAATCGGCCAGCGCGCTGGAAATGTACCGCAAGAAGCACCGTAAAATATGTTCGGAAGAAGTGGTCGAATTTCTGCTCACCGACCGCGAGTTCCCGCGCTCGGCGCTGTATTGCCTCAACAGCGCCGACGAGGCGCTGCACGCGGTGACGGGCACGCCGCGCGGCTCGTATAAGGGTGCCGCCGAAAAAGAACTCGGCCGCCTGTGCGCGGAAATCGCCTACTCCGACCTCAATGAAATCCTCAAGAGCGAACTGCACCTCTACCTGGATTCATTCCAAACCCGGCTCAATGTCATCGGCGACGCCATTCACGAAACATTCTTCTCGCTGAAAGCCGAGAAAACTTCATCGCCACCACAAACGCAATCGCAGACACAAACACAAACTCTGCTTTGACCGCGAATCCCCGCGAACGGAAACAGCAATACTTATTAACCGCGGATAACGCCGATCTTCGCGGTTAAAAAGAATTTGTTCGCTCGCGGTTAAATCCGCATGGCTTTTTTGACCATGTCCTTATCGAAATAGTTGACGGACATGCCCGCGTCGAGGATCAGGCCCTGGGCATTGATGCCGCTGCTTCGGTCGCTCAACAAAAAGACAGCGGCGTTGGCGGCCTCCTGCGTCGTCAGCGCTTTTTTGCGCAGCGTCGTTTGTTCGGCGAACAAATAACTGTCGATGTAGCCGGGAATGCCGGCGGACGCGGACGTTTTCAACAGGCCCGGACAGACCGCGTTGAAGCGCACGTTTGAAAACGCGCTGAAGGACTTCGCCAGAAAACAGAGCGACGAATCGAGCGCCGCTTTGACCGGCGCCATGTAGCCGTAATTTTCCGCGGCCATGCGCGTGGTCGAAATCGAGACGGTTACGACCGACGCGTTCTTGTCGAGGCTGCACTTGAATGCATTGGCGATCGCCATCAGCGAGTAGCACGAAATGCTCACCGCCTGCAAAAAATCCGCGCGTTTGGTTTCGTGAAAAGGTTTGAAACCGTCCGCGTAATTGGCGAACGCGATCGAGTGCACGAGACCGTGAATCAGCGGATGTTTCGCCGAAATCTCCGCCGCGACGCGCGCGATTTGGTCGTCGAATTCCACGTCGCAGACATAAATCTCCGCGCCCGGCAGGAACTTCCCGAGCTGCTCGCGGCGCGCGTCGGACCGGACGACAAAGATCGCGTCGCCGCCCTCGCGCTCGATGGTTTCGGCAATGTGGTACGCGACGCTCTTGCGGTTCGCGACGCCGAAGACAACGTACTTTTTATTCTCCAGATTCAGGAAGCTCATGTTAAAGAATCCAAAGCCACGACCGCGCAGGCGAAGTCAATGCTGACCGCCGTTTTGCCATTGACCTTTGCGACGCCGGCAAAAAAGCAGGCGTTGATCAACCGTTCTTTAAAATGGACCTCAATTTCGCACACATCGCCCGGCCGGACGGGATTCTTGAATTTCGCATTGGAGACGCGAGTCAGGAACGGCACGCTGTTTTCCATCGAGTCCTGATAAATATGGGCCATCAAAATCGCCGCGCTCTGAAAAATCGATTCGCAGACGAGCACACCGGGCAGGATTGGATTGCCGGGAAAATGACCTTTGAAAACGGGATCCTCCGGGTCGGCGCGGCGGCGCGTGCGAATCGATGTTTTTTCAACGGCCACGATTTCATCGACGAGCAGAAAAGGCGGCCGATGCGGAATGGCTTCGGTGATGGTCATAGGTTGATTCAAGCTTATCCTATTTCATCTTCGAAATCCACTCTTCGATCAGCTTGACGCCATCCCCGTCCACCACCGTGCTGGCCAGGCGCGGCATGCGTCCTTCGTTCAGCAATTTCATGCGGTGCGACATCAACGAGCGGCTTGGATCGCCGGGTGCGATCAGGCGCGGATCGGTCAAGCCCCACTCGCCGTGCGCCGGTTTGACGTCGAACGTCTTCGTCAGGGTGATCGCCATCCACCATTGCAATTCGAAATCCGCATTACCGCCGCCCCACTTCATGTGGCAATGCGCGCAATTGGCCTGCAAATATGCGCGCGCGCGACCGTCGAGCGGCGCGTCGGCATCGTGCGGATCGGCCAGCTTGTTCCATTTCCTGATCAGGCCCGTCGCTTCGTCCTTTTTGTAATACGACGCCACCGGCCTCTTGAACATGCCGATGCGTTCCAGCGTGGCGATCTGATTGGCGGCGACGCCGTTGTAGTTTTGATCTTTGTTCATCTGCGCGGTGTTCAGCCCCAGTACGTAATTCACCGGCATCGTGTGGCAGAGCGTGCATTCGGAACGTCCCGGGAAATGCCAGACCTGCTCGCGCTTTCCGCCGGGCGCCGAAGCATCCTTGATCTCCAGTTTCTTGTCGAGTCCCGCTTTTCCTTCCAGCAATTTCGCATCGGTCTGATCGTCGTTCCAGATATACGTGTAGCCGCGCCAGTGATCCTGTTCGTAATGCAGCAGGCGCGTCTCCAGCCGCTTGACGCTCGCCGGAGCTCCTTTTTCCATCTCCATCGCAAACGTTTTGACCAGCACCGCGCCGTCGGAAAAACCCCACGTGCCGTCGGGGTTGTAGTCCATCTTCTGGTTGTTCGGCAGAGCGAGAAAGCGCTCTTTGACCGCGCCGTCCGACCACAGCGGCGAATTCACCGTATATGGAATGACGCCCGCCGCGATTTTGTTTTCGCGAGTGGATTCGAAGATGCCCGTCTGGCTGAGCAGCCGCGGAAACGCCGCGACAGTTAGCGCATCCAACGGCGCGACGGCTTCGAGCTTGTAAAGCTGGCCCTGGTAATCGACGATGAGCAGTTCGCCGTCATTCTGTTCGCAAAATCCGGTGATATGCACGGGCGTGTACGCGAGCTCGCGGTGTTCGAGGACTTTCTTTTTCTCGCGGTCGAACAGCACGCTCCACAATTTTCCCGTGCAATAATCGCCATAAATATATTTTCCGATCAGTTCTTTGTGCAGTGTTCCGCGATAGACGAAACCGCCCGTCAGCGAACGGGCTTCGGAATGATCGTGCTCGACGACGGGGTCGAGGATCGGACCCGGTCCTTTGGGCCGTTCCGGGCGAAAAGGGTGGGTGCCCTCGCGGATCGACCAGCCATAGTTTCCGCCTTTTTCGATACGATAAATCATGTCCCACAGATCCTGCCCCACATCGCCACCCCACAGGTCGCCGGTGGCGCGATCGAAGCTCATCTTCCAGACGTTGCGCAATCCAAACGCGTATACTTCGCCGCGCGCGCCAGGCATCTCGACAAATGGATTGTCTTTCGGAATCGAGTACATCCAGCCGGCCTTCGGGTGATCCACGTCAATGCGAATTACCGACGCGTTGATGTCCGAAATATCCTGCCCGCTGATGTGCCCGTCCCCGAGCGCCGCGCCGTCGCCGGCGGAGCAGTACAGCATGCCGTCGGGGCCGAATTTCAAACACCCGCCGTGATGGTCCACGGAACTGACCCATTCGAACAAGATCGTCTCCGTGTCGGGATCGCATTTCGGCGGATTCTGCGGATACTTCATGTCGACTTGAAAGCGCGAAATGCGGCAGCGGTGCGGCGCGGGAGTCTGATCCATGTAACTCGCGTACACGTAGCCGTTCTGTTGATACTTCGGATGAAACGTGATGCTCCAGAGACGGCGATGCTGGTCCCAGGGCAAATAGCGGTCGTCCTTGCGGCGCAGGTCGAGAAACGGTTCGGCGCGATCGCATTTCTCGTCGTCGTCGATGGAATAAATCATCCCGGATTCCTCGCATACAAAGAGCTTGTGGGTGCCAGGCTGCGGCTGCATGTCAAGCGAGCGGTCGAAATGCAGATGCGGAAACGCGCGCACGAGCGTGTAGGGATCGGGCGGTTCGGGCGTGCCTTTGACATGCGACGCCGTCCACGGCACGCGCGTCTCAAGGCCGGTCTCCTTTTTAGGAGCCTCCGCGGAGAGAAGTGGTGAATTGCAAAGAAGGGGCAGCACAAAGAGTGCTGAAAGAAATGGACGCGGCGACATCATTTTTGAGATCTCGAATGCGATGAGGACGAAACGAAAGCCTACTCTACATTTTCCATAATTCAATTCATCTGCGTTTATCCGCGTCCATCTGCGTTAGAGCAACCGGACAAAACCCGCGTGCCGAGATTTCGAGCGCGACAGGTTCGGTTGCGAGGCGCAGCGAAAAAGACGTATTGAGAAGATACGTCGTTTCGATGCAACGAAGCAGCCGGGCCTGTCCCGCCGAAAAATCGATGCGTGGGTTTTGTTCGGTTGCTCTTAAATTCTGAATGCCAAATTCACTTTACATTGCGAATCGCCCCTTCTGCCGCTACCTTTCCTTCTCCATGAATATCGTTCTCCTGACTGCCATCGCCGGAAACGGCGGTTCTGCCGCAACGCTTTTTCACAATGCGCGCATCCTGCGCGAGCGCGGCGCGGCACCCACGCTCTTCGCGCCCGGCAACTATTGGAAAGCGCGCGGCGAAAAAGAAGGCGTCGCGGTCGACAACTCGCTCGAATTGCGGCGCGGCTTTCGGCCGCTGAGTTTCGCGCGCGATTTTTTAAGACTGCGGCGTTTCCTCATTCGCAACAAGACCGACGCCGTGATCGTTCAAAAAAGCCCCGAACAATGGTTGGCCGCGTTCGTCCTGAAATCGCTCGGCCGCCGAGTCGCCCTTATTCGGTTGCGCGGCGTGGTTTTTCCGATCAAGCCGTCTGGCTTCAACCGCTGGCTGCACAATTGCATGGACGCGGTGATCTGCTCGGCAAGCATGATCGCCGAACAATTTCGCGCGCTGCCCGGATTCAAGATGGACCGCGTGCACGTGCTGCTCGAAGGAATCGATTCCAAAAATTTCGCGCCAGCCACGCCGGAGCAACGCCGCGCCGCGCGCGCCAAATGGAACCTCGATCCCGATGCCGTACTGGTCGGCACAGCGGGGCGGCCATCGCCTGTAAAAGGGCACGAGATTCTCGTGCGCGCGTTCGCGAAAGCATTTCCGAATTCCGCATCGACTGGGAAGAGCATTCGACTGGCCATCTTCGCGGACGAATCGCGCCGGGGGCCAGGTTCCTATAAAAGCCTCGACGAATTGTGCCGCGAACTGGGTATTCGCGAGCGCACTGATTTGATTCCGGGATACATCGACGACATGCGCAGCGTGTATCATGCGCTCGATGCGTATATTCTGCCGTCGCTCGGATCGGAAGGTTCGAGCCGCGCGGGATTGGAAGCCTGTGCGTCGGGGCTGCCGGTGCTCGCGTCGCGCGTGGGCGTGTTGCCGGATTTGATCGAGGATCAAAAATCGGGGTTGTTACTGCCGCCGGGCGATGTCGCCACGCTCGCCGAAAAGCTGACCGAACTTGCAGCGACATGGCCTGCCTATCGAAAGTTTGGAGAAGCCGCGCGCGAATGGATCGTCGAACAGTTTTCAGAGGAACAATACGGCGCGAAATTGTTTCAGATTATTGATGACGCCAAGAAATAGGATTACGGCGAGTATGCGATTATTTTTCGTCAACATGCACCGCCACTGGGGCGGTCAATCGACCGCGCTGCTTTTTCTGGCCGAAGAATTGGCAGGGCGGGGACACGACATCGTCGTCGCCGGCGTGAAAGATTCAGAGCTGATGCTGCGCGCAGCGAAAGCCGGATTGAAGACGTTCGACGAACTGGAGCTCCAGCGCGGCTTTCGTCCTCTGTCGTTCTGGCGTGACCAGCGGCGGCTGAAGAAATTTTGGCGCG
Organism: Planctomycetota bacterium; assembly: GCA_038227045.1. Lineage (GTDB taxonomy): Bacteria > Planctomycetota > SZUA-567 > H5-PLA8 > H5-PLA8 > JANXLS01. The sequence goes on from JBBRQD010000004.1 coordinate 139,691, forward strand.
CATTCAAACCGCAGCTCATTCTCACGAATGGCTCGCAGGACACGTGGGCGTGCGGCCTGGCGCGCTGGACAAGTTTTCGCGGCGCGCGGCTGGTCCGCTGGCGGCACAATAGTTTTGAGGTCGCCAATCACGTATTCAACCGCTGGCTGTATCGTTCGCTGATCGACCACGTCGTCGTCAGTTCCGCGGCGATCACGCCGATTCTCACCGGCAGCGGACTCGTGGCGGCAAGCGGCGTGACCGTCTTTCCGCCGACATCGAAACTCGATCCGTTCATCGCCGCCGCCGAATTGCCGCGCGGCGAAAAGTTGCGGAGCGAGTTGAACGTTGCGCCCGGCGGGACGCTGACGGTGAGCGTCGGGCGGCTCGCTGCCGAAAAAGGACACGATACGCTGATCCGCGCGTGGCGGCGCGTGGCCGACGAATTGCCGAACGCGAAGCTCGCCATCGCGGGACTGGGCGAACAGCCGCCATTGAAAAAAATCATCGACGAACTTGCGCTACAAAACCACGTTCATCTGCTCGGCTTTCGCAACGACGTGCCAATGCTGTACAACGAAGCGGACCTCGCGGTGCTTGCTCCAGTGGCCGGCGAATCCTTCGGCATCGCGCTGCTTGAAGCCTATACGGCGGGGCGCGCGTGCGTCGCGACGGACGTGGGCGGTGTGAGCGATCTGGTGCTCGACGGAAAGACTGGATTTCTCGCCAAGCCGCGCGACGAAGCCGGCATCGCGGCGGCGATCGTGCGCTGTTTGAAAGACGCGGACTTGCGGGAGCGCTTTGCGCGCGAAGGCCGAGCCCGCGTTCTGGAGAATTTTACGCCGCAGAAATTGGGGGACGTGGCGGAAACTCTTTTTCAAAAACTCTCGATGACCGGTACGAATGAGGAACTGAAATGAAAGCCAATAAGTTACTTCAAAAGCTAATTCAATCTCGAAACAACGTCTCGTTCGATGATTTTGTTCATTGCATTGAATTGGTTGGATTTAAATTGAAACGGGTTTCCGGCAGCCATCACGTTTTTTCCAAAGAAGGCATCCCCGACTTGGTGAACGTCCAATGTATCAATGGGAAAGCAAAGCCATATCAGATCAGCCAATTCTTGCGTATTCTCAAGCTTTATGATATGAAGGTGGTTAAGGAAAACGAATAATGGACAAAGACTATCACATCAATATTTTTTTCAGCGCAGAGGACGGCGGTTATATCGCCGATATTCCCGATCTGCAGATGTGTTCCGCGTTTGGCGAAACGCCCGAAGAAGCCTTGCGCGAAGTTCAAATTGCTAAAAAACTCTGGCTCGAAGTCGCACGCGAAGAAGGCAAGCCCATTCCCCGGCCCAAATACAAACCGCTATACGCGACTGCATAACCTCTTTTCTTGAATTCGTAAATCATTGATGAACGACACTCAACAATCCAACGCGGATATCCTAGCTCAGCTAGCCTTGCTCGGAACTGACCAGAACCGTCTCGGCGATTTCCTGGGCGATCCGGCGCGCGGCACGAAGCTGATGCAGGCTCTCGTCGCGTTCGATCCGGGCACGACGGGCTTCAAGGCAGAGGATATTTACGCGGCGGCTCACGGCGTGGGGCGGCTGACCGAAGCGCTGCTCGATCATCTCATCGCAAAATACAGGGGCAACGAACGCGTCAAAAATCTGATCGCGAGCGGGAATTTGCTGCTGCAATTGCGCGCGGGCCCGGCGCTCGATCGCAAAGCGCTCAACCGCGCGATCGGCACGTTTTATCTCGACTGGCCTTACGCCGCGCATTGGCGGCGCGACCTGTACCGGATTCCGGAAGGCGGATTGACGGTCTTTGGACTGGTGTACGGCGGTTTGCAAAAGCTGCGCGACCTGCTCGACGAACAGACGGGCCTGGCTTGAACCATCGAACGCTCCGTTCGCTTGGCAGCAATGCGCCGATTCGGCGCGTCTAATGAATATGCGAATTCCAGCCCTGCTTATTCTTGGATTGGCGATGTGGGTGGCCGGGTCTGCGGAGGCTCCGCCGCGGCTGTCGCGCGAATTGCTGGATTATTTGAAGCGGCCGGAAGCTCAAATGCGCTTGTTCGATGGAGCGCTTTTGATTTGCAAACAGGCGCATCCCGAACTCGATCTCGACGCCGAACGCAAGGCGTTCAAGAATCTCGCGGCCGATTTGAAATCGGAGCTCACGGGCAAAACATCCATTCGGCAGCAGGCCGACGCGCTTGCTCAATTCCTTTTTACTAAAGAACAATTCGGGTTGCCGGAGAAAGACGATTCGGCGGCGTTTTTGTTGACTGACGTGTTGCGTAACAAGCGCGGCAATTGCCTGGGGCTTTCCGTGCTATGCCTGTCTTTGGCGGAAGAATCCGGCACCGGCGGATTGAAACTCTTCGGCGTTCCGGTGCCGAGCCGGTCGTCGGATTCCGGGCACATGCTGGTGCGCTTCGACGATGGCGCGACGCGGCGAAATTTCGATCCGGCGGAAAAAGGCGTCGAACACGCCGACGCATATTATCAAAAAGAATTCAAGCTGAGCGCGGACGATCTGCGTTCCGGTTATGTGCTCGGCAACGCGAAGCGGCGCGACGTTCTGGCATTGTTACTGATCAATCTGGGCGGATCTTATATCGAAGACCTGCGCCCTTCAGAGGCCCTCCCGCTGCTGGAGGCGGCGCTGGCGCTGCGTTCGGAATCGGCGGCGGCGCATTCGAATTTGGGCGCGGCTCGCTTGAGTCTCGGCGACACGGCGGCGGCGGAAAAAGCCTACGCGGCAGCGCTGCGCGTCGATCCGAAGTATTTTCCGGCGCGGATTGGGCTGGTCGATCTGGCGATGCGCAAAGGCGATCCGAACGCCGCGAAGCGCGTGGACGAACTGATTGCGGCCGAGCCGGAAAACGTCCAGGCGCGAACGATGCTCGCGAGTTTGCAGTTGCAGCAGAAAGATCTCGCCGGGGCATTGAAGACGCTCAACGATTTGTCGGCTCTGCCCAGCGCGGACGTCTCGGTGTGGAACAATCTCGGAAAGTGTTACGCGCTCAACGGTGACATGTCGCTTTCCGAAGTGAGCTACCGGCGGGCGCTGGTCTTTGACGACCGCAGCGCCGACGCGCACTGCGGGCTCGGACGCGCGCTGCGGGCCGCCGGCAAAATGCCGGACGCGGCTGCCGAATTCGAGGCCGCGTTGAAAATCGATGCGGCTCACGCTGGAGCAAAAGCCGGTCTCGCGGATTTGGGACAGCCGCAGAAAGCAGCAGGCGCCGCAGCGATCGATGCAGCCAAAAAACCCGATGCGGCGATCCCAATACCAGCCGACTTTCCGCGCGGCACGTCGATGATTCCGTTCAGAATCGTCGCGAACCGCATCTTCGTGACCGTGCGCCTCAATGACAAAGTCGATGCCGAAGCCATCGTCGATACCGGCACGGAAGTCACGCTGCTGAATTCTGCGCGCGTGAAACTCGATGGCTTGAAGCCGGTCGCGGGCGAAAACTTGCTCGGGAGCATGGTCGGCCGCGTCGCGGTCGCGATGGTGTCGCTCGATACGATAAAACTCGGTGACACGATGTTGAGCAATCAGGCCGTCGGCCGCGTGGACCAGGGGCCGGGGTCGAAATTCGAACTGGTCGATTTCGTGCTGGGCATGGACATACTGAGCAAGATGCGCTTCACCCTCGATTTCGAACAATCGCTGCTGATTCTTTGGCCGGCGGGAAGCAAGCAACTCGCGCCGGCACTAAACGTCGAACGCATTCAAACGCCGCTCACGCATCCGCCCGGCACGTCGGCGCTGCGTCCGTTTGCCTCCGCGACAATCAATCAAAAAAATCTCGCCACATTTCTGGTCGACACCGGCGCCGACGCGCCGATGTTCATCGCATTCAAGAAGCCATCGGAATTGGGCTTCACGGTCACCGAACCGCCCTCGGGGACGGCGCATATTTTCGACGGTTCCGGCAAGCAGCAGGAATTGCCCGTCTATCTGACGCCGTTTTCCACGCTCGAAATCAGCGGAGCAGGCGGCAAAGCCATCTTCAAAAACGTGGACGGTCGCGTGATCGACGCGTCGGCAATTTACAGTCCGGTCGTGCGGCAGAGTCTCTCGTTCCTGAACGTCATCGGCACGCCCTTTCTCAAAACGCTGCTGGCGATTCACATCGATATTCCCGGAAAGACGATGGCCTTCGATCGCTTGAAAACATCAGTGACGCCGTTCGATGCGAAATGACTCACAGCGCTCGCGAACTTAGAGAGTGTTTCAAAACCGGGCGCGAGCGGAAAACGAGCGATTTTTGTTCGGATCGAGGCGCGAACTTCATGCGCTATCCAGAGGAGATAACGCTTGAAGTTCGCAACGAAGAGCCGGACAAAAAGCGCCGTTTTACG
>JBBRQD010000005.1:0-109828 GCA_038227045.1 Planctomycetota bacterium
AACCGGAAACCTGAAACCCTGATTGGGATCCTGCTTCCGAACAAACCCCATGGGCGATTTTCAACCCACAGAGATGAGTGGGATTCCAAGTTCAGATTTTCAAGGTTGGCCTTGACCTTTAGACATATTCAGAGATGGGCTTTGCTACGCAACACCTTTGGCGTTGAACGGCGCTTAGGAAATTCAATGGCGCTTGCAATCACCCTTCCTTTTCCACTGTCACAATAGCACAGAGCACTCCCTGAAGCGCCCGCCGCAATCTTGTCTTTGTGTTTTCACCCAATTTTTGATATGAGTGACAGGCGCGCGGCATGTTTTTGCGTGCGCATCGGTAATTGAACCTGGAGAGGCCCGATATATCGAATGGAAATGCTTATTGTTGCACACCGCGGCGCGTCACAGCAAGCGCCTGAGAACACGCTGCCCGCGATTACCAAGGCGCTCGACGCCGGCGTCCACATGCTGGCGCTTGAAGTGCAAAAAACCAAAGACGATCAGCCCATTTTGCTTGCGGACGTCAGCCTGGACCGCACGACCAACGGCACCGGCCGCGCGACGCGCATGACGGCGAAGGAAATCGGCGCGCTGGACGCCGGGTCGTGGTTCTCCGATGACTTCACCGGCGCGAAAGTCCCGCTGTTGTCCGAGGCGCTGAATGCCGTCGGTGCCAAAGGGCGGCTCCTGCTGTCGCTGCCCGAAACCAAAGCCGGCACGCCTTGGGCCGACGAACTCGCCAAGGTGCTGAAGGCCCGCAAAAAACCGGCCGACGATGTACTGGTGTTCAGCGATTCCGACAGCCTGAAATCCTTCCGCGAAAAAGCCCCCGATTTTTCCTACGCGCTGGCACTGGGCGAAAAGACCGACGGCTGGGTGTATCTTGAAAAAGCCGCCAAAATGAATTTGAAACACGTGCGCCCGCTGCGCAATCAAGTGGATGCGGTGTTGGTCCGCCAGGCGCACGCGAAAGGCATTCAGGTCATCGCGCATTTCGCAAACGAAGAGTCCGATCTGCGCTCATTGATCGAACTGCGCGTGGACGGAATCGTGACGGGGCGCGCGGAAAAATTGAAGACGTTGCTCGCGGAAATTCAGAAGTAGGCGAACTTCTGCCAGAGCCGCGCACGTGAGTAAGCGGCTTTATCTTGCGCGAATAGAACAATCTTGGCCGCTTACTTACGTGCGCGGCTCTGGAATGGGTTTGAGGAATAAAAGGCGCAGACCATGCCCATGAAGTGCGAAGCTGAGAATTGCGAGAACGAAGCCACTGTGCATCTCACCGAGATCCGCGAGGGCGTCAAACACGAGATGCATTTGTGCGAGGGTTGTGCCGCTGCGAAAGGGCTGCCGGGCAAATCTCATTTTACGATCCAGCAACTGTTGGCCGGCATCGCAAGCCAGACGCAGGCGCTGACGCAGCAAAAAACGCGGCGCGGCAAGGATCCGGCGTGCCCCGCGTGCGGAACCACTTTATCGCAGTTTCAATCGTCCGGGCGGTTCGGCTGTCCCGAGTGCTACGTGGCGTTCAAGGACGACGTTCAAAATCTCGTCGAAAAGATTCACGACAGCACCCAGCACAGCGGCAAAGTTCCGCGGCGAACGTCGTCGGATGTCGCGATGCAGAAAGATCTGCGCCAGTTGCAGGTCGATTTGAAAAAAGCCATTCGGAACGAGGAGTACGAAAAAGCCGCGGCGTTGCGCGACCAGATTCGAAAGCTCGATGAACGCATGGCGGCGGGCGGCCTGCCCCACCCCGGGGGCGCGGACGAACCACAGCAGAAACCGGCATCGCCAAGTGGAACCAGCGGCAAAAAGAAAGGGAAATCCGAAGGCTGAACGGACCGAGTCGAGAACCGGCACGTTTCGGTTTTTCACTTTTCCGCGCAGCGAGCCGGATGAACGATTCGATGAATCTGAACGACATGATTCAAGCGCCCGGCGAATGGATGCGCGGCACCGGCCCCGAGGCGGAGATCGTGATTTCCAGCCGCGTGCGGCTTGCCCGCAACGTTCGCGGCTTTCATTTCATCACGCGCATGGACGAGGCCGAACGGCTGGCCTGCGAAGCGCATATCCGCAAGCAAATCCAGGAATCCGGCGTCGCCCAGCCCGGCACTTATTTTGCGCTCCACGAAATGGACGCCACCGACCGCAAGGTGCTCGTCGAACGCCATCTGATCTCCAAGGAACACGAAGACGCCACGCACCCGCGCGGCGTGGCCGTCAGCAGCGACGAAGCCGTGTCGATCATGGTCAACGAAGAGGACCATATCCGGCTGCAAGTGCTGCAATCCGGGTTTCAGCTTCAGGACGCGTGGAAGCTGTGCGGAAAGATCGACGATCAGCTCGAATCTCGGCTGGAGTATTCGTTTTCGCCGCAGCTCGGTTATCTGACCGCCTGCCCGACGAACGTCGGGACCGGCGTGCGCGTGTCGGTCATGCTGCATCTGCCCGCGCTGGTGCTGACGCGCCATATCGAAAAAGTCTTTCAAGCCGTGTCGAAAATCAATCTGGCCGTGCGCGGGCTGTACGGCGAGGGGACTGAAGCGAGCGGGCATTTCTACCAAATCTCGAATCAAGTCACGCTGGGCCGCTCGGAAATCGAAATCGTCAACAATGTCGAGACGGTGATTCCGACGATCGTGCGCTACGAACACGAGGCGCGGCAGACGTTGCTGGCGAAGGACCGCAAGCGCCTTGAAGACCGCGTGTGGCGCGCGTTTGGCATGTTGAAATACGCGCAGCTCATGCCCAGCGACGAAGCGATGATGCTGCTGTCGTTCGTGCGCATGGGTGTTCAATTGGGATTGCTTAAAGAAATGACGCTGCGCGACGTCAACGACCTGTTCGTCTACACACAGCCCGCGCACTTGCAAAAACTCTGCGGCGCGCCGCTGGAATCTGCGGAGCGCGACATGCGCCGCGCGGCTTATGTGCGGGCGAAACTGGTCAATCTAAAGATATAGCAAGAAGTGGCGTTCGCTAAAGTGTTTGAACAATTCCGAATTGCTGCCACTCGCCGGTGGAATCATCCCACGTCAGTTCTTTCTTGGAGATGTATCCGCCCATTTCGTCTTCGACTGCCAAAATGAACGATTCAATCTCGCTGCCCAAACCTTCAGCCAGAACTTCAACGCGACCGTCGCTGCGGTTGCGAACCCATCCGGTGACGTTGAAACTCCGCGCCACGTTCATTGTGGCATAACGGAAGCCGACTCCCTGGACCGATCCGGAGAAAAAGATTCGCGCGCGTTTGGTCATTTAAGATTCTGTCGTCACAACTACGGCTTGCTGTCGATAATCTCGCAATTGCACTGGGGTTTTCGCACGGGTGCCAGGAGGAGGCGTCGATCCGGCTCGGGTTTTGGATCGCAGCGATACGCGCGGCTGTTGTTCAACGCGTGGTCCTCGCAACTGGGATCGGCGTCCGGAGCGGATTTTGGCATCTGCTTGTGGCTGAGCGAGTCCGGCAGATGCGCGTCGATTTCGCCGCCCAGCGCGCGCGCTTCAAGATCCACGCGCCCCGTTGCTTTGCCCACGACCACTTCAAGCCGCGCGAGATCGACCACATAATTGAGCGTCGCGGTGATGAAATCGTTCTTGGCCAGAACCAGATCGTTTTTCACGCTGACAACTTGAAAGCTGTCCTTGAGACCGTTCTTAAAGCTGACGAACGTCGCCTTGACCGTCAGTTTGGCCTGTTCAACTCGAAGCGCCTGGATCAATATGGTTCGCTCCGCTTCCCGCAACGTTCTCATGATGTCGCGCACGTCGGCGTGCACGGTGGTGCGAACGCGCTTGAGGTTGATCTCGGATTTTTGCAGCTCCAGCAGCGCGGTCTCATAGGACGCGCGGTCGGCAATCTTGCCCCACGGAATCGACGCGTTCACCCCCACGGTCCAATTGTTGGAATCGGACGTGGAATTCAAGGGCCGCAATTCTTTGCTCGTATAGTTGTGGCCATACGAGCCCACCAGATCCACCTGGTAACCCAGGCCGTTCTTGGCCAGCATGGTTTGAAGCTGCTGAACGGCGAGGCCGCGGCGGTTGTTCAACAAATCGATGCGGTTGTTCATCGCCTCGTTCAGCACTTTGCTTTCGTCGAAGTGTTGCGCCTGAAAGACGATCTTGGGCGTGCCCATCACCTCGCCGATCGTGCGATTGTTCGTCGCTTTGCGCGTGATCAGATACACGATGCCTTTGGCGTCGTCGGACTCCAGCACATCGATCGTTTTTTCCTCGTCGGGCATTTCCTCCGGCGGAATGTCGCCAAAATCGACCGAATTCACACCGACGAGAATTTTCTCTTCCAAGTCCACGTCCATGATCTGCTTCAACCGGTCATAGGCTGTTTCCAGCGTGCGTTCGTTGACGATGAGATCGAGTTCCCGCGTGCGGAGTTGCAGTTTAGCCTGAGAGACATCCAGCAGCGTTTCGTTGCCGGCCTTCTCGCGTGCCTCGGTGAATTCGAGAAACTTCTGCGCGGATTTGATCGAATCGCGCAGCACTTCGCGCTGCTGGATTTGCTGAATGACGCTCGCATACGACTGCCGCACCTGGAAAATCAATCCCTGCGTGTCGAGTTCCAAATTGCCGCGCGCGATCAGGCGGCCAATGCGGGCCGTGCGCAATTGCGTCAGGTTCGCGTCCGTCCCGGCGCCTTTCCATAACGGCTGCGAGATATTGGTGGTCACGCTGCGCGTGGCGTTGTTCAAGTTGGAGCGAGTTTCGTCGAAAACGAAATCGAGCTTCGTGCCCCAGGGCGATTGCTGCGTCACCCCGCTCTGAATCGAAACGCTGCCATCGGCCGACGGACCGCGGCGACCCACGCCGGCCGAATTGGAGTGCAGAATGGATTCGTTGAATGTCGGAAAGAATTGCGACCAGGCTATGCGCACGGCATAATCGGACTCCCGGTCGTTGAGGCGGCTGAGCTTTAAATTCAAATTATTTTGAATCGCAATTTCGACACACTCGTCGAGCAGCAGCAGGATTCCGCTGTCCGCCGCATACGGCGACTTGTTTTCCGTCGGGTTCGTGGAAGGCTTTGAATCCGCCGGAGGGCCCGGTTGGCCCGCGGCTTTTTTCATCGCATTTTGAGCGTTCGCGGGATCGACGAGATTGGGCTTCAACACCGGAGGTAATTCGGGCGGAGTTTTCTTTTCCTCGGCGACGGAGACCGCCGCAGCGATACTTAACACGATTGAACATAAGATAATGCGTGAACGCACGGAATGTCCCATTGGATACCGCCTGCAAATCTGCCCATTCTGAGTCTGGCGATCTCCGGCTTCTGCTCCGCCGGTGCTTTTGCTTGGAAAATTGAAACCACACAATAACACTTTTTGACGCCAGATCAAGCAAAAGTGGTGAGGGGGTCTCGCCCTCACGATTCTGTATGGGCGGGTTGCCCATGCCACTTTCTTTTTGCGGCGCGACGGTTAAAATCGCCGCCATGAGCAACGCGAGCGACAGCATACCGCCCATCGGCGCAGCGCCGGAGAACGAAGATTTTCAGCATCCCTGGATTATCAGCGCCATCGTCTCGGCCCTGTGCTTCGGCGCCGGTTTCGTGCTCCTCTATACGTCGCGCATCTGGTCCAACGTCTGCCAGTGGGCCGATTGGCCATTCCTGATTTACACCGCGATTCTGACGCCGGTCTTGATGGGCTTCTACACGTATGGTGTGTATCGCGTCCTTGAGTTGCTGTTTCGGCGAAAGACGAAATAGCGCGAACGGCAACTCTCGGCTGTGTCCGGCTCTCAGTCTCGAATCTTTTTTCTGCGTTTGCGCTTGAGGATTATCGGGCGTAATTTAACAGCCCAATCCATCGATTCAATTCTCAAAGGAGTCTCTCATGCTTCCGGAAGAACAGTTGCTCGTGATCGATGCTCTCACGCCTTCGCTGACCGACAAGTCCGCCGATGTTCGTAAAGACGCGCTTCGCTGCATGATCGGCTTCGGGCTGGACGGCCTGGGCCGGATCATCGATGTGCTTGAAGACCCGGCCTGCGACAGCGCCTGCAAATGCGACGCGGTACACGCGATCGGCTACGCATTTTCAGAAGGCAAAGTCGGCAAGTCCGGAATCGTCAAGGTGGCGATGAAGGCGCTGGAAAATTGTCTGACGAAGGAAGACCTATGCTCCGCCGCGGTCGTCGCGCTGGGCGAGATCGGTCCGCAGGCGGTGGCGGCCAAGAAGAATCTGCTGGCGATGCTGGACGGCAAAAAGGGCAACAATCTTCTGTGCGTCAAGATCGGCGCGGCGCTGCTGAAGATTTCGCCAATCAATAATCAATAATTAAATCGTTGGATAGCGAGCCAAATGGGCGAACTGGCCGTTTACACACATTCCGGAAAGATGGGCAACGGACCCTGGTCGATTCCCATTGCGGCCGTGCCCGTCACATTACTAGCGAGCATCGCGTACGGTTACGCCTGTCTTTACAATCCCTTCGTAAAACTGGGCGTTTTCATTACTATCGGTTTCGGCATACTGATCGCGTACATCGTCGCGCGCGCGGGCAAGTCGGCGAAATGCCGCAGCGGCGCATGTCTGATGCTGATGGGATTGCTGTGCGGCGTAATCGCAGTGTATGCGAGCTGGGTTGTATATCTATATGGGCTGATGAACCGCTACGGAAGCGGCGCCGCGAACGTTTCTCTATTCCAATTATTTCTCTCGCCGGCCGATGTCTGGACCATTGTCGAAACAATCAACTCACGGGGATTCAAACTAAACGGTTCGACGCTCAGCGGATTGACGTTGTGGCTCGCTTGGGGAACAGAAGCCCTGATCCTCATCGGTTTCGCAACTGCGATGCCCACAACCTATATGAAATCGTGGGTCTTCTGCGAACCATGCAACAGATGGTGCGCGGAAAAAGACGACATCGCGCGATTCGGCGCGCCGCTGTCTGGCGATCAAACCGAAAAATTGAAAGCCGGAGACCTCACAGTGCTCGCTAATTTGCAGCCCTATGCCGGTGGAAATACGCCACACATCCGTTTGAATAATCGGCGCTGCGATACCTGCGGCCAAACTGAAACGGTCGCGATCCAGCGGTATTGGTATGAAGAGGTGAAAGGCAAATCGAATGAAAAATCGGAAGTTCTGACCCAGCACATTCTGCTGGACGCGGATGCGTTGACTTCGCTGCAAAATGCGCTGGTGGCACAAGCCGAAGCAAATGCGGCTCAGCCTGCGCCGCAATTGACGCCAGCGAAAAAATCGTGATGCGTTTTCAAACGCAGTTCTCATAGCCGTTCACAAACAAAGGGATATTGGTTCATGAAGCAAATTCACTCACTCTCGCACCGCACGGTTTTCGCAATAACCGCGTTGACCGCGGCATGGCTGTCGTTGTCGTCGTGCTGTTCGACTCCGCACTGCGATTCGTGCAGTTCCGTTCAATACACTTCCGCGCCGTCCGTCACGACTCCGTCTGTTGAAAACGCGCCTCTTGAGCCGATGGCTGAAGCGCCGGTCAAAAATGGCGATGAAGCGCTGGTGCGCCTGATGGAAGGGAACAAGCGGTTCGTCGCGTTCAAACTTCATAAACCAAATGCAAACGAAGCACGGCGCCAGGAACTCGACAAAGGACAGCAGCCCTTCGCCACAATTTTTAGTTGCGTCGATTCGCGCGTGCCGCCGGAGCTTGTCTTCGACCGTGGTTTGGGCGACTTGTTCGTCACGCGCACGGCCGGGCAAGTGGCCGACAAAGCGGTGCTCGGAAGCATCGAATATGGCGCCGAACATCTGCACATCCCGTTGCTGATGATTTTAGGCCACACGAATTGCGGCGCGGTAAAAGCGACGATCGAAACGGTCGCATCCAATGGCCACGCCGATGAGAACATCGGCGCGCTGATCGATGGCATTCGTCCGGCCGTTGAGAAGGCCAAGACCGCCGGCGGCGAATTGCTCGACAAAGCCGTGCGCGCGAATGTCGAATTGGCCGTTGAACGCATGAAGAACGTGCCGGCGCTGTCGGAAGCCGTGAAGCATGGCCATTTGAAGATTGTCGGCGCCGTCTACAATCTGGACACAGGCGTCGTCGAAATCACGGTGCCGTAGCGCCGATGACAAGGTGAGGGGTGAAAAAGACATTCTACTTCGAGTGAAATAGCCGTTTCACCTTGTCACCCCCTCATCCCTAAGCTTTCACCACTTTCCCCGCTCGCAAATCGTCAGGAAGCCTGCCGCACGCGTTGCGCGTGTCCACCGTCAACGATGTGTGGCGAACGATCAGTTCGTAGTTTACGTCCGTGTGATCCGTGACGATCAGCGCGGCGTCGAATGCCTTCAAATTCTCCGCCGTCAGCGGAACGGAGGCGATGCCGGTGAAGTGCGCATGCTCGCGCGTGCGCGGCACCGTGGCCACGAACGGATCGTGGTACGACACCTGCGCGCCCCGTTCGTGCAGCATATCCCAGAGCGTAAATGCCGGCGATTCGCGAATGTCTTCGACGTCCTTCTTATACGCCAAACCGACGAGCAGAATCTTCGCATCTTTGAGCGCTTTTCCCCGGTCGGAGAGCGATTCGAGAAGCCGCGTCACGACATACCGCGGCATCGCTGTGTTGATCTCGCCGGCCAATTCGATGAAGCGCGTTGCCACGCCGTATTCGCGCGCTTTCCACGTCAGGTAAAACGGGTCGATCGGAATGCAGTGCCCGCCCAGGCCCGGGCCGGGATAAAAGGGCATGTAGCCGAACGGTTTCGTCTTCGCCGCGTTGACAACTTCCCAGATATCGATGCCCATCTTGTCGAAGACGACTTTCAGCTCGTTGACCATGGCGATGTTCACCGAGCGGAAAATATTTTCGAGGAGTTTGGTGGCTTCCGCCGTGCGCGCGGAACTGACTTGCACGACCGACAGGCGCGCTGCCGTATACAACTGCCGCGCGTGCTCGCCGCATTCGGCCGTCAAGCCGCCGACGACTTTCGGAATGTCCGCCGTCTTATATTTGGGGTTACCCGGGTCTTCACGCTCCGGCGAAAACGCCAGAAAAAAATCAGTGCCAGCCTTCAACCGGGAAAGCGATTCGAGCACGGAGCGGAGGTCTTCGTCGGTCGTTCCGGGATACGTCGTCGATTCCAAAACGATCAATTGGCCGGGACGAAGATGCGGGCCGATCTGTCTGCCGGTCGAGACGATATAGTGTATATCGGGCTCGCGGTTTTTGGTCAGCGGCGTGGGCACGCAGATGATCGCGGCATCCAGTTCGGCCACGCGGCTGAAGTCGGTGGTCGCATCCAGGCATCCCGCCTGACGCGCAGCCGCGATGTCCGCCGCGGCGATGTGGCGAATATACGATTGCCCGGCGTTGAGTGCGACGGTTTTCGCCGCATCCACGTCGAATCCGACGACTTTGTGGCCGCACCGGGCGAATTGAAGTGCCAATGGAAGGCCCACATAGCCCAGTCCAACCACACCGACGGTCAGCGATTTCTTACCCGCCCCGGTCCAAACCATGCGCCGCTCCACAGTAATAGTAATATCCGCAGTGAAAATGTGAGACACAAAAAAACGCGACGGCTTTCGCCTCGCGTTTGACGTCGCGCCTCAAATCTCAAATCGCGCTGCCTATTCCTAATTATTCGGTATGACGCGCGTCACGCCATCGTAATTGAAATAGACTTTGCCTTCAGGATAAACCCAGGTGTAATTGCCGCCGTCCATGCCTCGAATGCCTTCTTCCATCACGTTCTGATACCCGCCACCCATGAGGCCGCGGACTTCGTTCGGAGACATGCCCTTGCGGCATTGGCTGATATCGTGAAACATGCCGTTGCCAGTCAACGACGGAACCTGAGGCCGGCTGCATCCGCTGGCGCCTAAACCGACGACGAAAATGATGGCAATCAAAACGCGCGCGACAAAAGCGCAGGAAAAAGAGGCCGTGCGAACTGGAGTAGTCTGGCGAACTTCTTGTGACATGCCTCACATCCCCCTGGAAGAGACGTTACAACTCATGCAAACTATTATACAAAAAAGATTGTAGAACCGACGAAGGAACGTTCATTCTTCGTCGGTTCTACAAATCAGGTATTCAAGCCCCGAGAGGCTTAACAAACTAGTGGCAGGTGCTGCAAGTATCGCACTTCGGCTTACAGCTATTGCAGCAGCCACAACCGGCGAGACCCATGCAAACGACAACCGCGACGACACAAAGAATCTTGCGCATTGAAAATCCCCTCCGAACAACTGTCCTGATCTTCTTAAAGGTGGTTCGCATGAACCGGCAAACCTTCTCGAAGATGACTAACTCGTTGCCGAACGGAATAATCCGCTCCGGCAACTACGCAACCTATTTCGAAAGTCCCGAGGGACTTCCAAAACTAGTGGCAGGTGCTGCACGTGCTGCACGTGTCGCACTTGCTGTGGCAGCTATTGCAACCGCAGCCAGCCAAACCCATGCAAACGACGACGGCGACGACACAAAGAATCTTGCGCATTGAAAATCCCCTCCGAACAATTAACTTATCTTTTCAAAGGCGGCTCACATGAACCGTCAACCTTCCACTGGGCAATATAACTCATAAATCTTCATCGTCAAAACCCGATTCAACATTATCGGATTTTTTTTCATCTTTTTTTGAAGCCTCTTCCGGAGCCTTTCCGCCGTCCGAATCGGACGCACGAGCCTCTTTGATCTTCTGCGCGACCGCAAACGACTTCTCAATCGTCTCGTCGAGTTCGATGTTGACGTGCGGCGTGGTGCGCGTCTTCAATTGCCCCGCAATACGCTTTTGAACCACGCCGCGCGCATTATCCAACCCATGCATGGTGCGGGACTTGACTCCATCGTTGCCCAGCACGGATACGTAAATATCGCAATGCGACAAATCGTCGGAAAGTTCGACGCGCGTTACCGTGCAGAAGCCAATGCGCGGATCGGTCAGCTCGTGCAAAATTACTTCAGCCGCCGTTTCCCGGATTATTTCTCTCAATCGTTCAATGCGCAATTTCATGGCTTCAACCCTGACTTTTAAGATTTTACTGAAAAATATTGAAGAGAATCGCCTATCGTACATTCTCTGCATTACGGATTCGACACGTCTACAGAACTAATGGCTGGAAAAGTCGATCAGCGCCGTAACGGCAAACGCATCAGCCGAATCCAGACTCATCCCCGTAATTCAAATAGTCCCGATCAATTCCCGTCACCTGAACGTATGCATCGTTTTGAGCGTAACGAGCGATTTCGTCCGCCATGTCCTGCAAGATAGGCTTTTCATTTGCCACCAGCGCGAGCCCCAGAAACGCACGATTCCACGACTCCAAATCCCCCACTTCCGAACAAGCCGCATCAAAACGCCCTTTACAAGCGCTCTTTTAACGATCGCACGGCCTGACGGCGATCCTTTAACGACCGCGCGCCGGGAATAAGAAGATGAATGCGAATGACGGCAAGCCACATAGTTTTGAGTAGGACGGGCTGCCAGCCCGTCCAGTATCAAGTTGCGTTTTGAATTGAGGCTGGACGGACTGGCAGTCCGTCCCACTGTTCTATTTCGCATCAAGCGTCCGCTTGACCTGCTCCGTAGTAAACGCTTCCATCAAGTCGCCCTGCTTGATGTCATCGAAGCTCTCGAGTTTGATGCCGCATTCGAAGCCCGAGCGCACTTCCTTGGCGTCGTCTTTTACGCGCTTGAGGCTGGCCAGTTTTCCCGTCCAGACCGTCTTGCCGTCGCGAATCAACCGCACACTGCTGGCGCGCGTAATCAGCCCATCGGTCACGAAACAGCCGGCAATCGTGCCCATTTTCGAGATCTTGAAACACTGGCGCACGCTGACATGCCCTTGAATGACTTCCTTTTCGATGGGCTTGAGAATGCCTTCCAGCGCCTTGCGCATCTCATCGACCACTTCGTAGATGATCGTGTAAGTGCGGATATCCACCCCGCGCTCTTCGCCCAGCCGCCGCGCGCCGGGATCGGCGTTGACGTTGAAGCCGATCACAATGGCGTCCGAGGCGTCGGCCAGCAACACGTCGGTCTCGTTGATCGCGCCCACGCCGTCGTGGAGAATGTCGATACGCGCATCCCCCGTCGAAAGACGGCTGACTTCGTCGCGCAACGGCGTCAGCGAGCCTTGCACGTCCACTTTCATGACCAGCTTCAGGGACGCCACCGCGCCCTGGGCCAGCATGTCACTCAATGTTTCAAGCGTGACGTGCGTGCGCTTGACGAGGCCTTCCTGCCGCATGCGCATCGCCCGCTGGTCGGCGATTTCCGCCGCTTCCTTGATCGAATCCAGCACGTGGAACCGTTCGCCGCTCAACGGCACATCGCTCAAGCCCGTCACCAGCACCGGAGTCGCCGGTCCGGCCTCTTTCAAAACCTTGCCCGTGTCCGCGAAGATCTGGCGCACGCTTCCATAGGCGTGTCCGCAGACGATCACGTCGCCCTGGTGCAGCGTGCCTTCCTGAACCAGCAGCGTGCAAACGATGCCGCGGCCCTGATCCTTGTGCGCTTCAACCACGTGGCCGACGGTGCCTTTTTTCGGATTGGCCTTGAGTTCCAGCACTTCGGCTTCGAGCAATATGCGGTCGAGCAGTTCGTCGATGCCCTGCCCGGTCTTCGCCGACACCTCGACGCAGCCGACATCGCCGCCGTAGCCTTCGACAAAGAGTTCTTTCGCCGCCAGTTGCCCCTTGACCTTGTCCGGATTGGCTTCGGCCATGTCGATCTTGTTCAGCGCCACGACGATCTTCTTGCCCGCCGTCTTGGCGTGGCTGATGGCTTCCTCGGTCTGAGGCATGACGCCGTCATTGGCGGCCACCACCAGCACCACGACGTCGGTGACGTTGGCGCCGCGCGCGCGCATTTCGGTGAACGCCTTGTGTCCGGGCGTGTCGATGAACGCAACTTCGCCCTTCTTATGCGAGACTTTGTACGCGCCGATGTGCTGCGTGATGCCGCCCGCTTCACCCGCGGCGACCTTGGTCTGGCGAATATAATCGAGCAGCGATGTCTTGCCGTGATCGACGTGGCCCATGATCGTGACGACGGGCGCGCGCGACACGAGATCTTCTGGCTTGTCGGCCACATCCGCCTTCTTGAGCATTTCCTCTTCGACGTCGCGCGCTTTCTTGATCGCGACGCCGTGCTTGAGCGGATCGAATTCGAGCGCGTAGATTTCCGCGTCCGCATCCGAAATAATCATGTTGATGTTGACGATCTTGCCCTGATCGAAAAATTTCTTGATCAGCGCCGTGGACTTGATGCCCAGCGCTTCGCACAAGCCCTTGATGGATACCGGCGAAGTAATGTCGGCCGGGCCGGTACGCAAGACAGTGGGACGCTTGACCACCGGGCCGCGCTTCTGCTTTCGCGCGCCGCGATACCGGTCGTCGTCGCCGCGCATCAGCGCCGTGCCTCTGCGCGGTCCGCCTCCAAAGCCTTTGAGACCCGGAGCGGCCTTGACCGCCGTGCGCCGCACGCCCGCGCCACCGCCGCCGGAACCGCCCGCCTTCGCGCGTTTGTCGTCGTCGTCGCTGAAGCTTTCGGGAATCGACGGATAGGACACCTGCGGCTTGAAATCGTCGACGGGTTTCGAATCGACCGAGGCGTCTTTTTGTCCTTTGCGTCCGCCCCCGCCCTTTTGCTGCGTCGGACCGTGAATTTTTTCAGCATCCGCGGAGGAGAGCACGACGCCAAAACGATTGTCGCTGCCGGAATCGCGATTAACGGGCGGCGACACGACCGGACCCGACAGAATCTTCTTGGGCGGCCCCTGCAGCGGCACCAGCGTGCTGGGCACGTGCGCCTTGGCAGCAGGCCCGTGAGCGGCAGGCGGGGGCGTCGTCGCTTTGGCCGCGGGTCGTGTGCCCTGTCTCTGCGGTTCGCGGTTCCGATCGCGATCTCTGGCGTCCCGAGTGTCTTTTCCGTCCCGGACATTTTGCCCTGAAACCGGTTTTGACGGGGACGGTTTGATTGCAGCCGGAGTTACGACGCCAAAGCGCGTCGGACGCTCAACGGCGGCGTGCTTGGCATGATCCTTTAAGACATCGCCCTTTGCCGTCGCGTGCGCGGGAGAGGTCTCGGTCTCCTCTGAGGCTGGAGCGGCGGATTCGCTGCCGCGTGTTGAAGCGGATTCTGTAGACGGGTGCAAATTGTGTTCGGACCGCGTATGCTCGTCAGATATCTGATGTGCCTTGGGATGTTCGAGCGTGTCGGCGGCGTATCCGGACTCGGCATTTGTCTCGCCGGCAGGAACCTGCTCCAAGTTCGCGTCGGCGGTTTCGCGGGACGCGTCAGGTTGTCTTTCTTCGAAGTTCGGAGAATCGAACGATTCTTCCGTCGCCACGGCCTGCACGGCTTGGGCGGCCGCCTCCTGTTGTTCGATCAGGCGCGTCTTGTTCTCGCGATCTTCATGCGCGTGCTTGAGCATGCCGAGTTTCGCCTTGAGGCGATCGGCCTGCCCAGGATTCAGAATACTGGCGTGGCTCCTGACCTTGTCCTTGCTGAACAACAACTGGGCCTTCTCGAGAACGTCCTTGCTCGGAACGCCAAGCTGCTTGGCCAGATCGTGAATTCGGATACCCGTGGGGCCGCCCGGTACTTCCCCCTTTTTGGTGCTGCTGCTCATCAAGTCCTTCCAGGCGAAAATTCGCCTTTACCCCGTTTTATGCGGTGCAACATCGCTCTGCATGATGCAAAGACAAGTGTTGCGCCGCATTTCACCGGCACGTGCTCCCGCCATTGGAAGCACGTCTTATCCGTTGAAAAGCGGGTTTGACAGTCCCAAAAACAAATGGACCGTCAAGCCCTCTACGCCGCGGAATGCCCGCCGGCGCAGGGGGCCGGAAGGCTATAACCTAATCACAGTTCGTGCCGCTCACTTCTTACCGCCTTTCGCGTCTTCGCCCGCCGGTGCCGCCGTTTCGTCGCCCAGCACCGCAATTCGATCCGCTACTGCATCCGGCGCGGGTGCGCCCGCCTCGGCCGCCGCGGCCACGTCTGCCGCAGCCTCCGCGATCGGCGCATCCGGAGACACTGCATCCGGCGCCGCGCTCGCCCCCGCATGGGAAGATGGCGGTTCTTTCGTCTTTTCCTGCGATATTTCGTACTCGCGCTGCTTGCAATACTCAATTAGTGCTTCGGCATCGGGAACGCCATACATCGTATTGATGAAGTCCGCACCCTTGTAGATGATGGCCTTCAAATTGTTCAAGCCGGCCAGCAGGAAGCGTTCGGCCACGCCCGCCGGAAGATTCGGAATCTTGCCGATCTCGGCACGCTCCGCGTCGCGCACTTTCTTGGCCTGTTCTTCGGTCATGATATCGATGTGCCAGTGCGTCAACTTGGCGGTGAGGCGCACATTCTGCCCCTTCTTGCCGATCGCCAGAGACAACTGGTCTTCCGGCACAATGACGCGCGCCCGCTGCGTCTCCTTGTCGACTTCCACCGACGAAATCTCCGCGGGCGAAAGCGCGTTCCGGATGAACAAATCCTGGGCGTCGTGCCAGCGCACGATATCGATCTTCTCGCCGTTGAGTTCTTCGACGATGTTGCGGATGCGCGAACCGCGCACGCCGACACACGCGCCGATCGGATCGACCTTCAGGTCCGACGAATACACCGCAATCTTGGTGCGATGGCCCGGTTCGCGGACGATGCCCTTGATCTCGACGATGCGGTCGCCGATCTCCGGCACTTCGACCGTAAAGAGCTCTTTAACAAGGTTCGGATGCGTGCGCGACAGCGTAATCAGAACCTTCTGGCCTTTTTTCTGAACGCGAACGACATACGCGCGGATGCGGTCGCCGGGGCGGTACTGCTCGCTGTAGACTTGTTCCTGGCGCGGCACAATGCCTTCGGTGCGGCCGAGGTTGATGACGATCGAGCCTTTGTCGAAGCGCTGCACGGTGCCGTTAACCAGCGTATCGATCTTGGCTTCGTAATCGGTGTAAATGACGTCGCGTTCAGCCTCGCGGATTTTCTGGATCATGATCTGCTTGGCGGTCTGCGCGGGGATGCGCCCGAACGTATTCGGGTCCATGCGCTTGCCGTCTTCGTAGGCTTCGATGTCGCCCGTGAAGCGGTTGATCTTGACGTTAAGCTCGCCGTGCGGTCCGAAGCGCTTGCGCGAAGCGGTCAACAGGGCCTGTTCGATCGACTCAAACAGGAGTTCCTTGGAGATGCCTTTTTCGCGGTGAATCGAATCGATAAATCTTAAAAGTTCCGTGCCGTCCATTTTGTCCTTTTATCCTAAAACCACTATGAAGCCACAGGCGCCAAATCAGCCAAAAGCCGCCCGAGCGTATTTGTCCCTATTCTCAATTTTCCAAGAAAACAACCGGCGCAAACCGGAGATCCCCGGCCGCTTCACCCTCTTTTATGGGAAAGAGTAAATGGCGGAAAGGGCGTTCGAAAAACGCCTTTAGGAAGATACTAAGGGATAGCCCGCGTCTTGGCAAGTCATTAGCGGGGGATTAATGAGAAGTTGACGGCGGACGGCTGATGTGGCTTCAAAAAAGATTTGGATGATTTGGATTCAATGTTCGGTTTGATTGACAGTGCAAGATTTAATTCGTGTTCGACGCACTCGATTGCATCGATACCTGATTTTTTTTGCGGATTGCTGCAATTTTCTTTCGGACGCCCTGCATCAATTCTTTCTCCACGCGCGAAAGAGGCGAGCGATCGATTTCGAGCTTGGAATTATGTTTTTTCGGTGCGGTTTTCATTTGATTTCCTATCGTTTAACATTTCCAAAAACAAGTCGACCACTTTTCGCCATCCCATTTCCACTTTTCAATGACCCAGCCACGCATACCTAACAGTTCGCTGGCCTTCGGGGGATCGTTTCTTGCACGAAATCTCCACTCGCAGATGACGATTAGACGGTTGCCGTCATCCAATTCACGTATCCTAAATCGAACACAGTTGAGGTCAATCTCGTTATTCTCTTCAATCCAATCTACGAGATCGTTGCAATCTTCTATGGAGGGAAAAGCCTCGTCCTCGTCAATCCGGTGTATTTTCATTTGGTGGTCTCCCTCGCCAGAAGGAGTATCGTCAACAGTACAAATCCTAATGCAAGATTCCAACGCAGGATGCCAAACCCGAAATTATCCAACGAGCGAATGTCTGATGACCCAGTTTTATCGGATGGAAATTACCGAATTTTTTATCCTACATCATCCGCTGCCGTTTATTCAAATAAGCCATCAGCGCCGTGCTCAGCAACTGGTCGGTGCTCAGCGGCACAAAATCAATGTCGTTCTGCTGGCAGAAGCGTTTGATCGCTGATGTATGCGCCTCGAACGCTTCCAGGTACGCTTTGGCGATGTAGCTGCCTTGAGCGGTCATCACGCGCTGGTCTTCGGCGTCCACGAATTCGATGTTGTCGCGGTACGGAAACGTGCGCTCTTCCGGCGCCAACAGGTGGAACACGATCACTTCGTTTTTGCGGATGCGAAACGTCTTCAGGCTGGCGATGATTTTTTCGGTGTCGTCGAGCAGATCGCTGATCAGCACGATCAGCCCGCGTTTCGGAAACCGTTCGGCGAGTTGCGCGAGACCCTTTTCGGTGTCGGTGCCTTGCGTCGGTTTCGCCTTGCCCAGTGCGCTATAAAGGAGGTGCAGGTGCGGCGTGCTGGCCGCCGCCGGAATCACATCCGCCGCCGCGTCGCGAAAAATTGCCAGGCCCGCGCCGTCGCCTTGATGAATCATCAAATACGCCAGCGCCGCCGCAAGGCTGCGGCCATAAATCCATTTTTGAATGCCCTGCGATTTGCCTTCCGGCAACGCGCCCTCGCCCCCGAAACTCATCGACGCCGACGCATCCAGCAGAACGTGGCAGCGCGTGTTGGTGTTCTCTTCGAATTGCTTGATGTAGATGCGGTCGGTGCGTCCGGCGACTTTCCAATCGATGAATTTAAAACTGTCGCCCTTCACGTATTTACGGTACGAACTGAATTCGGACGAGAATCCGTGGTACGGACTTTTATGCAGCCCGATCAAAAATCCCTGCACGATAAAGCGCGCCACAAGTTCGATGTTCGCCACGCGCGCAATCACGCGCGGATCGAGAAAGCGCGTGTCGCCATCGGTCTTGATCTTCGGTTCGGACGCTGCGACCATGAGTGGCTCCAATAGGATTTCTATCGCGCGTTTAGCTTACCCGCTAACCTGCTTCTTAAAAGCCGCTTCCGCGCACTGGGCGATTTCGTCCTGAAACTCATTTGAATTCGAATGTGCCCCACAAGCTGGGACTCAACTCCGCCTCGCTCGGCACATCCGCGGTAATGGCGGTGGCTTTGTTCGTCCAGTACACGCGATAATTTGTTTGAAAACCGTTGCCGCGCAGCACGCCGATGTCGCCCTTTAGCTTAAGGCCCGGAGCAATCTTGACGCCGAGCGTCTCCAGCGGAATGGAGAATTCGAAGTCGCCGTTCTGTCCCGCGAGCGTCACTTTGTCGCTGACATCGTCGACGCGATCGAAATAAATCGTCCGCCACGGACTGCTAAACGGCACGCGATCCTTGGCTGCGGTGCCCGACACTACGGCGCGGTACAGCAGCGCTTTCGTTTTCGGCGCGGTCTTTGAATTCGGCTCGCCGATTTGTGTAATCAACAAGCGCAGATCGCCCGCCGCGGGCTGCGTGCGTTTTGGATCGGCGTTGGGGTCGGTGGCCAGCATCAGGTCGAGCGCGCCGCCTGTCTTAAAGGGGGCGAGCGCCTGTTCGCCGCTGTTCTTCAAGAGATCCTTGTCGAGCGTGCGGAAGGCCGCGTACAATTTACCGTCGGCGACCGCAAGGGCCCCGGAAAGATCGTACGGTTTGCTGTTGCTGTTGAAGTTCGCCTTGGTGCCGCGTTTATCGATGGCGGCCCATTGAGCCTCGTTCCAATCGTCCATTTTTCCATCGACAACCGGCGCTTTCGCGCGCACGTCTGCCACCAGCGCGCCCATGCCCTGCTCCTGCCGCCGGGAAATCTCAGCCTGAATGCGCCAGTCCAGAGTCGCCTTCAATTCAGCGTCGCCAATATGCAGCGTTTGCGGCGGAATCCGGCGCAGCGTCTCCAGGCCCTCGACACGCACCAGCGAACTGCGGCCGCCGTC
Organism: Planctomycetota bacterium; assembly: GCA_038227045.1. GTDB lineage: Bacteria > Planctomycetota > SZUA-567 > H5-PLA8 > H5-PLA8 > JANXLS01. Next base: position 19,078 of record JBBRQD010000005.1, read on the forward strand.
TTGCAGAAAAATATCGCCGTTAGGCGTCTGCGCGACTGTGGGCCAGAAATTTTCATCGTGCAACGTGACTTCGTCGAGTTTCATGCCGCGTTCGGCGCGCGGCATCGCCCACGGCTTGCCGGTGCGCGAATCGTGAAAGAGCGTCCGGACAAACATGCCGTCCGCGGTAAAAACGTAGATGTTGCCCATGTTTCCATTGAGAAACCACAGCGGTCCGGCGTCGCTGCCTTTCGGTTCGATCCAGCCACCCAGCAAGCGCGTCGGGCCGAGCAACATGCCCGGCCGGTCGGGCACCGGCGCTTCATGCGATGCGTGCAGCCCAGGCCACGGATTCGGATAAGCCCAGCGCGCTTCGCCTTTGAACACACCGCTGACCGAATACGGCGAGAACGGCGCGACGCCGAGCGTGATGATGCTCCAGCCGTTGGGATGAACCAACGCTTGATCGCCGCCGCTGCTCTTCGGCCCCGCGACGCCGTCCACAAGCATTTCGGCGCGGCCGATGTCGTAGACGGGAATCTGCTTGTCCGTGAAGCGCTGCACCGGCAGACGCAGCGCTTTGCCATTGACACGGCTAACCACGATCGCCAGATCGTCCATGACGGTGATCCCGCCGCATTGCCCCGTGGTAATGGTTACCTCGTCGGGCTGCACGTGTCCGTCGCCGTTCAAATCGTTCCAGACAAAAGTGGCGTCTTGCTTATAGGGATCGTCTTTCGGATTCGCCGGCGCCGGCCACCGGGCACGGAACGCATCGGTCTTCAACGCGTCCCAGGAATTCGCGCGCCCGCAGCCCGCCGCGGCCACGGCGATTCCATCACGTTCGACGAACACGAACGCGGTCGAGTGGCCGCCAGTCGGATTGCTGTTGTACGCGTTCGTCCAGTAGCGGCGTCCGTCGGCATAGATCGGCGCTTCCGGATAGTTGCAGCGAAATGCCAGCGGCTGCGCGTCGGGACCGGGATAAAAAATCTGCTTGAGCGAGAACCCGCCCTTCGCCCAATCGAGCGTGAAGGTCATGCCGTGATAATGGAACTGCGTCGCATCGTGCGAGTCGAGCGTCCCGCCGCCGCCGTATTCGCTCGGACCATAGAAAGCGCGAACAAACGTGCCGTCGGTCTTCCAGACGCTGACGCGCTTCGGCTGTTCGCTGTACTCCGCAACCCACAGTTGTCCGAGGTCGTCGAGCGTCAGGCCCATCGGGCGGCGCATCTGCTGCTCGTCGTAAGGCCCAGCCACCGGTTTTCCTTTCTTGCCGATGGCAAGCAGCAGTTTTCCGTCGGCGTCAAAAACTTTGACTTGGTGCGACTGCCCCCAGTCGGCGACAAAAAAACGCCCCGCTTCGCCGACGGTCACAGATTGCGGATCTTCCAAATCGCTTTTTAAAACAATCTCTTCCTTGCCGAGCGTGCCGTCTTTGTTCACAACGAAACGCAGCAACCGCTGGCCGCTGAGCGCAAGCAGCCGGCCTTGCTCGTCGAACGCGAGGCCGCGCGGATCGCTCAACGCGTGCTCGCCTTTGCGCTTCTTCGTTTTTGCATCGATGAGCACCACTTTTTCCAGCCGCTTCAAAGCCGCGACGAGAATATCGTCGTGCGCCGCAAAGCCGCTGATCTCCGCGGAAAGCACGTTGTCTTGATGCTCCTTTGACGGCGGCAGCGGCCACGTCTCCTTAAAGACGGATTGCTCGCCCTTGGCCGTCATCGCAGTGAGACGCAATTCCGCTTCGGTCGAGCCTTTTCCGGTGTTCCACACCGACGCGACATACGCAATGTGTTCTGGAATGGCATCGCGCCCATCGTCGCGCGCAAGGTACGGCGCGCCGGTCCATGCGCCGCCGATCCAGTTTATTCCACCAAGTTTCTTGCCGTCGAGATCGACCCAGGCCAGGCCGTGCGTGCCTTCGCTGACGTAACTGCCCAGATACACGACCGCTTTGCCGCCCGGTCCGCGCGCGGCGGGGACAAACAGCGCCGCTTGTGGCGCACTGTGATTCGCCAGCCACGCGCCGGTCTTGTCCTCCGTATTCCAGGCGGGATTTCCGGCCGTATAAATCGGAAATTCATAGCGCAGGCCGATGTCTTTGTGAACGATGCCGCGAATTTGATAATCGCCGGGCGTCACGGGCGAACCGGGGACGTTGTAGAGTCCGTGTTTCGCCGCATCGGGATCGCGGCCGAGATCGTCGAGCCCGTCCCACCATGCCGTGTTCTCGCCCGCGGGAAACGGCGTCTCGCTGACCAGATTGCGCACGCGCCGATTTTTCGCATCGTCAATCGTGAGCGTGACAAAACCCGGCTCGGCGAGTTTGAAACGAATCGGAATCGGCGGATGCGGTTCCTTCGGCGCCTGCGGCACAACATTGGCCAACTCATCCCCGCCCAGCGCCGATAGAGCCATCAATTCGCCGATCCACACGCGGCGTCCGCCTTGAGCGCTGTCGTGAAGATGCGGGTGCAGCTTCGCGGCATCCACCGCTTGAAGCATGCGCAGGCGCACCGCGCGCGTGGTCACCGTTTCGCCAAAATCCAGCCACCGCAGTGGCAGCGTGCGCGGGTATTCCGGATCGAGCTTCTCGAAGCGCTTGACCGTCTTCCACTCGTCCTCGCGCGCCTCGCGCGGATGCTGCGTATCCGGTCCTTTGTAGATCTGCACTTCCGCCGTCAGTGCGCCAAGTGAAAGCGCACCGAGGCCGCGCAGCGTCACGGCTTTCGGCCATGTGAGCACCACCCACGCCGGATGCTCCACCGACACCACGTCTTCAGAACGCGTCGCGCTTTTGTCGTATCCGTCGAAGCGTTCCCACATCGGTTGAGACATTCCGTCGTTAAGATGCTCCGGATGTCCCGTATCCAAATTCGCCGTCGGCGCCGCAAACGGCGCGATGTTGGCCAGGCGCTGATCGAACACGCCGGCTCCGCCCAGCCATCCTGCATAAGACTTATCCGACGCCACGGCATCGTGCGTGAACCGCAACGCTCTCACCGGCATCGGTTTGGGGAGCACCCAAACCGCGTAATCGTTCTTCGAGACTTCGGCTTTGACCACGCCGCCACTGCCGAGGCGCTCAGCGGGCAGCCACTGTTCATCCTTGCTCAAATCGCCGGGATAAGTCGTTTCCGCTTTCAACACACTCAGTTTTCCGCCACCGCGCACCAAAATAGAGCCGATCAGAACAGGCTCGCGAAATCCAATCCGAAGATGCCGGATTCCCGTCACGTTCCCCTCGCCGAAACTCACGCCAGTGTGAATAGGGCCGCCCTTGTCCGTCCACAAAACAATCCCCGCGCCCTTCGACACTTCGTTGGGAGGAAGAGTCACCGGCGATTCTTTGCCCTCAATCCACTGCGAAAAAGCGCTCCCGTCAAGAGCGGTTGCGGGAATCAGTTTGAAAGGAGACTCTCCGGCACGGATTGCGTATGACGCAAGCAATGTGGCGAACGCGAAGAAGACGGCGGGGCGATTCATCATGGTGTCTGGGTCTCTGTCATTTTAACGAATTGATGAGCGAGCTTCTATTAATGAGCAGCGGGACGGCAAAAGCAAGACAGGATTCCAATCCCAGTTTATCATGAACGCTTCAACGTGCGATAAATCGCGCGCAACACCGGTCCGGCCACGGGTATGCCTGCAATAAATTTGCGAATCTCGGGTACAATCGGCGGTTTACCGGCTAGAGCCGGCAATTTTCGAAGAATAAAAATGATTTCAAATTCATTGTGCCGCAAACACTCGACTCGAAACGGCATGTTCAATTTCGAGCGGCAGTACATCAGCAATTCCAGAAACTCAAGCTCCGTCCAGACGTGATAATGAATGCTATAGTCCATCGCAAGGATGCGCTTGACCTCCGCCTCCACGCGCTCTTCAGGCGTATGATCGACGAGGCGGACCCATTCCTCGAAATGCCCCAGCCGCGACCAGGCCGGGCCTTCCTCGTGATCGCGAATCAGATGCTCCAGCTTCGTCGCGGAACGGTCTTTGTCGAAGGTGTGTTCTTTGTGGGGAACGCCAAGGTACAAAATGCCGTTCGGCTTGATCACGCGCAGCCAGTTTTGCAACGCGCCGATGGGATCCTGAATGTGTTCGATGAGGTGGCTGGCGACGACAAAATCCACTGATGCCGCCGCGATGGATTTTATGGACTCGCCATCGTCTAAAATGTCCACTTCAATAAGCGGCAGCGCATTCAATTCCGGATATTGCCGTCTCAAATCCGTGACGGACATGCGGTCGACATAACGCACTATCGCGCGCTTCGGCAACGGAAGTGGGCTGTGCAGTGCCCCAATTTCAATGCCTTCTCCGCGAATATATTTTGCGGCGATCTCTTTTCGAGCCCGCAGGAACGTTTCCTCGCCCTTCTTGATTGAATTGGCCACAGGCTTCTGAAGTTTTGGAGCCTGATTCGGTGAAACATCGAGCATCGATACGTCCTTTCGGGGTAGCCATCTGTACAGGACGGCAGCGCGTTCGCCTGGCGCCGCAATAGTATAGCCACATGTGGCAGAAACGAAAGAAACGGAGCAAAGGGTGCAGCCCTGGGAAATGAATTCAGGACGAGGCGGCAGACATGCATGAACACAAAACGGACTCTGAGTCCAGACGCAGGTTCCTTCAGGTTTCCGCGGCAGCCGCCGGTGGATTAATCGCCGGTTGCGACTCTCCGCCCAACGACGCTCCAATCCACATTCCCACCGATCTTCTTCCCAGCGGCAGCACGCCACAGGCGCTCCGCATCGATCATTTGCCCGACAGGCTGCATGCCTTCGTCTGGCGCAATTGGCCGCTCGTGCCGCTCGAACGCATGGCGCTGGCTCTGCACGCGCGCTGCCAGGATCTCGAACGCATCGGCCTAAGCATGGGTCTCGGGCGTCAACGCCGCATCTCCCAGGATCAATGGCGCCGTTCGTATATTACGATCATCCGCCGCAATTGGCACATCCTTCCTTATGAACAACTGCTCGCGCTGCTGGATTGGACTCAGGAGCGTCTCGCATTCGTCTTGCGCGAAGATGATTTTCTGTACATCAAGTTGGGAAGCCTCAAGCCGAAGTGCGAGCCGCTGATGTTTTCGCCGCCCGATGCCTGCGCCCGCGCGCGCGCCGGCGAAATAGCCTGCCTGATGCGCACGCATTTTCCCGGCGGAATCTGCGCCGCCGAAGAGCCGCTCTTTGCATTCGTCAATGAACTCTCGCAGCCTGTCTCCGCGTCGCGTCCAAAAGAATCGAAATTCTCGCCGCGCTTCTGCTATTCCTACTTCGCGCTGTACGGTGATCCTTTGCTGGAGCCTGAAACCGATCCCTATCCCGACGGCTATCTCGCGCGGCTGGCGCGCGCCGGCGTCGATGGCGTGTGGCTGCAAGCGGTGCTTCACAAACTTGCCCCCTTCCCGTGGGACGCGTCGATGAGCGCGCGCCATGACGAGCGCTTGAAGAATCTCGCAACGCTGGTGGCGCGCGCGCGCAAACACGGCATCGGGATCTGGCTGTATCTGAACGAACCGCGCGCCCAGCCGTTGAAATTCTTCGCGAATCGCCCCGAAAAAAAAGGCGTCATCGAAGGCGATCACGCGGCGCTGTGCACCAGCGACGCGGAGGTGCAACGCTTTCTCGCCGGCGCGGTCGAAGGCATTTGCCGGGCCGTCCCGGACCTCGCTGGTTTCTTTACAATCACCGCGTCCGAAAACCTCACCAATTGCTGGTCCCATGGCACGGGCCAGAACTGTCCGCGCTGTGCCAAACGGACACCGGGCGAAGTGATCGCCGAAGTAAATGGACTCTTCGACAAGGGTATTCGCCAATCCGGCACGAAGGTGCGGTTGCTCGCCTGGGACTGGGGCTGGCGCGACGCGTGGAGCGGCGAAATCATTCAGCGTCTTCCCCTTGAAACCGCGTTGATGAGCGTCAGCGAATGGAGCTTGCCCATCGAGCGCGGCGGCATTAAAAGCGCCGTGGGCGAGTACTCGATTTCAGCCATCGGACCGGGCCCGCGCGCGCAAAAACATTGGGAACTGGCGCGCAAACGCGGCCTGAAAACCATCGCCAAAATTCAAGCGGGCACAACCTGGGAATTGGGTTCCGTGCCCTATATTCCCGCCGTGGAAAATGTCGCGCGCCACGCGGCCAACCTGCGCGACTCCAAAGTGGACGGGCTGATGCTGGGCTGGACGCTTGGCGGCTACCCGTCGCCCAATCTTGAAGTGGTCGCCGAAATCTGCGCGGGCAGCGCCAGCCCCGGCGACGCCATCGCACGCGTCGCGGAGCGCCGTTTCGGCGCACGGATCGCCCCGCATGTCGTCACAGCTTGGCGCGAATTCAGCGCGGCGTTCGGCGAATTTCCCTTCCACATCGGCCTGGTTTACCAGTCGCCGACCCACGCCGGCCCGTCCAACCTGCTCTTCGAAAAGCCCAGCGGCTACAAGGCGACCATGGTCGGATTTCCCTACGACGATCTGGACGCCTGGCGCGCCGTCTATCCGCCCGAAATCTTCGCCGCTCAACTGGAAAAAGTCGCCATTGGTTTTGACCGCGCGCTCGCGCAGCTTCGATCCGCGGCCGCCAGCATTAATTGCGAAGCGGAAGAGCGACGGCAACTCGCTGCCGAAATGAGCGTCGCGGAGGCCGTGTCCATCCATTTCCAAAGCGCGGCAAACCAGGCGCGCTTCGTCCTGCATCGAAACGCCCTCGCCAAAGCGCTGCCCGGCACGGAACCCGTGAGCACAAAAGCAGCGCTAAAAAAACTATTGAACGACGAAATCACGCTCGCCCGCCGCCTGCATGCAATCCAATCCCGCGATTCGCGCATCGGCTTCGAAGCATCCAACCATTATTTCTACGTGCCGGTCGATCTCGCGGAAAAGATCGTGAATTGCGACTACTTGTCGCAGCGTTTCGGTGCTCCGTTGTAACTGCCACAATACCGATTGGATGTCCGTTCGCGCTGGAAGCAAATCGAATCGCCTATTTCTTCCCGGCCTCCGGCACAACCAAAACCTCCCCCAGCGCTTTTCCCGAATAGCGCGGCGAAGGCCCGTTCTCGAACGTGTTCTCGCGGAAGACCGTGTTGACCGGATGCCCCCTCGCGTCAATCGTGTTTCGCGGATTGTCGAGCATGCAATGCTCGACGATGCAATCGGTGGCGTCGTCATCGATCTCAATCGACCCGCTGTTGTCCGCGTGTATATGCTGGCCGCGATGAATCGCGCAGCGCGTGATCGGATTCGCTGAAATCGGGCCAGGATTCTTGGCCGACATGCCCAGCGTCTGCACCTGAGTATGCCCTTCGTAAATATCGTTGTTCAGATATTGAACGTACCACGACGGCTGGCGGCCGCTGTCCAGATTCAAGCCGTAATTCAGCAGTTGGGAGCAGCGGTACAGGCTGTTGTTGGCGCAGATCACGTCGAAGGACGAACCGTAACCCATGTTCACCCAACTTGCGTCTTCGAAGCGATTGCCAATCACCAAAAGTTTTCCGCGATAGGGCACGATGCTGACGACCGACTCCGCATCCGGCGCAATGTCGAACGCCCGGTCGATGGTCCAGTTTCGGCCCTTGTTGACGGTCACGAAACGATATTGCCCCGCGCCTTTTCCGGAGAGAATGCAAACCACGGAGTTCTTCCACAGCGAACTGTTTTCGCCCGCCCATTTCAGATAGGTGGGATCGTCGGCAAGCCCCACATTCGTCCCGTCCCACGCCGTGAGCTTTCCCAAATAGCATCCGCCCGGCCCGTCAAAAGTGAATGAATAATCCGACTGATGCACATACTGGCTTTCGTGCCGGTTGCGCGCGTAATAAATGTTTCGCCCTTCTTCATACAGATTGTTGTACGCGGTCGGATCGAGACTTACGAACTGGTTGTCTTCGACGATGATATTGGACGAATGCGCCAGCTCGCAGTTGATCTTCCCGGCCTGAATCCTGTTGTTGGCCACGCGCCCGTTGTGGCCCAGGATCACCGCGGAGGCTTTGGCCAGGATGTCGCAATTGGTAATCTCGAAATTACTTTTGACGCGAATCAAATTCCCGTTCTGCCGCTCGGCCGTGCGGCCCCAATAGCGGTCCACGCGCACACGCACTTTGTTCATGCGAAATCCGTCACCCGCCGAAATCGCCATGTTGCATTCCAACGGAATGTACATGCTGAACTCTTCCAGTTTGAAATCGCTGCCCGAAATCAACGTGGGCGGCAACGGCTTGATCTCGACCTGCTGCCGCGTTTTGTCCTGCGCGCCGCCGCCGTCCAGCGCGAATTGACCGGAGCCCCACCACAGCGACACCACACCCATGCCTTCGCCTTTGATAACCGTGCGCGCGGGCACTTTTAATTCGCCGGAATACGCGTAGGTGCCTTCGGGGAAAAACACGACGCCGCCACCGTTCGCTTTGGCTTTCGCCAGCGCTGCGTCAATCGCCTCCGTCCGATCGACCGGTTTGCTGCCCCGCCGAATCGTCCGCAACAGTTCCTGCTCCGCCTTGTTGCCATAAAAATCGAGGACGTTGAAAACCGTGGCCGGCCATGCCTCCGCCGCTTTGATTTCCAGATTACCCGCGCCGCTCCAACCGTCGCCGCCACCGCAGCCGTTATGCACGAAAACGCCGTACGCTCCCGGTTTCATCTCGGACGGAATCTTGACGTTCAGCGAATATCCACCACCCATGCCTCCTTCCGCAACGGTATCGATGGCGTCAAGCATCGTGAATTTGCCAGCCGAGTCTTTCAACGCAACACTGCTTTTCCTGAGCAGGTGCAGCGATTTTCCCTGGACTCTCAGCCACCCGCCGACCGTCGCGCTGGCACCTTGATCACCCTGTATCCACCACGGCGCGGGTGCGTTCAGACGAATCCCATTCGATTGCTTTCCAGCACATTCGACACTGCAATAATAGATGCCTTTGTCCATATTTCCGGGGACGACAAATTTGATCGATTGATCGCTGACCTGAAGAGGAGCGATTGGAATGGACTTGAAGTCCTTATCCTGTGGTTCGTCCGGCTGAGTGTTTTCTTTGTTTGCAAAAATGCTAAAGAGGACTTTCGATTCTTTAGCAAAAGGTCCACCCATCAACAACACCGTCTCATTCGGCAGCACCGGATCGGATGCCCAGATGATGCGCGGCACGTTTTCATCCGCGGCGTGTGCTGGGAATAAACCGAAAAGGAGCGTTGTGGCGAGAAACGACGCACGAAAACGAGTTCGAATGACGTCATAAAACATAGAGATAAAATACTCCTGGTTTAAACAAAGGGCCAAAAGGATACACCGTTCACTTCTTTTCTTTGCACTTCGCGGTCTGTAAAATGGTGTTGCGATCGACAGCTCTTTCTAATGAATTACGTCCTATCGACGGGACCGGGGATTGGATGCGCCTGAATCGAAAGCGGAAAGATCTTAAACCCGGCGTCACGCTGATCATGGTGTCCGGCGTCCTGACCATACTGGCGGCGGTCAGCGCGGGTTTCTACACGATCGTGGTCATGCAGACACAGTCCGCCACGCGTTATTCCGACAGCGTACGCGCTAGCCTGCTGTCGCGCGCCGGGATTGCCGATGGCGTGTCGCGTTTGCGGGAGCAGGCATTCTTAAGCACTGAAAGTCCCACCGATCCCTGGTACACTGTCGATTGGCGCCACGGCGCGACCCGCAAGATTTCATTTGCCGCCTTGGACAAAACGGGCGTCAAGCCGCTCCCACTCTCCTACACGCGATCGATTGGCAACACGGTCGCGCCGCACAGCGACGTGTACACGCTCAACATTTCAGACGCGGCTAGCAAAATAAACGTCAACGCCTGCGACAATATCGGCGTGCTGCTGGACAATCTATGCCGCGTCGTCGGACCGCCCGTGGTCGCGGCGGACCTCGACGCCATTCAACCCCGCCGCTGGGCGGTCGAAGGCTCGCCGGCAGGACTCTTCGATACAGCCACCAACAAGGACGATATCAAAAGTGTATTCGATCTCTATTATCGCCTGGATTCGATGACGGGCCGGCCCTTGACCAGGCCCGACGGCACGGCTCTGTATGGAGATGGTTACGCCATCGCCGGCTACCGGTCGCGCGGGGGGCTTTACCACACTATTTCAGACATCAAGAACGCGCTGACATGCATTGCGCGCCCTGGGCATCCGGAACTCGAGCAGCTCGAACGCGAAGTCAAATTCGCGGCGATTCGCGATTACCTGACCGTCGATTCCTGGATCGATACCAACACGGTTTGCGTCGGGAAATTCGAATGGTGCCGGGATGTGAGAACCCTGATCGACCGGGACAAAAGCTGGGTCGCCGACGACCCCGCGCACGACCCGCTCAACCGCCGCGGATCGTTGCGCGGCAGTTACCTATCGATTGTCAACGGTCACGGCGCGGGGCAACTGCGCCGCATCGCGACCAACGGCATTGACTGGATTCAACTGGATCAGGATCTCGTCGTGCAACCCGGACCCATCAGTTCCTACATGATCATCGCCAAGGAAGACGCCAAGATCGATTCCGACGGTGACCCGATGACCGACTCGAACGGCAACCTGGTCGACGATCCCGCGATCGATTACAAACGCTTTCCGCTGTGCATTCATCGCGCGCCGATCAACATCAACACCGCGTCCGACAAAGTTCTCGCGGCGATGTTTCTGGGCCTCAACGTTCAGCACGGCACGCCGCTGGCGCTGGGAACCGACGCGGATGCGGATCGCACGGCCGACAAATGGTCCATCGCCGATCCGCTGAAATTGTTCGGACGCATTCCCACGCTCACCGGACTGAAACGGTCGCCGCTGAACAGCGGCAAACCGGTGTTGGACCGCCCTAAACCCTGGGAAGGCGTGGACGCGGCGAATTATGAATATATTAACAACTGGGGTTCGCTTGGCTCTCCTTCTTTTGTGAAGTTGGGCGGTGTGTGCAACGAAGCGCACGAATTGGCCTACCGCATCATCTCGGCGCGTCAGCGCACGACCGATTTGAAAACGGGGCTGCCGGTCCTGGGAGCCGATCCCGATCCGCTCACCGCCGATCCCGAAGCTACTTTCGCGGGCTTCGATCGCGGGCCTTTCCGCAGTTGGGACGATCTCTATTTTCGCGTCGTCAAGCCCTGGGACGACATCCGCTCTTATGCCACGCTCCCGGATCCGGCCTTGCCCGGCCGCAAGACCATTCCATTCTCCAACGGACTGAAGCAGGGACTCGGAAAACCTTCTCTTGCGCCCATGATTATGGCGCACTTCAATTCCAATACCGACATCCTCAAATTCAATCCGAACATCGAATGGATCGATCGTTGGGGGCGCAATTTCACCGCCATGGAACCCGTCATGGCCTTCGACACGCTCGGCCAGCCGCAACGGGCAACGGGACTGCGCGTTGGCCCGGTGCCTCCGGGTGTAAATGACGGCGAGTTTTATTTCATCCGCAGCATGCGCTACCGGCTCGAAGAAATGATCGACAAAACCGATCTCAACCGCTCGACGACCGAATTCACGCTGGACTCCGGGGGCATTTTCGAAATCCAGTCCGTTGGCCAGGTGGTTAAAAATGGCACGGTTCTGGCCGAGCGCAAAACCGAAGCATTGATCCACGTCTACGACGTCTGGCGCGAGTCGACGCAGCGCCAGTTCGTGCAGGGCACGATCTCGAGAGCCGCCAACCAGGCCGTCAATTGGGACACGCCCGCCCCCGGCGCTTACAGCGGCACGATCGCCCGGGATGGCACGAAAAACGCCACGTCCCGGCTCGCCCTGACGACTCTGCCGGAACCGCTCGTTCCCCTGCAATATGGCCTGAGCAACAAATTCGGCGGCCGGCTGGTTGAATGCGTGGATGACGTGGCGCGCGACGCTCGGGGCAATTTCAAGAACTACGGCGTTCCGGACGTGGTGGCCAACAAGATTCTCCCGGCACTGTACGATGGCCAACTGGTCCTTGCGACCAACGTGTGCAGCTTCAACCCTGCCGCGAAGGACACCTTTCTGGCAAGTTTCAACGGCGACCTCGACACCGACACCTGTGTCGGCAACGGGCGCGAACAGGCGAAGACGCCAGAGAATCCAAAGATTCGCGTGTGCGACACGATCAGCCTGCTTGGGCTGCTTAACGACACCGAAATCGACATCGACCCCACGAGCTATCCGGTCTTCGGGATCAATCCCTCTTTGGGCAGCGGCGGCGTCAACAATCCGCTGGGCCCCTTGGACATCACCAAGTACGGCAACAATGTCGGCTGCAGGCAGGGCGATTTGCGCGCCGAAGGCGTCTTTTGCGGCACCTTGGGAACCGCCTGCAAGGACGCCACATTGAAATATCCCATGGGCGATGGACCCGCCTCCGCGGAAAAATCACATAGCGGGCCGCTCACCAAGCTGCGCTATCAGAATTTCGATCCGCGCGGCGGCGTTTCGGTGGGAATGTGGTTCAAGCCCTCCTGGCATGCCAACGACCACATGGAACACGAGTTCTTCAATGGCGGTTCCAATGGGCCGAGCGCGGCGTCCCGCGGCAACAAATTATGCAAGAATGGCTACGTGCAAGGCGGCAAGCCGCTGCCCATTCCCGGCACCCAGTATGTCTCAACGATCGGCTGGCCGGTTCCCGACGGAACTCTATGGGCGATAACCGAGGATTTTCAGGATCACGATATGACCGTGTGTATCCACAGTGGCACCGATCAAGTGCCCTTTACCAATCTTCCACCCTCGACATTGACGGAGACGCCGTCCTTTCACACGCAGCCTTTCCGCTGGAGTTATGTCGGCGCGGTCTTTCAATACGGCAATTCGGCTGTCAAACTCAATCCGTTCTCTTCGCTGATTCAAGGCTATTTCCCGCCTCTATGGAATTCGGCGCATTTTTACGGATTTTGGTACGATCCGCCTCCGCCACAAATCGATCCGACCAGCGAATGCGCGCGCAACTTGCTTCGTCCTTTCATTTCGACCTACCGTTATCCGGAAGGGTCAGCCGGCCAAACGAACACAAGCAACATGTGGGTCATGGTCAACGACACGCTTCAATTCGGCATACCCGATCTTGATGGCCAGCCCGCCGCCTATCCCTGGGAGCGCAGCAAGAACCCGCGCCGCACCGAAGGCTGTTTTTCGTTAAACAATGTCAATCAGGGCGGCCCTCCCGATCGGTTCCTCCACATTTACCGCCAGCAGCCCTGTGACACTGTCTTTTCGGTCATCGATGAACTGAAGATTACCAAGCGCGCGTTGCAGTCCAGTGAGATCGGCGACATCATGACCACCAGCCGCTACTACCTGCCCGCAAACCCCGCGGACAACAGGCAGCAGCCCACGTTCACGTCGCAGACGTTGATTCAATCGACCCACGGTCACGCCGCGATCGGAATTGAAAATGTGACGGTGGCGCGAGTCAGTTGGAATGTCTTTACGCCGCGCTTCATGCACGAATACAAAAAGCCGGGCACGTACTCGCATGTTGAAATCGTCGGCGGCAAGTCCAGATCGGTGCCCATTGCCGGCCCCTTCGATTACGCGCAATACAACGCGGACATCGACTACGATCATGAACTGGGCTGGAAGAGCGTGAACTACAATCCGCGCAATCCGTTTCTGGGCGTCAATCGCCTGCCGCCCGCGCCCGGCAAGCAGTCGCACTACAGCAAAGGCGTGGAAGTCGAATTGCTCAATGACTCCAAACTCATCAGCGGATATGAAAACTCTTCGGGCAAATTCAACCCGACCTCGACATTCACGAATCCCGACGTCGTCAACAGTTTCTACGATCCGCGCAAACCGAGAAATCTGCCAATCGTTTCGACAAACGCATTGCGCTACCGCGTTCGCTTCAAATACCCGATCAACCCGGACGCCGACCCGAAGGCCCTGAGCGCCACCGTTGACCCTTCGGCGCATTTTTTGCTGGACACGCCGGTCTTTGACGATATCTCCATTACGTACATGTCGGCGATGCGCATCACGTATTTGCAAGAAATCGCCGAGTAGAGGGAGTGCCTGTGCTGAAAACGGTCCCGTTGTGTCTCACGCTGCTCCTGACGCTCGCCGCGTCGGGCTTCGCCGCGCAACCCAAGTCCGACGGACCAGCCGAGGCCCGGCAGGCCGAGTCGGAAGAAGAGGCCGCGCGTCAAGCGAACTCCGACAATATCTTTTCGGACATCAGCGGCAAAGTGACTCTGTTCACGAAAGAACAGAACGAAGACTACGAGGATTCGGGAGTCATCGGCACATTTGCGACCGAAAAGACGGTCTATCTCATCAAGGTGGAATCGGAAAAGACGCACGACGCGCTAAAGCCGTTCGATGGAAAAGTGTGCACCATCAACGGAAAGATCCGTAACGAAGGCAAGTACGTCGTCGTTCGGAAAGTGGAATTAAACGGCGCGGAATACATCTACAAAAAACGCCGCGGCGGCGTCGGTATGTAAGAGACAGGGATTAGGGATTAGGGATTAGGGAAAAGCAATTGCGCTGGTCCCTAACCTCTAATTCCTAATCCCTAAATCCTAAACCCTTAGTTTTAGTGTTCCTGCGCGTAGTGCCGCTTCAAAATATCCTCGCCATAATCGTTCTTCAGATCGCGCCAGACTGAGTGGATGTGATTCCCGTCATTCTGGAAATTGTCGTATTCGATCATGAACGAATCGCTTTGAATTCGGTAGTAATGAGTGTTTCCGATTTCCGTCGGACCCGCCCACGCGAAACTGATGGCCGTCAGACCTTCCTTTTCGATCCGAGCTAGTTCCTGAGCGGCGACTTCTGGGCGGTCGCGGTTGGCGTATTCCTTGATCAACGCCATCAGCAAAGCGCTCTGATCTTTGTCGAGCTCCGACGCCGCGATGCCTTCCTTCTTCGTTTCGACGCGCCGCTTGGTCGCCGAGAAAATATCCTTCGGTGCCTCGGCCAGGATGATCGCTTTTTTCTTCTGCTCGTCCTTAAGCGAATCCAGGAATTTGCGGCCGGCGGTTTCGACTTCCGCCAGCGTGCGGTAGCCTTTGCGCGGACCGTCTTTGACAACCTCCGGATTGCTGCCCATGAACAGCGGCGCGACCACGATCGTCTTGCCCATCACGCAGGTGAAACTCGCCGAAAAATGATGACCTTCGAAGCGCCAGCCCCAGATCTGGCCGTTCCCCGGCGTGCCGAAGATTTCAACGAAATAATTCTCCGGATCGCGCACCGGCGTACCCTTCTTGCCCTTCTCCTGTTCGAACAAAACCTGTTCGAGCGACATGATCGACAGCGCGCTCGCGAAACCGTGCTGGCTGAGTCCCGTGTTAAGCAGCGCGAACGCCAGAGGCCGCACGAACGGCGACATTTCTTTGAGCGTGAGGCCCTTGCGTTTCAAGTCCGGGACAAAGATGAACTTCTCCCGCTCGGCATCTTTGAAGTCGAACGAAATCTTGGCTTTTTCGGCGTCGTTGAGCGACGCCAGCAGCGCGTTGGCGGCGTCCGACATTTCCGCAGCGGCTTTGGCCATTTCCGCAGCCCCTTGAACGTCGCCGGCAGGCACGTCATGTGCGCGAAGACACACGCCCGAAAGCGCGGCGATTACGGTGAAAGCAGACAGGAGGCGGAACATGAACATGCGCGAGACTCCGGGATTGAGCGGATCGTTTGCGAAGTGATAATTGGATATAACCCGCGGCGTGTGGCAACGGGGAAAGATTTCGGCGGCAACTGGATTTACAGTGTAATTTTAGTGCGGCCAAGGCGCGGGTTCGCCGTACGTCCGCTCGTAAATCATGCGTGCTTTTTCAGCCTCAGTTAGGCCGGATGGCAGCGCGGAAACAATCAACGCGCGGGCGAACGCAAACATTTCGAGACCCATCATGAACCGCGCTTCATTTGAGCGGGACATGAGCAGATCGCGATAGATTTTCTGCATTTCAGGCGAAGTGTCATTCATGGCGCCGCGCTCTTTCGAAGACTGAATCCAAACCTAATGTCGCCACCCACTTATTTATATATTCGGCATCGTATCCCGTGGCAAGCAGGTTTTTAATGTCGCGAAGTTGAGTCTCCGAAAACGAGTCTTTGGCCCAGTTCAGTTTCGCGACGATCAAATCTTCCTTGGAGATCATCCAGGTCGCAATGCCGTTGAATTCGACATGTTTGCGCCGGGCAAATTCCATGTGATGAAAGATCGATTTCTTCCTCAGGATGAAATCGACCTTAAAAGCCTCCTTCATGTGGAGCGCGTTGAACATGCCATGATTCGCGATGGCGTTGCGAACCGCGGCTTCATCGATGTAGTAGTCCGGCGAAAACAGGCGCACGAACGCGCTGGATTCACCGGGCTCCAAATCCACCACGATGTCCACATCGCGCGTGAAACGGGGTTCGGCGAAATAGCACAACGCCATCGACCCGGTCACCATGTATTTGATGCCTGCCCGATCCAGCCGTTCGCAGACATCTTTGATCACGATGTACTGTGGATTCGACGCGATATCCATGTAGTCCGCCTCTTTCCGTCGTGCACCGCGCCCGCTATGGCACGGTAAAAGTACGTTTACTTCAACACCTCCGCAAAAAACGTCTTCATCTCTTCCCACGATGCCTTGTCGGCGGCCTCGTTGTACGCCGCGCCCTTCGAATTGTCCGTGCCCGCCGCGGGGTTCGTGAAACTGTGGACCGCGCCCGGATAGGCGATGAATTTGTACGCCACTTTGGCGTCATCCATTTCTTTTTTGAACGCAGCGACTTCGTCCGCCTTGACGAACGGATCGTCCGCGCCGTGGAGAATCAGCAGTTTGCCCTTGATGTTCGCGGCATCCGCCGGCGTGGGCGTACTCAAACCGCCGTGGAAACTGACGATGCCAGCGACGGCCGCACCGCTGCGCTCCAATTCCAGAGCGGTGGTCCCGCCGAAGCAAAAGCCCATCGCGGCGAGGTGCTTCGGATCGACTTTCGGGCTGGCCTTCAGCGTATCCAGCGCTGCATTGACCCGGGCGCGAAGCAGCGCGCGATCGCCTTTGTATTGGCCGGCCAGCTTCCCCGCTTCGCCCGCGTCTTTCGCCCGATTGCCTTTGCCATAAATGTCGGCGGCGAAGGCCACGTAACCGAGAGCCGCGAGATCCTCCACTTTCTTCTTCGAAAACGACCCATTGCCCATCCAATCGTGAACCACCAGCACGCCCGGACGGGGGTCTTTGTGAGAGTCGTCGTAGGCGAGATAGCCTTCGCACACAGTGTCGCCCTGTTTGTATTCAATGGTCTCGACTTTCACTTCGGCAAATGCGGCACACGTGGAAAAGAGCACAGCGGCTATGAGCAGATGTTTCATGGTTAAATCTCCGTAAGATGAAAGTTGACGATTCGTTTCTGACCGGGTTGTTATAAGAGAAATGCGCGCGCGGGCAAGGTCAAGGGGTGTACCATGCAAAATGAAAAATCTCAAATGAGTCGTTATCTCTTCCACGAGTCCGTATCATCCGATTTGCCGCCGTTTTTCCACCAATCCGCGTCGCGCTCCCAAGGCTGCCGCGGCGCTAGTTCTTCGTGGCGGGCCATGCCACCGGTCTCGATTTCATATTTTCGCAGAACGTAATTATTGTACGCCAGAAAGCCGAAAAGCAAAATCGGATAAAGTCCGAAACTCGACGTAATATTCAGCACGTTTAGCGCGGCCATCAGCGCCGCCACAATCACGGCAGCCACCATCGAAACCGTGTAAGCGCGCACATCGTCTCCCGACGGATTGCGCCAGCGCAGGACTTCCCGCAGCACCTGGCCGCCATCCAACGGGAATACCGGCAGCAAATTCACCACGCCCCAGACGATATTAATCCACATCGCGTCCCAGATGACGTAAAATAAAATCTTGTTGCTTGCCAGTATTCCAATTGGCACCAGGTACCAGGCCGCAACCGCAACACCTCCGAGAATAAATCCGGCCAGCGGACCCCAGATAATCATCCAGACAAATTGCCGGTGGCGCAGCGAATAGCCAGGCGTGTAGTGTCCGCCCATGGCGTGAAGCGTGATGGACGGCACACGGTCGCCAAAATATTTGCCGCTCAATGCGTGTCCCATTTCGTGGACCAGGATGGAAATAAAGAGCGTCGCGATGCCCGTCAGAACCAACGAAAACTCGGTGGAACCCCGCGTGAACAGAAGCCCGCCCAGCCAAAATGTCCAGTGAATTCGAGCGTCGACTCCCAGCAGCCGAAATTTCAAATCAAACGGCGTGGGTGGATAATTGAAACCAACCATAAAGCCCATTCTATGGGAAGGAAGACATCTGGCAAGAGCGCATGACGCGCGCTCAAAATTGCCAGTTGCGTGCCGCCCTGTTTCGTTCAAAATTAGCGCATGAATCCACTCTCCGAAAATATCACGCGGCCCATCGCCCTCATCACCGGCGCATCCGGCGGAATTGGGCGCGCCTGCGCCGTCGCTCTCGCGTCCGCAGCCGAGCCGTGCAACATCGTCGCGCATTACAACGCCTCCGCTTCCGCCGCCGAAGAAGTCGCGAAAGACCTGTCGGCGCGCTATGGAGTCCGAGCGATTGCAATCCAAGCCGATCTTGGAAAACCCGGCGCGGCGGAGAAACTAATCGACGACATTGCCTCGTCGTTCGGCCCGCCAACGATGCTCATTCACGCTGCCGGACACATCGTCGAAAAACCCATCGCCTTCACCAAACCCGAAGACTGGGACGCGCTCTTCGAAGTCCACGTCTTCTCCGCCGCCGCGCTGTCAAAAGCCATGGCGCGCCATCTGCGCAAAACCGAACGCGGCCGCATCGTCTACATCGGCAGCCTCGCCGGCCGTATCGGCCTGGGCAACGGCGCGGCCTACGCGGCGGCAAAAGGCGCGCTGGAAGGACTCTGCAAATCCTTCGCGCTCGAATCCGCTCGCTGGCACACGACGGTGAACGTCATCGCGCCGGGATACGTCGACACGCACATGACCGAAAATCAAGACACCGAACGCCGCGCCGCATTGATGCAAAGCGTACCGCTAGGACGTTATGGAAAGAGCGAGGAGATTGCGTCGCTTGCGGCTTATTTGTGTTCTACGAATGCTGGGTATATTACGGGGCAGACGATTGTGGTGGATGGCGGGGCGGGGTTGGGATGAGGTGTCGGGGATCGCTCGCAGTTCTTTTACTTTTTCAATAAAGCGCACACGCCTTTCAAGCCGACAAGATTGAATATGTCTGATACCGCACCCCCGCACCAACAGATTCAAACTTCAAACAAAGCCCGTCGTAAATGGCTTTTTCTCGCATTAGACGTAGTAGCCAGCGGCGTTATTTGCAGTTTACTCGCAGATGCGTTTATTCCGACGTACCGTTTTCACAGCGCCGTGATGCGCATGGCTGGTAATCCCACAGCATTTATTGACACACAAGCTGGGACGAACAGCTACGCGGATCCAGTGTCATTGACCTCGCTCTCGGACTGTTTCGATGAATGCTATCGCGACCTAAAGCGACGCTTTGGAACGCCAAAGACATACATCACCGAAAGCGCGTCCTATCCGGTGCAAACCAGCATTTGGCAATTCGAACAATGCTATCTAGAACTGACAGCAGTCTCGGCCAATGACAATGATAACATATCGGCTAATGTCCATAGCGGAACATTTACACCTATACAGAGCCGATATATGAACAAACCTTGGGAGTTGGCTCCATACACTTCGCTTAAAAGCTTTTCTATACGCAGAGATTAGTTCGAAAACTCAGTGGTCAATCGCCTAACGCAACAGGACAACCGCTTTATTTTTCAACATGAACGCCCACAAAATGCGCGTTATTTCAATTTATTTAATTAACATATTAACGATATATATATAATATAGTTTTGATTTTTAGTCCATTATCTTAATTAACATTGTAAATTTTATCGATTTATATAATATATAAATTACATCAAACAAAGGACTTGCAATCCTCAATCCATCGGGTATTATGTCATTTGTGGAGCGTCAATCGCCTCCACATTTTTGTTTCCACACCACAGTCATTTAGGAAATGCTGTCATGTCCAAGAAAGAAACCATGCACGCCATGTCGGGTGCCAACGTGCTGCTCGAGTGCCTCAAGAAAGAGGGCGTCAAGTATATCTTCGGTTATCCCGGCGGCGCGTTGATTCCCATTTACGATGCGCTCTACGGCGTCGAAGGCATTGAACATATTCTCTGCCGCCACGAACAGGGCGGCTCGCACATGGCCGATGCCTACTCGCGCGCGACCGGCAAAGTCGGCGTCTGCATGGGCACTTCCGGCCCCGGCGCGACGAACCTCGTCACCGGCATCGCCACTGCGTACATGGATTCCATTCCGATGGTCGCGATCACCGGGCAGGTGCGCCGCAATCTGATCGGCACGGACGCCTTTCAGGAAGCCGACATCACCGGCATCTGCCGCCCGGTCACCAAGCACGCGGTGCTGGTGAAGGACGTGCAGGACATTGCGCGCGTCGTCAAGGAAGCGTTCTATATCGCCCGCTCCGGCCGTCCCGGCCCGGTGCTGGTGGACATTCCGCGCGACGTTCAGACCGATGTCTACGAGATACGGTCGAAGACCGATTGGCCCTACGAAAACGTGGCGATGGATCTGCCCGGCTACAATCCGCCGGTGGAACCAATCACGGGCCAGATCGAAGCGCTGGCCGATGCGATCAACGCGTCCGAACGCCCGCTCTTTTACGTGGGTGGCGGTTGCATTATCTCCGGCGCCTTCCGCGAACTGCGCGCGGCGGCCGAACGCGCGGGCATTCCCGTGACCACAACGCTGATGGCGCTGGGCGCGTTCCCGGGCAATCATTCGCTCTGCGTCGGCATGGCCGGCATGCACGGCACCGCGGCGGGCAATTACGCGATGGACAAATGCGATCTGATGATCTCCGTCGGCGCACGTTTCGATGACCGCATCACCGGGCGCCTCGACAAGTTCTCGGTCGCGTCGAAGAAAGCGCATCTCGACATCGATCCGACATCGATCGGCAAAAACGTGAAATGCGACTACCCGGTGCTGGGCGAAATTCGCGACAGTTTGAAGAAAATCTTCAAGCACCTGAAGCACAAGGATCGCAAGCCATGGCTTGACGAATTGGCCGCGCAGAAAAAGAACCATCCGCTGATGTACCCGGCCGAAGGCATGAGAGGCCAGCACGTTATCGAGCGCGTCTGTCATTTCAGCAAAGGCAAGGCAATCGTGGCGACCGACGTGGGCCAGCACCAGATGTGGGCCGCGCAGTTCTACACGTTCGTCGAACCGCGCAAGTTCATCACCTCGGGCGGCCTGGGCACGATGGGCTTTGGCCTTCCCGCGGCCATCGGCGCGGCAATGGGCAATCCCGGCGAAGAAATCTGGTGTATCACCGGCGACGGTTCGATTCAGATGAACATCCAGGAACTGGTGACTGCTAAGCGCCTGCGTTTGCCGATCAAAATCTGCCTGATCAACAACGGCTTCCTGGGAATGGTGCGGCAATGGCAGGAGATGTTCTGGGACCGCCACTACAGCGAAGTGGATCTCTCAGACAACCCCGATTTCGTAAAAGTCGCCGAAGCCTTCGGCTGCTACGGCCTGCGCTGCGACAAGCGCGAAAACGTGGACGCAACCATCAAGGAAGCGTACAAATTCAAAGACGCGCCGGTGATGATAGACTTCCGCGTCGCGCTGGAAGAAAACGTCTATCCGATGATCCCGGCCGGCGGCGCGCTGGCGGAGATTGTGTATGATCCGCTGGAGAAGGAGATGAGTTGCGCGGTGGGGGCGGAGTAGCGCGATTGCTATTGCACGTGACTTTTTGAATGCGTTTCAATACGATGACGAGGAAAGTGTTCGTCATCGGTAGGATTTGGAAAAGACAGGAACAGGAACATGGCTCAAGCGATGCTAAAGGACATTGGGGGGATTATAGTCCGCACGCCGGGAAATTGTGGCGGTCGTCCCCGTATCGATGGACGCCGCGTCGAAGTCAGGGCCATCGTGGCTTATCATCATGCTGGCGAGTCTCCTGAAGAGATTGCAGACAATTTCAGCGATCTCGATTTGGCGTACGTTTACGCGGCACTCGCGTATTATTACGTCAATAAGAAAACGCTTGATAGAGAGTTTGTAAAGCTCGAAAAGGAGGAAGCGGCGCTGGAGAGAGAATACCTCGCGGCGTTGGAACCGGTGCGGTAATGCTTCCATTTTATTTCGACGACGATACCGTTAACAGCAAACTCGTGAGGGCCGCGAGAAAGCACGGTATCAAGGTCGTCATTCCGGCGGATTGCGGAATGGTGGGCGCCGATGACGAACCGCATTTGGACTATGCCGCCGCTCATGCTTTGGTGCTCCTTACAGACAATCGTCAGGACTTGAAACTGGGCAACCCATTCGACGAAGCGTTTGTGCGCGTCGGTCGGCGCAAAAGCGTTCGTTCGTGCACGGTGGATGCGATGATTGACTCGGGCTCAGTGCGCTCGTGCATTCCACCGGCCATCGCCCGCAAATTGGGAATTACGATTCGCGGACATGAAATCGCCGAGCTTGCCGACGGCAAAACGAAATCTGTTGAGCGAACGGATGCGTTGATCTTTGATATTCTTGGCCGGAATTGCTCCGATGATACTTTGGTGCTCGGCAACGAAGTATTGATTGGGCAGACAGTGCTTGAAAAGCTGGATTTTCTGGTCGACTGTAAACGGCGAAAGCTCGTTCCGGGGCACCCGGGCAAAGCAGTCAACAAAGTAAAGTAAGAATCACGTATTAGGATAATGGAATTGCATTCTTTGCGCCTCCGCGTCATTGCGCGAGGCAATTCTTATAAGGAGAGGGGAAACGCAGTGAGAACATTTGAAATCGGCGGTGTCAAGGAAACGGTTGTGGAACGCTCGGACGTTCCGCCCAAGAAACTCAAGGAAACGCTCGGCAAGGAAACTGTGGCCGTGATCGGTTACGGCGTGCAGGGGCGCGGTCAGTCGCTCAACATGCGCGACAACAAAGTCAAAGTCATCATTGGCAGCCGCCACGGCAAGAGCTGGGATCTGGCTGTCTCCGATGGCTGGGTGCCCGGCAAGACGCTCTTCGAAGTTCCCGAAGCCGTCAAGCGCGCCACTGTTGTTCAATATCTACTCTCCGACGCCGGCCAGAAGGCCTCGTGGCACGAAGTCCGCGACAACCTTCAGGAAGGTGCGGCACTGTACTTCTCGCACGGCTTCTCGATCGTCTTCAAAGACCAGACCGGCGTCATTCCGCCGAAGAATGTCGACGTGATCCTCGTCGCCCCGAAAGGCTCGGGCACGACCGTGCGCCGCCTGTTTCTCGAAGGCCGCGGCATCAACAGTTCATTCGCGGTTTTCCAGGATTATACCGGCCGCGCGGTCGAACGCGCGCTGGCGCTGGGCATCGCCATCGGTTCGGGCTACCTCTTTGAAACGACGTTCGAAAAAGAAGTGCTCTCCGACCTCACCGGCGAACGCGGCGTGTTGATGGGCGCCATTTACGGCATCTGGAAAGCGCAGTACGAAGTCTTGCGCGCCAACGGCCACTCGCCGTCCGAAGCGTTCAACGAAACCGTTGAAGAAGCGACGCAGTCGCTGTACCCGCTGATCGCCCAGAACGGCATGGATTGGATGTACGCGAACTGCAGCACGACCGCGCAGCGTGGCGCGCTGGACTGGTTCCAGCCGTTCTGCGACGCGAACAAACCGGTCTTCGAGAAATTGTATAACAGCGTCAAGACGGGCAAGGAAGCGGCGCGCTCGATCGAATCCAACAGCCGCGCGGATTACCACGAAGGCCTGCAGAAGGAATTGGCGAAAGTCGCCGGCGACGAAATGTGGCGCATCGGCAAAATCGTGCGCGAACTTCGCCCCGAAAGCAAAGCGCAGAAGTCGCTGAGCGGCGCGGCGGCGGGAGTGGGCATTGCGGGCGGAGCGGCGAAGAAGGCTCCGGCCAAAAAAGCAGCGCCTGTGAAAAAGGCACCCGCGAAGAAGCCGGTTGCAAAATCGGCACCGGCTAAGAAGCCCATCAAAAAGAAGGGTAAGAAGTAGACTTCCACTACTGTTTACGCGGGGCACTCAATCGGTGCCCCGCGTAAATGAACCGCGATTTTCCATTGCTCATTTACCATTTTTCATTTTCCATTTGTCTACCGCGCGAGGTTCGGCAAATGGACGATGGGAAATGTTTTGTCCATTTTGAATAGAAATCGATCTCTGAGAGAAACCAACGTCATGAGTGCCAAATTAAAACGCCACGTCATCTCCGCCCTGGTCAAGAACGCCCCCGGCCTGCTCGCTCAAGTCGCGAATCTTTTCGCCGCGCGTGGTTTCAACATTGACTCCCTGACTGTCGGCGAAACCGAGCAGGCCAAGTTCTCGCGCATGACCATCACGGTGCGCGGCGATGACGCCGTTGTCGAAGCCATGAAGAAGGGCCTGACCAAGTTCGTCAACGTGATCAAGGTGCTCGACTTCACCGGCGTCGATCACGTCGAACGTGATCTCGCGCTCGTCAAGCTCAACACGCCCGCCGGCGCGCGCCAGGAAATCCTTGAACTCGTCCAGGTCTTCGAAGGCAAAGTCGTCGACATCGGGCTCAAGGATGTGATGATCGAAGTCGTCGGTCCCGAATCGAAGATTGACGCATTCCTATTGATCGTCAAACCCTACGGCATCAAGGAAATGGCCCGCACCGGTCGTCTCGCGATGGCCCGCGGTTCGGCGATGGAAGGGCGCGAGATCGAGTAGGTTCACTCCATCGTCGTCAACGTCGTCATCGATTGCGCGGGCAACTCGATCTCAACAACTCCATTCACAGGCGCAATGGGCGCGAACGATTTGAATAAAACGCCGCGCGACGTTTGAACGACGTTCAGCGATTTCACCGTGGGCGGAATTCCGGCGATGCGCGCTTTGCGCATCCAGTCCGCGTTGCTCAATTGAAACGTGTAGTGCGTCGCATGCGCCTCTGCCTTGCGGAATACGGTCAGTTGCACCCGCACAAGTCCACCGCTTGTATCCAGCGCTTCGCTGCCCGGCGGAACGAACCGCAGCCAGTGTTTTTGCAGCGCGAATCGTTCGGTCTCCGCCGGCACGCCTCCGTTTTTTGTGCCGGCGGTGAGCAGCGAATAATCGCCCGTGTATTCCCAATACAGTACCGCTTGCGGCCGCGCGAATTGAAATAGGTCCTGGTATTGAAGCATCTCGCGGCCAAAATAATCGAACGACCGAAACGAACCGTCTTTCCACGCGCCCGGATCGACGCCCGCCTCCGCGACGATCAGCGGCAATTTCGCAATTTGCGCCAGATCACTCCACGCCGCATACTGCCGGGGCGTTCCGCCGCCCCACGAATGAAACGACAGCGCGCCCACATATTTCATCGCGCCCGCGTCGTCCAACGCCGGCTGCAAATAGTCGAGCGGTGTGCGAGGGTTGCTGACGTCGCCCAGCACACATTTTGTTTTCAGACCGAGCTTTTCGAATTGAGCGCCTAGCAATTTGATCGCGTCACGGTGCTCTACTGCGGTGAACTTGATCTTCGCGCCATAGTCCGGTTCGTTGAACGAAAAATAATCTGGTTCGGCCTGAAATTCATTTTTCGCGTGAAGCAGATACGCGCCAATCGCCTCCGCCGCGGCGGGAAATGACTCCGCAGGAATATTGATTTCGGCCGGTGCGCCGGCACGCTCGACGGTCCGAGTCATCCAAGCCGGCGCTTCCCAGACCGACGCGATGAACGGAATTTTCAGCCGCGCCAATTCGCGCATCGTCTCAAATTCGCGCGGCAGTTTTCTGGCCGACGGTGACGGCGGGGAGCCCTTCCGCGGCATCCACTTGGCCAGCGAGATTTCGGTCCGCGCGAATCGCGGCTTGAGCTGCGCAAGCGTGTAGTTTTTTTCGGGCGTATCGAGATTGAAGCAATAGTTTCCGCCCAAGCCCCGCACTGCGAATCGCACCGTGGCGGAGTCCAGCTTGAATTCAGCGGGAGTTCGATCCGGCTGCCCAGTCGCGCTCAACACCACGCCGAATTTCGCCGTTGCGCCCTGGGCCATGAATCCCGCGTGCGCGTGAATCAGCAACGAAAAATGATTGTCCCATTTGCGGCTGTCTTGAAGCGTCGCGTTGGCCGGGCCGTCGAAGTGAGCGTCGAATCGAATCGATTTGTCCGGATTGAAAAGCCGGACGTGTTCCAATGTTCCACTGCTCAGAGTCGATTTGGCAGGCAGCTCCGCCGGCAGCTCGCCGCTGGCGCCGTCTTTGCCTTTCGTTTCGAACGAACCTTTCGCGAAAATATCCGCCGGAAGATCGATCCAGAAAATCACACCTTCCATGTCGCTGTCTTTGAACGCGCTGGCGACGAAATCGAAGCGAATGCCATCGGGCGTGACGGTTGCCGTTTGCGTGATTTCCACGTCGACAGTTTCGCCATCGCCGACTCGCCCCTGCCAGTGTTTTTTTTCATTGGTTTCGGCGAAGACGACTTTGCTTTTGTCGACGGTATAGAATTTTCCCCAGTTCTTTGCAGGGATTTTCACGGTCGCGTTCATATCAAGCCAGCCTGCGCCAAGCTCGATGCGTTCGAGCCGCCCTGCGTCGTCAAACCGATTTTCGGAGGCCACTGTGATCTCGAAAAAAAGGAGGGTAAGCGCGACGATAGAGAGGAAAGGAACTGCGGAATGCCATCTTCTCATTTTGATATTAACAGTGCAGGATCGGCGAGAGTCAATCGCCGGATAAAAAAACCGCTCAATGGCTGGCACAGCGATCGAGTTCCAGCGTCTTGATTCCCAGCTTCGTCATCAGCGCCCGGTCGGATTCCGTTTCCGGATTGCCGGTCGTCAGCAGTTTGTCGCCGTAGAAAATCGAATTCGCCCCGGCCAGAAAACACAGCGCCTGCACCGCGTCGCTCATCTGCCGTCGTCCCGCGCTGAGCCGCACGAAACTCTTCGGCATCGCGATGCGCGCCGCCGCGATCGTGCGCACGAATTCCAGCGGGTCGAGCGCATCGGTGCCGTTCAGCGGCGTGCCTTCGACTTGCACCAGATTGTTGATCGGCACGCTCTCGGGCTGCGGGTCGAGGTTGGCGAGTTGCGCAATCAGCCCCGCGCGCACGCGCCGCGTCTCGCCCATTCCGACGATCCCGCCGCAGCAGACATGCATGCCCGCGCCGCGCACACGGTCAAGCGTATCCAAGCGATCCTGATACTGCCGCGTCGAGACAATCTCGCCGTAAAACTCCGGCGCGGTGTCGAGGTTGTGGTTGTAATAATCCAGTCCGGCGTCCTTGAGTTGCTCGGCCTGGCCCGGCTGCAACATGCCCAGCGTCGCGCACGTTTCCAGCCCGAGCGAGCGCACGGCTTTCACCATTTCAAGGACGGGCTCGAGATCTTTCTGCTTCGGACCGCGCCACGCCGCCCCCATGCAAAACCGCGTCGCGCCATTTTCCTTCGCGGCCTTCGCGGCATTGATGACCTCGTCGAGCGGCAGCAGCGCCTGGTTGTCAACGCCAGTGTGATAGCGCGCAGCCTGCGGACAATAGCCGCAATCTTCGGGGCAACCACCGGTCTTAATTGAAATGAGCGTGCTGAGCTGCACTGCGTTGGGATCGAAATGTTCGCGATGAACGCTCTGCGCCTTGAACAGAAGATCGTTAAATGGGAGGTTGAGGATGGCTTCGATTTGGTCGACGGTGAAGTTGCTCATGAGCTTTCCGATTTGTCTTTCGATTAGAATCCGAGCCGCGCGCAGATCAAAATGAAATCTGCACATCGGCTACCCGACAAACCTGCTCACCGCCAGCGTCGCATTATGCCCGCCAAATCCCAAACTGTTCGACAACGCGTGCCGAATCGAAATCTTCCGCGGTCCTTCCGGCACGTAATCGAGATCGCAATCCGGGTCGGGCGTTTTTAGGTTCTTCGTTGCGTGAATCTTGCCTTCGCAAATCGACAGGCACGTCACCACGAATTCGATGCCGCCTGCCGCGCCCAACGTGTGGCCGGTCATGCTCTTCGTCGAATTGATCGGTATCTTGCGCGCGTGCTCGCCCAGCACCTTCTTTATTGCAAATGTTTCGATCTTATCATTGAAGGGCGTCGAGGTGCCGTGCGCGTTGATGTAATCGATGTCTTCCGGCTTCAAACCGGCGTCTTTCAGCGCCAGCGTCATCGCGCGGATGCCGCCGTCGCCGTCTTCGCACGGCGCGGTAATATGGTAGCCGTCGCCGGAGAGTCCGTAGCCCGTGAATTCCGCGTAAATGCGCGCTCCGCGAGCCTTCGCGTGTTCGAGTTCTTCAAGCACCACGATGCCCGCGCCTTCTCCGAGCACGAACCCGTTGCGCTCCTTGTCGAACGGGCGCGACGCGCCTTGCGGGTCGTCGTTGCGCGCCGACAACGCGCCCATGTTCGCGAAGCCCGCCATGCCCAGCGGCGTGACGGCCGCTTCGGAACCGCCCGAGAGCATGATGTCGGCCTCGCCGTATTGAATCGTGCGCAGCGCCGAGCCCAGCGAATTCGCGGCGGCCGCGCATGCCGTCACGATGCAATAATTCGGACCACGAAGCTTGTGCAGAATCGAAATCTGCGCGGGCGCCGCGTTGGCCATCAGTTTCGGCACGAGGAACAGCGAGACGCGGCTCGGGCCTTTGGCCATCAGGCGCTCTTTTTGTTCTTCAATTTCAGTGATGCCGCCGATCCCGGTGCCCACGATCACGCCTATGCGCGAGGTGTCTTCTTTCGTGAAATCCAGGCCTGAATCCTTGACCGCTTCCGCGGCCGCGACGCACGCCAGTTGCGTGAAGCGATCCATGCGCATCGCCGCTTTCGCGTCGATGTGCTGGCCCGCCTCGAAGTTCTTGACTTCACCCGCGATTTTGACGGAGTGCTTCGACGCATCGTAAAGCGTAATGGGACCGATACCGCTGGTGGTTTCAAGCAGCGCATTCCAAGATGCCTGAACGCCCATGCCCACTGGCGTGACCAGACCCAGTCCCGTCACCACGACCCGCCGCCGATTCGTACTCATGAAAAATAACATCTCCTTGCGAACAAAGAATGCCGGGTGAGTTCGTCACGCGGCATTTTTCGAGACCTGCTTGTGCGCGAACCGCGGCATGTATCGCCGGCGTCCCGCCGGCACGCTAATCAGGCCGGCGGGACGCCGGCGGTACAATCCTACTTCTTCGTCTGTTCTTCGATGAACCTGACGACGTCGCCGACTGTCTTGATCTTGCCTTCGGCGTCTTCCGGAATGTTGATGTCGAATTCGTCTTCGAATTCCATGACCAGATCGGCCTGGTCGAGCGAATCAGCGCCCAACTCCTGGAACGAGCTTTCCAGCGCGATTTGATCCTTGGGCTTTTTCAGCTTCTCGCTGACGATTTCAATGACTTTGTCCTTGACCGGCGCACTTTCCATTCTTCTTCTCCCCTATATAGTTCAAACAAAATAGTTCAAAAAGCGGTTCGAAAAGCCGGGCGCAAACTCCACCGCGGAGGCTTTCGCGTGTGTCATTCAACGGGGCAAAAAATATAACGGACATCACCCTCAAAGGCAAACGAATTACCGTAAAACGGAGACGCTCAATCCCGATTTTCTCTGTTAAAATATTTACAAATGACATTTCGCAGCCGTTTGCCCTCTTGAAAATTATTCCGTTCGCGCTATAGTGTGCAGCATGATGATCCGAATTTTAATAGTCATGGCACTGGTCGCCACTATCGTCGGCTGCGATTCGCCGTACGTGCGCGAGCGGCCGGTGGCAGGCGCGTGCATCAGTTGCGCGCCCAAGGAACTCGCAAATCTCTCCGAGAGCGACTACCTGATGCGCAAGGCCACCCTCGGCTCACGCGCTGAGCGCATGGAAGCGATCGACGTGATTCAGCGTTCGAACGATCCCGCGCTCTACACGTTTTTGCTCGAACGCTTGAAAGTGGACGACGACCGTTTCATCCAAATTCGCATCATGCGCGCGCTGGCGGATGCCGGCGATGTCCGCGCGGTGCCGGTGCTGCGGCGCATCGCGCGCTGGGACGAAACACGCGTGGGTATCGAAGCGATCGAAGCGTTGTACGATCTAGGTGACGACAGCATGATGCTGCAACTGATCGATTTTCTCAAAGCCAATGAAGACTACCCGGAAATCCAGAATGTCGCGTATCGCGCGCTGTGCAAAATGACCGGCGCCGCGGTGCCGCCGACGCGCCGCGCATGGCTGGTCTACTATCAAACGCATCGGCTCGCGCCATACGAAACCAGAGCGTGGCTGTTCCCCTTCTATCAGGCGCCATTGCCCAAAACAGTCGACGGCGGGACGAAAATCGAGCCGGCGTTGCGCATCAGGCCCGAACTTCCGGATCACGATGTCCGCGTCCGAAAATCGCACGTTCAGTTCTCCGACTTCTGGAAGAACGAAGCGCCGTAACGATGCTATTTAAATTCGCAATCTATTAAAAAGAGCCGCGTGGTCAATGCCACGGCGGCTCTTTTTAGTTGTGGTGCAGGCTTCCAGCCTGCAATTCCAGCTATGCAGGCTGGAAGCCTGCACACAAAGTAACCGCGACGTTAATCAGTCTCTCCTCCGATTGCCCGACAGAATCTGCAGCAGCAACAGGAACAGATTGAAAATGTCCAGATAGAGCGCGAGGATTGCTCCCACCACATTGTTGCTCTCGTAATATTGACGCGTCACCGCGGAGGTATCGTACAGAATCCAGCCGCTGAAGACCACCGCTCCGATGCATGCCAGCCAATACGATGCGTTAGGGCTGGGGAAGAACATAAATAACAGGCCCGCCACGATCATCGCAACCAGCGCCATGGTCAGAAAACCGCCGAGGTAGGAGAAATCTTTTCCCGACCAGCGCACATACGCCGTGAGCGTCAGGAAAATGACCGCGGTCAAACCCAGTGCCGCGCCGACTGTGTTTGGGCCTGCAACCGCCGGGTTGAGGTAAATCTTCAGAATCGGCGCAAGGGTCACGCCGCTAATGGTTACGAACGTCATCAGCCAAAGCCATCCGAACGGCCCGCTGAGACGGATGACCAGCGTTAAGAGGATTAAACCCAATTGCACCCAGCGCAGGATATTCCATATCGTCGCGACTTCGCCGCCCGGCATCTTATCGAAAACTTGAAACGCCACCACGCACGCCGCCGTACACACGCCCAGCGACACCGTCAGCCCGCTGTAAACTTTCGATACAAACTTTGCCCGTTCATCGGTCAACGGTTCGAACCGTTCTTCAAGCGACATGTAATCACGTTCTGCAAGCATTTTGACTCCTCCTTCTTTAACTCCATGAACTCGACGGATACGACGGTCGCAAACTTCAAAGTTTAAGTTCCCACGCACATTGTTCGAGTATATTCATGAGGCGTTAACAACTCTTCGCAAAAAAACGGAATCGACACAATGAAAGCACTCTACATCGAATCGCCCGGCGCGATACGCCTTCGCGAAATTTCTGAACCACCGCTGCTTCCCGGCGAATGCCGCGTGGCGGTGAAGATGGTGGGGATCTGCCGCACGGATTTGGAACTCGCGAAAGGCTACATGAACTTCAGCGGCGTGCCCGGACACGAATTCGTCGGGAAGGTCATAGAGGGGCCCGACCGCCTGATGGGGCGGCGCGTCGTGGGCGAAATCAACGCGGGCTGCGGATCGTGTGACGAATGCCGCAACAATGGTTCGCGCCACTGTGCGACTCGCACGGTGCTGGGAATACTCAACCGCCCCGGCGCATTCGCTGAAACGCTGACGCTGCCCGAACGAAATCTGCTGCCCGTCCCGCATAACGTGAGCGACGAAGAAGCGGTCTTTACGGAGCCTCTCGCTGCCGCCCTGGAAATCTTCGAACAACTTCACGTTCGACCCAGCGCTAAAGCACTGGTAATCGGCGACGGAAAACTCGGCTTGTTGATCGCGCAAGTCTTCGCAAATTTTGGAGCGCGCGCAATGCTGCTCGGCCGCAATCCAAAAAAATTGGCGCTGGCGGAACGCTGGGCGGTGCCGTCGGCGCTCAACGAATCCCGCGAAAAATCGCCGGTATACTTCGGCGGTCGTTTCGACTGCGTCGTCGAATGCACCGGATCCCCCGAAGGCTTGGCCTGTGCGTTGAACCACACCGCGCCAGGCGGCACGATAGTCTTGAAAAGCACTTATGCGCCGTCCCAATCCCCGTCCATCGACTGGGCAAAAATGGTAGTCGACGAAATCCGCGTCGTGGGCAGCCGTTGCGGACCATTCGCACCCGCACTGAGGTTGCTCTCGCGCGGAGGCATCGACGTGCGCGGCCTCATCGATCACCGCAAGACGCTCGACGAGGGCGTCGAGGCATTTGAACTCGCCGCGCGAAAGGGCGTGTTGAAAGTGCTGGTAAGCGTTTGAGTGTGGCTTAAATCAATTCGCCCGTTTTTTGGCGGCGCATTTTGCGCGTGAGGCACTAACATGGTTCTTCATCGTGAATTCGCCGCTCAAGGGCAGGCTGCAAAAAGACGATTTGAATGTTTCGTCCGCCCTGCAACTATCCCGCTTTGAAAGGAACGCGCCTATGCCAATCGTCAAGCAGTTATCGATCTTCCTCAAGAACAAACCCGGAGTGCTCGGAATTTTCTGCGACGAGCTCGCCGCCCACAAAATCAATATTCTCGGATTGTGCGTTTCGGACACGGTCGACCATGCAGTGGTGCGCGTGCTCTGCGACGATCCGAAAAAAGCGTGCAGCGTGCTGGGCGATGCCGGTATGCTGGTTATCGAAACCGACGTGCTCGTGCTGGATCTCCCAGACAAGCCCGGCGTGCTCGCCGACGTCGCCAAAAAACTGGCCAAGGCCAAGATCAACATCGAATATGCATACGGCACGACTGAAATCACCGGAGGCAAACTGGTATTGCGCGTCAGCGACGCCAAGCAAGCACTCAAAACTTTAAAGGTCAAATAAACTGAATGGTTTAAGGTTCCAAGTTTCAGGTTTAAGGTTCGATTGTCCAACCTGGAACCTGAAACTTGGAACCTAAAACTGTCGTTAAAATCATGAAGATACTTTTACTGGCCGTCGGAAAAATGCGCAGCGCACCGCTGGCTGAAGTGTGCGGAGACTATATGAAGCGCTTGCAGCGCTTCGGTCCGGTGGAACTCAAGGAAATCAAAGCGTCCTCCCGCGGCGCTATCCGCGCTGCGGCGGATGAGGAGTGCGGACGGCTGGCGAACGCACTCGAACCGTCCGACAAAGTTATCGTCCTCGACGAACGCGGCGCACAGATTTCGTCGGTACAATTTGCGGAATGGCTGGGACGGTACGAACGCGAAAACGCCAAACGGCTGGTCGTGGTGCTGGGCGGAGCGTATGGATTGACGGACGCGTTCAAAGCGCGCGGAACGCTGCTGGGTCTTTCGAAATTGACGCTGCCCCACGAGCTTTGCCGTGCAGTCGTGCTGGAACAAGTGTACCGGGCGAGGACCATTCAGAATCACCTCCCGTACCATCACGCATAAGCCGGGAATGAACAAAAAATCAAAGTTTGGAAAAAGAATTTTGAAAAAATCGGCAAATGAGTTAAACGTGTGGAAGATTACCAGCAGCAGGGCATTGTTTTGTCGGTGAACTCTTCGGAGAAAATCATGGGTGGGATAGCACGCAAGAAAACCTGGCTCGTCGTCTTTGTTGCAATGCTGATCGCTCTGGCAGTCAGCCTGGCTTCGCTTCCGGCGGGGCTGAATTCCAAATTCCAGTCGGTGGCGCACGCGGATCCCAAAGGCATCAAGTATTTGGGTGGCGGCTCCTGCGGTGGCACGGGTTGTCATAGCGAGGACGTCAAGAATCCGAAGCCGGTCAAGGAACCGGGACACGACGAAGCCACGATCTGGAAAGAAAATGACGGCCACGCCCGCGCCTATGAAGACAAGGTCAAGAAGCGCAAGGGGCTGCTCAACAAGGATACGGCGAAGATCGTCGCGAAACTCAAGCTGGACAAGCCCGCGGGAGAAAGCCCGCGCTGTTTGGCGTGCCACGCGCTGACCGGTTTCTCGAACGCCGAAAGCAAAGTCCGCATTCCCTTGGATTTCACCAAGGATGTCGCAGCCGACGACGTGGCCAAAGGCCGCTTCAAGGCGAACGACGGCGTGAGCTGCGACGCCTGTCACGGCCCGTCCGAGAAATACTTGACACCGCATCAGACCGTCGGCTGGACCGAGAAGATGCGCAAGAGCTCGGATAGCGCGAAACTCTATGACGAATGGGGCTTGTACAACACGAAGGATCTGCATTTCCGCGCCAACGTCTGCGTGTCGTGCCACTTGCGCATCGATCCGGACATGGTCGACGCCGGTCATCCCGTTCCGACGTTCGAATTGGACGACAAGAGCCATGGCAAGTGGATGCACTGGCGCCCGAACGGCGATTATTTCGGACCCAAGGCTTGGGCGATGGGTCAGTTCACCTGCGTGCGCGAAGCCGCGCTGCAACTTGACGAACGCATCAAGGGCAAGGCCAAAGAGGAGCTCATTACTGAAGGCTACAAGCAATTGGTTTCTCACGTGTTGATGGCTCTGCACGCAGGCAAAGCCGTATCTCCGGAATTGCAAGCCAAGCTGAGTGCCAGCATGGCGGCCATCAATACCAATTGGGCGGACCCGGCGAAAGTCAGCCCCGAGCTGCATTCGATGGGCAAGACTGCCGACGCGCTTTGCGAAAAATTCAACGAGCAGATCTCCAAAGCCGATTTCAAGGGAAAAGATTTCCTTGACGCCATGCTGAAGGATGTGGCAACCGAAGGCGAAGTGGCCGGAAAATTGGGCTTCCACGGCGCCTTGCAATATTCCTACGCAATGACCGCCCTGATCGAATCGGAAATGCTCGCGGGAATGGCACCCAACCCCGACCCCGACGCGATGAAGAAAATGTTCGCGGAAAAGGGCGGCGACAAGTACAAGGCCGGCAGCGGTGTCGCGGACACGGCGCTAGTCGAAGCGGCTGACTTCAAGGCGGATGAATTCAATGCCGCTGTGAAGAAGGTTATGGCGCTTTATCCCGGCGGTGCAACGATTGGATTACCGCCCGGCGGGCCGGTGAAGTAAAAATAATTCCGGTTCGACTATTTTTTAAGGGTGTCCCGCTTGGACTCACAAGCGGGACACCCATTTTCATTTTATTGACCCGCGCATTTCTAAAGCATCATTCTCGCTTGCGGCGGGCGGTGTTGAACGTCGTTGGTCTCGCACGGCGTATCTTCCCAATACGCCTTTGCTCGACCGCCTCGTTCAACTTGCCCGGCGCGGCGCGATAATGACGCTTTAGAAACGCGCGGGTCAATAGGCGAGGAAATTACGCTTGAGCGACTTGAAATCCAAACGCACCGTTCCACTCTGCATCCCCGACATGGACGACGAGGAACTGCGCGCCGTCGGCGATGTGCTCAAATCCGGCTGGCTTGCCCACGGGCCGATGAATCACAAATTCGAGCATCTCTTCGCCGAACTTGTCGGCGTGCCTCACGCGGTCAGCCTGAACTCCTGCGCCTCCGCGCTGTTTCTGGCCGTGCACGCCAGCGGTATCAAAGGCGAAGTGATTCTGCCGAGTTTCACCTTCGTGGCCAGCGCCAACGCGGTCGTCACTGGCGGCGCGAAATGCGTCTTCGCCGATGTGAATTACGACGACTGCTGCATCGATGCAGCGCACGTCGAATCGCTGATCACGCCGCGCACCGAAGCGATCATGCCGGTACATTACGCCGGCCAGGCCGCGGACATGGAGCGCCTCAGCGCCATCGCGTCGAAGCACGGCTTGAAGCTCATCGAAGATTCCGCCGAAGCCATCGGCGCGACGCAAGGCGGCAAGCAGACGGGAAGCTGGGGCATCGGCTGCTGGTCGTTCTATCCGACAAAAAACCTCGCGACGGGCGAAGGCGGAATGCTGACGACGACCGACGCCGCGCTGGCCGACAAGGCCCGCGCGATCGCCGGCCACGGCGTGGCGTCCTCAACATGGGCGCGAGAGAAAAAAGAAAAGCCGTGGCTGCGCGCGGCGACGTTCGCCGGCTTTAATTTCAGGATGAGCAACATTCTCGCTGCCATCGGCGTCGTCCAGATGAAAAAGCTGAACCGCATGAACGACGCCCGCCGCGTCCACGCCGCCCGTTACACCGAACTGCTCGACCGCAACCTCTTCGATCTCCCCGTCGAAATGCCCGGCCGCAAGCACGTCTACCAGATGTACACGATCAAACTAAAAAGCATCGACCGCACAAAATTCCTCGCCGATCTGCGCGCCCAAGGCATCGGTGCAACAGTCCATTTCGATCCGCCTGTTCACACGCAGCCGTTCTACGCGGAGCTTTACAACTCGGCGAATCTCGATCTGCCGGTCACGGCTAAAATCGCCGCAACGATTGCTACGCTGCCGATGTATCCGACGATGACGGGGGAGGACGTTGAGTTTGTTGCGAAGGCGGCGAATGAGGCGGCGGCGAAGAATCGAGTGTGATCTTCGAATGCAGCTTGCACCAAAGTCGTGTGCCACTGGCAGATGCCGTTTTCTGCCAGTGCCGAATCGGGAAAGAACCTTTGAATTTCCCAGGGTCATTGTCGGCAAATTGCGCATCACAAGTTTCGCAAGGCAGGACATGATTTCATCATGGAACTCCCACAGCATCGAAAGCGCATCCTGCATTTCAACGAGCCTGGGCACATCCATTTTCTGACTTTCTCGTGTTTCAATCGACTGCCCCTGCTGACAAACGATTTATTCCGAACAAAGCTGTCCCGGCAACTGGATACGGCTCTCTCATAAATTCGAACTATCAGGTTTTGTATTTATGCCGGAACATGTTCATTTGCTCGTTTGGCCTCGGGAAGAACAGTATTCCATGGACGCATTCTTGCAGAGTCTTAAACGCCCGTTCTCGTCCGCAATGAAGAAGCATTTCGAATCCATACAAAGTCCCATATTGAAAAATTTGACAGTTCAAGAACGGCCAGGAAAAATGGTCTTTCGTTTTTGGCAGGAAGGTCCGGGATACGATCGAAACGTTTGGTCCGAAAAGTACATTCGCGAAACGCTCGACTACATCCATAATAATCCGGTCAAACGAAGATTGGTTCCTTCGCCGGATCGGTGGAATTGGTCGAGTTGGAAGGCTTATGACCAGCCTGATCAACCGGTTGATGCCAGTTTGCCGACTGTGAGGGTGTTGAAGTTTTAACATTTGCAGCCGATTCGGCACTGGCAGAAAACGGCATCTGCCAGTGGCACACAAGACGTCCAAGCTGCTATCGACAGTCATCGGGAACAATTGGAGGACTTTAGTCGGCAGAATAAACGATTCAGGAATCGGCTCGATCCAAATAATGAAGCCACCCAAATCTATGAAAATCCGAATTCGAAAATCGCCACCCACTTCGCCACGAAAATACCCCTGGATCAAGAATCTCGCTGCCTGGTTCGCCGCCGAAAAACGCCCCATGCCCTGGCGCGACACGCGCGACCCCTATCGAATCTGGCTCAGCGAAATCATGCTGCAGCAGACTCAAGTCGCGACAGTGATTCCGTACTACGAACGCTTCCTGCTAAAATTCCCCGCCGTAGCGGATCTCGCGTCTGCGCATCAAGACGAAGTCTTGAAATTGTGGGCGGGATTGGGCTACTACAGCCGCGCGCGCAATCTGCATCGCGGGGCGCAAACCATTGTCGAACGCTTCGGCGCAAAAATGCCGGAGACGCCCGAACTCATTCGTGAAATTCCCGGCATCGGCGACTACACCGCCGGCGCGATTTTGAGTATCGCGTTCAGCCTGCCCGAGGCGCTGGTCGACGGCAACGTCGCGCGCGTCTTCGCACGGTTGCTGTTGCTCGAGGGCGATTGGCGTACCGGCGAAGGCAAGCGCGCTGTCTGGAAAGTCGCGCACGACGCCGTCGCTGAAGCGCATGCCGCCGGAATCAATCCCGGTGATTTCAATCAGGCGTTGATGGAACTCGGCGCGACCGTCTGCACGCCGCGCTCGCCGCTGTGCACGCAGTGTCCCATCGCCAGGAATTGCGCCGCGCGAAAAAAAAGCGTGCAGGATTTGTATCCTCAATTGAAAGAGCGCGCGGAATCGCCGGTGTGGAAATTGCGCGCCTGGGCCGTACGCGACAAAGGCAAGATGCTCTTCGCTCAACGCGCCAACGAAGGTCTTTTTGGCGGCTTATGGGAACTGCCGACCGAGCGAATCGAGAAGAAATCGTCAGCCGCGCCGAAGCCACTCGCGCGTGTTACACACGTCCTTTCTCACCGCGTGTTGAAAATCGAGGCCGTCGAAACCAGCTTGCGCGAGTGGCGCGCGCGCGTCCCAAAAGACGCCGATTTTGCCTGCTGGAGCGGCCGTTATCGGCATTTTCGCTGGCTGCGCATCGAAGACGCGCAAGGTGGTGCCATCGCGCTTTCCGCTGTGCAGTCAAAAATTCTGTCGCTCTGCGCTGATAAAAATTCGCTTTTCGATTAGCATTGTTTCAAAATTCCTGGGGGGGAAAACGCATGGCGAACATTTCGGGTGTCGGCGCGTTGTTTATCTATGCCAACGAGGCATCGACGCTGGCCGAATGGTATCAGAGCAAGCTGGGTTTTTCATTCGATCACAATACCACGGAAGGCAGCTACTACGGACAACTACACGACCCCTCGTCGGGCATCACGGTGTTCCTGGCGATTCTTCCCGCGAAGGACGCGCTGCCTTATGGGAATCGAGGCGTGATGGTCAATTACAAGGTCAACGAGTTCGACGCGTTTATTTCAAAGCTTGAAAAAAGCGGGGTGAGCATCGAAAAGCGGCGCGGCGACGGACCCAGCAAATTCGCGTACATCAGCGATCCGGAGGGAAATCCGATTGAACTCTGGTCGGGCGTTTAACACCGGTTTCAGTTTCCAGGTTTCAAGTTTCAGGATTTCAAACTGGAACTGGAAACCTGGAACCTGAAACCTGAAACTTGGAGTTCGAATGCTGGCAAAACGTCTGATTCCGTGTCTCGATGTCAAGAATGGACGCGTGGTCAAGGGAGTCAATTTCATCGGACTGCGCGATGCGGGCGATCCGGTCGAGGTTGCCGCGCGTTACGATGCGCAAGGCGCCGACGAACTCTGCTTCCTGGACATCACCGCCAGCCACGAAGGCCGCCCCACGATTCTCGACATCGTTCATCGCACCGCGGAGCAGTGCTTCTGCCCGCTGACCGTCGGCGGCGGCGTCACGAGCATCGAAGACATTCGCGCGCTGCTGCGTGCCGGAGCGGACAAGGTCGCGATCAATTCCGCCGCGCTCAAAGACCCCGACCTGCTCTCGCGCGGTGCCGAAGCGTTTGGCGCGCAGTGCATCGTGCTGGCGATCGACGCCAAGCGCGCGCAGGTGAGTGACGGCGGGCAGGCCTGGCACGTTTACATGCATGGCGGACGCATCGACACGGGGCGCGACGCGATTGCATGGGCGGAGGAAGGCGTCGCGCGCGGCGCGGGCGAAATTCTGGTGACGAGCATGGATGCAGACGGCACGCAGGCCGGCTACGATCTCGAACTGACAGGTACGCTCTCCGAGCGCGTCGCCGTGCCGGTGATCGCCTCCGGGGGCGCGGGAAACCTGGACCATCTTTATCAGGCGCTGACGCTCGGAAAAGCCGACGCCGCGCTGGCGGCGAGCATTTTTCATTACGGCACGCATTCGCTCGCCGAAGCCAAGAATTTTTTGAAAGAACGCGGTGTGGCGGTCAGACAAATCTAGTTCTGCAAAACGATGGAAATCAACTATGAGCGATGCGATTGAAAGTGAAGCAGCCAGCCCGGGCGACGAACAGCGCGCGATTGACAAATATTTTGTCTTTGCGTTCAAAAACAACGCCAGCGATTTGCATATCAAAGTGGGCGAGCCGCCGCTCTTCCGGATCAAAGGCACGATCGTGCGCGCGAAAATGACGCCGTTCACGGAAGAACAGGTCAATGCAATGATTCACCCGATTCTCGGGCCGAAGGAATTGAAAGAACTCGATGAGCGCGGTGGCGCGGACTTCGCGCTCAACGTGCGCGACATTGGACGATTTCGCTTGAATGTTTACAAGCAGCGCGGCGTGCTCTCGATGTCCGCCCGCACGGTGAAGACGGCGATTCCCACTATCGATCAGCTCAACTTGCCGCCAAGTTTGAAGATCATTCCGACGTACGAGAGCGGCTTGGTTCTGGTCGCGGGCGTGACCGGCGCAGGAAAAACGACGACGCTGGCGGCACTGGTCCAGATCATCAATATGACGCAGGCCGTGCATATCGTCACAATCGAAAACCCAATCGAATACCTCTACGATAAAAAGGATTCGAAGGCGTTTGTCGACCAGCGTGAAGTCGGCATCGACCTGCCCGATTTTTACAACGGCCTGCGCCAGGTTTTGCGCCAGGATCCCGACGTGATCCTGGTCGGCGAAATGCGCGACGCCGAAACGTTCGAAGCCGCGCTGATGGCCGCCGAAACGGGGCATCTGGTCTTCGGCACGATCCATTCGGGCTCGGCCGCGCAGACCATCGGCCGCGTGCTCGACTATTTTCCGCAGCAGCGGCATCATCAAATCCGCCAGATGCTGCATTTCAATCTGCGCGCGGTTGTCGTTCAAAAACTGGTGAAGGGCACAATGCCCGAGATTCCGCGCGTGCCCGCCGTAGAAATCATGCTCTGCAATCCGGGCATCAAGAAGGCGA
The DNA here is from genome assembly GCA_038227045.1 of Planctomycetota bacterium. Classification (GTDB taxonomy): domain Bacteria; phylum Planctomycetota; class SZUA-567; order H5-PLA8; family H5-PLA8; genus JANXLS01. Next base: position 59,724 of record JBBRQD010000005.1, read on the forward strand.
TCCACGAAAATGAAGACCGCAAAATCGCCGACGCGATTCGCGCGGGGCGCCAGGAAGGCATGCAGGACTTCAACCAATCTTTCTGCGAATTGGTCCGGCGCGGGTTGGTTTCCGAACAAGTCGCGCTCGAAAATTCGCCAAATCCGGAGCAGTTGCAGATGAACTTGAAGGGCATCACCCTCGGCTCCGATCGAGGCAGCATCACGGGTTGAACGTCTTTCGATGCGCGAATCGCGGCTCTTTTTTCAATGCGTTGCGTTGCAATAGGATTTAAAATTGGAAAGAAGCGCCATCTCGTCCGTCTCTAACATCTCGCGCCGCATGGCGCTCGGCTGGACGTTGCTTTTAATCCTTCCCAACCTTGTCTTTTTCGCCTGGCTTTTCCTTTCCGTCAATCCTCAAAAAATCATCGTCGCCATTTACGGAATTGAAGTCGGCACACCCGCCGTGTACAGGCTTCCGTTGGCATTCGTGTTGTTCGGAGTAGCGTGCGCTTTTTTTAGAACAAAGCGCCGCGCGATATTTGAGCGGTTCGCAAAATTCGTTTTCTCTCCGCTCGGCACGGTGGCGCTGATCGGCGCGGTTTCAATTCTCGTTTCCTTTTTTTTGGGCGTATCGTTTTTGCTAAATGTGGTGCGTGCCGCATGGGGCGCGGTGGTTCTGTTTTGCGCGGCGGGAATCGGACTGCGTTTGCTCGAATGCAAATTCATCAAACTCGGCGCGAAGTGTTTCGAGTCGCCGTTGGAGCGGCTCGTGCTCGGCGTTGCGTTGGGGCTGGGCGTGCTGAGCCTGGCGGTTTTCGCCGCAGCATCGTTCGGATGGATGAATTCATGGCTGTGGCGGCTGGTCATTTTGGGATTGTGCGCGCAGAATTTCACGCCGGCGCGCGGGCATGCGGCGGACTTGTTTCAAGCGTTTGAGAGGCGCATCAACGAGTCGCCTCCCTTTGTGCTTGCCTGCGCGGTTTTTCTGGCTCTTTTCATGTTCATGCATGCGCCGCTGATTTGGAATCTGCCGGCCGAATACGATGTGCTGGAATACCACCTCGGCGCGCCCGCCCAGTATTTGCGTGCCGGCTCGGCGGGATTTTTGAGAGAAAATATTTACGCCACATTTCCAGAAAACGGCGAGATGCTCTACCTTCTGTCGATGCTTGTCGCGGGCGAAAAGCTTGCCGGGCTTCCAGGCGCGCACGTCATTTTGCTCGCCGCGTGGGTGCTGACGATTCTGGGCGTTTATGCGCTGGCGCGCAGGCTGGAGCGAACGCTGACGGTCTCGCACGACAGAGCGACTTCGCCCGGACCTGCCGTCGCTGCGTTTTTATTCGCGCTCGTGCCGATGGGCTCGCAACTCGCCGCGGACTTCTATGTCGAGCATTTTCAAACGCTTTTTCATCTCGCCGCGCTGCTCTGCGGCTGCGCGTTCTTGAGCGATGTCAAGATTCAGCTTCTGTTTAAATCGCTCGCACTCAACAACGCGCCGGGCTGGCTTGTGTGCGCGGGTCTCTTCGCGGGATTGTGCTGCGGCGCAAAATACACCGGGCTGATTTTTACGCTGCTCCCACTGACTATTTTTCTGCCAGGCTATTGCGCGCTGAGCGGTTCGCCGCGTGCAGCAGCCGCCGCATTGTGCCGCCTCGTGTTGCCCGCGCTGCTGACATTTGCGCCGTGGACGCTGCGGAACTGGATGGCGTCCGGCGATCCGCTCCACCCGCTCGGTTTGGTGATGCGGCGCAGACTATCGGGCGCGAGCGGCATTCCGGACCGGCTCGACCATTTTGAAGCCGCGCACCGCGCGGGCGAAATGTCCTGGCGGGCATTTGGGCAGTCTCTCGTTCAACTTATGCCCGGATTTCGCCAGACGTATTTCATCGACATTGAATGCGGTCCACAGCTTTGTTTTTTTGGCGCGCCCGGAATGATATCGATCGCGAACGCCGAAACAGCTCTGGTGGGATTTGTCTTTGCGCTGGATTTGGTTGTCTGGTTCGCGTTTAGTCATCGTCTGAACCGTTTTTTTTATCCGCATCTGACGGCATTGGCCGCGCTGGGCGGTTTGGGTTTTGCGCGCGTATGGCGCGTCGTGCCGCTGCGTAAAGTTGGAGTGGGGTTATGCTGCGTGGCGGCACTGCTTTTCGCTCCGCTACAAGCGGAGTGGACTGCATTGTATTCGTCGCACGAAGGCGTCGCCGGAAACAGTTCGTTGCTCGACACGGCCAAGGCTCAATTCATGGATGAACCGGTGCTGGCGCTGGTTGGCGTCTATCCGCACTCTGCGCTCCCGGAAAAATCCGGCGTTTTATTTATCGGCGAAGCACAGACCTTTTACTGCGAACGCACGCCGTCCTATTCAGTCGTTTTCAACGAATCGATTTTGGAGGAGGCGCTGCACAAAACTCGCACAGCCGATGAGACATTGAATTATTTGCGCATGCGCGGAATCACGCATCTGTACTTCAATTTCTCGGAATGGTTTCGGCTGGACACGACCTACGCGCTGAAGCTTGATGGCGATGGCAAGCGCTGGCGCTTGGTACATTGGGAAGAACAACCCAATTTAAAACCACAACACGACGCAATGAAAACCGCGCTGCGCGAGCGGCGATTCAGCGACTATCCAGACACGTGGCCGGCGCAGATCGTTCCCGCCTATTTGAAATTGACGCCCGAGGAGTACAACCGGCTCGATGAGATCTATCGACATCACACGCGTCAACTCTGGCCCGATCGGCCGGCGCCGCTGGAATTGCGGGAATTGTTTTGAGGCTGGTTATTGATACAGATCCATGCGCCGCGCGGCAATGAGCGGATGCGTGAGTCGCTGCACCCGCAGGTCGTCAATCACAAACGATGCGGTCAGAATTTCCTCTCCCTGAAAATAACCGCGCGGAATTTTGACGCGATCTGGAATCGACGGCTCGGCGTCGCTTGCGGTCGCGTGGGCATTAGGCTCGGCCTCGATCGTCCCGTCGGGACCGATGATCGCGCTGCCGCCTTTGCAGCGGATTAAGAACTCGCCGCGTTTGTCTTGAACAATCGACGACGCGGTGGCGCTGAATTCGGGCGCGGCAGGATAAATGCGCTTAAAGCCGATGCGGTTGGCCACCGCGATGGCGACGCGATTGCGCAGGGCCATCGCGCGCAAGAATGCGATGTCGGGTTCGATACAGTTGAGTGGAATGAGAATCGCGTCCGCACCCTTCAATGCCAGAGTTCGGAACACTTCTGGAAAATCCGCGTCGAATCCCAACGCGACACCCACGCGTATTTCGCCTGCGTCAAGTATCGGCAATTCGTTTCCCGCGCGAACGACGTCCGCGTCTTTGAAACCATCGAGTCCCGACGGATCGTGGTAAAGGTGCGTCTTGCGCGCGATACCCGCGATGCCAGACGCGGTGACGAATGCACACGAACTGAAGATGCCGCCGTCACTGTTTTTTTCGAGCAACGGCAGAGCAATCGTCGCCGCGCCGGCGATTTTTGAAAACGCGCCGGTGAGCGGACCCGGAATGCTTTCGGCGAGCAACTCGGCTCCCCTGAAATAGTCGCTGACGCACGCCTCCGGAAAAACAACCAATCGCGCGCCGCGCGCAATGGCCTCGGATGCCAAAGCCAGTGCGGCATCGCGGTTGTGCATTGGATGCGCGTAGTCGACGTCGAGCTGAACGACAGAGATTGGATATGCCATTTTCTTCCAAAGTGACTTGTGCCGGAGGCGTCACGGCTGAGTCAATTCTATGCGCCCCAGCTCAGTGTACACGGACCCAGCAGTCGTCAATTCACTGCGCATGAATTGAATGCAGCGAGCCTGCCATTTTCCGACTACGCCAATTTTCGATTCCACGCTCTTGAGCGCAGTTCCAAAAATGCGCGCCGTTTTGTAACAGCCATTTTTCACGCGTCCAAGGGTCAAATGAGGCACAAACGGATGGATTTCGAATTCTCCCAATGTGGGTCCAGCGCGTTCGAGAAAACGCCGCCGTATTTCGACAAGTCGGTCCGTGTCGCCCGCAACGCCGAGCCACACGACAGACGGTTTCTCGTATGATGGAAAACAGCCTGCGCCCGTAAGCGTCAGATTCAATGCAGGCTCTTGGGCGCAAATTTCACGCGCCGCTTCGATCAACACCGGAACTTGCGCCGCGTCGATGTCCCCCAGAAAATGAAGCGTAATATGAAGATGTTTCGTACGCGTCCAGCGGATTGCCGAAGCGCCCGGAAAATAACGCAACCTGTCTTGAATTCGGCCGATCGTTTCATGCAGTTCAACTGGAATATTGAGTGCGATAAACGATCGGATAATTCCCGCTGTCGCATCCATTCAAATGCCGTCCTTTGCGATCCTAGTTCATGCGCCGGCGCGCTGCAGCGCAAGTTTCGCCGCACCGAGCAAGCCGGCGTCATCGCCCAACACACCTGGGCGGATTTTGGTATCGTGCCAAGTCGGGCCAAAACTGCGGCCAAAATTCATTTCGCGTTCGATGCGCGGAATGATCAAGTCGCAGGCTGCGGACATGCCGCCGCTGATGATGACGCAACTCGGATTCATAACGTTGATCAACGAACCGACGCCGCAGGCGAGCCAGCGGCAACAGCGATCAAGCAGGAAGAGCGCGACCGCGTCGCCTTCGCGCGCGGCATCGCACACCATGCGCGCATCGACCTTGTCCAGGCAATTTGGGCCGCCGCACATTTTCAAAAGTGCGGAGTCTTTCGCGACGGGCGCGGCGCTGGCGAGATACTCGCGGGCATCGCGCCCGATCGCGGAAGCGGACGCATAGCGCTCGACGCAGCCGCGCCCGCCGCAGCCGCATTGCCGTCCTTCGCAGTCAATCGAAACGTGCCCGAATTCGGTCCCGAGATTGTGGTGTCCGTGATACAGTTTTCCGTCGATGACGAGTCCACCGCCTATGCCGGTGCCGAGCACGAATATCAACACGACCGGTTCGCCGCGCCCCGCGCCGAGCCAGCTTTCCCCCAGCGCCGCGAGATTTCCGTCGTTGTCGCAGGTCGCCAAAAGACCGGTCCGCGCCGCCAGTTCGCTGCCCATCGGATAGTCGGCGCTGCCCGCGATGTTCACGGCCTGCAGGAGCAGGCGCCCGGTCTCCGGATCTGGGACTCCGGGTGTGCCCAGGCCCACGGCTTTGACCGCCGGCGATTTGACGCTCGCGACGAGTTCCGCAATCCGCCCCATGACGGCGCTCATGCCTTCCGAGGCCAGTGTCGGAACTTTCGCGCGCGCCAGAATGCGCCCCTCGGCATCGACCCGCGCCGCGCGAATATTTGTCCCGCCCAGATCGACCGCAATTACTTCGTCCACGGAAAGTCTCCTCAAAAATTAAACGCCGCGGCATTTTGAATTGGAGGATTCAAGAGTCTTCCAGGGCGCTCGTAAAAAGTTTCGACATGCGGACGCCGGTTCCCTTTTCGTTGAACACGACTTCGTCCATTCTTTTTTTGGCGATAAAAAGACCCCATCCGCCGATGCGTTTTCCGGAGGCGATGCGGCGCATAATATGGGCTTTGGGATCGATGCTTGGATCGGGGACCGCGGACGGATCGAATCCTTCGCCTTCGTCTTCGATGCTGAAAACGATGCGGTCGGGTTTCAGGCTGCACGCCACGCGGATATTCTTCGCTGGATTGAATTGGTTGCCCCATTCTTTAGCGTTCTGAACGATCTCTTCCAACGCCAGATGCAGGTGCATTTGTTCGGCAGGCGGCAATTCGCCCGCGGCCAGCCGTTCTCCAAAACGCAGAAAACTTTCGAGCTGCGCGGAATTCGTCGGCGCGGACATCACCAGCGCCGGGCCATGGGCGTGCTGTTCGACGGAGACGGTGGCGCCGTGCAACGGCGCGGTGCACAGGCTTCCATCGGCTCGCTCGCGTTCGGCGGTGCGCGCAATCAGCGCCGAAATCGCCTGGCGCAATTCAGTCGTGTCGGCTGATTCCAGCAGGAAATCGTCGGCGCCGGCGGCGAGCGCTTCAGCGAGCGGCTTGAATTCCGGTTTCGGCAACAAGACCAGAATCGGCGCGCGCTCCCCCTTCGCGCGCAGCTTCGCGATCAAGGCCCAACCGGCGGAACCCGGGCGCATCAGGCCGCATACGATGAGGTCAATGACGCGTCGGGAACGCCGCAACTCGAGCGCCTCCGCTATGTCGCCGGCTACGCTCACATTTTTTATGCCGCACGCGGCAAGCGTTTTGGTCAAACGGCGCGCGGCAACAGCGCCGCCCACAGCCAGAATATGTTGCGGCCGCGCGGATAGCCGCGCGCCGGTCGAGCGCTCGAGAGAATTCAAATCACAGTCTTTCATAAAACCCACTGCCCGCGGTACTGCGCGAAATCGCCGGGACTCCAGCCTCGCGCGACGCCGAGTTATTTTGTGTTCGACGCTTTCAAACTGAGACGTTCAAACGCCGAGAACACATAGCCCATCGAAAGCATGCTGGCCAGCACGCAGAATCCCAGGTAATACGGCCAGATCATTGGATTATCGGCAAGATTCGCATCTTTTGGCACCACTGAATGAATGGCCTGAAACGGGCTGGTGACCAGCGCGAAAAAAAACTCGGACTGTTTCATCTGCGTAAAGGCTATGAGCAACTGCTTTGCCGCCACCGGCGCGGCAAAAAGCACCAGCACCACCGTATAGGTCGTGATCATGCTCCGCACCGTGCTGCTGAACATCAGCGAGAAAAACATCGCCAGCGTCGTTTCGAATACTATTGTCATAAACAAAATAATGAAATAAATCAACAGGTATATCGCGCGCGAAACGAAACCCTCATTGCCCGCGTTGATGAAAAGGTAGAAGCACAGCGTCACACCTACCAGCCCGGTTAGAAAAAGCGAAAGGCGGATGCAGGAGAGGAACTTTCCACTGACGATCTGGCTGGGGCGAATCAGCGTCGTCAGCAACAAATCCAGCGTCCCGCGTTCGCGTTCCTGCGTGAACGTATTGCACGCGAACGCCGGGGCCACGAGCATTGTAAAGATCACCAGAAAATCGACGAAGATGTATTCCATCCCAAGAAACAGAAATGTCAGGAAACCGACCGACATAAACATGCTGATCTGAATGATCAAGCGCAAAAAAAGCGTGCCGCGCCCGAAGATTTCGCTGCGGATTTCCTTCTGATACATCGGGTTGACCCGGTCCGGCAACAATTCGTTTGCATTCGCGGGGGCGAGGATGTTGTCGGGAAACCGGTCGCGGACCAGCACCAGTCCCGTCTGCGTTGCAACATCCTCTTCTTCGGCGGCCTTGAAGACCGGATCGAACGGCTGGCGCAGACGCACAAGGCAGGCCTGATACATGACTCTTGCCGCGCCCAGAAGCAGCGCCGACGGCCAGACGGCCGCTTCGAGCAGAAAGAAGCTGTTCCAGGTCAACGAGAACACGAAGAGGATCATCGCAAGCGGCAGCACGATCATGTAGCTAATCGCGAGACTCGTCTGGCTGCGGTGAAAGAATACCGAGCACGTCAAACCGATCATGCCAAACGTCGCGGCAACGGAAATCAGCAGCACGTACAGGCCGGCGATTTCGCCGGGGCTGATGCCGCCCAGCCACAACACAACCATAATGACGGGCGCCGTCGTGAGTATCAGCAGAAACAGATAGACCACCGACGACATGTATTTGCCCATGAGAATCGTGCTGGGGCGGATGGGGGACGTGAGCAGCAGATCCATGCAGCGGCGTTCTTTTTCGATGGTCATTGCACTGGCTGAGAAGGCCGGCGACATGATCGACAGCAGCACTAATTGGCTTTGGCCGAAGATGTGAAAGAGTTTTTGGGCGAGTTCAGATTTTGTGGCGATCATGCCTTCCGGCCACGCCAAATAAACGATCGCGCCCAAAATCGCCAGGTAAATGAATTGCAGGACAAAAGACTTGTGCGAGCGCAGCGCGGTGAGCAGTTCGCGGCGCAGCACGGGGTTCTCGATGGCCAGAAAGATGCGATCCGTCAGCGAAAGATCTTCGCGCGGCGACCGCATGCTCTCCTTCTTGCGGGGCGGTTCTTCGGCTTTTGCAGCGGCGGCCGGTGCGGTTCCGTTGGACATTGATCGAGCTTTCCGGGTGAGATTTGAGACAATGACTTGAGACGGGAGAACGGCTCCCTTCTCTGCCGCGCCACTTTCCTATTACGTTCCTTACGCCACCAACCCCTTCGTGATTTTCATGAAGGCTTCTTCCAAGTCGGCCTGAATTTCATTGAACCAGACCAGCGGGACATCCTGGCTCATCAATTTTCGATGCAAGGCGATCACGTCTTCGTCGTTGCCGGCGAATTCGAATTTGTAGCGGTTCTCCGCCGCGGTCAGATTGCGCACGTGCTCGTGATGCGCCAGCGTCACCTCGCACACTTCCGACGGATGGGTCAGCACCACTTCAATGATGCGATTCATGCGGATCGAGCGGATCACGTCCTGCACCGGCCCCGCTACCAGCAGTTTGCCGCGTTCGATGATTCCGATCTTGTTGCAGAAATCGGCGAGCTCCGGAAGAATGTGCGAACTGACCAGAATCGTCTTGCCCATCTTCTGCAATTCTTTCAGCAGCGCTTTCATTTCCACGCGCGCGCGCGGATCGAGTCCCGACGCCGGCTCGTCGAGGATCAGCACCGGCGGGTCGTGGACCAGCGTTTTCGCCAGGCACAGGCGCTGCTGCATGCCGCGCGACAGGCCGTTGACCAGCGCGTCGCGCTTCGAGACGAGATCGACCAGCGACAGCACGTCTTCGATCAACGCGCGGCGCTTGCTGCGCGCCAGTCCGTACGCGGTCGCGAAAAAGTCGAGAAACTCCCAGACTTTCATGCCATCGTACACGCCGAAGGTGTCGGGCATGAAGCCGATGGAGCGCTTGACGTCGTCTACCTGGCGCGTGACCTCGTATCCGTTGATCCATGCCGTGCCGCTGGTGGGTTTCAACAGCGTCGTGAGAAAGCGGATGGTCGTGGTCTTTCCCGCGCCATTGGGGCCGATGAACCCGAACACGTCGCCTTTCTCGATTTTTAAATCGAGATTGTCGACGGCCATGAACTGTTCGTAGCGCTTGACGAAACCGCGGACCTCGATCATGGGACTCCTTTTACCAAATCACACGCCGTTGTGGCGAATGCTACTTGTCCACCAACTGCAAATCCACGCTTTCCAACGCCAGATTATCCGGCAAGACGGCGCCTTCATCGGCTTGCGGCTGAATTTTTAAGATGATCGACGAACCCGTAAAAAGCTCCGTGCCCGTGAACTGAAATTTCGCGGGCTTGAGCTTGTTCGCGGATCCAGGCGTCAGGCCGGCGATCGACGGCTCTTCCAGCGATTTGAAGCGCTCAACCTTGTCCTTCGCCGAATCGATGCGCGCGAGAATTTTCAGATCTCCGTTGAACGGAACGCTGCCGCGCGCGCTTCTATTGACCAACGAAAAAGTCAACTGCGCGGCCTTGTTTTCATAGACATACTGTCCGTATTCACGATCGAATTGCAGGCGCAGATACACGCATTTTTTATTCTGCTCGTCCGGCGTCTTGATCGGAATGGAATCTTTGGCGCACGGCTTCCATTCGCCCGACGAACGGTCCTCGGGTGAATACGCGGTCGCGTAAAATACCCTGGGCGGATTCTTCTTCAGCGACACCGCGCGCCCGCCTCGATTGCTCGCGGTCGCGGGGACTACCAGCAATGTGATGCCATCGAGATTCGGCGCTTCGGTCTTGTCTCCCGTCGCGCCGATTGCTACCGGCAGCGATGCGCCGTCGGCCCACGCGATGAACACACCGGCTGCGTATTGCTTCATGTGATCTTTCAAATACGTCGCCGCGGCCACGGCCCGGACCGCCGTGTGTTTGCCGCCGCCGTCCCGGTCGAAACGCGCGGTAAAATTTTCGACCAGTTTGTCGTCGATTGCATGCCATTCGTTCGCCAACGCAGCCGAATCCAATTCCTGCCCGTTCGCAAATTCACTTTGTTTGACGCCGCGCGCCAGTTCGATATACCGGCCATTTTTGACGAAAATGGGATTATACAGCGTTCGGCCCGTGTTGTTCGCAACCTTGATCGCCGGATGCGTTTCGGTGTCGCCCTGCCCGATGGCGATTTTTAAATCAATGCCGCCGTTCAACCAAACGCGGTGCTGAATTTCGAAGCGCCGCGTGGAACGCTGTTGAAACAAAATCTCCTCGATCTTCAGGCTCCCGCCGGCCTCGCGAACGCGCATCGAAGGATAATCGAGCTCACGGCTTTTCATGAATTCGGTGCTGACCAAATGACCTGGCGCGGCCTCTGTGTCGTAGCGCGCATCGCCTCCCAGTTTGAGCGGCGGAAATTCGATCTGGTAATCGTTGCGGCGCGGCGTGTACACGCCCATGAACGTTCGCCCGATGCCCGTGCCTTGACCCGCGCCGGCTTCAATCACGCAGACCTCATTGACCGTGACAAATCCCGTGGCACCGCTGTAGCCGTAATAATACACGGCGATGGAGAAAATAAGCGCCCAGACCGGGGCCATCAGCCACGCGGCCTCGCGCCGGCGCAACAGAAAGAAAATCGCGTAGTTGAACGGCACTGCGCAAACGAGGTATGCGAGCAGAAACCAAAAGACAGTGCGTGGCGACTGGATAACGACCGGCGTGTCGTTATCGAAGGAGGTGTCCAGCGTGTTCCGCAGGGATGCCAGGGCATTCTGCTTGTCCCTTCTTTGAGTGCCATAACCAGGATAGGGTCCGTTCGCCGGAGCCGGGTCGCTGTCATCATTGAGATCGATCGAAAACAGATTCTTTTCGGAGCGTACGAGCTTCAATGGAATTTGATAACGGTCAGGCCAGGTCTCGAACATCCGATCGCTCAGCGAAAACGGAATGAACGCCACCATGCCCGCGCCGTAACTTTTCGCTGAATATTCGACGATTTGCGTCTTGCTGTTGCGTTTAACAATGCCCGCGCCCGGCGCGGTCACTTCGATGACCGGCACGCGCAATTCCTTGTTCTTTTCATCGGACGGGGGGAACTTGCTTTCGAACTGGTCGAGACTGGGCAGTTCCGTCGAATTCCGCACGACGATTCCCGCGAGGTCCTCGACGGCGCCCTTCAATCGATTCGGATCCTTTCCAGCCATGATCAGCACGCGTCCGCCGGACTGCGCGTAGGCCTTGATGGCGTCCCATTGTTCCGGGCTGAGTCCACCCGCAGGCGGGCCGTCGATCACGATCAAGCTCGCCAGCGCGAGATCGTGCCAGCGCGTGGGCAGTTCCGCCGGCGAGACCGTCGCCACCTGCCGCCCCGCTTCTTCGGGTGCACCAGCCATATCCGGTTCGTCCCTATTTTTTTGGCGCGGACCCAGATATTTGAACGCCCCTGGCTGGTCCGAAACTACCACGATCAATTGCTCGTTCCGCTGATCGAGATCGTGAATCTTGAAATAGCGGTAGAAGCGGCCGGAAGTGGTTGCTATCTCGACGGCAAGTTGTTGCTCATTCCATCCATTTTCGGGGCAGAAGACGCTGAAGTGGTAGGGCTTTTCCGTCTGCGGCGCGACTTGAAACGCCTGGCGATACGTCGTGCCGTACGTCGTCTGCTGCATGTCGTCGGGCTTGAAGTGATTCAAAACGATCGAGGAAAAACCCTCGTAGACGGTTTTGTCTTTGGGATCGGTTGTATTTTTCAAATCGACGACGAGGTGCGCCCATTGCCCGCGCCGGCCGAAACCGCCTAGTTTGTCGAGACCGGGGCGCGAATGTTCGTCGTTCGGGTCGATGGGAGCATTGGGCGGAATGTACGGGCGGTCGGGCATCAGATCGCTGAAAACGCACCACGCATCGTATTTAAACGGCCGCTCTTTGGGCTTGTCTTTATCGTCCGGGGCGGCTTCGCCCGCGCCGCAGAACAAGGCGAGAATTCCCCATGCCAACGACACTGCTATTAATGACGACAACGCAGAACAGAATTTGCGCATCTGAGCCTCTTGCCAGTTCATGCTCGTTTCTCAGCAGAGGCTATAAGAATCGCGAAGCATGTGCGTGTCAAATGCCGAACGAACACGACTGCGGACGAAAGGCGAATGATGCGCTTCGAAGATAAAATGCTGCACGTCAGCGACGAGGTGTTGCTATCTTCTTCGAAGTTCAAATTCATCGCTCAGTTTGTTCACTTCGCGAACTCGGCCCACTTCTCATCGAGTTTCGCGTCCGCCGCGGAGCTGGCGTGAATCACGACGCGGTAGTGGAAGACGACGCTTTTGTCCTTTTCGATTTTCAGATCGCCGGCATGGGCGCCGACTGTCTTGTCGAAGTCGTGCAAGCCGAATGGATTCGGGCTCATCAGGCCGTAGTCGCGAATATGCCAGTTGGCTGGATGCCTGGGATTGTTTGGGTGGTCGAAAATGGCGACGCCGTAAGGCTTGCCGTCGATTTGTCCGGAAATGTCGCCCCATTTTCCGACTTTGCCCCAGCACGCTTTCATACCTTTGGCGCCGGTTGACAGCGAGAGGTTTTCATCTTTGGACAAATCCTTGACCATGCGCACGGCAATCAGGCCGGCCTCCTTGGTGCCGCCGAATGTCACGTCGACGAGCGCTGTGTATTCGGACTTCAAATCGATCGCGCGCGACCCGTCCGGGTAGGCCAGAATCTGAACCGTGCGCGTCTCCTTCATCATGGGCTTCTGGTCGATGTCTTCCCATTCGAGCTGCTCGACGAAGCCATCTTCGACCGTCTTCGAAAACGCAATATGGTTCTGCTTGGGCCGGCTCTCTTTGCCGTCTTTCGTTTTCGAATTCAAGCCCCAATGATCGGCACCGTTGACGTCGCCGTGCCCGACCCAGATGGAGCGGTGGTGCGGGTGCTCCTTCAATTTCAGCGCGCTCTGGTCGGCGGTGACGACCGTGCCGTCAGCCGCCGTCGCGGACGAGAAGAACGGCCGCCGGAAGGGCACGCCATCGCCGTCATTGAAAAAATAATTCGAGAACGGTTTGCCATCGATCTCGATGGCGATCTTCTTGTCATCGGGGGTGAGTTTGACGAGGTGATCCGCGGCCGAGCAGAATGACGCGAGGGCGAACGACGCGACGAGATTCAGCAGTGTGTTTTTCATGATTTTATGGATACACCGCATGCAAGCCCTCCGCGAAGCGCTGCGTTCTCGGCGGTGAAAAATCCGTTAAGGGAACAACCCCAGTTGCTTCGCCGCGTCGGCCACGCGCCCCACGGCGATCATCATCGCCGCCGAGCGCAGCGAAACGTTCTCCTTGACCGACAGTTCCCACAGTGCAGTAAACGCGCGAATCATGATGCGGTGCAGACGCGAGTTGATTTCGTCCAGTTCCCAGAAGTAGCTTTGGATGCCCTGCACCCATTCGAAGTAGCTCACCGTCACGCCGCCTGCGTTGGCGAGAATATCCGGCACGACCGTAATGCCGCGTCCTTCCAGAATCTTGTCGGCCTCGGTGGTTGTCGGTCCGTTCGCGCCTTCGACAACGATCTTCGCCTTGATTTCATGCGCATTGGCTTCGGTGATCACGCCGCCAAGCGCCGCGGGAATCAACACGTCGCAATCCAGAGCCAGCAACTCTTCATTGGTGATGACCTGGCCGGAACAATGATCGGTCAAGCTGTCTTTCGGCCCCATGTTCGCGAAGATTTTGAACGGATCGTGGCCTTCCGGATTGTAGACGCCGCAGTGGACATCGCTGATCGCGACAATCTTCGCGCCCATTTCGTGCAGTGATTTCGCCGCGTATGAACCGACGTTGCCTGCCCCCTGAACGACCACGCGCAGTCCGTTGAGACTGATGCCTTTTTCCTTCGCCACTGCCGCGGTGACGTAGCTCACGCCGCGCCCGGTCGCTTCAACTCGTCCCAGCGAACCGCCTATGGAGACCGGCTTGCCCGTCACGATCTGCGGCACCGCATGGCCGGTGGTCATGCCATACGTGTCCATCATCCACGCCATCGTCTGCGCGTTGGTGCCCATGTCCGGCGCCGGAATGTCCCTGTCCGGCCCGATGATGATCATGATCTCGGACGTGAAGCGGCGCGTGAGCCGCTCGTTTTCGCCGATGGAAAGCTTCGACGGATCGACGACCACCCCGCCCTTCGCGCCGCCGTATGGAATGTTCATCAGCGCGCACTTCCAGGTCATCAGCATCGCCAGCGCCTTCACTTCCTCCATGCTGACTTCATGATGGTAGCGAATGCCGCCCTTCGCCGGGCCGCGATAGAGATTGTGCTGCACGCGATAGCCCTGAAAGACCTGCACGCGCCCCGAATCCATGCGCACCGGGACGGCGACTTCGAGCGTGCGCTTGGGATGGCGCAGCATCGTGTGCGCGTTCGGATCGAGGTTGATCTGCTTGGCGACATCGTCGAGCTGCTGGCGCGCCTGTTCCCACATGTCGTGCCGCCGCACCACCGCCGTCACAGACGATTCGGTGACATGTATGTGCGGCGTGCCGATCACGGACGCCGGAGCGGTTTGCTTCAAGCGCAGCAGCGCCGTGCCAATCGCCTTCGCCGCCGGATGCTCGTCCGTCAAATTCACCAATTGCCCACGGGTGTAGCTTCCCGATGAAGGCTGCGTTGTTGTGTCGTTTGCGTCTGCCATGCTTGATGTTGCTCCTTAAAGATGTCGCTTTAAAAATTACTTTCAATTGTATTGTCAAAAGATTGCTATCGCTCGCCGTGATGATGAGGAACCGGCTGTTCTGGCCATTGCCCTGGCCATTGCTGCGGTTGAAATACCAACATAACCGCTCCCCAAAGTAAGACGAGCAGCATGATCGTCCGCAGTGAGAATCGCGGCAAAAAACGTTCTTGCGGATGAGTCTTGCGCCACGCTTGCCAGGCGATCCAGATCCCGCAAGACGCCCCAGCCACGACGAACAACAGCATCACACGCGCGTAGACAAACGTATCGCCTTGCAAAAGTACGATGGCGAAATACCCCGGAACATTGGCGAATGCCATCATAATTCCGAAGATCGCTCCCTCTACCATTGATCGACGTAGCGACCAATTCGCTGCCTGCCTTTCCAGAATCGCAAGTAGAAGCAACGAGAACACTATCGCTCCGGGACTGCAGAATATTATCGCAACAACAACCATGTCAACGAAGTCGAAGTGGTGGTGGTCAGGTCCATTTTGGATTTGTATATTGCCCAGAGTACGCAAGCCAACCAGCGCGCATGGAAGCGTGACACCGATCAGAACTGAACCGAGCGCTGCCATCAGATAGTTGAGGCACCCCAATGGAGGGGCCACGCGCATTGCCTGAGGCGGAATCTCTGAGGGAGGCGTGGACGTAGCCGGCATAATCCGTAATTCCGTGAATGCTCGTAAAGCATCGACCGACACATCATAAGGACGAATCGGCAGGCACGTCGATTACGTCGAAAACGCCACTGCCGCCAGAACCGCCGCTTCGGACCGCGCCCCCGTTCCGCGCAAAACAATCCGCCGCACCGTCGGTTCGCTGTGTTCTATTTCGACAAGAACACGGTCGGGCGGCCAGTTTAAATCCGAAAGTTTTTCGGGCCATTCGATGCACGCGATGCCATTTGGATCGTCGAAACATTCCATCAAACCGCTGGCTTCGAACTCCGCCGCGCCGCCGCCGAGGCGATAGGCGTCGATATGGTGGAGCGTCGCGCGGCCACCTTTATAGGAGTGCAACAGGATGTACGTCGGGCTGGTCACGCAGACATCCGGCGGCGCGTCTAGGCCGCGCAACATGCCGCGCACGAATGCCGTTTTTCCCGCACCCAATTCGCCGGAGAGCAACACCAGCGCCGGAGCGGTCAACGCGCGGGCGAGGCGCTCACCGAGCGCTTCGGTTTCGCTCGCGGAGCGGGTTTTGCAGTCGATGAAGTTATACGACATGCTCGTATCCGATGTCGGGAAGAGGGTGTTCGGTGCCATCTTCCCCGACAACAGTGATGCCATTTGAAAGTGGCATGATTTCACCGATCTGAATTAACGGGTCGATCCCGTCGTAATCAGGGTAATAAGTTTTTAGCAACCTAGACGCCTGTTCGGGTTCGACGGCGAACAGCAATTCAAAATCTTCTCCATCCGAAAGCGCATGGTTGAATGCCTCCGCTGCAGTTTTCGAGATCGACTTCGCATGAGAACTAATCGGCACTTTCGATTCAACAATGCGTGCGCCACATTGGCTCTCTTTGCAGATGTGGACAATGTCACGGGCTAGCCCATCCGTGATGTCGATGCACGCGTGTACGCCATCCGGGCACGATTCACGGACCCATCGAGATTTAACGAGCTGAGGATCAAAATCGAAATGCTTGGACGACGTGAGTGAACCGCCGAGACCACCGGTCAGGAGCAGCACGTCACCCGGCCGAGCGCCGCCGCGTGTCCAGGCGCGGCCTTTTGGGCAATTTCCTACCAGCGATACGGTCACACTCAAACCGTTTTCCGATGAGGAAAAATCGCCGCCGGCCAATCCGATATCATAACGCTTGCAGCACTCGACGATCCCTTCATACACATCCAGCACAAGCGTTTCCTTCGAACCTTTTTTAACATTTATCGCAACCATTGCGGCCACTGGCCAGCCACCCGCCGCCGCGATGTCTGAACACGTTTTGGCCATCGCTTTCCAACCGACGCAGAACAACGCAATGGATCCAGGGCCATCCAAAACAAAATGCGTTCCCTCGATCACCTGATCGATTTTAAAAAGCAGCTCGTCCGACGCTGGCCACGAAAGGGCCGCGCAATCCGAACCCGGCCCGACCGTAATCCATGGATGCGTCGGCGCCCCTGCGCGGAATTTTTCGATGAGGCTCAATTCGCCCATGAGCTGATGAATTCCATAAAAAATATCTGCGGTAATCGGCGTTTATCCGCGTTCATCTGCGATTAAGTAAGCCGCTCGATTCCACTCGAATCGCCGGTCATTCCTTGCGCAGCGATTTTCGCACGAACGCGTCCGCCTTGCGGAAGATATCCTTCAAGTCGTCGTGGGACAGCATGATTTCGAGTTCTGCGATCGTGGCCAGATGCGCTTCTGTGTGCTCGTCCGAAATCTCAACTTCGTCCGCGGGCATCTCGCACAGAAAAAAAATGACCTCTTTCTTCAGCCGTTTTTTCTTCTTGTCGACTTTGTACGTCAGTACCTCGCGAAAGCCGGGAATAAACTTGGAGCGGCGGAAGCCCGTCTCCTCGTAGATCTCGCGCATCGCCGTTTCGATCTCGGTTTCGCCGTCGTCCGCGTGGCCCTTGGCCGGACCCCATTCGCCGTGGTGCGCCGAGCGCAGGATCAGGTATTTCGCGACGTTCTTTTCGATAACGTAAAGAATTGCACCGGCTGCTTTGATATCCGCCATGATTCACTTTCCCGGCGTCGCCGCGATCGGTTGAACTGCATCTTGTTTGACGCACACGCGCGTCACACCAGCCGCCCTGAGCGCATCCAGAACTTTTTTCACGCGCGGATCCTCGGGCTTGCCCGACTTCACTATCACCACAGTCGCCGGAATTTGCTGCGCCGGAAGGCGTGTCTTCAGTTTCTCCACCGCTTTTGCTACGAACGCATTTGTGTCTGAACCGGCATCTTGACCCCACGCGCGCAATTTCGTTCCGTCCTTTTCCAATTCAACGTTCAGCACCAGCCGCTCTTCCGCGGGCGGTCCTTCGACGCGTTGCGAGGGCAGCAGGCGCGCATTGCCGGTGTCGCGCAATTCCTTCATGACCTCGCGCGGTTCTTCGCCGGCTACGAAATCGGGCTCGGGGCAAACCAGCAGCGGTTTGATCCACGGAGACTCTTTGGGATCGCCCGGCTGGCGCGCGTAATTTTTAAAGAACAGTCCGGCTAGATTCACGACCGGCAGTTTGTCGTCGGCGATTCCGATCTTGAGTTTGTCATACACCTTCGACCCCGGTGGGCACAAAATGCGCAGCGCGAAAATCTCGTGCGCCGTGTTGACGAAGATGGCGGGCAACACGGTATAGCCCGGCAATCCATACTCCGGCGTCAGATCCGCGTTCGACACTTCCACAATGACGCCGCGCTGCGCCGCGTAGGATTCGCCCCGGTGCAAATCGGGCTCATCGGTCAGATTCTCGTAGGTGGTGCGATCATTCACGTCTTTGAGAATCTGCTTGATGTCGAATTTCGCAACGCGCTTCAGAAGAAATTTGAATGGGCGGCCATCCAGAATCGCGCGCTCGGCGTATTTGTCTTTCTCGTCGGTATCGACAATTTGCGCAAAGATCTGGCGCGGTGTGGTCTGTTCCACCTCCGATTCTACGCCGAAATCCGCGGCGGCCGCCTTTGACGGCCCGAAATACCCGGAGAAATCGAGGTAGAAAAACAATCCGATCGCCACCAGCATCAGCACCAGAAAAAACTTGAGCAGATTGAAGACCTGGCGGATTACGAACTTGATCAGAAACAACGCGCACACAATCGCCACCAGTCCAAGGAGCGGGCGCGTATATGGCGACATCGACAGCCATTGATCCATACTCGGCAGAGCTCCTTTCAACTCGACGAACGGTGTCAATTCCAGGGTTCGGCATCGATCACGATAGCTTGTTTTACACCGTGTTGTCAAACGACATTCGCGCCATGGCAAACGGGCCGAAAGTGGGAACTGGCCACCTCAGGCATTTGAGATCGGAAGAATCAAGAGCAACACGGCGGCATGAATTTTTTCGCGCAGCGCCTGACAGTGTGCAACCGTATCCGCCGCCTGGCTGCGCCGGCGCACGTTGGCGCTGTCCGGGTCCGCGGCGGAGCAATTTGAAACAACTTGAATCGCAGCCGCGCGCGCGCACGCTTCCAGGAAATAGGCGGACGAGGCGACGTCTCCGGCGAGATTGGGATTGGATGCTGCACTCAGCGCCAGGACCGTCTCGAGACCCTTTCGCGCCGCGCCTAGAATGCGCTCGGGCACCGCGGTGGATTGTTCGCGAGCGGCTGCCAACGCCTTGCTTCGCGCGCTCTTTTCGTCTGTGGAATTTTTGGGAAGCGCCAGCGCGGCGCGATAACTGTCGTACGCGGCTATGTCCTGCTCCATCAAGAGAAGAAAGTCGCCGCGCAAAGCCTCCAATGCGCCGAGCGCCTCTCGGGCCGCCACGTCAAACCCGGCATATTTCTCGTTGCCGACCGTGTAATTGGCGGCCATGCTTCCCAGCGCCGCGCCTATTGCGCCACCCAGCGCGCTCGCGCTGCCACCGCCGGGCGTCGGCTGCTTCGCGGCGAGAGCGTTTAAGAATGGTTCAAGGTTCGCGGTTTCAGGTTTCAGGTTTTGTCGCTCCGGAAGTTCAGCAAGTCAATTTAACCAAATCGAATTAAAACTCAACGCGTTCAAGCGCGCGAATTCCGAGCTTCATTGGAATCAGGGCGGCGGCCAGATTCAACGCTGTAATAAAGAGGAGAAACGGCACGGCCCATGTCGCGTTGTTCGCCGGTTGCCAAGCCTGTAGATCGACCAGCGGAAGCACCATAAAGCGATGGAACAACAGTCCGCCCCCGCCGACGCTCGTGGCCACCAATCCAATCGACAGGATCAGCGTCAAAGTGCCGCCGAAACCCGAGACGATCTTCGACGGGTTGAGTTCGCGGAAATTCGGAAACAGCGCGCCCATGCCCACCGTCAGGCCGCTCAGGCCGAATGCAACCAGCAAACTCGTCCACACCTGCACGGCGAAGACCAGCGGCGTGTTGTGCTGCGCCCAATTCGACAGCGCCGCGAGCGGCACGCTGATCAGCGCCGTGCCGCCGAACGCAAAATAAAATTTGGACCACATGATCTGATTGCGGGCAATCGGCGCCAGCCCCAGGATCCAGAAACGCTGCCCCTCCAGCGAGATCATCGGGAACACAAAGCGGCTGCAAATTGTCGCCAGCGTCATGCAGGCCGCGCCCAGATTCAAAAACGACGTGAGATTCTTGTACAGCGGCTGATCGATGGGATACGTCGAGAGGCTCTGAATGTTGGTATTGTAAATCAGCAGAATGCCGAAGAAAATAAGCACCTGCGCCCACTGCGCCGGGTCGCGAAAAAACGTTTTGATATCTTTGATCATCAATGCCGCCATCTGCGGATTGCCGGCGACGAACGGCCCGAAGATCGTCTCGATCGCCGAACGTCCCGCGCGCCGGCGCCGCGAGCCCATGCCGTGAGACGTGGAAAAGGCGCCTGAGTAGATCGAGCCGGCGAGAAACCATCCCAGCGAAATTGAAAACAACGCGCTGGACGCGATCGCGCCGAAGAACACGCCGCACACACGGAAGCCGTCGGGCCGCCCCTCGCTGACGCTCAGCAGGCCCTCCGCCATCCAATAATTCGGCGTCATGTAGTGGCGCGTAAAATTCAGCTTGCCCAGCGCCGACTGGATCATGACGTCGATGCTCTTGCCAGGCACCGCCGAGTGCGTGTTGTAAAGCGAGAAGCCGACTGCGACTCCCGCGCACAAGATCGCCGCAGCCGCCAGCGCGAGAATCTTTCCTTTGCTGCGGGGCACATAGGCGGTCAGCAGCAGGCCGATCAGCGCACCCACGCCGGCGGGGAAGATCACGAACGGAATCGCCATCAGCGCGCACAGCGGGTAAAATGGCCACGCGGCGTGAGTCTGAATGCCCAGCGCCAAAATCAGCGGCAAGCCCAATGCGAACACCGCCCACGATGAATAAATCAGCGATTCGAACAGCTTGTAAAGAAAGATCGTTTCGCGCCGCACGGGCATCGAATACAGATGCGACGTTTCGTTCGACTTGAATAAATTCGTAAACGAAATCAGCGCGTTTGAAAAGACCAGCATGACCGTCAGAGACATGAAAAAGAGGCTGAAGCCGATGTGGACGAGTTTTTGGCCAGCCAGCGATCCCACGTTGTCGAAGACGAAACGGATAAAATCCAGAATACCCCAGAACAATCCGCCCCAGAACAACATTCCCGCAACAGTCACGACGACGATTTTCAAGCGCGATTCGCGGCGCGCGCCGACGAGCGTATTTTTGATGGAGATGAAGCGATATTTGAGCAGCGTCAGCAAGGGAAATGCGTTCGGCGGCCGGTTGGGGATAACGCTCAATTCGCTGGATAAGTTGGGCATGGCATTCCAAACGGGTCGAGGACGGAATTATAGAGAATTGAGGCTTGAATTTATGGACTCATTTTTTGCGCGAACGCTGAATTGCGTTGCGCTCTACTCCATAATTACATTCATCACCCGCGTTTCGTCACAAGTTGAACGGCGGAACGCGCACGGAATAGACTCCGTTTCAGTTCAATGAAAATGCCGTTCGATGTAATCGATCGCCTGATCCAGATCGGGCATGATTTTCGTGCAGAAGCGCGCCATCCAGGGCGAGCAGTTTTTGAATTCGTAGGGCGAAAACGCGATCACGAATTTGCGCAGGTCGTGGCTGGCGTAAAAGACTTCCATCGACGTGCCGACGCTGGCCTTCGAATAGTTCACCAGCAGCAGGTCGGCGTCGCGGACGTCCTGCAAGTCGAAGTCGACGATCTCGTTGGCGCTGTCGATTTCGTTGTCGCGGAAACTGCGCCGCATGGGGTCGAGCAGGATGAAGCGTCCTGCGAGACGTTCCTTCGCGCGCGTGCGCCAGTCTTTCATTTCGCCCGTCTGACAATCCATGATCGGGCCGCAGAGGTAGATTTTTTTATGTTCCATGGCCGCGCATTCTAGCGCGATCCAATTCCGCGCGCAACCTGAACACGCCCCTGCCCTGCTCTCAGCGCTTCACCGTTTTCGAGAGCAGGAAGGCCATCAGATTGTTGAAGTCTTCCGGTGAAATGGCTTCGACGAGGCCGTCGGGCATCAGCGAGTTTTGCGATTCGCGAATTTCCTTGATGTCCTTTTTGTCGTGGCTCGTCTCCTCGCCCTTGGTATCGGCGAAGACGATCTGCTCGCCCTCCTCGCGCCGCTTCAGGCCGCTGAATGTTTGTCCACTGGTGAGTTTGACGATGCTGACTCGAAACGCTATGTCCACGTTGCGGCTGGGGTCGAGCACGTCTTCGACGATGCGCTCCAACCCGCGCGCGCCGACGCCGTCGAGCTGCGGCCCAATTGTCTTTCCTTTGCCGTCGAGCTGGTGGCAGGGCATGCAATTCTTCTCAAAGACCTTTGCGCCGATTTCCACGGAGGCTTTTTCCACGTGGAAATTTTTGATGCGCTGGTCAATCGCGCTTTGTATCTGTTCGTTGGCGGCTGGCAAGCCCTTCGTCAGCTTCTCGATTTTTGCAGCCAAGTCGGCAATCTTCAATGCACCGAGCCGGTCGGCGACCGCGCGGTTCAACAGCAGCCGCGGCGATGCTTTGCCCTCGCCGATGGCTTTTAGCAGATTCTCGCCGCCGCTGTCCGACGAGCATGCCGCCAGAGCGATTTTGGTCTGCAACTTGTCCGGCGCTCCACGCATTGTTTCCACCAGGATTGCGTTCCTTTCTGGAAAATCGGAACTGGCCAGCGCGATGGCGGCGTTCTCGCGGATCGCGGACGATTCGCTGGCGTCGCGCACGATGTCGGCGAACTTCGCGCTGAATTTCCCGGTATTGAACGCGGCCAATGCCGCAGCCGCGGAGACGCGCGCGGTGTCGGCGACTTTTCTGTTTGAAACAATCTCGCCCAGCTTCGTTTCGGCTTCGACGAGTTTCATCTGCCCGGCCAGCTCGATTGCGGTCTGCATCTTTTGGGCCGAGCTGGCGGTGTCCGCCGGCACGTCAACCACCGCGGGTGCGAATCGCCCGACGGCCAGCCAGGCAAAGCCCGCGGCGGTGTCTCCATCGACCAGTTCGAAATAAACTTTCTTGCCTGCATGCTTCGTCAAATTCCATTCGGTTTTTTCGGCCGTGTCGCTGCGCGGTGGGAGCGCCTCCATTAATAGCTCCTTCGTCTCCGCGTCGCGCAGGCGGATGAAATTCTTCGGCGGATGAACTTGAGGCGGCACGCCATTGTGCCCGGCCGAATAGAAGGAGAGTTTTGCAGGCACATCGAACGTCTTCGAGCGAAAGATGCCGGTGAGCTTTTCACCCAGCGGCAGGCTGCTCAAAAATGTATCCGATTTTCCGTCAGAACAGATGCGGGTTTGCGCGACCCACGGATTCGCCGCGTTCGGGGAGCCGTCGAGCGCCAGTGCGGTCCATGTCTGCTCCTTGCTTTCGCCATCAAGCGACAGCGCCTTGCCGACTGTTTCCGCGGCCCACGCGCGCACGGCCGGGCTGAGCGGAATCCCGCGCCGCGCCGCGCCGTCCTGGATCGATTTCAGCAGCGGCAATTGCTCTCCGACATTCCCGGCGAAGCGCGCGCGCGCCGATGCCACCAGCGCGTCGAGTTCATTGAACGGGAGGTATTTCATCGCGTGTTCAAAATATTTGCCGGAGTCTTTCGGCGCATCTTTCGCGACCGCCAGATACTTGACGAGTATCGCCGCCGCGTCTTCGCTCGGCGCCCCCAAACCGACGTCGGCGACCGTTTGCAGTTCCTTTTCGTCCAGGTTCAACGCGCTGATTTTTTCGTAAATTCCTTTCAACAGCAACTGGTTGCGCAACGCCATGCGGACGACGTAGACGAGATGCGTGTCTTTGGCGTCGGCGCTGGCGCGCAGCGCGATCAGCGGCTTCACATTCTCGGCGGACGGATGCTGGCCGAGCGCGTCGGCCGCGGCGCGCTGCACCCACGGATCGGCGTCTTTTAGCCCGTTCAATGCCCAGCCGTGCTGTTTCTCCGACCACGCCGCGATTTCTGAAAGCGCTTTCATGACGTGCGTGCGAACGGCGCGGTCCGGATCGGCGGCGAGCGCGCCAAGCGCCGATTCGTCCAAGGCTTTTTGATTGAACAGCGCCCACAGCGCACAGACTTTTTGGTTTGGCGTGCCGGTCTTCAAAACTGCTTTGAGCGGTTCGACACTTGCCGCGCCAATGTGATCCACGATCTGCCACATCGACAGGAGGCGCAGCGTGAGATTCGAATCGCCAGTCAGCGCGATAAGTTCGTCCGCGTTCTTCTTCGTCAAATCCGGCGGCAGTTTATCGGCCAGCGGTTTCTCGGGAGTGCCCTTATACACAATGCGCCAGATGCGTCCGCGCTCGCGGTCGCGGGCGGGGTGCGTAAGGGACACTTCGTAATGCCCGATAATGCGGTTGTAAAAGTCCGAGACGTAGAGCGCGCCGTCCGGTCCGAATTGGATGCAATTCGGCCGGAACCACGGATCGTCGGCGCTCAGAAAATCAGGAAGCTCTTTCGCCGTCCGTGTGGTGCCCGAATCAAACAGCTCATCGCGGTTGATTTTGCTGGTCATCACGTTGCCCGTGAACACGCAATTGCGGTATTCCTCGGGGAAACGATTGTCCGTGTACACGACGATGCCGCAATTCGCCGTCGAACCGTGAAGATGGCTCATCATCGCCGGACCGAAACCGAGACCGTCGTCCTTTTTTCCGAAGCTCGGATAATGTGCGCCGCGCAACAGTTGATAAATGGGCAGCGTGTGGCAGTCGCAGGAATACACATTGCCGAGCGGGTCGAGCGCCAAACCGAACGGATTGACCTGGCCCCACGTGTACTGTTCGATATGCGAGCCGTCGGGACGGAAGCGGTAGGTGTTGCCCGAATTCATTTTGATTTCGGATCCGTCGAGCGCTTTGACCGTCGAATCGTTGTTGAAACCGTGCGTCGCGTAAATCCAGCCGTCGAATCCGCGCACGAAATTACCACTCATGCCGTGCGTGTCTTTTTGGAAGCCGATGCGGTCGAGCAGCACGCTGCGCTTGTCCGATTTCCCGGCGCCGGTGGTGTCTTCGAAATAGTGGATGAACGGAATGCTGTGGCCGATCGCGCCGCTGCCATAGGGAATCACACCGATGGGAATATTCAAGCCCTCGGCGAACGTGACGACTTTTTTCGCTTTGCCGCTCACGTCGAAATCCGACAGGATTTTGATGGAGTCGCGGGCCTTCAGCGGATCCTTTGCCGGATGGGGGTATTCGACGGTGCTCGTAATCCACAGCCGCCCCGCGGCGTCGAACGCCAGGTTGATCGGCTTGTTGATCTCCGGCTCGGATGCGACCAATTGCGCTTCGAATCCCGGTGGCAGATGAAATCCCTGCCGTTCCTCCTCGGGCGAAAGCGGTTCAGACTTGCGAATCACGTCGTTGAAGTCGACGGCTTTGGCTTGAGCCGCGCGCGCATCCGAAGACGCCGCAACACAGATTAATAGGACGACGGACCCCACGATTCGGTCGCAACGCATGACGATTGATTCCCCGGGAAACGAGTGATATCCAGAAACAAAAAAACCGCGTGTAATGGATACGCCGCGGCTGCGCTACTGTAATTCAATTGTCAGAACACGCGCTACATTTTTGCAGCGTCAGGCATTTAAGAAAATTCTCCACGCAACTAACACGGCGACGAATTGGCCGACGCACAGCGCGATAAGTGGCGCAAGAGCCTTTAATGAGGTTCTGTTGATTGAGCCGGGTATGCCACGTGCCGTTGCGATTGCGGCTCCCAGCGCGATGTATGTAAAAAAGTGGTTCCAGGGACAGAACAGACAGAAGGCGGATAGATGCGCCAACAGCCAGAAGAACCAGAACGTGATCGCTGTCGCGACGCCAAGCCATATCACGAGCAGGCGAATCACCGTAGCGCGATGCGATGCGCCATAGCTCGGCCCGAGTTCCCACCACAGCAGACAGCCAAAGAAAAATCCGAAACCGAGCAGCGCGTTGGGAACGTAAAACGCGCGGGCTTGCGGCGTGCACAAGACTTTGTCGCAATCGATGAAATCGGTCCACGAACACAGGCCCGATCCCGATTTCACCCAGCCGCTTTTCAACGCCACGTAGCGCCACGAAAGCCACACGCAGTCGGCCACGCCGACAGCGAGCGCGCCAGTGAGTATTTTTTCTGAACGCGTCATTCGGAGGGCCGAAATACGGCGTCGAATTGAGGCAGTGTGCGGGCGTCGCAATACGCCTCGTCGAACGCCTGGCGCGCGCGCGCGCGAAATGCTTCCAGCGCTTGTTCGTCCGCGATCATCTTGCGCACGAACGCGACCAGTTCGGCGCTCTGTCCGTGGCGCAAACTGATTCCGCAATCGAAGCGTCGAATCGCTTCGTCGACGTTGCTTTTTTCCGGCCCGACGTAAATCACCGGCAAACCCATCGCGAGACTCGCGTGCATCTTGCTGGGACTCATCAGTCCCAGCGCGTCATCCCGCAGCGTAATCAGGGAACATTTCGCGCCCGACATGTGCTCGGGCAACCGTTCCGTCGGGACGGCCAAATACGCCTTCATGACGACATTTTCGAGCCCGCGCGCGTTACGGGCGGCGTCGAGTTGGGTCCAGCGCGCGCCGCCTCCGCAGATAACGAATTGAACCGGTTCCCCGCGCAGCAATTCGGCCGCGTCCAGGACGGTGTCGAAGAGGTGTCCATAGCCGACGTTGCCGATATACAGGATCGTGAATTTCTCGCGGCTGCCGGGGATCTGAAAATTCCGGCGCGACGCCTCGTACACGCCGCGATTAAAAATAGACGCGCTCTCCCAATTCGATATCACCGACGAAGGCAGATCACGCGACGCATATTGGGAGTGCAGGAGTTGGATCATCGGTTGATCCAATCCCACCAGATGGTCCACACGGTCGAAAATCTCACGATTGATCCGGCGCAACATGCGGCTGACAAACCCGTCTTTGCGAATCAGGCCGTAGCGTTCAATCACGTCGGGATAACAATCCATGTTCCAGAGGATCAGACGCGTATCGGGATGCATTGTTTTGTGAAGCGCGCCGGCGAGCGCAATGAATGGCGGGGTCGTCATCGAGACGATCACGTCCTGCTTAGGCAACGTCGCCACGCGCAGCATCGTCAGCAAATAGAAGGATGCGTAATCGATCAGCCTGCGAAGATGGCTGCCTTTGCCGAACTGCGGAGTCCAGAGATGCACGATCCGCAGATTTTTCGTCGCGCCGCTTCTTTCATTTGATTGAGGATAGACGTAGCCTCCACGGCTGGTCATCACCGTGACATCATCGCCGCGCGCCGCGCGATCCTCCGCCAGCGACGCGGCGAGGTGGGCCGTGGGGCTGATGTCGGGAATGTAGAATTGGTTGAGGATCAGAACCCGCATGAAATCCGGTGGCGCTCTTTTATTTGCCGCACTTAACGGCACAAAAAGGCCCCATGCACAACGCGTCCACGTCGTTTCTCATGTAACAATCAACGGCCTGTTCCGGAGTATCCACGATGGGTTCGTTTTCGTTGAAACTCGTGTTCAACAGTGCGGGCACGCCGCTAAGTTTTGCGAATGCGGAAATGAGATCGTAATATATTTCGTTTTGGGCGCGAGTGACCGTGTGCAATCGGCCGGTGAAATCCACGTGTGTCACCGCGGCCAGTTGCGTTCGCCGCTCTACTTTAATCGGAACAACGTGCATCATGAATGGACTTTCTACATTCTGCTCGAACCAATGTGGAACTTCCTCGGCAAGAATGGATGGCGCAAATGGCCTGAAGGCTTCGCGGCGCTTGATTTTCCTGTTGATCAAATCCTTCATGCCGGGCCAGCCGGGGTGCGCCAGAATCGAGCGATTTCCCAGCGCACGCGGCCCCCATTCGGATTTGCCCTGGTACCAGCCGAGCACTTTTCCATTGTTCAGCAACTGCGCCGCGCGCTCGATGAGCGCGTAGCGGTCCAGGCGCTCGTAATCGATGCTGCGCGCCTTGAGCGCCGTTTCCATTGCTGCTTCGGAGTGCTCCGGTCCCAAGAACGCGTGCAAGACTGGCGCTTCGCGCGGCTTGCCCAGAATCGCGTGCCATGTATAGAGCGCCGCGCCGACGCTGGTCCCGTCGTCCGTCGCGGCGCAATGACTATAGGAATTCTTAAAGGGCGAATCGCGTAAAATCCGCGCGTTGCAGACACCGTTCAGGGCACAGCCGCCGGCGGTGACGAGATTCCGAGACGGCACGACGGAATGCAGCCAGTTGACGCAACCGATCGCGATATCTTCGAAATGCTGCTGGCACGACCGCGCGATGTCGTGGTCGCGTTCCGTAATGGGGCCGCCGCGAACGCGCGGCGCGCCGAGCCTTTCGATCAATGCGTTCGTGTACATCGGCGGGAGTACGATTTCGCCGTTTTCGTCGATGCACTCGTCGAACGATTTTCCCGAAAGCGGCCGCACGTATTTTTGATCGACGCGAAAGCACCCGCCGCGCCCACTGCGGCTGGGATGGACTATGTCGCGCAGCACATCCAGGTACGTGGGACGGCCGTACGCGGAAAGGCCCATGACTTTGTATTCTTCGCCGAAACGATCGAAGCCGATGAACTGGCAGAGCGCCGTGTAGACCATTCCGAGCGAATGCGGCACAAAGACACGGTCGAGAATCTCGATCGTGTTGCCTGTGCAGCGCGCGTACAACGCCGAGACGAAGTCGCCAGAACCGTCGTAGGAAAATCCGGCCGCTTCGTCGAAACCACTGCAATAATAGGAGGAGGCAATGTGGGCGAGATGGTGTTCGACGTGCACCGTTTTGAAGCGGCAGTCGGCGATCTTAGAACCGCAGGCATCCGCGAGCTGCTCGGGGATGCTTTTCAAGTTCGAACGCCGCGCGAAATGCGAAAGCACATTCGACGCAGTCTTGAACGGGTGGGTGGCGACGTGCGCGATCTTCGCGGACAAGTTGGCGTTGTAATCGTGCCCCAGCGCCACGTAGTCGATGTCTTTGACTTCCGCACCGGCTATATTCAGGACACAGCGAATCGCTTGTCCCGGAAAACCGGCGACATGCTTGATGCGTTTACCAAGCCGCTCTTCCGCCACGGCAGCGACGAGTTTTCCGTCGCAAACAAGGCAGGCTGAAGCGTCAGGATGGAAGGCATTCAGGCCGAGAATAAGCGTCACGTCTGTATGCCACGCCGGTCAATTTTCAGAATCGAATTTTGATCCTTGATTGAATTTCAGGAACCGTTTGCCTTTTTACGCCGATCAATACAGAAATTCCTCACGAAACCCACTCGGGGTGTGCGCCGCCGCCCAGAAGCCAACGGTATGTTTGCTCCGTCATTTCCGCGACGCGATCCCAAGAAAACTCGCGCATCATCCATTCTCGCCCCAGCGCGCCCATAGCCGCGAGTTTTTCCCTCGGCCGTACCATCGCGTACGCGAGGCACTCGGCGAGAACATCCGGTTGCGTGTCCGTCCACCAGCCGCAGCCTTCGCGTTCAAGATTCTTCCATGGCGCAAATTGGCTGACAACCACGGGGACGCCGTTCGCCAGCGCCTCGGCAACTGCAATGCCGAAGTTCTCCGTGTGCGAAGGCAGCACGAAAAGATCCGCGGATTGATACAACGAGTCTCGTTCCAACGCGTTAATTTTCCCCGGAAACGACACGCGTTCCAGTTTAAGCTCTTCCGCCAGCCTGCGCATTCGACTCAAGTAGCCGCCCTCATCCTCGCCGGCGGCGACAAGTTCCCATTCCGGATATCGACGCTGCAATAAAAACCAGCTTTTCAGCAGCCGATCCACCCCCTTCACCTCGTGCATGCGTCCAAGAAACAGCAGGCGCCGCAACACGGATTCTGATTTTACAACTGGTCTCATCGTTGGCATATCAATGCCGTTTGGGATGATCGCGCTGGGTGTCCTAAAAAAACGGCGCACCTCGGCCAATTCTTTTTCTGAGGTCACTTGGAAGCAATCCACCTCTTTAAGTGCAGCGTGCTGCATCAGCGTCCAAACGACCTGCTTACGCCACTTACGGAAATTCATCATCCATGGCGACAGAGTTCCGTGCGGCGAAAAAACAAAACGGCACTTCGTGCCTTGTTTCGCTTCTGCGGGATAAATGCTGCTGGCGCGCCAGAGGCTGTGCGAGTGGATGATGCCGGCCCCCTTTTGCGCCGCGTCACGGAGCGCGCTTTTGAATGAAGTCGAGAGGCCCAAAGTCTGAAACCACCGCGAGCGCGGATAGGTGAACATTTCCACCCCCGGCGGCGCATCCGCATTAACCGGATCGACCATCAGCAGACGGACGTCCACGCCCCGCCGTGCCAGGGCGCTGCAAAGCGTCGTCACGGCCAACCCCAACCCGCCCAAATCAATCCGCGCCGCGGTATGGACTGCAGTTATCCGACTTTGACAATCGTGCAAACGCGTTCCATGCCTCGATGCAGCTTCAATTCAAAATGACGGAAGAGACGCGTTCCGCCCACATGTCCGCACTGAAAGGTTCCGCCATCTGCCTGGATCTGCGGCCTATCTCAGGCAAGTTCCGATAGTTCTTATGAATCCATTCCATGCCACCCGCCAAGGCCATGGCGTTTCCCGTTTCCAGCGACAGGCCGTTAAAGTATGAGCGCACCACCTCGACGGTTGCCCCGCATTCATCGGAACACAAAACCGGCAGGCCCGCGGCGCAGGCTTCGACCAACGCAATTCCCCACGCCTCGCTAAGGCTTGGCAAAATAAAAGCGCCGGCGGCCAACAATGCATTTTTTAATTCGTGCGGCTGCTGAAATCCCAAATCCGCGACGCCTTCGGCGGCTCTTATTTTTCCGGCTAACGGCCCCATCCCACAACACCGCAAGGGCCAAGCCTGTTCGTTTCGGGATTTGTATATTCGGTGTGCCTCCAATAGACAGTCGATTCCCTTGCCTGTTTCATATTTGCCGACATACAAAAAATTCTTGGGCCAGCCTCCGGAGTTTTCCGTGCGCGTCTCGAGCAGGGGAGAGAACGAAGCAAAATCAAAGCCCAGAGCGCCGCGTTGAATCTTGCGCAACGGCAGTTTGAGATAGCGCGCAAGTTGCCAACTACGCTCGCCCGGCACAAAGAGATAATCCAGTCTGTCCAGAAGTCTGCCAATTTTAAGCCGCGCCAGTGCCTGCCTCAGATTGTAACGGCGCTGGTTGTCGATCATCATGATGAATTTCGAATGTGCTAACTCATTTTCAAACGCGAGCTGTGTGTAACCCGAGACACTCCAGCCGCTTAGGATCACAGCATGGGGTTTGTATTCCAGTGCCAGTTTGCGTACCAACGCCGCGTCGTGTCGTTCCTGTTCGTCAAGCAACCTATGCGAAAGGCCGCGCAGGATGTCGGTCGAAAAATCCGCATTGTCCGCTGCGACCGGCGTATGAAACAGGGCGTGAATTTCCAGACCCTCACGCGCGGCAAGCGCCTTGCAGCAAGCCGCCATATAGCCAGAAACCGCTTGCCAGCAGACGAGTACCTTTCGCCTAGGATTTCCGATGCCGGCGTGCTGACCTGACAAATTAAAACTCGCCGCTGCCATGGTCATTCGCAAGTCAACTCCGACAGGTTCGAATCGGTATCGGCAAATTTTGGCATTTGAACGAGTGACGAGGCGCCGCCTAGAAAGATCACGTTCAAACTGTACGGAATACCGGACAGCAAGCCCGGTGTCAGCATGGACTCTATGATGAGAATCCAAATCAAACAGCCGGTCATCAGTCCGAACAATTGGAGTTCTTCGTCGGCATGGTTCCAGAGGCTGCGGGCGCTTACCAATGCCCGTTTTGGAATCAGAATGCCGAACAGCACAAATCCCACAATTCCAAGAGTCGACAAATATGCGGTGTACCCGTTGTGTCCCCATCCAACATCGTTCAAATTGACATATTCGTGCGAATACATAAATGCAAGCCCTTGTCCAAAAACAAAGTTGCCGTCCATCCACGCCAAGAGTTCGTAATAAATCGCTTCCTCACGTCCATGTCCGGATGAAAAATCGGTAATTCGTCCATGAAGTACAAGGGAAACAATATCCACTTGATTGGGCGCGAGACTGGTAAAGACGAACCAGAAAACGAACAAACCCACTGCCGTCGGAATCAGGTATTTGAACAACCGGCCCCCGACCAGCACCCAACCGCCGACCAACATCAGCAACACCTGAGGAATCCAGAACGAACGTGTTTGCATCAGGACCAGCGCCACGGCCGAAACGCTCAGGCTTACGTGTAAAAAAACCTTAAACGCCAGGCTTTTGTTAAAGGATTTCAATAAAAAGAAAAACGGAACCACAACGAAGCCCGCGTTCAAAAAACGGATTGTGCGCCAACTGGTTTCTTTGGCTTCCATATTTTCAAAAAAAGCCACGTATAAGCACTGTCTTACGGATTGTACAAAACACCCGAATACCACAATATACAGTACAATTCGCGCGTCTACGCGGGTGTTGATGCAGCGCTGACCGATCAGCCACAGGAGCGGCATGTTCAGTGCGTAGCGCGAGAGGCGCAGCACATCGTAGCTTGTGCCCAATTTCGTGTACGATATCAGGAAGCCTAATGCGATGTCCGCGGATGCCAAGTACCACAGGAATTCGATCGGCTGTTTTCCTTTGCGATTCTGCAGAAACGCCGAGATCAATCCGAATGCAATGAGCAAATCGAATATATTCAGATAGTAGCCGGTCCTTTCATATCGACTATAAACATAATCCTTCCAATCGGCTGTGATCAAGGCGGTTAGCACGGCAAAAAAAAGCATCCGCGGACTAAACACTGCAAGGCACACGCCGAGTAATAGACCGGCGTCTAAAACAAATTGCGGATACCCATAGAGTTCAGTTGGATTCATAGTTTGATTCTATTGCGGAGCCAATCCTAATCCAAACGCACGTCCGCCGCGCATTCCGGCTTTACAATTCTTCTTTTGACGCCTGAATCAAGAACTTCTCCGCGTTGCGCAATCGCTCCTTGACCCACTCGCAATTCCGAACGTATAACGTGTTGCCGGCAGCGTTGTGCCTTCCGCCGAGACTGCGAAGTAGGTGTTGTCTCGGCAAGTACTGAAAGGTATCGTATCCCCAACCGAGCATTCGCTGGTGCAACAGTTCCTCATCAAAGCCAAACTTCAATCCTTGGCCATTGGTTTCCATAATGACCGCGCAGAGTGTTTCATTGTTTAGGCTGCGCTGTGCGCCGTCGATAACGGCTGTCTCAAATCCCTCCACATCGATTTTTATCACGCGCGGGCATGTTTCGGAAAGCAATTTATCCAGCGTCGTTACCGGCACCGTGATCTTATCTCGCACCTTCTCGCCGGATTTCAGCACGCGATTCACTGAATCCAGTCCACGAGTGAATTCCAACGTTCCGCAAGCACCTCCAACGGCACTGCAAAAACAGGTTGCTTTTTCGCTTAGACGATTGAGGTGGACGTTATCCAATAACGTTTCGAACGTTTCCGGTGCCGGTTCGAAAGCCATGCAATCTGCCCCTGCCACGCCTGCCGCCAACACTGTATATGTGCCCACATTGGCGCCCACATCAACAAACAAGTCGCCTTTCCGCAACACGTGAACCACGAAGGCCATGTCGGCAAATTCATGCAAGCCCCGATACACATTTCCCGTTGCGCCAGCCATCCCCCGTTTCACCAGCAATCGCGTGTTTCCAGCAAAGGGCACGGCAACAGGGTAATTCTGTACACGTGTGGCCACTTGCCAGCGAAAAAAGCGGCCCACCGCTCCTGAAGCCGAACCGAAGGTCGGTTGGTCCGCGATCAATCCGCGGAAAATTGAAAGAATACCCATGCTTAAAATGCATTCCCTAAGAGGGAGTTTTAAAAGCTATGAAACGAAAACTTCCAGAGCGCGGCGTGCGGGGTTGAACTTATGGAGCAGCCTTTGCAAAGTAGACAATGCCGGATGTTTTTCTTTTACGCCTGCCGCCACGATTTTCCGTTTCAATCGCGCCATATCGATAACATAGGGCTTCTGCAACCGGCCGCTTCCGGAGATCGACGCCGAATGAATTCGAAACTCCCCCAAAACCTTGTGGCATATTTTGAACGACGCGCCTGCCAGAAGCATGTCGATCAGTTGTTCAAAATCCCAACAGGTGTGGTTTTCGATATTGAACTTATTCAACACTCGCCGACGAAAGAACGTGGCCTGTTGAATGGCCGTCGCCGTGCCCGCCAAAATGGACTCTGGCGTAAAGGACCAGGAAAGCGTTTTCCGAAGCCTGGGCTTTCCATTTTCGTCGATAATTTTCGCCGCGCCCAACAAGACATCCACATCCTGATTTTCTTCGAAAAACTCCAGCACCCAATTCAATGCGCCGGGCGCAAAGCGGTCGTCGGAGTTCAAATAGCCGTACACGTCCGCGTCGCACGCGGCGAAGCCTTTATTCAAGCCGTCCGCCGGTCCCTTGTCAGGTTCCATGATAATCGTATCAAAACGGCCCTTTTGCGACTGGATCAATTCGCGTGAGCCGTCGTTGCTGCCAGGGTCCACGATAACGTAACGAAGTTTGGACTCGTCATTGACCCGTACAGATTCGATTGCCTCGCTCAAATAGCGGACTTGATTGAAGGAAATCGTGACGATACCGAGCGTCATAATTTATCGGTATCCCACCGGGAATTCTTGCGCAACGGCCGGTCTTCGCGCAAGGAAAACACATCGTCCTGAATTATCGTCACGTCCAGCTAACGACAGGCGACCGATTGCCGCGCCTGTTGGGAGCATGGCCTTGTTCCATTTGCGCAATCTACGGTGCTCCGAACTTCGGGGAAGCAGGCGGCTTGAGGCGCAGTTTTTTTTCGACATCGTCCGACCGGCATTTTTTTGCGGTTAGATAATCGGCGTTCGTTCCTGGTAGATCACCAGGCACCGGCCTGACACCGGCAAACGGATGTATCTCCCAAAAAAAGTCGTAGCCGAAGCCGCGCAACACGTCCTGCACATTCCGCGCGGTCATTCCCCGGCTCTTCAGACAGTCCATGTTTATTTCGAAGAGGATCAATGGCGCGTCGGCCGCACCCAACATCCGGGCACCTCCTTTGAACACGTCCGCTTCGTAACCTTCGACGTCGATCTTGAGGACATCGATCCGGCGAATTTCTTCTTCCGCGGCGAAAGCGTCCAACGTACTCATGGGGCAAATGGACATTTTGGCGTCGTCACGGCCCAACGACACGGCGCTGCTGTGTGCGTTGGATAGTCCGGAAAATGTATACAGATTCAAACTGCCGGACTGAGCGCCCAGCGCCAGGTGCGACAATTTTACGCGGTCTTCGAACGCGTTTAAGCGCAGGTTGTCGCGGTTGTGTTCGAGAATCGCGGGTTGAGGTTCGAAGGCGTAGACCTTGCCTGGCGCGCCGACGAGTTTGGCGAACAAGGTCGTATACCAGCCAAAATTTGCGCCGATGTCGAAGACGATATCGCCGGGCTGAATCAGCCTCTTGAAGACGGCGGTATTCGCGGGTTCGTATTCGCCGAAGAGATACACGCCGCCGTAAATCGGGTCGGCGTGCATGGCGAACTTCAGGTTTTCTCGAGTTATCACAACCGCACCCACGGGGATGCCGGAGGAATCGGGCATGAGCCAGCGCGAGAGCAACCCTCTGCCTCTCTTAAAAGGATATTTTCTAAAGATGGCGTGCAGAATGCTCAAATCGGATAACGACTCATGCCGTGGCGTTCGTGGAATTTTTTCCAAAGCGGAAATTCAACAGCAACAGCGTGGCGGCGAGGTTCACTGCGTACGCCGCCGCGCGAGCGAGCGACAATCCGTCGGAGCCGTAAGCCACCAGCAACCGAGTCAAGCCGTAATACGTGCCGCCCCACATTGCGGTAATAATGCAGGCGAGCCACATGCTGCGTGCGGCGATCACCATGTTGGCCGCGGGCATTTGCAATGCAGCCAGGCAAGCGCCTATGGCGGCGAAACACAGCGTTTTCCATCCGCCTGCGAATCCGCTGCCATAAAGCCCCATAATAAAGGGGCTGAGAACGCAGATGCACACCGTCAGGGGCACGGCGGCCCACGCCGTGACACGCATGGCCGCACGCATTATTTTGCGCGCCGGGACGTCGTCTTCATCCGCGGGGAGTTTGGCGCGCCCGGCCAATATGGGCAACAACGCCTGATTGGAGATGCCCGGAATAAAGAGCATCAGGCTGAACCATAAATTGGCGGCATTGAAAATGCCCAATTGGGAATAGCCGCCGGGTTGGGCGGCCAGCAACGTGTTACATTCCCATGACACCGGCGCGATCAAACTGCTGGATAGCAATGCGGGCAGGGAAAATTGCAGGACGACGCGCCATTCGCTAACCGCATTCGATCCGTCCCATTCGATATGCTCGCGGCGACAGACGGCGCGCAAGGCCAGAAGATTGAACGCACAGAGTAACAGTTGGCTCGCGCCCAGTGCCCAGACGGTGCCCTCCAATCCGCGCCAAAGCACGCCGGTCAAGATCAGCGGCACGGTAAAAAAGCCGGCGCACAAATTGACTTTTGCGATCGTTCGAAAGGCTTCGAGGCCCGCAAGGATGCCAGTCAGTGTGCCGTTGATGGCGTTCAAAAAAACGAACGCTATGCCGATGCGCAGCAGCCCGCCCAATTCGGGCGCTTCCAGTTTCTGAAAGGCAATTTGGGGTGCCAAGAAGAGAATGACGCATGAAACGGCGGCAGCCGCGATGAGTGTTGCCAGACACACCAGCGCGATCATGCGGCCGGTGCGGTGCGGGTCGCGTGCGCGGAATTCGGCGACAAATTTGGTCGCGGTCATGCTCATGCTGAAACCGGCAAAAATGCCAAACATGTCCAGCGTGCTTTGGACCATGCCGAGCTTGCCGAAGCCTTCCTTGCCCAAAATTCGCGCGAGCAAAAACCCCGCCACGAACATGGAACCGCGGGAAATGATGGCGCCAGCCAACGACCAGAACGCGCCATGTGCCAAACGGGATCCGCTTGGCGAATCTTTAATGCGCGCCGCAAAGCGGCGCACAAACGCTGGCATGAACGCCAAAAATGGTGTTTGAGGATTCAATTCAAGTTATGCCGAGATTGAATCCCGGTCAGATGGTTTTGATATCTTTGGACATACTCCGTCTCCGTCAACTCGCATAAGTTATTATTGCAAACTAATATACTATTATGACTTACATTAAAAATTGCGCTGAAAGCATAGTTCTTTCATCACTTTTTGTCAACGCTTGAATAATTGGATTCAAATGGGGAAGTTACCCGCTGGAATTCCGCACAACTCACCGCTAAACTGTGTGTTGGACAAGTGCATCGGAGAACAGTTTATGTCTGGCGAAGTCAATCTGAAAAGCAATATTGCGTTGAAAGAATGGGCCATCGTCTGTGACGAAGTGCTTGCGGGCAAACAGGTGGCACTGTTGCGCAAGGGCGGGATTCTGGAGCAGAAAAAAGGCTTTGCGATCGAGCACGAAACATTCTTCTTCTATCCCAACACCGAGCATCAGAGCCGCGAACAACTCAAGCCGGTGTTTCATGCGCGGCTCGATTCGTACGGCCCACCTGCGCGCGTCTCGGGCAAAATCACGATCGCGGGATTCGGCCGCGTTGTCGACATTGTCAAGACAACGGACGGCGCCAAGCTCCGCGCTCTTGAACCGATTACATGCTGGACGCAGGCGCTCTTCGACATGCGTATCAATTACAAACCCGAGAAGCCCAATTTTGTCGTGACGGTGCGCGCGTACACGCTGCCGCGGAGCATTGAAGTTCCGTATCACGAAGATTATGCGGGCTGCCATTCGTGGGTGCCGCTGAAGCAGGAACTTGACGCAACCGGAACGCCGGTGCTTTCCGACGAGGCGTTCGAAGCGGCGCGGGCGGCGGTGTTGAAGATTGTGAGAGAATAGATTGTCTTCGTGAGAGAAAACGAATATCGAACTATGAACGGCGGTGGGCGGTCATGAATTTGGTTTTGATCGGATTACGAGGCAGCGGCAAGTCCACGGTCGGCCGAATCCTGGCTGAGCGGATCAGGTGGACGTTTGCCGATACCGACGGAATCGTAGAAGCCCGTGCGGGCATGACGATCCGCGAACTCTTTGAAAAGAACGGCGAGGCCGCGTTCCGAAAATTGGAATCGGAGGCCGTGCTCGAATGCGCGGCGGCGGACTGCGCGGTGATTGCGACGGGCGGCGGCGCGGTCCTCGATCCGAACAATGCCGCGGCGTTGAAACGCAACGGCTTTGTCGTGCACCTGACCGCCGAACCGGCGGAATTGTGGCGCCGCATCCTGCAGGATAAAGGATCGCTCGAAGGCCGCCCGAAACTCGTTGCCACCGCGACTTCAGGCATCGACGAACTGAAAATCCTGATGCTTGCGCGCGCCGGCGTGTATGCTCAGGTGCGTGACGCCGAAGTCGACGTGGAGGACCGCACTCCCATCGAAGTCGCCGACGCGGTGCTGGTGCTGATGCGCGCGCACGGCGTCATTAAGAATTGCAGCGGCAGAATGGATACTCCCAATTTATGAGCCACGAAAAAGCGAAGCAGCGCATTGTCACGTTTAAAGTCGAGGACGAGTTCGCGGCGTTTCTCGACAGCATGCCGAACAAGTCGGAGTTCATCCGCAAAGCGCTGCTGGCGGCGCTGATGGAACCGTGTCCGGTGTGCAATGGAAAGGGCAGCGTGCCGCGCAGCCTGCGCGCCGATCTGCAAAAAATCTTCGCCGAGCGCGAGTTCGTTCCATGCTCGCATTGCGGCTACGATTTTCCACTCGACGCCGAGAAGCAGCGCAAGGGCGACCACGACAAAGCGCGCCTCGGGCA
The DNA here is from genome assembly GCA_038227045.1 of Planctomycetota bacterium. GTDB lineage: Bacteria > Planctomycetota > SZUA-567 > H5-PLA8 > H5-PLA8 > JANXLS01. The sequence goes on from JBBRQD010000005.1 coordinate 98,291, forward strand.
GTACATGAATGGCGGCGAATTTTATTGCGACGATTGTTACCCGAAAACGCTACCGTGCGGGGATTGCGGCGAACATGTCGCGGGGAAGCGGATGGCCGGGCACATGCTTAAGCACGCCAAATAAACCGGTTTCAAGTTCCAGGTTTCAAGTTTCAGGTTGAATACGCTTGAATTTGAAGCCTGAAACCTGAAACCTGAAACCCTTTTTTATGGCCCATCAATCAAAGAACAAAAAACAGCTTGAGCGCGAGGCGCGGCTGGAGAAGGCGACGCGGCTTGCTTACATCGGCACGCTGGCCTCCGGTTTGGCTCATGAAATTCGCAGCCCGCTCAGCGCGATAAAGCTCAATCTCGATCTCTTGCGTGAGGATCGCGGATCGGTTGATTCCAGCCGGCGCGACGATTTCGACAATCGCCTGGGCTTGATTTCGCGCGAAGTCGATGGACTGCAGGAGTTGCTTTCGGAATTCTTGGCGTTTGCAAAACCGCCAGCGATGGAGCTGTTGCCGACGGACATGAACCGCCTGCTGGAGGACGTGGTTCAATTTGTCGCGCCGTCCTGCGAGCGCCGGCAGATTCGGATCGAGCGAAATTTTCAAAAGAATCTGTATCCGATTCCGCTGGACCAGCACCAATTCGGGCGCGGGGTGATTTTGAATTTGCTGACCAACGCCATGGAGCAACTGGGGGATCACGGCACCATTTCTCTGCGCACGCGCGAGACGCCGGATTTCGTCGAAGTGAGCGTGGAGGACAACGGCGGCGGCGTGTCGCCCGAACACGAAGCGCGCATCTTCGAGATCTTCTTTTCGACGAAAGAACACGGCACCGGCCTGGGCCTGGCGATTGCGCGGCGGATCGTTCAAGAACATGGCGGCGAATTGATGCTTGAAAACCACCTGAAGCGCGGAGCCGCGTTTGTTGCGCGGTTGCCCAAGAGCAAGATTCTGGAATTGAAGGACCGGCGATAGAAAGCTGGCCACTGGAATTGAAATGATGAATGTTTGATGAAGAAAAATGGAATTCTTTCGTCTGTTCTTGTATCCATTATTTTGATACGGTTTAAGGAGATTGCACAGATGCGCATGCTTAAGTTTGTGTTTCCGATGATCTTGGCGTTGGGTGTTGGAGCGGGCGTGAGCGCCGCTGAAAAAGAAAACAAGCCTGCGGACGAAAAAGCTCAAGATCAGACGGGCACTATTTCCGGCACGCTTCACCTGCCCGAAAAGGAAGCGCCGCGCGGCTGCGTGGCGGCGCTGCATCAGCCTGGCACAACAAAGGGCGAAGAGAGCATATTTTTTCTATTCGCCGATGGCTCCACCGAGAAGAAATTAAAAGACCTCGCCAAGAAAGGCGCCAATGTGACGGTGTCAGGCTCCATCACGAAGGATGGGTATCGCGTGACGGCTATTTCGAATTCGAAATAGCGTCCTGTTGAAAGAGCGTGTACAAGAAGTGGACGCGGCCTCAAACCGGCGCTTTTTGTCCGGCTCTTCGTCGCGTCAAAAAAGCCGTATCTCCATTCCGATACGGCCTTTTTGGCGCGCCTCGATCCGAACAAAAATCGCTCGGTTTGAGCCTCGCGCCACTTCTTGTACACGCTCTAAGAGACGACCGATTCGGAGCCGCTCAAAAATGAAAGCGCTCGTCAAAAGTGAAGCCAAGCCGGGATTGTGGCTGCAGGATATCGCGGAGCCGGAAGTTGGGCTCAACGATGTGCTGATTAAGATCCGCAAAACCGGCATCTGCGGAACCGACGTTCACATCTATAAATGGGACGCGTGGGCGCGAAAGACCATTCCCGTGCCGATGGCCGTGGGCCACGAATTCGTCGGCGAAGTCGTGCGCACCGGAGCGAACGTAACCGATTTTCATCCCGGCGAAATCGTCAGCGGCGAAGGCCATGTCGTCTGCGGTCGCTGCCGCAATTGTCTCGCCGGACGGCGGCATCTCTGCGCGCACACGCAGGGCGTCGGGGTCAACCGGCCTGGTGCGTTCGCCGAATATCTTTCGCTGCCGATGTCCAACGTGTGGCATCACGCGCCGGAGATTGATCCGGACGTGGCGTCTATTTTCGATCCGTTTGGCAATGCCGTGCACACGGCGCTGAGCTTCGATCTGCTCGGCGAGGATGTGCTGGTGACCGGCGCGGGACCGATCGGCGTGATGGCCGCGGCGGTCGCTCGGCATGCGGGTGCGCGCATGGTGGTCGTCACCGATTTGAATCCTTATCGTCTTGATCTGGCGCGCAAAATGGGCGCGACGCTGGCGGTCGATCCGCGCGAAACGCCTCTGGCCGACGTGCAGAAAAAGCTCGGCATGAAAGAGGGCTTTGACGTGGGGCTGGAGATGTCCGGGAGTCCTGCCGCATTCAATTCCATGCTGCCCAACATGGCTCACGGCGGCAAAATCGCGATGCTCGGCATTCCGGAAAAAGAGATGGCGATCGACTGGAATATCGTCATCTTCAACATGCTGACGATTAAAGGCATCTACGGCCGCGAGATGTACGAGACGTGGTACAAAATGACGGTGATGCTGCAGAGCGGCTTGAACATTTCGCCGGTGATTACGCACCGCTACCATTACACGGAGTTTCAGAAGGGGTTTGATGTGATGCTTTCGGGGAACTGCGGGAAGGTGGTGTTGGATTGGGCGTGAAGACACCAGAAAGTATATTTTGGAGATTTAACACGTGCGTCGAAATTGGTTTAAGATACATCTTTCGACGGCCATTATTTTGATGTTTGCGTCGGGTATTCTCATTTGGGTGAACACTTGGGAACGACGTACGACGATAGAGCATCTCACCATAGTCAATCCATGGAAGGAAGTTTTTTGTGAGTATGGATGGCCCTTCACGCTCCATTCACACTGGAACGATTACGACATCTTGAGTCACGGATCACTTGGAATTTCACCCAGAAATCCTCGCGACTCCAAAACGTCTTTTGCAATAGGTTTAATCGACGCCATTGTCGCGTTGCTTCTTGTCGCACTAATATGGCTCGTCTGTGAGCGGTGGATTAATCGGGCAAAGCATAATATAGAGTGAAATGTCTTATTGATGAATGGAGTGAAAATGGACAATCCACGCTACAGCATGGAAATTCATTGGTCGAACGAGGACCAGGTGTTTGTCGTCACATTGCCTGAATTTCCAGTTTGCCAGACGCTCGGCGCAACGTACGAGAAGGCCGCCAAAGCAGGACAGGAAGCCTTGGAGTCATTAGTCGAAGCGTTTCTCGCGGAAGGCCGGGCATTGCCGGAGCCATTGACGCTCGATCGCGTCATGTGAATCCTTCCGGTTTTTAAGTTCCACTTCGCTGCTTTCGCTGTAAATTAAATAAAGACAAGAGTTGCCCGCCGAACCTGAACCTAGGAACCTGAAACCCGAGGTAATATCCTATGCGCATCATCGATCCCCACTGCCACATGTACAGCCGCACCGTTGACGATTACGAGATGATGGTCCTCTGCGGCATCGAGGCTCTTGTCGAGCCGTCGTTCTGGCTGGGCAACGACCGGCAGCATGCCGGCAGCTTCTACGATTACTTCAACCACATCAGCGAATGGGAGCCGAAGAATCGCGCGGAAAAGCGCGGCATGAAACACTTCTGCACCATCGGGATGAATCCGAAAGAAGCTGAGAACATCGAACTCGCGCGCGAAGTGACGAAGGGCATGCTGACGTTCCTCGAGCGGCCCACCGCCATTGGCGTCGGCGAGATCGGTTTCAACAATATCACGCCGAACGAAGAAAAGATTTTTGCCGAGCAGATCGAGCTGGCGAAGAAACTCAATGTTCCTGTGATCGTCCACACGCCGCACAACAACAAGCTCGAAGGTACGCTGCGGTCACTGGCCCTTTGCAAGGAAATCGGGATCAACCCGTCGCTTGTGGACATCGATCACAACACCGAAGAGACGATCCAGCATACGCTGGACGGCGGATTTTACGCGGGCATCACGATGTATCCGCGGACGAAATGCACGCCGCAGCGCGCGCGCGACATGGTCGAGAAATTCGGCTCGGAGCGCATTCTGCTCAACAGCGCCTGCGACTGGGAAGTAAGCGATCCGCTGACCGTGCCAAAGGCCGCGCGGCTGATGTTGCGCACTGGCTTTACGCGCGCTCAGACGAGCCACGTGGTTTGGGAGAACCCGTACAAGTTCCTGGCGCAGTCGCCGAAGTTCAAGACGATTTTCGACCCGATTTACAACGAGGGACGGGCTAACTGATATCTCTCGCAGAGACGCGGAGGCGCGGTGATCGGCAAAAATTGTAATGGAATGCGATTGACTTTAGCCGATTGGCGCGCATAATTCCACCCTTCGCAGGGCGGAGCGAGGCGACGCCGCGAGACCATTTTCAGCACTGGAAGGAACGCCGTACCGATGAAAACGAACGTACGAAATTCGAAACTCAAGAAGCGCCGCGTGAGCGGATTCCGGCAGCGCAACAGCACGAAGGCGGGCCGCAAGGTGATCGCCCGCCGACGCGCGCGGGGCCGGACACCGACCGTGTTTGGTTGAACTGCTTTTTCACCGCGGAGGACGCGGGGTTTCGCAGAGGACTGTTGGATTAAATTAAGCCGCGCGCCGAAGAGGTTCGCGGCTTGTTTTATTTGAAGTTCCTTCACTACGCGGTTTCAACGATTTTCCAAACCGATGGCGTCGCCAGTTCCAAACTATTGCCCGCCGGATCGCTGAAGTAGAGCGAATGGCCGCCGTTGGGCCAGGAAAAATCAGAACGAATCGGCACGCCGGCAGCCTTTAGCCATTCACGCCAATCATCCAATTCGCTTTCTTGAACGGCCCAGGCCACGTGTCCAATTCCCCGGCAACCGTGACCATCGTGCTCCTTTTCTGTTGTGTCGGGATTGAAGACCAGAAACATTCCGGAACCGCAGCGAAAAAAGACGTGTCGGCCGGGGACTCGTGCGTAGACTTCCATGCCCAGTACGCGCGTGTAGAAGGCTTCGGCGGCTTCGAGGTCTTGGGCGTAGAGGCAGGATTCTAGAACGCGGTAGACTTGCATAATTCGCGTGCCCGTATCCTGTGAATTGACTTTAAATCTTCGATGGCGTTATTTCACCAGATAGCCGCTCAATTTTTTAAGCAAACGAATGCGCCTATCAGCCGCAATACGGCCAATTGAACCAACTATGTTTTTACGCGCGACAACAGCGAGAAAGCCAAGCCTCACCAACGAGTCACAGCTTTCAAACCGCTGATTGAATAATCGGCATCTTTCGTGGCGATAATTTCGTCAAAATCTTTCGCGGCTTGATGCAATTGTGCACTCAAACCACAAACCAGCATGTCGCCAAACGGCGGCATTTCGCGCAACAGGACAGCGGGGCGATTTTTGACGCTCGCGTCGGATTGTGGCATCGGAATGATGACTACATCACCTTCCTTCATATTCGGGATTTGCCTCTTTAATCAAGTCCGCCGAATACTCGGGTTCATTGTCGCCGTATGCGCTGGCCAAACTCTCCAATGAAAGTCGCGAGAAGCTGTCGCTCACGCCACGTGTGGACGGCGACACTCCATCATCGTATTGAAACGCAATATACGGCGGGCACGCAGCCAGCACATCCGAAGTCAGTTGATCGCCATTCTGAGGAATCAAAACGATAACATCGACAATGTTTCCCGCACACAAATGCGTGTCTGAAATCTCAATCTTGCCGCCAGATTGAACCGTCGCTTTTAGCGTTATCGCCGATTGCATCAAACACCTCCCATTGCTTAAATAATTCTAGCGATTGCCGATTAAAAACGAAGTAACAAATGACATTTGTTCAAATCGCGTTATACTAATTACGATTTTACATCGCGAATCCTTGCTAGCGTGCCATTGTGGCGGCGCGACCGGGGACGAGCCCCTCTAAAAGGAAGTTCGTTGTTTCTTGTTTTTCTTCGCGCCTTTGCGTCTTTGCGAGAGAAAAAAGAACGTCGAACCGCACACCCGCCATGCCTCTCGCAAAATATCCGCTGCCCATGTCGCTTGATGAAGCCCGCCGCAATTATGGCTGGGAAGAGTTCGATGTGATTCTTGTTTCTGGCGATGCCTATATCGATCATCCCGCGTTTGGCGCGGGGATCATTGGGCGCTGGCTTGAGCATCTTGGCTTGCGTGTTGGCATCATCGCTCAGCCGGATTGGAAGAACACCGACGACTTTAAGAAGCTCGGGCGGCCGAAGCTGTTTTTCGGCGTCACCGCGGGCAATCTCGACAGCCAGCTTGCGCGTCTGACGGTGATGCGCCGTCCGCGCCGCGAAGATCATTACACTCCCGGCGGACTGCCGGGCAAACGGCCAGACATGGCCACGGTGGTGTATTGCCAGCGGCTGCGCGAAGCGTTCAAGCAGGATTGTCCGCCGCTGATTATTGGCGGCGTCGAGGCGAGCCTGCGGCGCTTGAGCTACTACGATTATTGGTCGGATAAAGTCAAGCGCCCGATCCTGCTCGATTGCAAAGCCGACATGCTGATCTTCGGGCAGGCTGAACAGGCGCTGAAATCGGTCGTCGAGGCGATGCTGAACCCGGTCGGCGAAGATGGCGTCGGTGGCCTTGACGGCATTCCCGGCACGAGCATTTTGCGCAAGACTATTGACGATATTCAGAAGGTTGTCGAGACACCTAGCTGGGACGATGTCAGCCCGAACACTGATTCCGGGCGCGAGCGTTTTGCGTGGATGTTTCGCAAATACCACCTCAACTGCGATCCGTATTATGGCCGCCCGGTCGCTCAGAAACACGGCGACCGCTACGTCGTCGTGTACCCGCCGACCGCGACGCTGACCACGCAGCAGATGGACGAAATTTACGGTTTGCCGTTTACGCGGCATGCGCATCCCTCGTACGGCAGTGCGCGCATTCCGTGCTATGAGATGATCAAGGATTCGATCACCACGCACCGCGGCTGCTACGCGGATTGTTCGTTCTGCGCGATCACGTACCACCAGGGCGTGATGGTCTCTAGCCGCTCGAAGGAAAACGTGCTCAAGGAAATCGAGGATATGACCAGCGACCCGGCGTTTCGCGGGACGATCAGTGACCTCGGCGGGCCGACCGCGAACATGTACGGGACGCATTGCAAAATCGGCCGCTACCGCTGCCACGCGCGCAATTGCCTGACGCCGACGATCTGCGAGCATCTCAACACCGATCACGGCGACGTGCTGGAATTGATGAAGGACGCGCGCAAGATGCCGGGCGTGAAGCACGCGTTTATTCAAAGCGGCATCCGTTTCGATCTGGCGCTGAGCGAAGGCGGACGCGATTACATCGATCAGCTTACGAAATTTCATGTCTCGGGGCGTCTGAAAATCGCCCCCGAGCACGTCAGTCCCGAAGTGCTGCATCACATGAAAAAGCCCAGCGCCGATCAATACAAGGAGTTCCTGCAGAAATACGCGAAGGCGAGTTGCGACGCGGGCAAGGATCAATACACGGTCCAGTATTTCATCAGCGGCCATCCGGGTTCGAAACTGAAACACATGGTCGAGCTTGCGGAGTTTTTGAAAAACGAGCGCATGGCGCCGGAGCAGGTTCAAGATTTTTATCCCGCGCCGCTGACGTTGGGCATGGCGATGTGGCACTGCGGCGTTAATCCGCTGACGAACGAGAAAATCTACGTCGCAAAGACGCCGCGAGAGAAGCGCCTACAGCGGGCGATGTTCTTCTTCCGCGATGCGGACTACCACGACGACGTGCGCGAAGCGTTGCGCGAAGCGTTGCGCGAAGACCTGATCGGCAACGGCCCGGAATGCCTCGTTCCGGCCGAGCGCGGGCGCAAGGGCGCGCAGCATTATCCCGGCAAACCACCGCCGCATCTGCGCGGCGCTCAAGTCGGCTGGGGTGCGCCGAACAAGGGCCGTCCGGACGACGGCTGGGGTCCGAACGCACGCAAGAAAAAGCGCTACGAAGAAGACCACGGCATGCCCACCGGCGGAGCGGGTTGCGGATCCGGCGGCGGAGGCAGCGGAATGAAAAAGATGCAGGAACTGCAACACGCGCTGCCGGATGGCGAAGGCGGGGCGCTGGAGTGGATGTCGTAAAATAGGCCCAAGAATGGGGCAGCGAACTACAACGAGCACACATCGCCTTATTTCGCCGCCAGCCGCAATCGCGATCCCAACGCAACCAGTGCGACTTTCACCGGCAATTCCGGCATGCTCTTGTGGCCCGTCAGGGTAATCGCATCCGCCAGCTCAAACCTGAGCCCGTGGCTTTTCTCTTTCGACCGCTGCACCGCCAGCGAACGCGCCATGGCCCGGCGAATCATCGGCACCGCGACCGATTCGAACAGCGCCGTCGTCGATGCGTTGTATTCGGCCAGAGCGTCGAGCAGCCCGACGTTGCCGGCGCCGGTCAGCGCGGCGAGCTCGAAGCTGCCTCCCAATTTTTCGTTGAATCGTTCGGCAATGTGACAGACCAGCGGTTGGTAACTTTGCCACAACGCTTCGTGCGTGCGTGCGGTCGGATTTTTTAAATAGGCGTTCCACAATTTCGCGCTCTCGGCGCGCTTGTTGCCGATCGACGAAACAACCGCGGTTTTGGATGACACGTTGCTTCCCCCCTTCAATAAATCACCGGAACCGAAACGCAACAGCAGTGGTTAGTGGGGCGGCTTCGCCGCTGAGTGACTAGTGGTTAGGGAAGAGCAGTTCCGAAATGTGCGTATCAGATTTTTTCCCTAATCCCTTGCGGCGAAGCCGCCTCACTAAACACTGACCACTACGGTGGCAAAGCCGCTCACTCCAGCGTGCACGAATGCTCGTACGCGCGGAATTTCTTGCGCAGGACTTCCAGCACCTGCGAATGAATCTGGCAAATGCGCGATTCGCTCAAGCCCAGCCGCTTGCCGATGTCCTTCATGCTGACGCCGTCGAAGTAATACCACTGCAGCACGCAGCGTTCGTTGTCGCTCAGGCCGCGCGCGGCAATGGCGCGGATTTCGTCGCGCTGAAGGTCGCGGGTAGGTTCGCTTTCGCGTTTGCTTTCGAGCATTTCAAGGCGCATCAAATCGCGCTCGTCCGCGTTTTCGCGTGAACAGCTTTCAACCGAAATCTGCGCGCGGACATTGAGTTCCTTCTGCAGCTCGCTGAATTCATCGGCGGTCAAATTCATGCGCACGGCAATTTCGTCCTCGCGTGGTTCGCGGTGCAGTTCGGAAGCCAGTTCGCGGACGGCGCGGGCGTATTGATGGCCCTTGTTGCGGATCAGCCGCGGCACCCAATCGAGCGCGCGGATCGAATCCAGGATCGCGCCGCGGATGCGCGGCACGCAATACGTTTCGAAGCGCACGCCGATGCCGATGTCGAATTTCGCGATGGCATCCTGCAAGCCGATGTTTCCGGAACCCATCAAGTCGTTGACATCAATGCATTCGGGAAGTTTTGATTTGAGGCGTTCGGAGATGTAGCGGACCAGCGGCTGGTAGTTGACCCAGAGAGCGTTGCGCGTGTCTTCGCACGGGTCTTTCTGGTACGCGCTCCACAGCGCGTCTTCCAACTGGCGCTTGACGACCTTGGCGCGCGCTTTTTCTTTTTGCTGCGGCGTCTCGGCTTTGAGTTCCGCCGCAATGTCGATCGCCGGAGGCAACGCGCGCAGCAGCAGCGGCTCGGCCCCTCCTTTTTTCAAGAGGGACGGTTGCCCGCGCCGTTTTTCGAGAAGGGTTGCCCGCGCTGCGGCGACGGATGCATCCTTCGCTTTTTTCAGGGCCAGAGCCCCTTTTAATAAGAGAAGGGGCGCGGCTTTGGCTGCGGAGCGTTTGGCGGAACGCGGCATGGTCGGATCCTCGTCGGCAGCGTCGGGGACGCCCCGTTTACTGAAGCAGAATCGGGTTTTGAAATCGCAATCGTGGGCTCCAAAGCGGAACCGTGCGACGCCAAAAAAACTGATCGGGCTTGCGAATGGGATATACTCTAAAATTATATTATCCGTCATTTACACTTTAGTCAAATCATTTTCGCTCCTTTAGACTGTTATTTTCAGTATTTTGTAAATTCATAAGAGAAAACCTGATTAATAGTGCCAAAAAGGCTTTCGAATCGAGTTCGAATTGGTCATGGTGCGCTTAAGTGTGTTATATAGTTGATCGGATAAACACGACCGTTTCTTGAGGAAGAAAATAATAATTATCGTGTTTCGGACGTTGGGTAACCCGCAGTTAAGATACGGCAATCTTGTGCCTGAAAAATTCGCGGTGGCGGAGTATTCGATCAAGCCGTTGTCCGCTTTATCAAAGAAGGAACTTCAAAACATGATCGCATTCCGTCGCCTCGTTGTAAGCCTGTCATTGCCGGTATTCCTGCTCCTTTCCATCTCGCGTGCCAAGGGTGCGGACGACGATCCCGCGGATAGAACGGTGGAACTCAAATCTGGCGACCGCATCATCTTCTTTGGCGACTCTCTGACCGCGATGGCCGGAGAGGAAATACCGAAACCGCAAGTGAGCAAGGGCTACGTCCGCATCGTCCGCGAGACGCTTCAGGAAAAGCACAAGGACAAGACTTTCGAAGTCGATTGGGTGGCCACCGGCGGCCATACCGTTCCCGATTTGTTGAAGCGCGTCGACAACGACGTGATTGCTAAAAAGCCGGCGATTGTTGTCATTCAAATCGGCTGCAACGACGCCCGCCGCATTCCGCTGGATACGTTTGAAACGAGTCTCAAGGAACTGATCGACAAACTGCAGCAGGCCAAAATTCAAGTCATCCAGTGCACCCTGACAAGCGTCGGCGAGAAGCACGACGGCACCAACAAAGACGATTCCAAGCTCAATGAATTTGCACAGGCCGAGCGCGCCACGGCGAAAGCTAAAAACGTCCCGCTCAACGATCTCCGCAAGGCGTTCGTCGCGTATTGGAAAGAGCACAATCCGGAGAATCGAGCCTCCGGGATTCTCACCTACGACGGAAACCATTTCAACCAGACAGGCCACCAGTTCGTGGCAGAGCAGATGCTGAAGAAATTCAAATGAATCCAACTTCAGGCGATTAGCGATTAAACTAAGAGTACCCACAGCAGGATATCAACCATGAGCGAACACACGGAACCCCCGAACCACCCGTTTTCAAAAGAAGAAGAAGAACGCAAACGCGAGGCATACCTGATGCAGCACCCCGCCTTGGGCTGGAAAATCATTCAGGATACCATCACCTGGGCCGAAGCAAATATGCCTCCGCATCTGCGCCGCAACCGCCCTAGGCAGCCGCATGATGTTTGAGCAATTGAAGAAGGCAATGTAATCTCAGAAGTGTGCGATTCGAGATTGAAGAAATAGCTTCGACATGCGCAGTGCGCACAGATGCCACGGAGCAGTACCTTGCTCCGTGCTGAGGAAGCTCACTCTTCACAGTCACTGCTCGCCCATCCAATTGAGCAATTGTCAAATGATGTGGATGGCGATGTTGAAATCATGCGGCGTTTTCCTTGATGCCATCCACGAAACGAACAAGCTTGATCACGTCTGCCAACAACTCCGATTTATTTAATTTCCTCCAGCCTTTTGCCGCGCT
>JBBRQD010000006.1:0-106469 GCA_038227045.1 Planctomycetota bacterium
TATTGACCCGCGCGTTTCTAAAGCGTCATTATCGCGCCGCGCCGGGCAAGTTGAACGAGGCGGTCGAGCAAAGGCGTATTGGGAAGATACGCCGTGCGATACCAACGAAGTTCAACGCCGCCCGCCGGAAGCGAGAATGATGCTTTAGAAATGCGCGGGTCAATAAGCATCGAATCGAGCGAATCATCGCGGATGTACGCGGATAAATTTGGATTGTGTTTTGTGTTAAACTCTTGAATAGTTCTATGAGTGAGCACCCTTTCAACGACGCTCACATCCCCTTAAATTATCTGTGAAGATCCGCGATGATTCGCGCGATTCGATGTTTAAAAAACTGTTTTCTTCGCGCAGATTCGCTGCTAAATTCCCCGCATGAAAAATCGCTCCCTGTTTCAGCGGCTATTCGGCGGCAGGAAATCCGAGAAGGCCTTTGAGAAGCGCCTGAATCGGATTGAACGCAACCAGCAGATGATCCTGCGTCTGTTGCAGCGCGATGCCTTCAAAGACTCCGGCATCCTCGCGCCAGGCTTCGCCGCGACGGGCCTGAGCGTCCATTCCATGCAGGGAGAAGACGGGCACATCCTCCATATTTTGCGCGAGATCGGCGTGACGAATCGCGCCTTCGTCGAAATCGGCATCCAAAACGGCATGGAATGCAACACCGCGAACCTGACCTTCAATTTCGGCTGGAGCGGCGTGCTGATCGAAGGCAGTCCGGAAGACGCGGCGGCCGCAAAGCGTAATTATGTCTGTTTTCCAGGCGTGACAGTCAAGCAATCGTTCGTCACGAAAGAGAATGCAGCCGTTCTGTTGAAAGAAACCGGAGCAAATCCGCAAGCCGACCTGTTCTCGCTCGATATCGACGGCAACGACTACTGGATCTGGGACGCGCTGAACGATTTCAAGCCACGCCTCGTCGTAGTCGAATACAACGCCGCGTTCGGCTCGGAACGCGCCGTGACGATCCCCTACAAATCCGATTTCTGCTGCGGCCAAAATCACCCGCGTCTGTACTGCGGCGCGTCGCTCCCCGCGTTGACAAAACTGGCGAAACGCAAAGGCTACGTGCTCGTAGGCTGCGCCGATCTCGGCCCAAACGCCTTCTTCGTTCGCGAAGACCAGCTCAAAGGAAATCTAAAAGAGACCGCGGTCAAAGACGCCTATCGCGCCATCCATCTAAAACGATTCTCGCAAAAGGACGCGGACGAAATCAATCGGCTGGAACTGGTGGAGGTGTGACCGGTCATTTCTTTAATTCCAAGACTTCCAACCGCCGCGAATTCGTTTTCGCGACCGAACAATCTTTAAAGGAAAAAACATGACCCGTCACTCCGCTAAACGATAAATCATTGCTAGTGGGAATAACGGGAAAGCGCCCAAAAAGCACCGTTGGGCTGTGAACATAATAGACCCGCGTTTCGACTTTCTCCGGTTCCGTTTCTGATTTCAGAACGACAATGGTGACAAACCATCTCGCGTCGAAGTCGACCTGAATACCTCCCGTCGCGCCTCGCCGTGACATCTCAATTTTCGATACTTTTCCTACGAATATCCGAACATCCTTGTCGTCGGTTTTTTCTTCCGCACGAAGCGTTGTGAATAGTAAAAGAAACAACATGATGCCAAGCTCTGAGTTGCTGAATATTTTCATCTGCGTGCCTCTGTTGTCCTGCGCTCACTAACACCGCCGGTGGCGTCGCGTCGTCACAACACCATCTGTCTGCTCACGGCGGCGGCAATTTCGCGGCAATCTTCAACGCGTACAACGAAATGTGTTCGTGCGTGTACGCGGCGGGAACCAGCACGATTCCGTCGTTCGCGCATGGCTTGCCATACAGCGCGGGTTTGGGCGTGTAATACTCCCAAAGCATCTGTCCGTTGTCGAGGCGCAAAGCCATCGCCGATTGACGCGACGTCACGATGACTTGATTGTTCTGGATGATCGGCGCTTCAAGATAATTTCCAACGTACCGTTTCCAAAGATCCTTTCCGTCCGAACTGCGATAACAGGCCACGTCGCCGGTGGCGAGAGTCGCGACCACAAATCCGCCGAAAACAGCCGGAGTGTTCGAGCAGATGTCTTTCGGACACGTCCAGATCGCGTCCGCTTGCCGTCCCAATTCAAAGCAGTTCAGATGGCTGTCCTTGTCGCACACATACATTTTCCCGTCGGCGACAACCGGTTCGTTAATTGAGAAACTCGACCCGACGTATGTGTTGGCCGGCTCCACTTCCAATTTCCCAGTCGATGGCATGAACGAGTGTACGCGATGGGACGTGGCGTGACCGTCGTTCGTATCGACGTTCGTCATGCCGAAATAAACGCGGCCATCGAGCGCCATCGAGAGCCGCGAAAACCAGCCCGTGTTTTTCTCATTGGCACTCCACACGGGATACCCGTCATGAAGCTCAAGGCAGATCAAGCGGCTGTAGTCTGGCAAGACCACACCCTCCTTTTGCCGACAGCCCACAATGACGACCTGGTCGCCGCAGACCGTTGGCCGATTGCGCGGGTAATGGAGCGTGGTGAGCCATTCGCCGTGATGCCGTTCCCAGAGAAATTTTCCGTCTTTGACGTCGAGGCAAAATGTCTTCGCGAAACGCAAATACCGGTCGGTGGCGGACACAATCATGCGGTCGCCGGCCAGCACCGGTTCCGAGCAACACACGTCGCCGAGATCTGTCTCCCACAGCGTCGCGCCTGTCTTCGTATCCAGGCAATAAACCCAATTTTGCAGCGCGTGAGTAGGGTCGTTCGTAACCAGAAAAGCTCTGCCGTTTCCGATCAGTGGAAAGACGATATTATAATTGCGGCCTTGGGGCGCCACGAATTTCCACACGCATTCGCCGGGCTTGACATCAGTAACTTCTGCGGAAGAAGCGAGTGACGCCACACAAAAGAACACACAGTACGCGCGGAACTGGAGCATTGTTTTTCCTCCAAAAAAACCGAACAATTAGTTCCCTGTCTCCCTGTCTTGTCGTTCTTTGCGTCTTTGCGAGAGAAAAATCAATCAAGAAATCCGCATCTCCAAGCGCCCCGCGTCGATCCCCACTTTTTCCAGAATCGCGACAAAATCCTCCGGCAGAGGTGCCGTAAGCAGCATCGGTTCGCCTGTCGATGGATGTTGAATCGCCAGAGTCTCCGCATGCAGGCACACGCGCGTGACAATTTCACCGAACGAAGAATGCTCCTTCACCCCCCCATACAAGGGGTCGCCCGCGAGCGGATGCCCCAACGCCGCCGCGTGGATGCGAATCTGATGCGTGCGGCCGGTGTGCGGAAACGCGCGCAGCAACGTGAACTCGCCGCACTTCGACTCGGCAAGCTTAATATACTTCGTTTCCGCCGCGCGCGCGCCAATTCCATCGACCGCCACGCGATATTGGTTTTCCGGGTCGGTGCCGAGCGCCGCGGTAATCGTCTTTTCATCGAACGCTACGCGCCCGTGTGCCAGGCACAGATACGTCTTCCGCACGAGCCGGTTTTCGAATTGCCGCGTCAATTCCCCATGCGCTTTCGGGCAGAGCGCGTAGATCATGATGCCGCTGGTCTGCTCGTCGAGCCGATGAACGGTGCCGATGTGAAACGACGGATCGGCGGCGCGCTTGTCTTTGAAATAATGTAACAGCCCGTTGTACAGCGTGCCGGTCTTGTGGCCGCGCGCCGGATGCACGAGCACGCCCGCCGGCTTGATCAGCGCGAGAATATACGCGTCTTCGAAGACTACTTTAAATGGAATATCCTCGGCGACCTTCGCGCCGCCTGGATATAGAATCACCGAAACCTGCTCGCCGGCGGTGACATGCCAGCTCGCCTTCACCGGGTGTCCGTCGATCAGCACGCGCAGATCCTTGATCATCTTCTGCAGGAACGAGCGCGAATAACCGGGGAAGCGCTCCAGCAGGTATTTGTCGAGCCGCCTGGGTTTGCCGGGATGCCGGTCGCCGACCGCGAAATCCAGCGACTGCGGCCCCCCTTCCTTCGCGCGCGGAAAATCGAATTTCGTCTTGGTAACGGACGGAAGATACCACACGGCCGAACCGTCCTTGGCGATCTTGAGCTGCATGCCGGGAGAGAAGGGCGGAGCGCTGTCTGCGCCGTCATCAGTGGAAAGGGGCTCGTTCAAGGGGCAAGAAATCTCAACAGAAAAATTCGACATAACAAGAAACCAATCCGCAATTATAGATCGGCCGCCTGCATTAGCCACTAACCTCTAACCCTTCGTATGCTTTTCCTCCGCGCGCCTCTGCGTCCTCTCGCGGTTAATCCCTCCGGACTCATCCAACTTGCGCGCGTGCGCGCTTTCCATATCATGACAGCCATGAAACTGATTCGCGACATTCACAACCAGCATCGTCCGGGAGGCCGGCCGGTGATTTCATTCGAATTCACGCCGCCGCGGACGCCCGAAGGGGACAAGACGCTCTTCGAAAAAACGCTCCCCGAACTGGCGAAGCTCAAGCCCGACTATTGCTCCGTCACATACGGCGCTGGCGGAACCACGCGCGACAAAACGCTCGAAATCGTCGATCGCAGTCAACGCGAACACCGCCTGACGGCGATGAGCCACCTGACCTGCGTCGGTTCGACAAAGGCCGAGATAGCCGCGGTTTTGAACGAAGCGGCGGCACGCGGCATCCGCAATATTCTGGCGCTGCGCGGCGATCCACCCGGCGGGATCGGCGAATTCAAGAAAACAGAAGGCGGCTTCGAATTCTCCCGGGAACTCGTCGAGTTCGTCAAAGCGCGCAATCAGTTTTCAATCGGTGCCGCCTGTTTTCCGGAAGGGCACATGCACTGCAAGGAAGGCAAATACGTCGACTGGGATCGTCTAAAGCAGAAGATCGACGCCGGCGCCGATTTCGTCATCACGCAGCTCTTTTTCGACAACGCCGATTTCTTCGAATTCCACAACCACATGACCAATAAGCTCGGCGTCACGGTGCCGATTTGTCCCGGCATTCTACCAATTCCATCAACGGGCTGGATCAAACGCTTCATTCCGCTCTGCGGCGCAAAAGTGCCAAAAGTCGTCGCGGACAAACTCGCCGAATTCGGAGACAACGAAGACGCGGTGGTCGATTGGGGCATCGACTACGCAACCAAGCAATGCGAAGAACTGCTGAAATTCGGAGTGCCGGGAATTCATTTTTACACGGTAAACAAAGTCAAGCCGACGAAAGCCATCGTGAAGAATCTGGGGCTCTAAATTTTCATTCTCACCTCACCACCGTAATCTCCACCACCGCATCCCGCCCCCCGCTGACAATCACGCGATGAATCCGCAAATCCGTCTTGCCCGCCGGGGTTGCGTTCGGAAGCCAAGGGCGTGTCGTCCGCAGCATTTCAAGATGCTTCAGAATCGTCGCGTCGTCAACAGTGCCTTTGTTTTCAAGCGGCCCGGAGCCCGCTTTCGAACCCGACAGGTCCGGCCCTTCGCCGATGTTGCCCAGAAACTCGAAGCCCTTCGGCGCGGCCTCTTTGTTGTTCGTGTTGATGTTCGAGCCGATCAAGCCGCCGTGCGCGGGCGGTTGAGCCTTGTTGAGCCAGACCGTCTCCGAAGTCGTTCCCGGCTTCTGCACCCAGAATTGATTGTTGAGCGCCAGCACGCTCGCGCGGCTGCCGTCACCGCGCAGTTCGAAGCGGCACGTTTCCTTGCTGTCCACGGGCATTAACATGCAGGTGGCCAGCGTGAAGATGCCGCGAAAATCGTCGGCGGCCACGGTCGGCGATTTCTCGCTCGTTGCATAGGAGAATCGCGTCGCGTCGATCGATAGCATGCCGCTGTCGGTAAGATGCAGGCCGTTGAGCGCGTCCGCGCTTTTTTCGTGATACACACCGCGCACAACCAATCGTCCGCCCTGCTTCACGTCGTATTGTCCCGACGCCGAACCCGTCGCACCTGTGAAAATGGCGACCGCGGGATGTGGCGCTCCCGCGCCTGCTGGAGCCGGATTGAGAGCCGCGCCGCTGCCAAGCACTTCGACCCACGCACCCCCGTTTCCGCTCCCTTGCAGCGCGCGAAATTCAATCGCCGTGTTTTCGAAACCGCTTACACGCAGCGCCGCCGTGCGTCCATTCTTCTGTCCCGCCGGTCCGCTGGTGTTGAGCTGATCGGCAAAAATCCGCCCGCCGGCCTGATCGGGATCTTCAATCAACAGCGCGCGCGCGCCGCCGGCCAGAATCTGAAAGTCGCGCAGCGTGGCTTTGCTCGGGCCTTCGACTTTCAGCACGACGCCGTCAGCCGGACCGCGCCACGTCAGGCGCGTTGACACTTCGCTCGCGCCGTCGCCGACGAGCTGCACGTCGCTGCCGCGTGCGATGATCAATGTCTTGTTGATCGCAAACGCGCCCATCGGCAGATGCACAATCGGGCGCTGCCCCGCCAACAGCGCCGCTTGGTCAAGCGCCTGCTGAATCGCGGCAGCATCCGCCGTCGCCGGAAGATCGAAGACTTTTCGCTCACGATGCGGCGGCGCGGACGGAAGGATCGGCAGCGCGTCGGGGATCTCCTTCGCGGTGACAACCTTCTCGTCGATGCGCCGAAAACGGCCGCGCTCCTCAACTGCTTTCTCCTTCGAATACACATTGCCCACGAGAGTCTGATCGGCCCACGTCATCCGAATCCCGCGCGATTTGTCGCCCAGGCGCAGCACGTTGTCGACGACCAGATATGGACCGGCGTTGTCGAGAATCATTGCCCAGTCGCCGGTGTTGTCGAACACGCGATTGCCGGTAATGCTCGTCGGCGAACCCCACGAATGGCCGCTCGAAAAATCGAGAAAGCGATTCGAGCCGATGCTGGTGTTGTTCACGACCGAAAACGCCATCAGGTTGTGGATGCTTACATCGGAGATCTTCGAGCGCAGAAAAAGATTCTCCCATGCGTGCCAGTTGCCCATGACGTTGTGGACGCCGCGCCCGCAATCCTCAAAGCGGCAGTACCAGATCCAGATGTCCATCGAATTCCAGCCGACGGTCTGGATGCCCACATTGCAGCGAAAAAACTGGCAGCGCAACACTTCGTTTTCCGCTTGTCCCTCGGCTCCTACGCCACCGAAAAGGATGCCGGTCTTGGCGTCTTTGCAGACAAGGTCGCTGGTCTCGTTGCAGGTCGAAAACTTCGGGCCGTACTTCAAACATACGTCCGCGCGACCGGAACCATCCAGCGTAATCCGCGACAGTTTCGCGTACCACGCGTCCCACTGAAAGACCGTGCCGCCCTCCGGCCCGTCCCACTTGAGCGTCACGGTGGCCGGGTCTGCGCCGACAATCGCGACCATGTCGTCCTGATGCGCCTTTCGGTTCGTCGCCAATGTTTGAGTGATGCGGTACGTGCCGGCGGGAATGAAAAGGACACACGCCTTTTTATGCTCGCGAATTTCATCCAGTCCATGCTGTAGCGCCGCGGTGTCATCGGTCTTGCCATCGCCAACCGCGCCAAAGTCGCGCTTTGCGTCTAGCCAGCTTTGAAACGGGCCGACGAATTCCTCGTCGGAAGGCTCAGCAGTGATGGCTTGAGTGGTGAATATGGCGAGCGCGAAGATTATTGGGTTGATAAACGAATTGAAGATTGCAGCGTGAGATTTCATCTTGGATACACTCCTTTACCACAGGTGACTACTCGTGCGTTGTCAATATTCCGTTCACTTCACTCCCTGACCCTTCAAAAACTCCAGACGCCTGCGTTCCTGCTCTTCCGCATCCTTCTTGCGCAAATCAATATACGAGCCGGAGAAAATCCGGTCCTCTTTTCCGTCGCCCGCATGAATGATGATCGCCGATTCCGTCAGCAGTTTTTTCTCCAGCACATTAATATGGTGGCAGCGCGACTGGCACAGCCCGCAGCCTACGCATTTATCCGGCAGCACCACCGGCGCGGCGAAACCGGAACCTTCAATCGGCAGCCCGTCCTTGTCCACCTCCACGCCCACGCGCACGAATTCCAGCGCGTTGTAGCCGGCGAGCGTGCATTCATCGACGCACATCTGGCAGGCTTCCTTGCCCGCGTATGGCAGACACGTTTTTTCATTTACGATCGCCAGGCCCATCTTCACGTTGCGTTTTTCAATCAGCGGCAGCGCGCGAATCGCGCCCGTCGGACAGACATTTCCGCAATTGTTGCAACTCGGGTCGCACCCCGACCAGTTCGCCACGACCTGCGGCGTCCACAGGCCCTCCAGTCCCTGTTCGAAACCCATCGGCTGCAGAACATTGTTCGGACACGCCTTGAAACACTCGCCGCAACGAATGCACGCTTGCAAAAATTCCTTCTCGGGAAGACTGCCGGGCGGCCGGACCGGCACGTATCGATTGGGATCATCGAGCCTCGCGCCATAGACCTTTTTGATTCCAAAAAACGCCAGCGCGCCCGCTGCCGCGCCACTCAGGAATCCGCGTCGCGCCAGCGGCATTTCACTCGTCGGCGGATCGTTCTCCTTCTTGAGGTCGGTGAGGTTCCAGCGCTCGACGAATTTGATCGCGTGCGTCGGGCATACTCCGCCGCAAGTCTGGCAGAGCGTGCAGTCGGCCGTCCGCGTGGTGAAGTCCGGTTTGATCGCGTCGAAGGGACAGATCTCGACGCATTTGTTGCATTTGATGCAGCTCGATTCGACTTTGCGCTCGCCCACGCGCCAGAAATTGAAGACCGAAAAAACCGCGCCCGACGGACACACATAGCGGCACCAGAAACGCGGCCGGAAAAAGCCGAGAACGAGCACGACGATGAACAGCACGATCGACACGAAATGCCCGGCGTTCAGCGGCGGCACCTGATGCCAGCCGCGCGAGAAGCCCATTTGAAGCGGCGAGAGCACGAAAAGAAATCCGCGCGTGATGACAGGAATCGCCGCCACCACGCCCGTGAGCAGCACACCGAACATCGCCGCGATCAGCACCCCCGTCAGGATGTAATACTTGAGATGCACCCACCAGCCGTCGTGCTTGACGCGGAAGCGCTCGACGCGCTTTCCCACCGTCCAATCGAAGAGATCGATCAGCGTGCCCAGCGGGCAAATGTAGCCGCAGAATCCGCGTGGAAAAAGCACGCAAACCCCCAGCATCACGCCCGCCCACGCCAGCGACCACACCCACGTCCGCGAGGCGATCGCCGTCGAGATGCTCACGAGCGGATCGATGGCCAGAAATGTTTCCGCCGGAACGATTTCCTTGCCCGCCCGATTGTCCGCATGATGCGATGCAACCATCGTTCCGTTCGGCAGCGCAATTTTAGAACCCGGCTGTGCCGAATAAGGCCAGCAGAACCAGAAGAAGAAAATCAAAAAGAGCACGAAACAGGCGGCTTGGATTACACGCCGCGTCGGCGCGGAATACCATGTCGGGCCGATTTTTTTCAATACGCGCCGGACCCATCCGGGCTTGGCATTCAGCGGATCGGAGAGCCACGCCACCGGCAGAATCCGGCGCGCCGCGCGCGTGAAAAATCCCGGCGGCTTGGGCTGCCAGGCTTTAGTCGGACGGCGCAGGAACGGAAGGAAGAAGTCGAGCCGCATGGAGGAACCCGAAATGGGGCCAATAGATTGGAGACGCGGAAATGTGCTCGTTGGTTTTGAATACACTTCGCTGGCCGATAGAGCGGCTCCTGTATTGAAAAAAGGCAAGAGCGCGCTCTTACATAACCGCGATGGCTCGCCTCAATGCGTCCGAAGAGTCGCGCCGAAAGCGCGCCTGAAGATATCGTGTCCACGGATACGCGATCCGGGACAGAATATGGCGCGGGCGCGAAAACGCCAAGATGTCATAGCTCACGTCACCGCTCGCCCGGTCCCACTCGACCAGAAAGCGTTCTTCACCCGTTTCCATGTGCCCCGGCAACGTTCCATAAGCGAATCCAAATCGGCAGATCGGCCCTTCTTCATCCACGACATAGACGATTCGGCACGCGTTCAAGGTCCACAAGCCAACCGATCGCGCGACGATCGCGACCGTCGCGTCTTTTTCGAGGCGTGGGTCAGATGGCGTGGCCTCGACCCAACCCAAATCGAATTGCTTCCAACTCCGGAGCGCGGTTTTGGCTGCCGTAAAAACGGCTTCTCCCTCGCCGAGTTTGACTCGGCTTTGGTCGAGAGTGAAATCGGCGGGCGGCGTTGCCGCCGTCGCTCCCACCGCATTATAGGAGAAATCCAGCGGCATTTGAGTTTTCAGAAATCGCCGAATACACTCGTCTGACGGTTTGGACAGATACAATGTAAAGCTCCTTACTATTTCAATTCCCGCGCAGCATACTCTACGATTTCCTCAGGAAAGCAATCCATGGCCCGAACCCTACTCCTTCGTTCGATTGATCGGTATTTTCGAAAATTCAAACGAGCCGATAAACTTGGCCTTTCCATTGAAGCGCTCGAAGATTCGGAGGCGTCGTCGCAGCCCAGCCGGCGTCAGTTTCTCTTCGGAGCCGCCGCAGTTGCAGCGGGACTGACGCTTGTCCGTCCCGCGCGAGGTTTCGTGGAGCGCGCGTCGAACCCACGCATCGCGATAGTCGGCGCGGGCATCTCGGGCCTGTCGTGCGCGCTGGCCCTTGCGGACAAAGGCATCGCATCGACCGTATATGAAGCGTCCGCGCGCGTGGGAGGACGGATCTTTTCGAACAGCAACGGCTACTGGTCCGACAATCAGGTTACGGAATGGTGCGGCGAATTCATCGACAGTGAGCACGTGACGATGCGCGCTCTCGCGAATCGATTCAATCTCCCGCTTGAAAACGTTCACGACGTCGAACCGGCTGGAAGCACCGACACTTATTTTTTCAATGACACATACTATCCGCGCGCGGACGCTGTCGCGGATTTTCAAGCCGTGTACACAGCGGTGCAGACCGACGCTGCGAACACCGACGATCCACAGACAGGCGAGTTGACCGCCAAAGGCAAAGCGCTCGACCGGACAAGCATCGCGCGCTGGATTCAAACCCGCGTGCCGGGCGGCCTCGGCTCGCGAATGGGCCGATTGCTCGATGCCGCTTACGCGACGGAATACGGCGCGGACACGCGCGATCAAAGCGCGCTGAACCTCGTCTACCAACTGTCGGCCAGCGACAGAGATTTCGAATTGTACGGCACATCCGACGAGGCATTTCACATTCGCGGCGGAAACGATCGGCTGACGTCCGCGATGGCAGACGCGCTTCCGGCGATGGGCGCGACGATCCAATTGGGAACGCGCATGGAATCGCTGCGCAAACTTTCCGACGGCACGTACCGCCTTGGATTCGATTCGGGCGGATCCTCCCAGGAAGTGAATGCGGACCTGGTGGTGCTGACGCTTCCATTCGCTGTACTGCGCTCCCTCGACAATCGCCACGCCGGGTTTGATGCACTGAAGCATAAGGCGATTAGTGCGTTAGGCCGCGGGCGCAATGGAAAGTTGCAACTGCAATTCAACACGCGCCTGTGGAATGAAACCGGGCCGTGGGGTGTGAGCACTGGCACGACATTCTCGGATATCGGCTATCAAAATTCCTGGGAGCCGACGCGCGGGCAGCCCGGACTCAGTGGCATTCTCAACGACTATACCGGGGGCGCGAACACCATGCGGCACATGAAAACGCGGCAGGTGTTTGCGGACATTTCAGACGCGGGTGTGCAACAGGATGCCGTGGTATTTCTGGACCGCATCGAGCGCGTTTATCCCGGCGTGAAACCGCTTTGGAACGGCAAGGCAACCTGCTCGCTCCCACATCTGTCTTCGAATTTCAATTGCTCCTATTCGTATTATCGCGTGGGTCAAATCAATGCGTTCGGGGACACGGAACGCGATCGTCAGGGCAACGTGTTTTTTGCCGGCGAACACACCTCGATCGATTTTCAAGGCTTCATGGAAGGCGCCGCCGCGGAAGGCCAGCGCGCGGCGGGAGAGATTTTGACGCAACTGGGAGTCCTGTGAGAATCGCAATCGACATCGCGCTCACTTGAACTTCCCCAGCTTTGGCGTTTTCTTCAACGGCAGCGCAACGGCTTTCTTCGTCAGCGCACTCTGGTATACCGCGAGGATGATTTCCACGGCTTTGCGCGCCTCGGCGCCATCGACCATCAACTTCGTTTTGCCGTTGAGACTGTTGACAAAGTTCTCGAATTGACGCTGGTGGCCGACGAACGAAATCGCGCGCGGATCGGATGCGCCGCCTTTGCCGGCGTCCTCTTTCGGCGGGCCAAAATCGATCCGTGCCCGTGCGTCGCCGGGCTCTTCTTTGTCGAATTGAAACAGGGCAAGGTGTCCGCCCTTCAGCCACCCCGAACCTTTTTCGCCGCTGATCTGCACTTCCGCCGGCTGCCCGGGAAACATCGCCGTGCTGCCGACAATCACGCCCAGAGCACCGCTTTTGAAACGCAGCGCCGCCACCGCCGCGTCCTCGACTTCAATGCGCTTATGAGCCAGGCAGCCCGCGTACGCGCTCAGTTCGGCGATGGGGCCGGCGAGCCATTGCAGCATGTCGATCTGATGAATCGATTGGTTCATCAACGCGCCTCCGCCGTCGAGCTTCCACGTCCCGCGCCAGCCGCCGGAGTCATAATACGCCTGCGTGCGATGCCACGGAACGATCGCGGTGCAGACCGTCAATTTTCCAAAGCGTTTTTTGTCGAGCGCCGCGCGGATGACCTGCGCGCCGCCAGTCGAGCGCGACTGAAAAACGCCGCCCAGCTTGACGCGGTTTTTTTTGCACGCGGCTATCATCGCGTCGCAACGTTCCAGCGTGATTTCCATCGGCTTTTCGCTGATGACGTGCTTTTTGGCATTCGCCGCCGCGATCGCTGGCTCCAGATGCGAACCCGAAGGCGTCGCGATCGTCACGATCTCCAGTCCGGGCGTTTTCAAGAATCGGTCATAGTCTCCGGCCACCACCTCGACGCCAAATTCATTCGCGAACTTCTCTGCCCGCTCACCGCCATTGCGGGAGAACGCGCAAAGCAGCCGTCCGCCCTCCATCGATTGAATGGCCTTGGCGTGAAAGTCCGCAATAGAACCCAACCCAATAATTCCAAACCCACGCCCGGACGTAAGCGACATTTTGTCCCCTCTGGAAAACGCACCTGATCCCGAATTTAATCGCAGATGAACGCGCACGAATTACCTATTGAAGTTATCTGCGTCCATCCGCGGTAATCTGCGTTCATCAGCGTTTAATTAAAACGTTGATGAAAGGAAAGTTATGAGTAGTGATAAGCCCAGGATCAAAGCTATTCGTCGACAACTTTTCCTGTTGTCGGCCTGCTGGGGTCCGCGATCTTCGCGCGCATGAACACATGCATGTCGAGAAGCTTGAGCAGGATCTCGGCGCGCTTGGCAAAGGCCTCTGCCGGCACGGGCGAGACGCTTGGAAAATTGACGTCCGCCACCGCTTTTTTCAACGATTGCACAAGGCGGTCGAATTGCTCATCCTTGGTCTCGTTCGGAAACGGAGCAAACACGGGCAGCGCGCCGTAGCGCATGCACAACCGCGCGACATCTTCCCAATCGTCCGATTCGGTCGACGCTGGCTTGCGGCCGGGAGCGGGATCGCTGGAGATGAAGACCACTTCGGGCTTATCCTTTGCAAGCACTTCCGGCAAAGACGCCAAAAGCGCACGGGGCATGGCATTCGCGCCGGTCAATTTGGGCTGCTGCGGCAGCGCGCGCCAGCTCGTCGATAACTTGTACGGCGGGCCTTTTTCGGGGAATCCCGGTCCCACGAACAACGCCGTCCCGACGGTGACGATTTTGGACGGATACGTTTTTTGCAGCGTAGCGACGTATTCCGGACCGAAGACCATGCCGCCGTCTTCAAACGATTTCCGGGGAGCTTTATCGGCCACCCATTTGGCCATGGGATCGGCCGGAGTAGTCGGGGGCGTAACGGGTTTTGGCGCAACCGGCGCAACCGGTGCCGCAACCGGCGCGGGTGCCGGTACATCGGCGACTTCAATCTTCAAGTTGTCAAAGAACACCTCGCATGCCACATATTGAATGCAGATCTGCGCGGTGACACCGGTGGTCCCTGCGGGGATTGTCACGGTTTTCTTCAGTTCCTGCCACTCCGCCTTGCCGGCTTGCGGCACAAGCCCCTCCTCAACGACCTTTTTTCCGGTGGCGTCTTTTGCTTCGATCGCGAGCTTGGGCGAGGCCCAAAGCTTGTCGGCAATCGGCAAGTAGGCGAGGGGAAATTTCGCCCAAATGGAGATGTTCAGCGTTTTGCCGGCCGTCTTCGCGGCGTCCAGGGTCAGCATGACGTACGGAAGTTTATTATCCTTATTGACGAGCTTCACGATTTTGCCATGCCCCGCTTCAGTGAGCAGGGCTATCTGTGCAGGCTCTGCCTTTGTCCAACCCGGGGGGAGCGAATCGAGGTTGAAGGTATCGAAAGTCTCGTTGACCAGAATTTCGCCGGCAGCGGCGAACGAACACAAAAATGCCAGCGCCATGAACGCGGCCGTAATAAGGGTGCGATGCGGTGTTTTCATGATGGTTGTTCGCCAAGGCCCATGTTAATAAATCATAAAAAAGCGACGAAGACAGTTTACACAGTTTTCTTCCACGAGTCTAGACGGTATAAACCGCAATGGATTCAAAATAAAAAGAACGCTGGCAGTCGTGAGATTAAATTGCACCGACTTTGAACCTTCAACCTCAAGAATCGTGAGACAAATGCCATGGGAAAACATGCAATCGTAATGGGCGGCGGAATGGGTATCGGCGAAGCGATCGCGCGCAAGCTGCACGCGGACGGCTGGATTGTCACCATCGTGGACCGCGTCGCGGCTCTAGCCAGCGCCGTGGCCAACGACCTCGGCGAAAACGCGTTCGGCGAATGCGCGGACATCACCCGGCCCGAACAGCTTGCCGAAATCGCCGCGGTCATGCGCGAGCGCGCCGGAGCCGGCGGGGTGCTCGCGGCCGTGAATTCCGTGGGCGTCTTCGACTATCGACTCCCCATATTGGAAACCGATCTGGCGAACTTCAACCGCATGTTGAACGTCAACGTGACCGGCGCGTTTCTTTTTTCGCAAGCCGTCGAACCCCTGCTTGCAGCGAATGCGGCGATGGTTCATATCAGTTCCGTCAACGGGGCTCTCGCCGGCATGCAACTTGGGGCGTACAAAGTGTCGAAGGCCGCGCTGAACATGCTGGTCCGCTGCCTGGCCTCGGAACTCGCGCGCGATCCTCGCCGCATCCGTGTCAACGCCGTCGCGCCCGGATGGGTGGACACGCCCGGCGAACGCCGCGTGCAGGCAGCGCTGGGTACGCCGGGGATTTTCGACGACGCCAACGCAATGAAATTTATTGCGATGCAGCGCCTGACAAAAGCCACGGAAATCGCCGCCACTGCGGCATACCTCTGCTCGCCCGCGGCCTCAGCAATCACCGGCCAGATCATTCACGTGGATTGTGGAATCTCGAATAGCGAGGTCTGACCTGACTTTATTTTCCTTCCACTTTCACCCCGTCCGCGCGAACGCTCACTCCAATTTCGCGCTGAGCGCGATCTCCCTTAATTGAAGCCGGCGCGAGCGACGTGCGCAGCGGATGAATCTTCAGCGGGACATTGTTTTCGCTGTAATTGAATTCCCCGCTGGGCGGCTTGACTTTGTCGTGAATCCAGAGACCCTTCAGCGTCACGTTCCAATCGGCTCCCGCCGCGGAAACTTCCGCCGTTTTGGCTTCGGTCGCCGGGTCGCGTTTGCATTCGCACGCGAGCTTCAATTCGGGCGGCGCAAACACGCTCAACTCGCCGCCCTGTTCCAGCACCGCGGATTGCACCGTCCCCGCATTCAGGCGGAATCCATTCCATTCGAAATTGGAATCGAAATTCAGTTCCGCCGCGGCCTGCGTGGCGATGCCGTGCAGCGTCCACGGTTTCGCCGTCGCAAAAATCGCGTAAAATGCGTCCCAACTCGGATCAAAATCCGAACCACGCGCGCCCGGTGTGGGACCGCCGAAAACAGCCCCGCCGTCGGTCCAGCTCAATTTGTCCAGCCGCAACGTCCGGCCCTTCTCCGGCTTGCCGTCCAGATTGTGAAAGCCGCCTTTCGCGTGAATTCGTCCGGTGAACTGTTTCAGTCCCGCCGGAAGCCATTCGGCGACCGGAAAACTTTGAATCGTCGATTCCACTTCGAATTCAGCCAGAGCCAGATTCGCCGGGCGGTCCGGGACACTGACATAATCCTTCACCCGCGATTCAAAGCGCCACAATGGGCGGCCGAAATTCAATTGCGCGGCGTCGCTGGATCGCGGCAGCACGAGCAGCTCCGTTGTGCGCGACCGGTCGTCACCCAGGACGATGCGCGTCTCAAAACTGATTTCACTGCCAATGAATCCGCGCAGCACGATCCGCTTGGGAAGACTCGACGCATCGGTTTCGACCGAGCCTTTCAGCGACTCCAGCGCTGGAAAGGGCAGCCCCTCGCGCACGCCCGTAAACGCGCTTCCCGCGCCTTCGTCACAGCCGAAATCCAGCCGCCCGTCGGCCATGTGAAACGTGACGCGCCCGAGCGCGCCGGTCGTAATCTGATCGACGTGCATCCACGGCGGCCACAGGTTTTCGGTCTGTTTCTCATCCACGCCCAACAGCATGCCCATATAGAAGGGGAGGGCCTTGCGCGATTTGTCCGCCGCCGAGGGCAGTTTCAGCGTCAGGTTCGTATAGCCGACCTCGCCATCGCACGAAAAAGGCTGGCCGTCGCGCGCGGGCAGAACCGCGACATGCAGCGAAGTCAATGTTCCGTGCGCGCCCATTTCGCCGCTGAAGAGCGACTTAATAAGCAGGCCGACGGGATCGATCTTCGACGCGAACGGATTTCGCGCCGCCGCCAGCGCCGCGCGCGTGTCCAACTGAATCTTCTTTCCAGTGACCACCCATCGGCCGTCTTCGAGCGACTCCAGCGTCAGTTCGAAGGGCTTGTCGTTGAGCTTGTTCAGGCTGAAGCCGCCGCGCAAGCGCCCCTCGCTGTCCCGCGCCATTTCGCCTTTGCAGCCGCTCATTTGCAGTGGCACCGTGTCGCTCAACTTTACGTCCAGTTCGCAATCCACGAATTGAATGCGCGGCAAATCCCTGGGCGGATTCTGGTCGGGAAATTCGCCCTGCTGTAAAAACCCGTCGTTCACGGTGATCGTCGGGCGCGCTCTTCTGCCGGAGCCGTCGTTCATCGGCACGCCGGTCAGACCTTGCAGCGTGATGCTTTCGACGCGCGCTGGCCAGCCTTCGAGTTTGACGAAGAGCTTTTCCGCCTGAATATTTTTCAGTTCGGCGATCGGCCTGATCTTCGGCCAGGAGAAATCTTCGTGCCGGATGTTGGTCACTTCGATCATGCCCGTGCGCCAATTCAATTCCAACGAATCGTAACTGGCTCTTCCACTGGTGACATTCAAGAGCGCCCGGCGCAGCAACTCCTCGCCGCCGCCCGAAAGCAAATAGCCGCCAAACGACGCCAGCACGCAAACGATGCCCATCAGGAACATCAGCACGCCCTGCCACGCAAGCAGATAAAAAGATATTTTCACTCGCCGCTCCAAATTCCCAATCAAATCCAAACCAAGCTTCAATTTTCCCCGCTTTCTCATCAAAGGTCAAACGTAAGTATCTTGACGTCCTTTGCGAACCTCTGCGTTCTTGGCGGTGAAAAATTGTTTTCAGTGGTCACAATGAAATATTGAGTCACAATAGACGCTCGCAAGCCGCCGCTCATCACGCACCCATTGGAAGTACGAATGCGCCGAAACACGTCCGAAAGTCAGCCGCACGCGATAGAAGACGCTCAAGCCCGCCTGACCGGAGCGTTCAGCGTGGCCCTCGCCGTTCTCGGCGGCATGTACATCGTGGCGCGTCCGCTCTCCAGCCAGTTGACGCATTTTAGCGCCGATGCCGCATTTTCCGGATTGCTCGCGATCATATTCGTCTGCGCGGCCGGACTGCGTGCGGTCGTTTCGAAAGAGCGTTGTGCCGCGCCCGAAAATCTGATGTTCGCCGCACTTCTCTGGATCGCACTTTTCGTGTGGGGCGCAATGCGTTCGCCCTATCCCGGCGCGTCCGTGCCGCTCGCCACCGACGCGATTCTGTACGTGCTCGTGCTGCTCGGCGGCTATTTCGCCGGCCGCCTCGAACCGTCTCTGCGCCCGGTCATCATGCGCGCAATCATTGCGATGGTCGTGGTCGAAGCGTTCAGCGCGGTGTGGCAGGTCTTTGTCGAATTGCCGCGCATGCGCCACCAGATCGCCATCGGCGAATTGATCGCCCCCGATTCGCTCAACAGCAAAATTGGTCTCGACCGGCTGAACGGAGACGACGCCTTCGCGACATTCGGCAATCCAAATTCGCTCGCCGCCTATTTGCTCGTCGGATTCTTTCTCTTGCTCGGCCACGCATGGGATCCAGTGCGCGCACGGTTTGCGTACTTTTTTTCAAGAACGAAAAATATCAGTGCGCCATCCGCAGCCGGTTGGATTCTCTCGGCTGTCAGCATGTCATTCGCGACGCTGTTTCTCATCACATTGTACTGGACTGGTTCGAAAGGCGGCGGCGTGGCGTTGCTGATGGGACTCTGGTTCTTCGCGCTTCAGCGGCTGAACAAACGCTTTCCGATTCTGAATACATTGACGATCGCCGGCATTGCTGTGGTGTTCGTCCTGCTCGTGCTGGGAATGGCCGGGATCGTTCCCTCGCGCGTGTTCGGACTCTCGATTCAGGTGCGTTTCGAATATTGGAAATCCGCGCTGGCCATGTTCACGCGCCACCCGCTCGACGGCGTGGGCGTGGGCGGATATGGCGAATGGTTTCCGTATTTTAAGACGCCAATGGGCTGGGAGAGCAAAGATCCGCACAATGAATTCATCTGCCTGCTGGCCGAGTTGGGCGTGCTGGGGCCGCTGATTTATGCGTTGATTTGGTGGCTGGTTCTGCGGCACGGCGAAGGCGCGGAATCTGTCGAAGCACCGCTTTCGGGAGCACCGCGAGTGCGGGATTTTGAACGGCCCGTTTTGATCGGCGGCGCGGCATGCCTGTTGATTTACTTCGGCGCGTTCGGCGTCTTCAACGCCGGCGATATTTCGTCGCTCATGCAGGGCCACGCCGATGGCCACGCGTGGGCCGGTGCGCTGCAGACGATTTCGCTGCCGTTTCTCTTCGCGCTGGCGATCGTGTTGTTGCGGCGGGACGCGCAAACGCACCGCGAAAAATGTCCTGAACAAACCGGCGACTCTCCGGCCATGCTGCATGGATTTCGCGCGGCGGCGGGAGCCGTACTGATGCATCAATGGGTCGATTTCGATTTCAAAGCGCAGGCGGTGATGACGGCCCTGTTTCTCTGCGGAGGCCTGTTCTGGGGCACCGCCGATTCCGCGCGAAAAGTCGAGATGGAATCCACACCGCTGCTAAAAATAATCTCCGGCTGGCTGACCGTCGCGTTCGCGCTGCTGATGCTGCCTACCGCATTTTGGATTCCGTTTCATTCAGGACTGGCCCGCGGCAACGCGCAAGATTACCAGTCTTATTTGGAAGAGATCAAAGCGCATCCGGAAAAGGCGCGCGCAAATTTGAGCGCCGAGGAAGCGCGCACTGCAATTCTCGCGGAGCGCGCGGAAGCGCTGGTCTACGCACCATTCGACTCCGAGGCCATGATCGATCTGGCACTGGCGCGTCTGGCGCTCGAATCGCGTGAACCGTTCAGCACAACCGAGAGAGAGATTCTGGAATTGCTGCAAAAGTCCGTGACGCTGCGCCCGCTCTCCGCTCATCCGCGCGTGTTGATTGGCAGCCTGCATTTTCACCGCGGACTCGCATCGCCTCCCGGCGGCGCGCGCGCGCATTTTGATCGCGCAAAGGCCGCATTCGCCGAAGCGCACCGCCTCTATCCGCTTCATCCGGGATTCCTCTTCATGGAGGGCGACGCGCTGCTGCTCATGGGCGAACCGGCGCGGGCGTGCGAAAAATATTGGGCGGCTTACGAGCTCGACATGAGTCTCAACGACCCGAACGTTTACTTGAGCGCGATTTTCACCGATCCGCGCCCCGGCGTATTTTCGCGCCACGGTTCGGACACAAAAATCCGCGAAACCATCGACGCGCTGATGACCTCGCTGAATGACAGCGGTTTAACGGCGCTGAAAGACGATCCGCATTTGTACATGGGCCTGTTGGCGCGCCGCGCGAGCGCCACGGCGAATCTGTTGAATGAAGCCGAAAAAAACGCAGCGGTAACGCACACGGCGGTTCAAAACATTGCCCGATTGAAGCGCGATTTATTGGGCACAACCGCCGAAATGATTCGCGTGCCGGTGGATGCGTCGGCGTTCGCACACGCGGCGCTGCTGCACGCGCTCTGCGTAAAAAGAACTTTGCCGGCCGACATGAGTCCGGAAGAAAAAGAGGCGTCGAAAACGAGACTCGAAGCCTTGCGCACCGCCGCGCGCACGCTGCAAAACGAATCGATCCGCATAGGCCGCCCCGGGACTGTGCCGCACATTTTTCAGGAGGTGATCAAGTCGGCGGAGCTAAACTGATTATTGTCCATTGCCCATTTGCCATTTACCATTTTCCATTGATAAATAGCGCGTGGATCACCGAAGGAAATGGAAAATGAAAAATGGCAAATGGGAAATGGAAAATGCTGTTTGGGTTACGTTCAACTCCAGCGGCAAATGCTCAACTCTCAACGGGTCCAATCCACCGCGTGCGTTCCGCCGGCATGAATTCCGAAAGTTTTTCAAGCAGCGCATCCGGCTCGCACGCGTCCAGCAACAGTGCGCGGTCGTCTGCGCGAACAAAGCGTTCCTCCACCGCGTGATCGAACAGCGCCAGCAGCGGATCGAAATATCCGGCCGTGTTCAGCACCCCGCACGCTTTCGAATGAATGCCGAGCTGCGCCCACGTCATGATTTCGCACAGTTCCTCGAATGTACCCAGGCCGCCGGGAAGCGCGACGAATGCATCGGCCAGCTCCGCCATCTTCGCTTTGCGTTCATGCATCGACGACACCACAATTTGCTGCGTCAAACCCTCGTGTTTCAATTCGCGAGTCGCGAGCGCGCCGGGGATCACGCCAAGCACCTCGCCGCCCGCCGCGAGCGCCGCATCGGCAACGGCCCCCATCAACCCGGTGCAACCGCCTCCATACACGACTCCCACGCCATGGCGAGCCAGCAGCGTCCCCATTGCGCGCGCCGCGTCGACATACTCGGGCCGTTTGCCGACACTCGACCCGCAAAACACGCACACTCGTTTTAGCATGGGAAATCGAGACCTCTAATCCCCTAACCCCTAACCCCTAACCCCTAACCCCTAACCCCTAACCCCTAACCCCTAACCCCTAACCCCTAACCCCTAACCCCTAACCCCTAACTTCTGGCTGGTTCGAAAGCATTTCAACGCGCGCGCGCAATTCGTTCGCCGCACGCTTATACAATTCCGCCGCGCTGGCCGTGCCGCGCAATTGCTTCAACGCGCTGAAATCGACCGGCTTGCCTACCGCGACGTCAATGCGTTTCGGGCGAGGCAAGAACTTGCCTTTTGGCAGCGACTCGAACGTGCCGCGCAAGAACACCGGGACGATCGGCACATCCAATTCCACCGCCAGCACGCCCACGCCCGAGCGAAACGCCTGAAGGTCGCCGGTCGTCGAGCGTGTGCCTTCCGGGAAAAGCAGAATCGCGTGGCCGCTGTCGAGGACCGTTTTGCAGAGCGCCAGGCCGTCCGCCACGTTCTCTTCGCGATCGAACGGCAGCGCGTTCAGGAACGTCGAGAATAACCAGCTCTTCAGTTTCGTGTCGAAGAAATAATCTTTCGCGCCCATCACGTGCAGGCCGCGCGCGCGCGCGCCCAGCGCTTCGCGGATCGCCAGCGAATCCAGATGGCTGCAATGATTCGCCGCGACAATATACGGGCCGCTCGCCGGAATATTGTCCAGTCCGTGCCCTTCGACGCGCAGCCACGTGTTCATGAAAATCGACGTCGTCGATCCGAACATGCTCTGCATCACGCTCTTTGACACCGACTCCTTCAAGCCGCTCTTGACGTCCTCCATGTTCCGCGACGATCGCGAGAGAATACCGGTTTCGCCCGCGGGTTTTCCGCCCGCGCCCGTGGATTTCAACGCGTCTTCAACGATCGTGACCGCGTCGCGAATCGTGAAAAGTTTGCCCTCCTGCCCGGGAGGAATGCGCACGTTGAAACGCAGTTCGAGCTTGTTGATCAGGTCCATGCGATAGATCGAATCGAGCGCCAGATCGATTTCGAGTTTGGTGTTCGGCGAAATCTCCGACGCCTTCATGCGCCCCGAAAGTTCCGCCGCCGCCCGCGCCACTTCGACAAAGACCGCCGATTCGTTTCCGCTCTCCGGCGCGGCGCCGCTCAGTAATTGAGCGGCCGCGTCCAGCCCGCCGGCGCTGACCGGAGCCGCCTTGCCGCTGTACCGTTCGCGCACTTTGTTACGTTGAATTTTAAGCGTCGATGTCTTCGGGAGATCCTCCAATTGGAATTCGATCCGCGCCACGCGCTGATGACTGGGCATCGCCTGGTTCACGCGGTCGATCGCCGCTTCGACCGTCTCGCGCTTGCCCTTTTCCCTGTCGAGCACCACCACCGCCGCAACCTCTTCGCCCATCCCCGACCGCGAAGGCAGGCCGACCGCGCACAATTCCTTGACGCCCGGAATATCCTTCAGTGCCATCTCGATTTCGTCGGGATAGACGTTCTTTCCCGCGGCCGTGACGATGACGTCCTTCAAGCGCCCTGTAATATGGAGGTAGCCGTCCTTGTCGATGCGGCCGAGATCGCCGGTCTTGAACCAGCCGCTCTCGAAAACCTGTGCGGTGGCGTCGGGATTGCGCCAGTAGCCTTGCATGACCACCGGACCGCGCGCGCGCACTTCGCCGATGCCGTCGGGTCCCGGTGAGTGAATCTTCACCTCGACACCCGGAACCGTCGGGCCGACCGATCCGGCTCTCGTCGCGCCGAGCGGATTGACCGTCAGCACGGGAGAGGTTTCAGTGAGTCCGTAACCTTCGCAAATGATGATGCCGAAGTTTCTGAAGAACTCGTAAATCGCCGGATCGAGCGACGCCCCGCCGCACACGAACAGGCGCAGATGTCCGCCCAGGCCGTCGTGAACTTTTTTGAAAATACTTTTGCGCGCGTCGGTGTTGCCGAACATTTCAAGCGTGCCCGCAAGACTCTTTCCCACGCTCGCGCCAAAGCGCGCCATCGCGCCCGACGCTTCGAGCTGCGCTTGGATGCGGTCCATGAAAAGCTTAAAGAGACGCGGCACGCCGATGACAACCGTGATTTCGGCGAGCTTCATCGTCGCCCCGATTTCCTGAATCGATTCGACGTGATGCACCGTCGATCCGCCGAACATCGGAATCAAAAATCCGCAACTGAACTCCAGCGCGTGATGCAGCGGCAGGACCGAAAGGAAACGATCCGTCTGCAGCGGTTCGAGCACCTCGGCGACGGAAAGCGCGTCCGCCACCACATTGGCGTGGCTGAGCATCACGCCCTTCGGCTCCTTCGTCGTGCCGCTGGTGAAGAGAATCGACGCGAGCGATTCCGGTGCCGGATCGCGCAGCGCCCGGTCGCCGATCGACGCTTCGGGATAGGGCCACGCCGAACCGTCGTGCGGATTCAGAGCCGCGAACAGATTCAGCAGCGGAAACCCGGCATCCGCAAATTCAGCGGTGCCCGCCTTCACTATCGACGGCGACAAAATCAGCGCTTTGGCTTCAACGAGTTTCGCGATGCGCACCGCGTCCTTCGCCGGCATCGAACGGTCCAACGGCACGGCGGTGCAATTCGCGCGGGAAATAGCGAGGTACGCAAGCGCCCACTCGGGCGAATTCTCGCCCATCAGAACGACGCGGTCGGCCGCGATCAGTCCCAGGCGTGCGATCATTTTGCGCGCGAGTTCGCCGCTGCGTTCGTACATTTCCATGTACGTGATGCGCGTCACGTTGCCGTCGGCGCGGCGAATTTCAGCCAGCGCTTTGTCGCCAAACCGCTCGGCTCCGCGCGTGCACAGATCGACGACCGTCTGCGGCACGCCTCGAGTGGCCGCAGTGTCCTTGCCGGTATTTTCACCGGCGCGCTTGGCTGCCTTGTCTCTTTCGTCGTCGAGCAAATGGCCTTCGCCCGCGCCCGTTCGCGGCACAACGTCCATGCGCAAAATGTTGCGCTTGAGGCCCGGAATATGGACGTCTTGCAGGTAATTCTTCCAGCGGATTTTGCGCGGATCGAAATCGAACGTCTCGCGTTCGGCGGGATCGAGCGTCGCGAGCAATTCAAGCGCGTGGCCGATTTCGAAGCGGCATTGAAGGTTCACATACGGACCGTAGATGTCCACATAATAAAGGAGCTGTTCAAGCGTGGTGCTCAGCGACCGCAGCCGCGATTTGATGCGCCGCCCGCCTGGAACGGGGATCGGGCTGTTGAGCATGAAACTCGCCGCTTTGATCGGCCGCAGGTAGCGGTTCTTGATGCGCCAGCGGTACTGCTCGATCGTCGGGAATTTCCACACCGGCACCACCACCGGCTTGCCGCCGCGGTCGGTCATCGGATGTTTCTGGAAATAATCGCGCACGTATTCGTAGAGACTGCGGAAGACCAGCGGATTTTCCTTCGAACTCGCCACCGTGATCAAATCGAACGCGCCGGGACGCCCGGCGATATGCGCCGCCGCCGTCAAAATTCCATTCACGACCAAATCCGCGGGAATAATGTCGAGGACGACCTTTTCATTCGCGGGAAAATCGGCGAGGCGTCCCTTGCCGAATCCAATAATGATCGGATCGGCCATGCGCAGGCCGTCCAGCCAGCCGGGTTCGGGCTCTCGCAAACTCGATTCAATGATCGACGGCCGCACGATCACCGTCGGAATATCGCCGTGCGTCAAGTTGATCAGTTGCTCGCCGAGAAATTTTGTATACGTGTATGTATCATTCCAGCCGAGGCTCTGCGCGCGCCGCATGCCGGCATCGACCAGCGCTGTGCGCAGGCGGTCCTTGCCGTCCTGGCTTTCAGGCGCGATATTTTTCGCCGCGAAAAGAGCGGCACAATCCGCTTTGACATGCTCCGCCAATTTGCCGAGCCGCGCGATTTCCTCTTTAACGTCGAACTTCTCCGGACGCTTCACGTCCGGCGGAAGCTGCGCGTCTATGGCTTCGAGCGGCGTGAGCAGCCGCTCCGGAATCGTGCCCGTCCGTTTGCCGCTGACATAAGCAGTCGAAATGTGGACATAGCAGGCGTTTGCCGCCTTCGCCAATTCGAGCAGGCGCTGCGGTCCCATCGTGTTCAAATCGAGCGCCCAATCGAGGCGCTCGTCGAAGACGACGGTCG
This sequence comes from Planctomycetota bacterium, assembly GCA_038227045.1. Classification (GTDB taxonomy): domain Bacteria; phylum Planctomycetota; class SZUA-567; order H5-PLA8; family H5-PLA8; genus JANXLS01. The sequence goes on from JBBRQD010000006.1 coordinate 25,314, forward strand.
CGGCGCTGTTGATGACGATGCGGACTTTCTTCGCGAGGTCGTCGAACGCGGGCGCGTCGAGGCCCAGGCGTTCGGCGGTGAGGTCGCCCGCCACGCAAGTGATTTTGGATTCGCAGTATGCCTCGAAGCCGTCGCCGAATTTCTCGCGCATCCGCCCGAAGGCGCTGTTGCGCAGAATCTCGTCGCGCAGCCGCTCGCGCGGATCGACGCGCGAACCGTCGGCCTTCACGCGCGGCCGGATGAGCAGAAAGATCTGGCCGATCTCCGGCAAATCGCGCAGCAGCTTCTCCGCAACCGCCTTGGCCAGAAAGCCGGTCGAGCCGGTGAGCAACACGCCGGCACCCGCGAACGTCTTTCGAATCGAAATGGTTTTCGTGTCTGAAGTCATGCCGCCTAATTTAATTTCAACGGGCTCAAATTCAAAATGCGTTTTGAATACAGCAAATGGATTTTGGATTGGGGCTTGGGTTGATTCGGATTGCGCTTTGAAATTCTGGAGAGAACCGCGAACGGCTTTTTAACCGCGGATAACGCGGATAATCGCGGATGTAGTATGGGTTGGAGGGGGATTCGAGTTCTGTTCTGAAATTCGAAAGCTGACTGCGAACGGCTTATTAACCGCGAATTGCGCGAATTTGCGCGAATAGTTTTGGGGTAAAAGTTGAGGGGTTATTACTTTTTGTTGCGTGGGGCGAATTATCGTTCATTATGGGTGCTCCGATTATTTGTTGAGTTTTTGGGAGACACGAACTGTGGCTACGGATTGGAAATTGGTTTTTCAGGAGCAGGGCGCGATCTGGATTCATGATGGCAAGCCGCAGCGTCCACACGCGCTGCTGACCAGCGGATTGCATTCGAATGGTTTTGTGAATTGCAGCCTCGTGACACAGCACGCGAAACTGCTCGAACGCATCGTTCAGAGCGCCGACGGTCTTGCGCCCCGACTGACCGACAAAGTAGATTGGGTGGTCGGCTCGGCTCTCGGCGCGGTGACGTTTTCCTACGCGGTCGCGCTGCAGATTGGCGCGCGCGCGGGCTTCACCGAAAAGGATGGCGAGGCGATGAAACTCGCGCGCTTTGAAATCAAGCCGGGCGAGAAAGTGCTCGTCGTCGAGGACACGATTTCCACGGGCGGTTCGACGCTCAAGACGATTGAGGGCATTCAAAAAGCGGGCGTGCCGGCGCAGACTATTCTCCCTTATATTGTGTGCCTGGTGAATCGCTCCGGATCGCCGACTCTCGGCGGCCGCGAGCTGCGCGCGCTGTTGACGCTCGATATTCACAATTGGAAAGAAGAGGAATGTCCGCTCTGCAAGATGGGTTCGCAAGTTGTGCGTCCGAAAGCCAACTGGGCGGCGTTAACGGGAGCGTATTAATCCAGAGCCGTATCCCGAAACTCTCTCAAAAAAATGACGAACGACCCGCCGCCGGAACTCAATCTTACGAATCGCCCCGCTATGACTGGCGGCGGTTTTCGCACGCTGCTACTCGCTCTGTTTATTCCAGGGTGGACCGTGCTGTGGGGCAGTTGGTCGATGGCGGCGGGCTGGGTCAAGAGTGCGTCGATGTTCCGATTTGCGTTGAGCAGTTGGTCGCGCGGAATTTTAGCGATCAGCGGAATATCCGTCGAGACGGCGCGCGCGCCGGGACTCGAACGGCAGCCGTGCGTCTTCGTGGCGAATCATCAGAGCGCGCTGGACATTCCGATCTTAAGTGCGGCCTGTCTGAAGACGCACGACGTCCGCTTCATGGCCAAGGAATCGCTTTTCAAAATTCCGTTTTTAGGCTGGGGGATCGCCGGCAACGGATTCATTCCGATCCGCCGCGAAAATGCGCGCCACGCGGCGAACACATTTAAGGAAATCGCCGCGAAAAACAGCGCGGCCTATTCGTACATCATTTTTCCGGAAGGCACGCGCAGCGAGGATGGGCGGTTGAAGGAATTCAAGCGCGGCGCAATCGCGATGATCTTGAAACTCAACCTGCCCCTGGTGCCAGTGACGATCGTTGACGCCTGCCGCGCGAATCCGAAAGGCCGCTGGCTGGTGCGCCCCGGCACGGTGCGCGTGATTTTTCACGAACCGATTGCGCCCGACGCGGCCGCATTCGGCGGCGACGAGCGCGCGCTGCGCGACGCCATGGCGGTGAAATTGTATGAGGCGGTGGCGTCGGGGTTGCCGGAAGATCAGAAGCCGAAATAAGACGAGTGATTATTTTTCGAGCGTTGCGCTTTCGATTAACAAATGCGGGATGCCGTCTTTGTCGATCGGGTACGTCCGTTTGCAATCCTTGCACTGCAAACCCGAAGGCGAGTCCGCCGATCCGCGCAATTCGAGTTCGCCGCCCGCAAGCGTCGATTTGGTTTTCGCCGGCCGCGCCGCACAATAGGGGCATGCCAGGACTTTTAGAAATTCAGAGTCTATCATTCGATAACCTTAATCCTGAACGGAGTTCGCCCCGAAGCTGTCCAATGCCGTCCTAACGCCATGATGAATCTCCATGATTTTGTCGAGACCGACGAGGCGCAGTTGATTCTTGACGTGTTCGTTGACGTTCGCCAGTTTCAACACGGCGATATTTTCATAGCACATCACATGCATGGCGACGAGCGTTCCGATTTGCAGGCTGAAGATGGACGTGATCGTTTCCAGATTCGCGACCACGCGAGTCGCGCATTCTTCGATAAGAACGTGTTCGACGAGCCTCAGCGTTTCCGTCGTCTGCGACAAATCGTCCGTACTCAGGTCGAATACAAGGTCGGTGCCGATTTTCTGTATGAGCATAGTTGATTCGCCGTTCTGAAATGATGTGAAATATCGAACTTATTCCAAGGCCGCGCACGTAAGTAAGCGGCCCAATTTTGCACGGGTCCACAGTTGTATGCCGCTTGCTTACGTGCGCGGCTCTGTCGCCTTCATATCTTTTTCTTCTTCGCGATTACTTTTCGAGCGATCATCGGCACTTTGAGTTTCGCGCCGGCGATGCGTTTGGCTTTCGAAACTGTTTTCGGCCGAGTCCGGGCCGCGGCTGCTTTCGGCGCGGGCTTTCGCTTGGCCGCGCGGATTGGGAGCGGAAATAACGCAGGCGCTTCGAGGGGCGGATCGCGCTCGGCGGCGAGCTTCTGCGGAACCGTAAATTGAACGATCTTGGCCAGAATGTCGCGCAGATTCTTGCGTTCGGCGACCATGTCGATCTGCCCGTGTTCGAGCAGGAATTCAGATTCCTGAAAACCTTCCGGAAGCTTTTTCTTGATCGTCTGTTCGATGACGCGGGCGCCGGTGAAGCCGATCATCGCCTTGGGTTCGGCGATGATGATATCGCCGAGAAACGCGAAGCTCGCGGAGACGCCCGCCAGCGTCGGATGCGTCAACAGGGTGATACACAGCAGGCCGGCCTGATCGTGGCGGTACAGCGCGGCGGACGTCTTGGCCATCTGCATCAGCGAAAACGCGCCTTCGTCCATGCGCGCGCCGCCGGAGCAGCACACCAGGATGACGGGTTTTCGGATGGCGGTCGCGTGCTCGATGGCACGGGTGATTTTCTCGCCGACGACCGAACCCATCGATCCCCCAATGAATTGAAAATCCATGACGGCGACGACGACCTCGCGGCCGCAAATCGAGCCTTCGCCGCAGATGACGGCATCTTTCAAACCGGTCTTGTGCTGCGCCTCGCGGATGCGCTCGAGGTAACTGCGCCGCCCCTTGAAATGCAGCGGGTCTTCGGCTTCGAGGTTCGCGAACATTTCATGGAAACTGCCAGGGTCGAGCAGCATGGCGATGCGGTTAAGCGCGCCGATCTGAAAGTGGTAGCCGCACACCTTGCAGACCTCCAGCAATTTCTGCAAATCCTTGATGAAGAGCGTCTCGCCACAGGCGTTGCACTTGCGAAACTGCGATTCCGTCTGGATGCGCCGCTGCCCGCTGAGGGTGGATGTCGCGTCGTCCTTGATTGCTTCAGCCATCGAAAAAAGAATCCCCATATTTGATCGGCGCGCATAATATTAAAAAGCGAGGCTGCGTTCAAGCCCTTTAAAAAAAAGTGGCGGCGGAGGGCGCAATTGCACTCTCCCTCCGGGATGAGGGGAATGTTCCCGAAAATCTCCGGCGCGTTCCCAAAACGAGTGTATTCGACGTAGAAACGCATCGGCTTTTAACGGGTTCATTATTCGGAGGATCGCCTTTCGTGAAACATATCGTTCTGGTTGTGCTTGCGCTGGTGCTGCCGCTTTTTTCAGCCGTGTCCGTCCACGCGGCGGATAAAATAAAAGTGCTGCTTGTCGACGGGCAGAACAATCACGCGTGGATCGCGACCACGCCGCTGATCAAGGCGATTCTCGAGAACGCCGGGATTTTCACGGTTGACGTTTCGACGACGCCCAAGGATTTAGCCGAGTGGCATCCGAAATTCAAGGATTACGGTGTCGTCGTTTCGAATTACAACGGCAAGGACTGGCCGGCCGATGTGAAGAAAGAATTCGTCGATTACGTGAAGCAAGGCGGCGGCTTCGTGGCGGTTCACGCAGCCAACAATTCGTTCTCGAATTGGCCCGAGTACAACGAGATGATCGGTCTCGGCGGATGGGGCGGCCGCAACGAAAAATCGGGGCCGTACCTGCGCTTCCGCGACGGAAAGTTCGTGAAAGACGAAACGCCTGGCGCCGGTGGTGGACACGGAAAGCAGCACGAATTCGTCATTGACGTGCGCGAACCCGAGCACCCCATCATGAAGGGACTGCCGCTCAAGTGGAAACACGCCATCGACGAGCTGTATCACAATCTGCGCGGCCCGGCGAACAATGTCACCGTGCTGGGATCGGCGTATTCGGATAAGCAGCAAGGCGGAACCGGCAATGACGAACCGCTGCTGATGGCGATTTCGTACGACAAAGGCCGCGTCTTTCACACGGCGCTCGGGCATTCGGTGGAGACGATGAAAGGCGTGGGATTCCAGGTCACGCTCGCGCGCGGATCCGAATGGGCGGCGACAGGCAAAGTAACGCTTCCCGCACCGCCCGCCGACGATTTGCCTGCGGATAAAACAGTGCTGCGCGATCCTTTGAAAAAGCCTTAACGCGGAGAGTGAAACACAGAAGCACGAAGGCATAAAGAAAATGAATTTTGGAGCGAGAAAGAGTGGCCCAAATTTTCTTTGTGTCTGGGTGCCATTGCGTTAAAATACATTTATAAAATGTGCGTTGAAACAACAAGGCTCATCCCAAAATTTGGGCTTTGAACGGCGCGTCAACTCCTGTGCGGCGCACAATCTGCTTATTGTTGGTGGTTTTGGCTGAGGGTGACAATGCATGGCACAGATTGACGTTCTTTTTCAATTAATGGTTGAGCGCGGTGCGTCGGATTTGCTGCTTTCGGTTGGAATTAACCCTTGTTTCAAACTTTCAGGCGACATTGTTCAACTGGAAGAATTCGGTGAAGTCTCGCCGGAGGAAGTGTCCACGGTGCTCAGCGAAATTATTCCGGAGCGCAATCTCGAAGAATTTAACAAGATTCACGACACCGACTTCGCCTATGAACTTCCGGGAGCGGGCCGGTTCCGCTGCAATATTTTTCGCAATCGCCTGGGAATGGGAGGCGTCTTTCGTCTAATCCCTAGTAAAATCGTGACTTCTGACGATTTGAATCTACCCAAGTCGGTCATGGATTTCTGCCGATTGCAAAAAGGCCTGGTCGTCGTCACGGGTCCAACAGGCTCGGGAAAATCCACAACCCTTTGCGCTATGATCGATTACATTAATCGTACCCGCAAAGCGCATATCCTGACGATCGAAGATCCGATTGAGTTTGTTCACCCCAACAAGCTATCGTTAATCAATCAGCGTGAAGTGCACGTGCATACGACCAGCTTCAAACGCGCGCTGAAAGCTGCCTTGCGTGAAGCGCCGGATATCGTGCTCATCGGCGAAATGCGCGATTTGGAAACAATCGAAATCGCGGTCGAAACCGCCGAGACCGGGCATTTGGTTTTCGGTACATTGCACACCACCACCGCGGCGAGCACGGTGGATCGTCTAATCGATCAATTCCCCGCCGACAGACAACAACAAATTAGGACGATGTTAAGCTCGTCGCTCAAGGGTGTTGTCGCTCAGAATCTGCTCAAAAAGAAGACCGGAGGGCGCTGCGCCGCCTTGGAAGTGCTCGTGATCACAAGCGCCATGTCGTCGCTGATCCGCGACGGCAAGACCTACCAGATTCCATCCCAAATGTCGATTGGACGCAAACTTGGAATGATCTCTCTGAACGATTCGCTGGTCGAAGTGGTCAAGCGCGACCTCGTCTCCCCAGAAGAGGCCTATTCAAAATCTGTCGAAAAAGACGATTTTGTCAAACGCCTTAAAGAAGAGTGCGGAAAGACCGTCAATATTGAAGTTGGCGTTTAGTTTGCTCACGGACAGGCCACTATCATGCGATGTGACAAAAAATGATCGTGTTTTGTTTGAATCTCATAAGGACTGATTTCCGATGGGCGACGATATCAAACCCAAAGCCTCCTTTCTGGCTCGCAAAAACCCCGGTGCGGTCGCGCCGCAGCCGACCACACCAATACCAATAAATGCGCCGCCTCCTGCAAACGCTCCCGCGTCGGGAAGGCCGACAGCGCCGGGTGCGCCGTCAGGTCCGCCCCCTGCATTCAAACCCAAAACTCCATCCCTGCTTGCTGCGCGTCCAGCGCCGATGGCTCCGGCTGCTTCTGCGGCGGCTCCAGCCACTGAACCGCCACCACGCCGGGAAGAGCCGGTGGCCGGGGCTCCCGACGCCGATGCGAAGCGCGCGGAAGCGGAGTCGATTTTGATGCGCGGCCTCGATTGCTACGGCCGCAACGAGCATGAATTGGCGCTGGCTGCGTACAATGAGGCGATTCAGGTCGATCCCACTTTCGCGATGGCGTACAACAACAGGGGTATGATCCTGATCGATATGGAACGCTATCAGGACGCCATGAACTCGCTCTACAACTCGATCCGATACGACCCCAACTACGGCGAGGCGTACAACAATCTCGGCTTTGTGCTGCGCCGGCTGGGCGACAACAATATCCAAGCGGCGGCGGCGTACCGGAAATTCCTGGATCTGGAGCCGGAAGTGGACGAGGCCAGCCGCATCACCACATGGATCAATTCGGTGCTTGCCGAAAACGGACTGCAAGCCCCGCCGCCCCTCATTCTGCCAGCGCAGCAAGATGAGAAAGGGCCGGTTCGGCACGACGAACCGCCGCCAAAAATCAAGAAAATGGCGGCATGGGAAGCTGCCGCGGGCGATATGGAAACAGCCGCTCCCATCAACGTGTTGGGTGAAATTTCGAACGATGCCCCGACGCGTACGCTACAGTCGGATCCGGAGCCCCAGCAAACGGACGTGTCCAAACCGCCCCTGCCGATCAAACAGCCCATGTCGCCGGTCAAATCGCGCCTGCCCGACCCGCCGCGATTGATGGACAATCAGAATCAGCAGGTCGCACTGGTCGAGAAGAGCCTCGACGAATTCGCCAACGGCAATCTCGACGACGCGCTCAACTTGGCCAACGAGGCAGTAGGACTCGATTCCCAATGCAGCGAGGCGCACACGGCACTGGGCAAAATTCTGGTGCGTCAGGAAAAATTGAAGGAAGGCATCGAACAGCTCGAACTGGCCATACAATTGGCCCCGCTCGATCCCGCCCCGTATTTCGTGCTGGGCTTTACACTCCGAGCCATGGAGCGCAACGTCGAAGCCGCTGAAATTTACGAAACATATCTGCGCCTGATGCCCGACGCGATCGACGCGCCGAAGATGCGCCAATGGATCACTCGCGTCAAGGGCATCTCCGAAAGCGACGCGCCGCCCGCACACGACGACGAAGGGTTTATCGACAACGATCCGATTGTCTCCGACACCGACAAGGTCTACCAGGTTGCGCGGGACCGCTTCCAGACGCGGCCGGCCGGCGCGACCATCGAAAATTGCGAGCGCATTCTGACGGACGCGCCCGACCACGTCCGCACGCGGATTTTGCTGGGACGCGCCTATATGCGCAACGGCGAATTCGATAAGGCGGTTGAGGCGTTCGGGCATGCCCTGGAGCAGCGGCCCGATTGCGCCGAGGCGCTGTACTTCATCGGCCGGAGTTTCGAAAAGAGCGGCAACAGCCCGCACGCGTTGAGCACCTACCGCCGCTACGTCGACGAAAACCCGCGCGGTCCGCGCGTCGAAAAATTGCGTGCGTGGTTCAAGGCGCACGGGGCCGCGGAGACTGGCAAGGGCGCCAGCCAGCAAATTCAGTGTGAGTGGTGTTTGCGCTTCTTCGACGCAAGCGCAATTTCGAAGCACGAATCGAAGGCAACCTGCAACGGCTGCCTGACGCTGATGGGTTCGACACCCATACAAGACGCCAGTGCGCTCGAAACGGAAGATTCGCTGGAAAAGCCGTCAAAATCCGGTCGCTTGGCGAACGGGGGTTCGATCTTTAGGAAATTAGTTTTGTTGGGCGCTGGAACTGCCGCGGCACTGGTTGCGCTGGGTTATTATACGCCGTACCTCGACCCTTATTTAAAAATGGCCGGCATCGTAAAAAAGAAACCGGCAACTATTACACGCGTGTTGCCGCCTGTCGATCCCGGTCTGACCACGCCTGGGACCACCGCGACCGCTACGACGAAAGTGCCGATCCACGCGCCCTTGACGCTTTCGCCCAACTTCGACGGAACCAAAGTCAAAATCGCCAACGCCCCCGAAAGGGACTTTTCGGTCTTCTCTCGCTGGACCTGGAAACCGGAATTGGCGGGCGTCGAAGAGTTGGATCAATCCATCCCGGGTTGGAAAATGGAACCGTACATCAAGAACCAGCCACCGGGCATGACCGTTGAAGGCGACACAATCGTCTGGACCTCCGAAACGAAAGATTTCGATGCGCTGAAAGCCGGCGAAAAGTTCACCGTGGAACTCACGATCAAAGGGCGTTGGATCGGCCCCGAAGGCGCTCAGAAAGATCTCTTTACGACGAAGAAAACATTCTCGGTCACGAGCCAGTTCGGTTACGACCTCGGGCCTGAAATGGACATCGGCATGGCTGCCGATGCACGCAACATCGATCTGCTGAGCGTCGACGCCGATGGCGACGGCATGCGCGACATGATCGTCACCCACGGCAGCCTCAATCAGGGTGCGATCCGCACCGTTTTCTGCGGTCCGGACGTTTCGAAGCAAAGCATCACGATGGCCGAAGGCGGACGCTATTCGTCGGCCTGCACCTTCCCGCTCAACGGCAAGGAAAGCGCGGGCGTACTGGCGGCCAACTGGCAGACCGGCGAGGTCAAACTCTTCTGGATGAAAGGCGGCCGCTTCGAAGCCGGCCCCCTGGTCAAGTTTCCGCCGGGAATCGTCTCGGTCGTTGCCATGGAAGTGGGCAAGGGCAAGACAGCCGTCGCCGCGTTGTCCAGCGCCGCGGGAACGCTCTCCGTCGCCGTCTACGAACAAGGCAAGGATTTTAGCGTGCCGGCTTCCGTGGCAATGACGGGTGGCGGCGGAAACGGGCACGTGCTGGCGTGGAATTCAGCCGATCTCGGCCCTGGCTTTCTGGCCATCACGCCATTGGCCGAAGAGCCGCTGCGCTTCCTGCCTTGGGCAAATGGCGAATGGAACAATGCCGGCACGGCGGTGCGGTCGATCCTGAAAGACGAGGGCTTGATCACCGCGGCCGCTCCAGTCGCGTGCGCGCAAAACGGGTCGCACAAGCTCGCGCTGGTGCTCGGTGGAAAGGCCTCGCGCTTGATCTTGTTGGAAGAAAAAGCCGGAAAATTCAATCCGGTGGGCGCCAAGGTCGCGTTGCCGGGGCCGGGTCTGGGCCTTGCGGTCTGCGACTTCAACAAGGATGGCTGCGACGACGTCTTCGTGGTGACGCGCGACGAAGTCTGCTTCTACTTCCTGAACGATGCAGGCGCGGCAATCGCAGGCCCGCATTTCTCCAACCCTGGAATGCTGGGGCCGGTGGTGCTGCTCGGATTCAAAAGCAGTGCGCGGCCGGACATCGCCGTGTTGAACGAAAATAAGAAAGCGCGCGTCTTCAAAGCGGTCGGAGCCGACCATGGAGCGGTCGAGAACGCTCATCCCAAGGCGGACGCCGCTCGCCTTGTAGGGTTACCACAATAGGCCGTGTCTCTTGATTAGATGGGCGACGTGCGGAAACCAGGAATGTCGATTATGCAGAAACACTTATTGACCGCCGCTTTGGCGGCGCTCCTTGCGGCAGGTGCCGCCGTGGCGGGCACTGCGCCTCTGGACGTGGAGGCTTTGCCGCATTCGACGTACACGGGCGCCAACGGCGTTCAGGCGTCGTTAGTCCGTTTCGCGGACCAGAATTGGACCGAAATCGATCCCGCCACGGTGCTCGCCACAAAAGATTCGCTTTTTAAAGAAGTGTGTTTCGAAGGCAAATTTGAATCGTACGTCGATCCGGTTGGCATCAAACTGATTGGTGTGGAGGGCAATATTGTTTTCGAAGACAAAGCCAAGCGCAAATCCGCGCCGGAAATGAAGGCGCTGGACAATGTATGGGTCTGCGGCACCCTTCAGCCGGCAAAGAAAGGTCAGGGCCAGGAAGTTTTGATTTACGAGGTGGCGAAACTGCCGCCGGACGCGCAGCGCTTCGAAAACAAGCTTCTCGCGCTGGAGCACGTTCGCAACGTGCCGGGCCTCGTCGAACTGGGTCAGAAAATCGATCAGGGCATCAAGAGCAGCCGCAACGGCACCGGCTTGGGAATGCAGGGTTTCGACCGCATGGCCCAACTGCGCGACAAGGCGTGGACGTCGGCCATCGCCATCAAAGAAAAAGACATGCGCCCCGGCGACGCCAATGCCTGTTACGAAATTGCGCTGATGTACCGCGAATTGATGCACCGCACGCCCCTTTATCGCAGTTGGGTAATCAAGGCGCTCGAGATCGATCCCGAGCACAATGGCGCAAGCAAGGACGCCGAGCACGTCTTTGGCCTGGTCAAAGTAGGCGACAAATATATCTCAAAATCGGATTACCTCCGTTCCCAGCAGGAGCAGGAACAGGCCGCGAAGGAACTGGCCGAAAAGCAGAAGACTCTGGAACGCGATCGAACGGCGCGGCGCACTCAGGAGATCGCCGAACGGACGGTGCGGCTGCTGGAATATCAGTCCGCGCTGCGCACCAGCGACTCCGAAGCGCGCGTTGGCGCGATCACCACGCTGGGCGACGAAGTCAGAAAAAGCCTCGACCTCGGCTTCTCGCTCGCCGCCGTGGATATTCTGACGAACATGAACGACGCTGCGGCGATCGTGCCCGGAATGGAAAAGGCGGCCAAGAGCGAATTCATCGAAGTGCGCCAGCTCGTGTACGCGTCGCTGGCATGGCGCGCCTCGCAGAACGACGTCAATTCGCAAGTCGCCTACGGCGTGCTGGCGTCTGCATTAAGAGCCGAAAAAATGAAGGAACCCGCCCAGGCGGCCAGCGCCGCGCTGGTCGAAGCCGGCGGCAAAGGCGCGGTCGGAACGCTCATCGCCGGACTCGATTCCACCGAAGCGGTGGTCTGCGAAGCCATGATCGACGGCCTGAAAAAAATAACCCACCTCCAGCACCAGAAGAAGGAAGAATGGCTCGCCTGGTGGAACGAAAACAAGAACCAACTACCCGCAAAGTCTTTTGAGAATGCGGGGACGAAATAGGTTGAAAGTTCGTAACATTCTGTGTTGCCAGAGCCGCGCACGTAAGTAAGCGGCTTTATATTGCGCGAAGAGAGAGTCGTGGCCGCTTACTTACGTGCGCGGCTCTGGCTGTCAATCAACTCAACGAAATTCCCCCATCCACCGTCAATACCGCGCCCGTGATCCAATTCGATTGCGGACTTACGAGGAATAGCGCTGCGTTCGCGATATCGTCGGGCTGCCCGACCCGCCCCAACGGCGTCTTTGCGGCATACATCCCCATCGCATGAGGCACGGCGGCGCTGGGCATCATCGTGGCGAAGATGGGCGTTTCGACCACGCCGGGATTGATGCAATTTACACGGATGCGTTTGTCGCTCAATTCAATCGCCATGCAGCGCGTGAAATGAACCAGGGCGGCTTTGGCGGCGGAATACACCGAAAAATCTTTCATCGGCTTATCCGCCACGCTCGACGCGACGATCAGCACCGACACGTCCACCTTCGTGCCACCGTCCTTTTTAGACGCCGCCGAATGCTTCTCCAGTTCCGGCAGAGCGTATTTCGTCAGCAGCATCGTCCCTTTGACATTCGTGTCGATCATCGATGCCAGATCGTCGTCGGACGTATCGGCCAGCGCGGCGTAGCGCGCGATGCCGGCGTTATTGACGAGCGTATGCAGCGCCCCAAATTGCGCGACCGTTTCCGCGACAATGCGCCGGCAGTCCTCGGGCTTGGACACGTCCCCAATCACGGCCGCGGCATCGGCTCCGAGCGCTTTCAGTTCGCCGACCGCTTTGTCGAGCGGCTCGCGGCGGCGCCCGCAGACGGCCACGCGCGCGCCGGCGCGGGCCAATGCCAGCGCGATGCCGCCGCCGATTCCAGTCCCCCCGCCGCTGATCAGCGCGATGCGTCCGAGCAAGGGTTTTTGAAGATTTTGCGATTCCATGCTTTCTATTCTCCGGTTTGGAGTGTTTAAAGATATACTAAGCGGACTGTAGTCCAAGGTCCAAAGTCCGCTGTTTTTTAATTGAGCGTCGCACAAGCCCCACTAAAATGGAACCTGTGCGCGGATCTTGGATTCGAACCATTTGGAGACTGGATGTGAGCAAACAATACGTTTTTCTGGCCGGCATTATTGTTTTGGCAGGCGCGCTTTCGGCGGGTGAAGTAAAACCGGACGCGAAGCCCGAGACGCCGCCGCCGGTTCCCGCGAAGACCGCGGGCCGCGATTGGCCCGGAATCTTTCGCAATCTGCAATCTCAGGATACCGCCCTGCGCGATGCGGCGGTGACCGATTTTCTCGCAGCGATCGACGAGTTCGCGCAGAAAAGCCAGAAGCCGTACTTCGCGAAATTCAAAGAAAGTTTCGCGTCGAAGGACATCAAGGTCCATGATGATGCCGCCAAGCGCATCGCGCTGATCGCCCAGATTGTCGCGCTGAACGACAAGCGTTACAAGCCGATGATGGCCGCGTTGACGTCCAACGACGCAAAGGCTCAGAACGAACAGCTCGAATACCTGTTCAAAACCACCGAAGATTCGCTCCTGACCGACCGCGTGCGCGACTTGATCGAACAGCTCGGATCCGAAGATCAGGCGGTTGTCGGCAAGGCCTACGCGGAACTGAAAACATTCGGCGGTGACGCGGCCGACGAACTGGCCAACGCGCTGGACGACGAAAAAGTGACGGTCAAAAAGATGTCCGCCGAACTGCTCAAGGAGATGGGCCCCGCCGCGAAAGAAGCGGTGAACAACCTCATCTTCAAGCTCAAGGACTCTGAGGACAAACTCGGCCGCAAATACGCCGCGCTGATTCTCGAAAATCTCGGTGCCGACGGCGTGGAAGCGGTGGACGACCTGGTATTGAGCCTGGACGACGACGACAAACCGCTGCGCCGCATCTGCGCCAATATCCTGAAGAAAATGGGCAAAGCCTACAAGGAAGCGACGCCCGAGTTGATCGTGTACCTCACGCACGACGACAAGACGGTGCGCGGCATCGCCACCGAACTGCTGTTGGGATTGGGAACGGAGGCCAAAGGCGGCGTGCAGGATTTGATCGAAGTGATCGATGAGCCGGCTCTGCCTGCAGTGCCCAACGCACCCGTTGCGCCCGCGGGTCAAAACGCCGCAAACGCAAACGACATCGACGCCAAAATTCGCGCGGCGAAAGTACTGGCCAACATTGGGCCGGAAGCCAAAGGTGCCTTGCTGGGCCTGAAGAAATATTCAGCGGACAAAGACCCGGACTTGCAGGCAGCGGTGAAACTAGCCCTCGACAAAATCACCGAAGGCAAGCCCATCGAAACGCTGATCCCGCCTCCGGAGAAGAAGCCGGTCGCGCCAAAAGACGACAAGGCGAGCAAGACGCCGGGTGAGAATTTTTAATAAGCCCCGTGCCGCAAATTCAAAGGTCATTAACGGTGGCATTCGTGCCGCCGTTTTGTTTATATGCTTTCCAATTGGAATACGCCGCGAACAGCGACGACACCATGACGGCAACGTACAATGCAAAGATCGGATGAATATCGATTCTCTCATCGCAAAAAAATAACACGATAGGCAAGCAAGCCGATGCAAACAAAACGCCGTTCCATATTAATCCATTGCGCGCTTGCTGCCGTGTCAGCGGGCGCGGCGGCAGCGGCGGAACGCTACCGTCCATCAATCGCTCGCCCTTCGGTCTTCTTCGATCAATAAGAATAAACGTGATGAACGGGACCAACAGCGCTGCAGCGATGGATAACGCAAACATGGGTGGAGGAATCAGTTTCTGCCGCATCGTGTTCAGGATCAGCGTCGTTTCTGCGGCAAGGCTGAAGATGATCCGGAGCAATTCGGAGAGATAGAACTTCGTGCTATACGGGACGAACATAAAGACATAGACGCTAGCCGACAGACCCAAGAACAGCAGCAAGATGCCCGCTTCGTTTTTAAATCCGAAGCCCAAAACGCCCACTGCTGTCCCAAGCGCAATCAATAGAAACAGCGTCCACTGAATGGATTTCAAAAGCCGGCGGAAATCTCCGCTCATTCCTTCAATCCTTCTTTACTCGGCCCATCCGCCTTCTTCGGAGCCGGCGGAGTTTGCGGGGGACTTGCCCCTTCGCGGACGCGCGTGAAATAATCTTTCACCATTTCTTTTGCGTCGGCCGGAATGCGTTCGAGTTCCAGCGAGCTTGCGCCGTCTTTGTTGGCCGGCTCGAACGTCTGGTAAAATTCCTGCGGCGCGTCGCCCTTCGCGCCCTGTCCGCGGAAGTGTGAAATGCCCGTGATCGCTCCGGCGCGCATGTTGCCTTTGTCTTTCTGCGGTTCAAAGGTTGCGTCGCCATCCTGGTACGGGCGGCGGCCCACGCCCTGGCCCGCGCCGAGTCCGTTGCCGGGTTGTCCATTGGGATTGCCATTTTGCTTGCCGTCGCCTTTGTCTCCGGATTGGCTGTTGGCGTTCTTGTTCGACTCGTTGCCGCCCTTGCCCTTCTGGCTCGCTCGGCCGCGCATGGATTTCAATTTGCCGCTGTTGCCCGCGCCCGGCTTTCCGGACTTCCCGGTCTTGTCGCCACCTTGTTGTTTGCCAGGCTGGGCTTCGCCGCCGTTCTTTGATTTCTGTTCGCCTTCGCCGGTCAGATTTTCCATGGCTTCATCGAGGCTGTTTTCGACTTTGTCGAGTTCCTTCACCTCTTCCTTCTCGTCCTCGCTCAGCTTCGTATCGTTCTCTTCTTCGAGCCGTTCCAATTCGTCCGCGGCCTGTTCCATTTCCTTTTCGATGTCGTCGCCGAATTTCTTTTTGCCCTTATTCTGGCGCTCGGCCTGCTTCTTCATTTCGGTTTCGAGTTTCTGATAGTCCGCAGCGCTCATGCTCGTCTCGGAAATTTCCTGCAGTTTGTCGCGCAGCGCTTCGTCTTCGGCCAGCGCGCCGGCGAGTTTGGCCAGTTCGTCCTTGAGTTTCTCGAGCTCCTTCTTTTTCTGCTCGTCGCTTTTCTTCGGATCGTTCAAAATCTCCTGCTTGACCTTCTGCGCGAGCTTGCGCATTTCCTTGGCGGCCAGGCCCGCGTCGCCCATCTTCAACGCTTCCGAAATGGCCTTGGTGTGATCGGCTTCGTCGAGGTTCAAATCCTTGGCCTGAAGCTTTTCGAGCCGGTCGGAGAATTCCTTGCCTCGTTGAATTTTCTCTTTTTCGTCCTCGGCCTGTTTCTTCAGCGAACCTAGCGATAGCAGTGCCTCTTCGGCGGTCTTCTTGTCGTCCTTCAATTCCTTAGCGACGTTCTGCGCATCTTTGATGAGTTGATTGACTTTGAACGTGCCGCCTTTGTCGTCGCCCTGCTTTTCAGCGAGATCTTTTTTTAAATCTTCGAGCTTGCCCTGCATCATTTCCGCGGCGTTCTGCTTGCGTTCTTCCGCCTTGCGCTTGGCTTCGGCTTTCGCGGCGATGCCCAGCACGTCCTGCCGGGGCATAAAATAATAAATGGCGGCGGCCCCCATTGCGGGAACCATCAGCCACGCGAACGCGCGCGGAACGCGGATCGGAAAAGCCTGCTGGACGCGAACGGCGGACATCCGGCCCATTGCCTCGCTCAAAAACGCGTCGCCGAATTCGCCGTTGGCCGCATCGGAAAAGTTAAGCG
Source organism: Planctomycetota bacterium (assembly GCA_038227045.1). Taxonomy (GTDB): domain Bacteria; phylum Planctomycetota; class SZUA-567; order H5-PLA8; family H5-PLA8; genus JANXLS01. The sequence goes on from JBBRQD010000006.1 coordinate 41,605, forward strand.
TCAGCGCGCTGCTCAACCGCGCGTGAAGTCCCAATCGCTCGTCGGCCAAAATCGCGGCGCGCTGTTCGTTCAGGCCCGGCGCAAACGTTCGCCAAAGCAGGAATGGAATTCCCAGCAATGACAATGCCGCCCAAATTGTCCAGACGTTGATCCCGAGCAATTGCAGCGAAAACATTTTGTCCGCAAACAGAAACAGCGGCAGCATCCACGCGGAGACCGACACGGCCACGGCCAGCGCATCAAGCGCCACCTGCATGCGCAGGCGTGTCAACGCGCTGCCCGCATACGAGCGCAGTCGGTGTTGAGCGCGGTTGACATCAAGGGCACTGTCTGCGGTGAGAGTCGACATAGGGAGGATTCCTTGTCTTGAACGAGCAAAAGCACTATTAAACTACCACATTCGCCACGCGAAGACAACTATTGGCAAAAAGTTTGCATGGCTATATGCAGTCGTCTACGCGGTATCGCGCCGACGAATTTCCGGCGTCACAGGATTGGACGTTTGCGGTGGCCGAATGTTTCAATAATTAAGGGAGGCGCCAAGCCATGATCGAATTCAAGAATATCCTCTTAACCACGGATCTTTCAAACAACGCCGATGTCGCGCGCCCGTACGCCGTCGAACTGGCACGAAAATATGGCGCGACGCTGCACCTTCTTCACGTCTTCGAAGACGCCGGCTACTACCATGACGCCGGAATGAACGAGAGCGTTCCGTTCGCGCCGATGGAATGGATCGAAAACGCGCAGAAGGAACGGAAGCGAAAGCTCGACGAAATGGCCGAGTCGATTCGAAAAGAAGACGGCGTCAATGCAGACGTCGCGATGCGCGTGGGTTCAGCGTCGCGCGAAATTATCGCTCACGCAGAGGAGAACAAAGCAGATTGCATCGTGATTGCCACGCACGGTCATACGGGACTGGCTCATTTCATTTTTGGATCGGTGGCTGAAAAAGTAGTTCGAACAAGCCCCTGCCCGGTGTTGACGGTAAGGCCGAAGTAGAAAGGATGAAGGATGAATGGAAATGCATTCGTTCATCCTTCATTATTTCGTCTCCACCTTCGCCTTCAAATTCGCCAGCCCCTTTTCAAAATCCGGGCCCATGAACTTGTCCATGAACAAACCAAAGTAACGGCCGATGGGATTCAGGCCCAGCTTGCCTTCGTTGGTCCACGTCACCTTCACGGAATCGCCGGCTGGTTCGAGCCGAATTTCGCCGTTCGAGAAATATTTCCCGTGCTCGAAATCCAAATCGTAAGCGATTCCTTTTTCGGGATCGGCGCTTACGATTTTGATCGTGCCTTCGCCGGAGTCCTTGCCTTTCCAGGAATACGACGCGCCGGTCCCGGAGGTGATCGCGGCGAAATCCTGTGTCATATCGGGATAGCGCGCCTTGTTCCACGCGGACCAATCGTTCCACATTTTCAAGTCGTTGATGTATGGAAAAACGTCAGCCGCTTTGCCTTTGATCGCGAGGCTGCGTTCGACGTGGTAGGTGCCGGGCAGGAATAATCCTGCAATCAGAAACACCACCACAAGCGCGACAAATCCCAGCAGAATAAATTTCAGAATTTTCACGGCGGAGATCCCCAGAAGAAACGGTACTGTTCAGCCGCCGCTCTGATTTCCGATTTTACAGCACCAAATCCAGCGTTTGTGCCGCGTACGCGTGGCTGGCCGTGGCGAGTTGCAGAAGCGATTTCGCACCCTTCTCGAGTTCTACCGTGGCCCAGCCGGAGAATTCGACCGCCAGCAGCGTGTCGACGAATTCCTCCAGATCGATCACGCCTTTGCCGAGTTCCACGGTCTGGAAGTTGGGGCCGGTGTCGCCCTTCTTTTTCTTTTTGGGCAGCGGCTTGATGTCTCGCAAGTGCACCACTCCGATGCGCTTTTTGTTTTCCTTGATAAACTTCGCGACCGGCAGCCCGGCCTGATTCAGGAACGACGTATCCACGCACAGTTTCATCGCGGCGGGATCGGAGAATTCGAGGAATTTTTCGAGGCGCTTGAGATCGTTGACGTGGCTGCTGGGATCGGCGTGAAGACATGGCACGATCCCCATTTCCTGCGTGCGGCGCGCGATTTCCCCGTATGCCGTGGCGACGGGCATCAGGTCGTCGTCGTCTTCGAGCGGATTGTCGGGATTGGGGCGCGGCGCCATCAGCGTGAGAAATTTGGCGTCGGCGCTTTTCAAAAAGCGGACGATGTTCAAACTGCGTTCGACTTCTTCTTCGAGGCTGGAACCCGGCCACATGGCGCCGCCCGCCGTGATGCCGATCAAATGCATGTGGTGCTGGCTGAGAATTTCGTTGAATACTTCCACCCGGTCTTCGAACTGCTCGACCACGCCCGTGGTCGTTTCAATGCATTTGAATCCAGCCCGTTCGATATCCGCCAACGCGTTGATAAAGCCGTCGTCACCCCATGCCGCAGTGTGGCAAGCCATTTCGATGTCAGCCATTAATTTTCAAATCCCAAGTTGAAGTGGACAAAGACAGCACACTGTATCATAGATGGTTGGCGATTCAAGTCGTTGCGCCCATGCATGCGCTGCGAGGAGATTTTAAAAATGCAGGATGAACACGCCCGGCGCCGCGATCCCTTCGTGTGGCACCGAGTCGCAGGCCGTCGTGTCCGGATCTTCGGAGACACCTCAGTTGAATTTGAAATTCCGTTTCAGAGCGTCCTTCACCCAAGTCTTGTAAACTTCTTCCATTTTTTCTTCTGGAAATTTGAACACAGTCTCCAGCGCTTCTTTTTCGGGTTTTCCGCTCTTGATCAAATGGATGAACTGCGGCAGGCGTTGATTGTCGAAGTTGCGATACAGGAATTCAAGCCTGGTGTACGCGCAACTGTAACCCACTCCGTCCATCCCGGAGCGCGGGCGGTCCGCCATCTCTTCCCACGTGGGCGGGGTGCCTTTATTGCGTGAAATTTCATCGCGCAGATTGGCCATGCGATCCCGCTTGCCGGGATATTTTTCGCTTTCGTACCAAAATTCGATGAACTGGGCCATGCCCTCGTGCAGCCAGCGGCTGAGTTCGACGTCTTCACCGGAGAGTTGAAGGAATGCGTGCGTGCCCTCGTGAAAGAGCGTTCCGTGCGCCTCTTCGTCCATGCGCGCGGGACTGGTTTTCAGCCGCTCGGACATGAATGGAATGCAGATATGCACTTCGCGCCCCTGCGACGCGAAGTAACCGCCCGAATAGGCCGCGCCGGGCGAATGGTCGATTTCAGCAGCGAACTTCTGAAATTGTTTGAACGTGTCGAAATAGTAGATCGGCATCTTGTTGTTCCAAAGCTTCTCGCCTTCTTTGTGATTGAGCACGCGGCAGAGCAGATCGTACAGCGTTTCGTTCCATTGCTGCGCGATCATCTTGTGCTTGTCTTCCGCGATATTGGCGAAGCAAAAGAAATGTTTGGTTTCAATCAAGCGCCACTTTCCGCCCAATTTGGCATTCAATTCCTCGAGCCGTTTGTCGAGAAATTCTTTCATTTGCGCTTCGGTTCGCGCCGCCACTTCGCGGCGCATGAACTTCTTTCGAAAATCTTCGTCGGCTTTTTCCGAACTATCGCTTTCACTCATCGGCTTGGTGTCGCTCGGCTTGGGCGGGACAGGCTTTGATTTGTCAGTCTTGTCAGCCACGGCCACGGTCACCGGTTTATCCTCGGTCTTTTTAGGTTCAGCGACCGTCTTGACCGGCGGCGGGGCGGAGGGGTCGGGAATCTTTTTCAAGAGTTCGTCGGCTTTATCTTTCAGACTTCCATCCAGGCGGGCGGCTTCGGCCAATTCGGTTTTGGCTTCGGCGTATAATTCTTTCTTCGCGAAATAAGTTCCCATCGCAAAACGCAGCGCCGCGTTCTTGGGTTCCATTGCGAGTTTGTAACATTCGCTGACTTCCTGCGGCGTGATCAGTCCAAACGGCAGCGCCTGTTCCTTTTCGCCTTCCGGCTTGACAAGCACTTCCGACTTGGTGATTTTGAGAATCTCGCAGCGCAGAAATTTGCCGCCCGGCAAGTGCAGCGTCACTTTCTCGGGTTCGGCCGACCACGCCGAAAAACTCCCCGATACGCAGACAATTGCCAACGCGAGCGCCACGCGCGAACACATAGGATTGCGATGAATGAAAACCGGATTCATGCGAGAAGACTCCAAGCCAAAAATAGTTCGTGGAGAGAATTCAATAGCACAACGCATCAATGCCGCCGATTGAAACCGTTAACAGTGTACCTCTCTCCGTCTGCTTTTGACGCAAAATCTTGGTAAAAAGTTGCGCATAAAAAAAAAAGCCCATTCCGCCGGCATACCGGGGGAATGGGCCTCGAACGGATAGGGTTTAATTAGTCATTCTTGGACTTGTGCGCGCCGGACTTGATTGCATCTTCTTCGGTCATGAATTCGCCCTTTTTGGTCTTGCCGTACCACTGGTCGCCTTCAACGTGGTAGACCTTCGAATTGGTATTGACCCAAACCATGCCTTTTTTCGGCGGAACTTTGGCTTCGGTCTCTTCTTTTTTATCATCCGTTTTGTCGCCCTTGGCGACCTTGGTATCTTCCTTCTTCTCAGTCTTGGAAACCTTGCCGAAGGTGATATGCGGTGCAATCTTTTCCGCGGTCTTTTCAGGAACCCCAGCTTTCACGAGATCGTCAATCGTCTTGTATGGGCGACCCTCAACGATCTTCTTGGCCGTTGCCGCGCCGACGCCGTCGAGCGTGTCTTCGAGTTCCTTAATGGTCGCGTTGTTGATGTCAATTTTTTCGGTCTTCGCAGCCTTTTCCCTCTCCACCTCAGTTTTGGAAACCTTGCCAAATGTGATATGGGGTGCAATCTTTTCCGCGGTCTTTTCAGGAACCCCGGCTTTCACGAGATCATCAATCGTCTTATATGGGCGGCCGTCAACGATCTTCTTGGCCGTTACCGCGCCGACGCCGTCGAGAGTGTCTTCGAGTTCCCTAATGGTCGCGTTGTTGATGTCAATTTTTTCGGTCTTCGCAGGCTTTTCCTTCTCCACCGCGCGAACCGGTGACGTGCTCAATCCGGCCATAATGCCGAATGCGGCCAATAAACTCAAAAACATCTTGCGGGAACTTTGCATGTCTACTCTCCTGAAAAAATGATAAGTTTCTACCCGGGAAAACGCCCAAGCAGTGCAAATGACGATAATGTTTCGCAATTATTCACAAAAACTATGAGACTTTTGAAACGCTAACGTATCTTTCGGCCGCGTCAAGATAAAAATTTCTGGAGAACGTGAACATTGTAGTGCGGGCTTCCAGCCAGCAGTTTTAAGTTATGCAGGCTGCAAGCCTGCACCACAAAGCTTACTCAAAACGAATCGAGCGTTTCCGCTGCAATTTTGCGCACCGCTGGATCCCGATCAAAGAGCAGGCGTTCGACGGCCGGCCGCACTTCGGCAGCAAGCGGCTTGAGTGCGCGCATCGCCGCATGGGCGCTGGCGGCGTCGCCGGTTCGCAACAGGCGCATCAGCGCCGGAGCCACTCCGGGGTGGCACGGTTGCATTGTGGCATAGCCACCCAGTCGCTCCGCACCCATGGTGCGTGTGGACGCCGAGTTGCCTGGCAGTGTGAATTCGAACAGGCGCGGCACGGTGAGGTTCGCGTCCGCTTTAAGGGCCGCAAGCACGCACAACGGCCAATAGCTTCGCGCGCTGCGATCAGTGGAGACGGTCGCGGTCAAAATCGGCACGGCAGGCTCGCCGATTTCGAGCAATGCGTCGTACGCCGCGCGGCACACGCTGTCGTCGCCATCGTAAAGCGCTGCCGCCAGCGCGCCGGCGCGTTCGGGGATCCCGGCATCCAGCGCCGGGCGCGACTGCCCCAGCGCCCACACCGCCCATTTGCGCCGCGACGCAAACAACTCGCCGCGAATGACGCCCGCTAGAAAGGGAATCGCTTCGGGATCCTTCTCCGGCCCGATCAAGCGCAACGCGTCGTACGCGGCGTGCGCTTCGGCTTCGTCGGCGCTTTGGGCCAGTTCCACGAGCGCCGGCAGAGCCTCGGCCGCCGCCGCGCCCAACAAACCCAGCGCTTTCGCCGAACGCACGCGAATCTCCGGGGAACCGCTGCGGATGTACCCGGTCAGCGCCGGCACCGCCACGGCGGCATGCGGACGTAGCGCGCGCACCAGAGCTTTGGGGAATTCAGGATCGTCGGGCCAGGCATCTTCCGCGGCCGTTCTGGCCAGCGGAGCCGCCGCGTCCGTTGCGTTCGCGCCCAGATTCGCGAGCGTTTCAATCGCCGCCCGGCGGCTCTTGGGTTCCGATTCGAGCCATTTGATCAGCGTCGGAAGTGCTCCTGCCGCACCTGCGCCAAAATAACCCAGCGCCTGCGCTGCCGCGCGCCTGACGTGCGGATCGGGATCGTCCAGCGCTTTTGAAAGCGGATCGGCGTTCACCGCATTGGCACTATACAGGCGCAACGCCAAAGCCGCATCGGCGCGCCCGGCCGGTGACGCATTGGCCAGCGCTGCAAGCAATTGCACTTCGGTGAACCCATCAAATGGTGTTAAACACGCCGGGGCGGCGGCATTGCGCGAGACATTCAACGCGGCGATCGCTGCAAGCCGTTGAAATGCCATGCTGGCGCTCTTGCCGGTTTTTTGATCAGGCTTCAATTCAGCGCTTCTTTCCGCAGATGCTTTTTGAAGTGCCTCCAACGTGCCGGCCGCGGCGGGACCGATGCGGTTCAAGGTTGCCAACGCAAACAGTCGCACGCCATCGTCCTTGTCCTGTAATCGTCCAGCGATGTCCGCAAGGCAATCGCCGACGCCGACTGGCAGCGCGGGCTGGGTCTTCGAAGCGTCATCCCTCAGTTCTAAGAAGGTGCGATTTTCAGTATCGTCCGGATTTTCAGCATTTTCTAAAGTGGGTACGACAAAGCGCGCGAGTATTCTCAATGCGGCGAGCCGCGATGAGGAGTAGTCGGAATGGAGCGCCTTGCGCAGCGCGGGAAGCGCATCCTTGCCCACTCCATAAAGCAGATCGTCCGCCGTAATCCAACGGAATGGCGCGAACGGATCGGCCTTCGCGCCCAAACTGTCGGCGAGCAATTCAAGCACGGCAGGATCGCGCACGCTCAGGTTCGCCGCACCGAAGATCTGCGCCTCGCGAGCGCGCCGGTCGGTTTCCTTGCGCGCCGCCTGAACCAGAGCGGGAAACGCGCGCCGCCCTGCGCGCTTCATGCTTCCAAGCGCATCTGCCGCTGCCGCACGGGTGAGCGGCGAACCCGCTGCCAGCGCGTGCAGCAGTGCATCGACGCCGGGATCCCCAATCGTGCGCAACGCCGCGTCTGCCTCTTTGGCGTCGCGAGAACTGAGCGCGGCCTTGGCCAGCGTCTCCAGTGCGGGAGGATAAGGGAACGCGCCGTTGTCGTTCACTGTATTGGCTTTAAGCTTTGAATTGGCCGGCTTGGCTCCCGCCGATTTGGGATCGGTCGGCTTGCCATCAGCGGGCTTGCCTTCAGCTTCAGGAGGGACGGCAATGTCCGGCAACACCGGTCCGCTGGGCGCATTCGGCGAGACAGGTGCAAAAGGTGAAGCCGGCATGGCCAGAACGATCAAGGCATCGAAGGCTTCCCGCCGCACCTCCACATTTCGATCCGATGCCGCGGCGACCACGGCTCTCCGCACGAAAGCCGAAGTTGGCGCGATTTGTATTAAGGCGCGGCACGCCACTGCCCGGCACGCGGGCGCTTCTATGACATTGTCAAGAACTGACATCAGCACCGATTCCGCGTCCCGTGCGTCAGCCCCCATCTTTCCCAGAGCGACTATCGCTAACCGGCCGATCGAGGGATCGTTGGATGTTTTTAAGATGACGAGTAGTGCCTGACTTGCCACAGACGCGCCGCTGGAAAGCGGACAGAGTTCCGTCACCGCTTCAAGCGCGATCTTAAGCCGTGTCGGATCGTCTTTCGTTTTAAGTGCCGCGATCCATTCCGGCGTCGTCTTGCCCTTATATAGTTCAAGCGGCGCAAAGGCGTCTGGAACAGGTGCGACCGGCCGTTCGGGATTAAGGGGCTCGGCGTCCCCTTCGCCCGCGCGGACGGATGCAAGCGCGGCGGCGACTAGCAGCATAGACAGGAGAAAGGGGCGGAGCATAAAAGTATACACAGAGTCAAACCACATGCGTCACCCCCTCAACCTTGGCATCCAAACCTCGATGGCTGTTCGATAAAAATGTTTGAAAATAATTTTAAGCCTGAATTAGCAGGGAAAATCGCAGATTTCGGCTCCTTTTTTTGAAAACGGCTTGCAAATAGTTTGAAGGCTTCTAATATCGACCGGACTAAGCCCTAAACTTTGTATTGTTTAAGAGCATTTTTAAAGCGAAGAGGAATTCCTCACGGTACCGTCGGCGCGGCTTGCGGAGTGACTGTAGAGGGGCAGATTGAGGGGGGGTCGGGATGATGCGAGCTAGGTTTGCTGGAATTCTCGCTGCGCTGTTGCTGGTTTCCAATTGCGCCGTACACGTGTTTGCCGGTTCTGCACAAGAAGAATTGCAGGAGTTGCGAGGCGAAGTGGCGAAGTTGCGCGAGCAGGTCAATGCCAATCGCGCCGCTGCTAACGCGTCCGTGCAAAGCACCGTCGACACCATGATGGACAACAAGTACGGCCCCGACGCCGCTGTCACCACCCGCACCGGAAAACTCGAAATCGGCGGTTTGTTGCAGGTCTGGTATTACTACGTCCAAAACAATTCTCGTGGTTTGTTTGACGATCCGACCGGCACTGGAGTGGTCGACACAAATACCGCGAGCGACAACGACAGCTTCCGTATTCGCCGCGCTGAATTGCGCTTTAAAATGGACATTCACGAGAATGTCAGCGCCTATGTGAAAATCGATCCGGCCGCCGAAGCCGCAAGCTTCCCGCAGCTTGGTGTCGGCCCCAAGCGCCTGGCGAATGTCTCACCTGAGTTTTTGAACGCGAATGGTCCGCTTCCGGGCTCCAGCGCTGCCGTTGTCAGTGCCGTGCAAACGGGTTCCGGACAAATTCCGACGCTGTTGCAGGACGCCATGATTAACTTCCACGGCGTCATTCCGCATCACGATTTCACGATCGGTCAGATGCTGACCACATTCAACGAAGAGAGCTTCCAGGACAACGGCATGTTGGATTTTGCCGAACGCTCGTACATCGGCAACTTGAACAGCCGCGATTTGGGCAGCGTCCTTCACGGTTCCTGGTGGTGCCCGGGTGGCGGCGGTGTGTATCAGGGTGCTGGCGATTCCGGCCGGTTCCAGTATTGGCTGGGGCTGTACAACAGCGCTGGAAATCTGCACGGGACCGCTGGGCAGCAATTGAATCGCAGCGACGACAACGATCACAAAGATTTCATCGGAACGATGCTGCTGCGCCCGATCTGGGACGACTGCTGGGGTAAATTGGAATTGGGCGTGTCGGTGCGTGGCGGTACTCACGGCGAAGACGGCAACGGCCATCCCGTAACGATTCCGACCAACGGATTGGATCGTCAGAGCACTTGGTCGATCGGTTACGACGGCTGGGCAAAATATTACGCTCCGGGCCCGCTAAAGGGGCTGTGGGTCAAGGGTGAAGCTCAGTGGCTTCACGATCGCAACGCGGGATCGACGATCATTGATCTGGCTGCAAATGATTTCCAAAACGGTGGCGATCAGGCTCATCCCTACAGCACATTTGGCTATTGGGGAGCGATCGGTTACAAATTTTCCGACAGCCCGCTCTTCTGCGGCTGCCAAAATTCGATCTGGCGGAACTTCGAAGTGTTGGGACGCTACGAAAGCGCTCCGAACGTGACGATTTCCGATCCGGTCAATCCGCTTCAAACGAACGTGTATCAGACCAAGATTTACACGGGCGGCATCAACTACTACATCAAGGGTGACCACGCGAAGATTCAGTTGAACTTCAACAAGTGCAACAATCCGCACGGTCCCCTCGGACAGCCTTTCCACAACGTCCGCAACGACAGCATGATTTTGAATTTCCAAGTGATGTGGTAAGCAGTCAACTAAGAATTTGCAGCAATGAAACCGGGCGCGGGTCGCCCGGTTTTTTTATAGCCAGATATTTTTAGCACGCCGGTATGCGGAAATTTATCGGTGATGAACCTGTCCCTGTTTCTTGAACCCCATCGGCTGCGCCGCTTCCTTCTGCAACTTTATCGCGCGGGCGTGATCCTGTTGCTGGCCATGCTGGTCCGCAATCACCGCGTGCGCTTGCAGATCGACACCGATTTTCCCGTGACTCTCGCCGAAGTACTGCCCTTTTTACCGGACGCCTCGCGGCTTCAAGTCGATACCGAACGCATGGGCCTTGAAGTCCTCGACGCCAGGCGCGCACGTATTGGCTATGCCGTGCGCACGCAGCCGGTCTGCAAGGATATTGTCGGATACTCAGGCCCGACCGACGCCATGCTCGTCTTCGATTCAAAATGGGTCGTTCGCGGTGTCAAGATTCGCGGCAGCCGCGACACCTACACGCACTTTTTCGATGTCTCCACCGACCGCTATTTTCTGAAATCCTGGGAGGGCAAGACCTGGGAGCAGATTGCCGAAATGGATTTGAAGAAGGCCGGCGTTGAAGGTGTTTCGGGCGCGACATTGACCAGCATGGCCGTGGCGCGCAGCTTAGTCTTTCGGCTCAAGAATGGGGCTGCTATTACGTCTGCTGAGCCGCCGCCGGTGTCGTTTCACGCGGCCGATTTCGGGTTGCTTGCCGCGCTGGGGGGCGCGCTGCTGATTGCATTCAGCCGGTTGCGCGGCCTAAAATATCTGCGCGGATGGTGGCAAATTGTACTCCTTGGTGGCGTTGGATTTCTGAACGGACAATTGCTGGCGGTGGCGCTTTTCGGCGGATGGGCTGTATCTGGAGTGGCGTGGCGGAGCGCCCCGGCGTTGGCCCTGCTCGCGGCTGCGGCGCTGTTGGTTCCGTGGATTTCGAAGAAGGCGTTGTACTGCCAATATTTCTGCCCGCATGGTGCGGCACAGGAGTGGATTCATCGTCTGGCGCCGAAGTCGTGGCGCATCAATTTGTCGCCGGGCGTATCGGCGGGATTGCGCTGGCTGCCCGGGCTGCTGCTGCTCGTCGCCTTGATCGTCACGATGCTCAAACTCCCCTGCGAACTGGCGGACATCGAACCCTTCGACGCATACGTTGTGCGCGCGTGGGGCGGAACAATGGCCGTCGCAGTGGCAGGACTTTTCGCGGCGCTATTCGTCCCGATGGCCTACTGCAAATTCGGCTGCCCAACCGGAGCCCTGCTCGAATTCATCCGCGCGCGAGGCCCCCAGGATCGGTTCAGTAAAAGAGACGCATTCGCGCTGATTTTGGTAGCGGCCACGATATGGATGTACGCCGACTACAGCCAAATCAAAGCCTGGATAGTAGGGTGAAGATGAAAAGGTAACAAGGTGACAAGGTGAGGGGGGTGACAAGGTGAAACGGCGTGTGTTGTTTCACCCCCTCACCCCAACATTTTTCACAGCCCCTCGGGAGGTTTCGGTGCCTCATTTTTCCCCGCCGGGCGTTCGAAAGTCGAATTCAAGTCGCGCGAGCGTTTGGCATCGCCGCCGGTTGCCAGATAGAAATCGCTCTCTTTTGAAATCCCCGCGTCGTTGTTCTCAAGCGGCGTCGCATCACCGGTGAATCGCGCTTTCAGCAGTTCGGCCCATTTTCCATCCAGCGTTCGAACCCAGCCATTGCCAAACCGCGCACGGCGCTCCTCGCCCACGCTCTTGCCATCGCGGCGAAAATCTTCAACGAAGGAATACAAGCCCGTCAAGTGCGCGGTATGAGCCGTCGTTTGAAATGTCGCGAGCTTCTTCCATTCTTTTTTTTCGGCGATGAAAAAGTAGCCCGTGTAAACGCTCGATTTTCCATCCGCTTTGCACGAGACGAGAAATTTCTGTGTCTCGCCGATTTTCCAATCGAACGGAAACATGCTCTTGCCGCCGGTGCCTTCGCCACCAAAACGGCTGACAGTGACACCTTCGCCCTCGTACAGAACCTTGACGCGATCGTCGTCCTTGACGCTGCTCGGATCGTTCTGCTTGCCCGGATCCCAGACCGAAAACAGGACCACTTTTTTGCCGTTTCCCAGTTCTTGAATTCCGAAGTACCCGGAACGAAATCCGCACGCCATGAAATAAGTGCCGCGAGTGGACTGCTCGACCGTCGCTTCTGTGTAAAAAAGGTCCGCTTCAGCTTTGCCGCCGGCCGGCGCTGGAATGGGATAGCCTAGGTGCACGGAACGAGCCGCGCGAGGCGCAGGCTTCGGCTTTTCGTCTTCCGCATACACGGCGGCCAAACAAAGAAGAGTCATTGCGAAGAAAGCGGCGAACGAATAATTGCGTCGAATCATGTGATACTCCCAAATTCGGTGAAACAAGTTTAACCGGTTTGATAACAGTGCCGTCACAAATTTGGTTGTGGTGCGGACGTTCATCCGCGCGGATGAAACTGCCGATGGACGCCCAGCAGCCGCTTGGCGTCCACGTGCGTATAGAGTTCTGTTGTCGTGACATCGGCGTGGCCCAGCATTTCCTGCACGGCGCGCAGATTCGCGCCGCCTTCGAGCAGGTGCGTGGCAAAGCTGTGACGCAGCGTATGCGGGCTGTATTTTCCGGCAAGGCCCGCGGCGCGGCCGTGCTTTTTGACCAGCGCCCAGACGTCCTCGCGCGCCATCGGCCGGCCGCCTTTGCTCAGGAAAAGCTTGCCGCCGTCTTTCGTGCCGCTCCAGCCTGGGCGTACGTGGACGAAATACGCCCGGATCGCGTCGAGTGCCGGGCGGCCGACCGGAATGATGCGCGTCTTGTCGCCTTTTCCGGTGACGCGCACGGTGGCCTCTTCGAAATTCAAGCCGTCAACGCGCAAGCCGCACAGTTCGCTGACGCGCATGCCGGTGGCGTAAAGCAATTCCACAATGGCGCTGTCGCGCAGCGGAATCCTGCGCCGCCCCGTCCGTTCCATGGCTGCGGCCGGCGCTTGCGTGAGGGCCTGGGCGTTTTCTTGAGACAAAACGTGCGGCAGGCGCTTCCATTGTTTGGGCCGCTCGGCGTTGACCCCGGGATCGCGCTGCAGAGTTCCCTCGGAGACCAGGAATTTCAGAAAACTCTTCGCCGCCGCCAAGCTGCGTGCCGCAGACGAACTTTTGTACGTCTGCTTTTGAGCCAGAAATCCGGTGAACGCACAGACCGTGTCGGGAGTGACCGCCGCCGCCGAACCCTCGCCACAGGCTTGGCAATGCTCGGCAAATAGCTTCAAATCGCGGGCGTAGGACTCCAGCGTATTGGCGGAATAACCGCGCTCGACCACGATGTAGTCGAGAAAGGATTTGACGTCGGCGTCGAAACTCATGGCATTCCATCTATCGGCTGACCCGGCGTCAAATCTTACATTTTTGTGCGGTCTTTCACTTTTGATGGTGCCGCGAAATCAAATCGCTAGAATAGAATATTCAATGAATGATCGGGCGCACCAGAATTCGCAGTCTAAATGATGCCTGCCGAGGCAAAGGAAGATTAATGGTAAGAAAAAGTCCAATTGTGCAAGCCACTTGCGATAGATCGAAAATAGCGCTGAAAAATGCGGGCATTTCGCCCTGTTTTCGCAGCGGTGCGAATTGGATTCCAAGCGTTGAGAAAATTGAATTGTTGAGCGGGTCGAGCCATGAATGACAGCATTGAATCCTATCGCAAATATATCGGCCTGGTTGATGCCGAAGTTGATGCATTGCGGGAAGCCCGTCCGCATATCGAACTGCATGCCGAGGCGTTTATTGAATGTTTCTATGCGCACCTGAAAGCCTTTGAGGGAACGCAGGCGTTCTTGAAAGAGGACGTCCTTCATAGGCTGCTGACCGCCCAGCTTATTATTTGTTGAGCCTGTTTGACGCAAAATTCGACGGATTATATCTGCAGAAGCGCCGTTCCATTGGACAAACGCATTTCCGCATTGGACTCGACTTCAAGTGGTACGTGGGTGCGTACGCCTTGTATCTCGATTACTTTGTGCCCGTCTTGAATAGCATATTCGAGAAAGACGAAATAAAGTGCGAGACGGCACAATCTGCGTTTCGCAAAGCCGTCCTGATGGACATGTCCATCGTGCTGGACGCGTACAACGAATGCGGTAGGGCGGAATTGGAGGCACTCAGGACGCAGGTGCTTCATCAGGAAAAACGGGCCACGATCGGGCCGCTCGCCAACGGGCTGGCGCATGAGATCGGCAACGTTGCCCATAGTACCAAAGGGGTTTCTTTTTGACGCCCCGTTGGTTCTGAAAACCTTTCACCCCATCGCCTCGAACTCTTTCTCTGCTATAGATGTTTCCGGAAATCCCGCTAAAATGCCGGTCGTAATTTCATTGAGACGCGAAAGGCATTGACGCAATGGCCCGTAAGGGAGCGACGACGTTTGAGGAACTGGCCGTTGAAAACGGCCTGGTGACCGAAATGCAGGTTCAGGAGTGCCTCGCGGCGCAGTCGAAGGCACAGGCCGAGAACGCCGACGGCACGGCGACCGACACGATCGAAGCGATCATGCTGGCCAAGAGCTTCATGACCGAAGATCAGGTGCGCGCGGTGAAAACCGCGCTCGGGCGCCTGCAACGCGACGAGGAAAAAGGCGACGCGCTGCGCATCGGCAACTACGAGATCATCGGCAAGATCGGCGATGGCGGGCTGGGCACCGTGTACAAGGCGCGCCAGATTTCCATGTCGCGCGAAGTTGCCGTCAAAGTGCTCCATAAAAAATGGCTCGGCGACGAGGAATTCAAGAAGCGCTTCCTGCTCGAAGCGCGCCTCGCCGGCCGCCTCAGCCACCAGAATTTGATCCAGGTCTACGACGTCGGGCGCGACCGCGGCGTGTATTATTTTTCGATGGAATTCATCGATGGCGAGACCGTCGAGGACATGATCGACCGCGTCGGGCCGCTGGACGTGCCGGACGCCATGGACATCGTGATCCAGATCATGCAGGCGATCAATTACATCAAGCAGTGGGACATCGTCCACCGTGACATCAAGCCCGGCAACATGATGATGACGCGGAAATTGCAGGTGAAGCTCGGCGACTTCGGCTTCGTCAAATCGAAGCTCGACCCGGTGATTTCGACGGAAGGCGAAGTGCTCGGCACGCCCGATTACATTTCGCCCGAACAGGCGATGGGCAACGACAACATCGACTGGCGTTCCGACCAATATTCGCTGGGCTGCTCGCTGTACCACATGCTCACCGGCAAGCCGCCCTACGAAGGCTCGGGCAGTTCGGTGATGCGCCAGCACATTCGCTCGGAACTGCCCGATCCGCGCACGATCAACCCGAAGATCACCGATCCGGTCATGACCATTCTGGAACGGATGATGGCCAAGAATTCGGTCGACCGTTTTCAGGACGCGGCTCAGCTCATCGAAGATCTCGAATTGGTCAAGATGGGCCAGAACCCCTCGAACAAACCGCTGGACGCAGGGAAATCGACGATTATCCGCACCATCAACAGAGCGCAGGAACGCGTCGAAAAAGCCAAGACCGAAATCGAAGTGCTGCGCGAAGAAATCCGGCGCATGAGAATGTACGTGATCGTCGCCTGCATCGTCGCCGCCACGATGTTGATTGTCGCGGTGCTGGAATTTTTAATGAGGAAATGACACCGTAGGGTGGGCTGCCAGCCCGTCCTACAGAAGCTTTTCAATGCCCTTCGCGCGCGTCAAAAATCTTCTGCTTCACATCCTTCTCTGGCCCTTCCGCACACTGATGCGTTTGACGCCCGACGGACTGCTCTTCGCCGCGCTGGCGGTGATGTGCGGCATGCTCTCGCTCGGGTCCAATAGTTGGTCCAATATTCCGCTGATCATCGCGCTGGTGTTGATCGCATTGTGGACCCTGTCGCTGTGGCATGGCTCGCGTGCGTTGAAAGCGGTATCGTTTCGCCGCCGCAGCGTTGAACATATCTTTTCCGGCGAGCCGCTCACCGTCACCGTCCAGCTCACCAACGCGTCCCAGTGGCCCGTCGCGGGACTGTTTGTGGCCGAGGACGTGACACAGGAAAGCCATACCGCGACGGACGGCATCGCACAAGCAAACAGCCCGAATCGGCGCCCCGCCGCCGTGATTGCCGCGCACGGCAGCGCGTTTGTCATGGCGCTCGCGGGAAAAGAGTCGGGCCGCGCGACGTACACTCTCGCGCTGCGCAAGCGGGGCGTGTACACATTCGCGTCGTCGCGTCTCGAGACCGTCTACCCGCTCGGTTTTTTCCGCAGCGTGTCGCCGCGCCGCGCGCCGGGCAGGCTGATCGTCTATCCGCGGTTGGGCGAAGTGAATCCGTCATTGTTCGAGGACATCGAGCGTTCGATGGAAGCCATGCGCCGCGCCCGGCCCTCGCGTGCGGAAGAAGAATTTCGCGGATTGCGCGAGTACCGCAGAGAAGACAATCCGCGTTGGATTCATTGGCGCGTGTCCGCGCGCGCCGGCGAATTGCTGGTGCGCGAGTTCGAGGAGCCGATGTCCAAGCGCGTGCTGCTGCTGCTCGACACCAATTTGCGCGGGATGGGTCCGCGGCGATTTGCGGCGTTTGAGAACGCGATCTCATTCACCGCGACGGCCGTGCGCGAATTCGCGCGGCGCGGCATTGAAGTCGAATGCCTGGCACTTCAGCCGCAGGGCCGGGTGGCGCGCGTCTCCGTCAGCCGGGCGCGGCGAAATCTGGACACGCTGTTGGAAATGCTGGCCGTCATGCGCCGCGACGATTCTCGGGCCTTGGATGCGCTGGTCGATTCCGTGCCGAGGCGTAGTTTGCATGGCGCGTTCGTGCTGGTGGCCGGGTTGGGCTCGTTGCGATCCGAAAACTCGCTGAAGTGGCTGAACGCCGGAGACAACGCCGTGCGAATTCTGGACGCGCGAAGCGACGAATTCGCCCGGGTCTTTCGGCGCAATGTCGGCGGCACCGCCATCGACCGCGCCGCCGACGAGGACATGCTGATGAGCCTCGGAGACGACGAACTCGAGAGCGTCGAAGTGTAGTAGAGCCGAATGAATTTCGGCTCTACTCCGCCGACCTTAGAATCACATTATCAATCGCACACCCGCACTGGCGCGCTTGAAACGAAATCGTGCCCTTTTGAGCCGAGATCCCGCGAATGACGAGTGTCGCGGCGGGCTTTCCGTTGAGTGTCAACGCCACGTTATCGCCGTCAACGCTGATATCGACGCGAGCAGGTTCCGCATTCCATTTCACCGCGGGACTTTTTGCGCCGGTCTTGTCTTCTAGCGTGGCTTCGGTGGCCGAGAACAAGAGCACCACCGCCTGCTTTTCGTTTCCCAGTTCGCAAGTAAAAATCCAACCGGCGTCGGGTTTGCGAATCTCGAATTCAAATGACACGCGGGCCTTGCCGAGCGGAAACGGGCCGCCGATACCCGCGAGCTTCAAAAATGTCTCGCCGCCGTCGGCGGTTTCGAGAACGTACTTGCCGTCCTGGGTCAGCCAGCTTCCGGAAACGGCCTCCCAATCGGTCTGCTGGCGCCAGCCGTTGAAATCGTAGAGATGCAGGTTCTTCGAATTGACCAACAGCCCGGCCAGCGTTGCCGCGCTGGGAATATTTCCCGGCTTCTTGAGCGCGACTTCGGAGGCGGCGCGCGCGGCGTCCAAGCGTCCCAGGACGCTCCATAGGCACGCCAATTCTTCGTCGTTGCGGGAGAGGCCGAGTGCGTCGAGCGTGTTGATGAAATCCCTGGTTTCGACGCTCTTGAAACTGAACGACAGATCCGCCTGTCCGGCGCGAATACGGCCCTGAAGTCCATTCAGGCTCACCAGCGCACCCTCAATTTTTTTCGCCGCGAGGAACAGTCGGACGGGTTCTCCGGCGGCGGCTTTCGCCGCGCGCGCCGCTTCGACTTTTTCCAGGAAACCGGTCGCCACAATGAGTTGAATATGCAGCGTGTCGATGTCACCGGCCCAGCGCGTGCCGGCCAGTGCCCCAATGACGCTCTCAAAGGCCGCGCGCGCTTCGCCGATTTGTCCTCGCGCAACCGCGTCCAGGGCTTTCGCCTTGGCGCGCTCGGCGACTTGAGCGGTCTCGGCGTCGATGCGTTCGAGCATTTCGCGGGCCTTCGCGCCAAAAGGGCCGGCGGGATCGTTCGAAATCAAGTTCGTGCAGCGCTGGGAGACGAGATGAAAATGTTTCGCGGTGAGCGCCTCGCGTGCCTGGCCCAGCGTCATTTCAAATGCGGCGGTTGCGACTTTGGCGGTTTCGTCCAATTCGCGCCGGGCGAGGCGCGCGCTTTCATCCTGTATTTGCGCAGGTGGCACCGCGATAAGAAAAGATTGCAGCGCCGCCTTGGCGCCGAGAAGATTGCCGCTGCCCAACGCGCGGTCGCGTGCCGCGAGCGCCGCTTTGAGCTGGTCGTCCAGCGAAACGCGCGGCGGTTCGGGCTTTTCGGGTATTGGGATTGGCTCCTCCACCGGTACGGGTACGTCGGGCTTGGGAACAGGAACAGGTTCCACGGCGACCGGTTTTTCTCTTTCGCGCGTCGATTCTGAAGGCCGGGTCGCGATCACTGTTGACGGCTCTGGCTCCGGCTGCGACCGCGGCATGTTTAAATACAGATATCCGGCCGCACCCACAACCACGAAGCTGGCGAGAAACACTGCGATATGGGACTTCTCTTCGCTGCGCGCCGGCTGCCGTGCGGGTCGCTGAACTTTGGCCGGCGCACTCTCGACACGGGTGATTTCCGGCACTGTTGCAGGATTGGCGCTCGGGCGAAACGATTCCGGCAGCGCGCTATCCGGGATAATGGCGTTCACATTGCTCGAGATCGATGCAACCAGCACTTTCGTATCGCCTATTTTTTCGGCGGAATCCTGTTCGCTATAAACAATCGTCGTCGCGCCGATTGTTATAGAGTCGTTGTGCCGAAGCTGCCGGGAGGAGACACGCAGCCCATTGACTTGCACGCCATTGGCGCTGTTCAGGTCTTCGATAAACGCCTGCCCGCGCTCGAGCCGCACGGTGCAGTGCATGCGCGAGGCCTTCTCTTCGGCGAGTTGAATCGCGTTGCTCTCGTGCCGCCCGATCGACAGCGTGCCGCTCAGTTCGTACTCGCGCACGACGAGGTTTTCACCAATAACGATTAACGTGGGCATAAAGACGATTCCAGAAATTCAATAATCCGTACTACAGGCGTCCCGCCTGCCAGTAACATGATCGCGCTGAGGGGTCCAATCCATACGAAAACGAACTGTGTGTATGCAAATAATCCTACATTTATTTATCGGCTGGTTAACCTACTCTTTCCCCGCCGCTCTGCGCTCCAACGCTTCCTTCCAGCTTGCCGCGAGCGGAGGCAGCGCCGCCAGTTCGCGCGCGGCTGCGTAATCCTTCCGTCGGTGATGCATGACCTCGTTGGCCTCCGTGATCGTCCACTTTGGATGCGGGCGCTCGATCCGCCTGAAGACATCGCCGGCCGTCAAATTGCCTTGTTTCAGCACGCGAAAGTACCAGCCGGTCATGCCGTTTTTTTCAATGCGCCGCACGAGATCCGGCGTGCGCCAGCGGCGCGCGAGCGTTCCGCACGGCTGGCGGGGCTGCGAAATCTGCAGCACGGCGTCGCCCACTTCGAAGATGTCGCCGACACACACATCCGCCTCGATCGCGTCACGAATCGTCAGGTTTTCGCCGAATGAGCCGAACGCCATCGCGTCGAGCCCCAGTTCGTTCGTCCAGTGCGGATAGTGTGCGAGGCAATACGCGTTAAGCGCTTTGTCAGGCCCGCCGTGAAAGCGCCGGTCGGCCTGTCCGTCTCCGCGCAAACCAATCTTCGTCGCCCAAACCGGCCCCTCCACCGTCTCTTTAAATATGGCCGTGGTCCACTCGCTCGTGCGCCCATTCTTGGCGTCAAGATCGTGATAGGTCTGCGGCAAGCCAATTTGAATAGCTGCGATTTTCATGGAAATTCCGCGTTATTGTGGTGCGGGCTTCCAGCCTGTGCAGGCAGGAAGCCCGCACCACAATTCCATTCTACTTTAAAAAGCGCTGGCGCCAGTTTAAGATGCAGCCATGAACGACGCAACTCCGCTGAAGAAATCCGAACACGAACCGTTTCATCTCCGCCAGCTCGACGACGACGGCCAGCCCTTCGTGGTCTCCGTACATTTGGACGTGCGCGGCCTGACCTGTCCTATGCCGGCGCTCAAGAGCCTTGAGATCAGCCACACGCTGCCGGCGGGCGGCGTGCTCGAAGTGGTTGGCGACTGGCCCGGCTCAAAATTCGAAGTCCCATTCGCGATCACGGGAAAACCGGGATTCGAAATTGTGCGCATCGTCGAAAGCGATCTGCCCGACGACGAAACGTGGTGGATTTATGTCAGGCGAACACCCGTTGGCCCCTAACCCCTGTTTTTCTTCTTTCGGTGTATAGATTGACATGCTGACCGACGTTCCCGAATTCACCCCCAGGCGGCCGCCCGTCGTAGTTATCTCGCGCGTTCCGCCGGACGAGGCTGCCAAGTTGCAGCCCAAATTCGACGAACTCTGTACGGAACTGGCGGCGTTGAATGTCGCCTATACCGCTGTCGATTCGATCTACGATTTGCAAGCCGACGACGACGGCGCGGCGTTTCTGCGCTCAATTAAGAGCGATCTGATTTGTATTGCGTGGCACTATCCGCGCGCCACGAAATGGGTGCTCGCGCGCCAGGATCTTGAAGTGAACGGACGCGCGCGCAAATTGCATTGCGTCGATGCGCGCGAGGGCGCGCCCGCGGCACTCGCGCAAAAAACACTCGACATCTTAAAGGGAACCGCGAGCGCGGTCGTCGATCCGCCGGAACGCAAAGACCCGCCGCCCAAGTCCTTCCTCACGCCAAAAGAACGCGGTGCGCTCGCCGAAAACCAATTGCCGCCGCCGCTGAACGCCGACCTCTCGCCGCGCTGGTATCCGGTGATCGATTACGACACCTGCACCAATTGCATGGACTGCATGGATTTCTGCCTCTTCGGCGTGTATGGCGTCGATGCCGAAGCGACGTTGCGCGTGGTTCAGCAGGACCAGTGCCGCCAGGATTGCCCAGCCTGTTCGCGCGTCTGCCCGGTCGGAGCGATCATGTTTCCGAAGTATCAGACGAATCAGGCCATCGCCGGCGCAATCGGCGGGGATCGCGGCGAAATAAAACTGGATCTTTCGAAAATATTCGGAAAACCAAAGGGCCGGCATCAAGCCGCGCTCGAACGCGACCGCGAACTGCTCAAGGCAGGCCGCAAACCCGTCGGTGCCGACAAAGTCGAAAAGCTCGCCGACGCGTTCGAAAAGCTGGATATTTAAAGAGCCGCGACCGCCCATACACATTCTTAAGGATGCGCTAAGAATCCACGTGAGCCGCCCGAAATAATGCCATAGCGGAATGCTCTAATCGTTACTTGTAAAGCGCTTAGCACCATGTATGCTGAATCGGTTGTTCATTTGGCTGGCTCAGAGCCGGCCATGGCTTGTTTTTTCGGAAGCATTCAATGCGGCGACGGCTGCTGATTATCACCAAAGACCCCGAATTCGACATGCGTGGCGAGGTCGTCCTGGGGCAATGCGAGCCATTCACTTCGGGATGGAGCATGTATTTGATATATCCCGACCGCAAGAAGGAAACCCTTGTCACGGGTACGTACTCCGACCTGCGCAAGATTCAGGAAAGCTGTATCGGAATCGACGATCCGGAGGCGGTTCGCAAATGTGTAATGGATACACGCACGATTCTGATCAAATCGGTCTCTGAAACGGTCATGCTTGAAGCCGTCAAGTTCGGTTCATCCTCAGCCGATCATGAACCCACAAAAGAACTCGAACCGCACCAAAAGACCGATTACATCACCGGCGAGCCGTCGTAAACGAACCCAATGCTCGCAACGCTCTACTCATAGCCCCTCACCAGATAATAATAGTATCCGCCGAATTCATGCGTAAAGCCCCTGAGATCGGACAGTTGAAAATGGCCGTGTGCGCTGCCCACTGGGGAGATTCCAAACCGGCGGAAGGCCAGTTTGCAGCGGCTGATGTGTGTGAATTGCGACACGATCAGCGCGCTGTGCCAGCCGTTCGCATTGAATATTTTCCGGGCACTTTTTGCGGTGGAGTACGAATCTTTTCCATCGTAATCTACCACGATGACATTGCGATCCACGCCGCGGGCAATCAGCCAATCGCGCATGACATCGGCCTCCCATAATTCGCCCGGACCCTTTCCGCCGCTGCAAATTATATGGCGCGCGGCCCCGCTTTGATAGACTTCCAACGCCTTTTGCAGCCGCACACGAAGTATCTCGCCGGCCGTTGCGTTCGGCATGACTTCATTGCCCAGCACGACCGCCGCGTCAGCGGGTTCGGCCGCGGAATCCGAATCGGCCAAGCCGTCCAGCGAAATCAGGGCGCAATGAATCACGAACCACACGGTGAAGAAAAGAATTCCGCGAAGCAGCCATTTCAGGATGAAAGAGCGTTTGAGTGCAGAGACGATCGATTTTATACTCACGCTTGAAATCCGGGTGTCTGCGGTACAGTGGCTGGGAACTGAAAAGTTTAGCGGCGTTTTAGAGATGTATAACGAAATTTTCAAGCGATCTGTGTATTCCCAAACCCTTCGGAGGGGCGGCGATGATCTTCGGAGACTTTGAACTCAACCTGCTCACCGATGGCGAATTCAAGCTCGACGGTGGCGCGATGTTTGGAATCGTGCCCAAACCGCTGTGGACGCCCGAGCGCGCTGTCGATGAACGCAACCGCATGACGCTCGCCTGTCACTGCCCCTTGATTCGCGCGGGCAAACACGTCATTCTCATCGACTGCGGACTCGGGCGAAAATGGAGCGAAAAGCAGCGCGGCATTTACGCGATCGATCCGCGTCCGCGCTTGATCGAAGAACTCGCCGCCATCGGCGTGAAACCATCAGATATCACGATTCTCATTCACACGCATTTGCATCTCGACCACTCGGGCTGGAACACGCAACTCAATGCGCGCGGCGAATTGGAGCCGGTTTTCGTCAACGCGCGGCACCTCGTCGAACGGCGCGAACTGGATGTCGCGCGGCGGCCGAATGAACTTCAGCGTGGCACTTATTTGTCTGAAAACATCGCGCCCATCGACGCGGACAAAGGCTGGGAAACATTCGACGAAACCTGTGAACCGATTCCCGGCGTGTCGGTATTTAGAACCGGCGGGCACACCGCCGGGAATTGCGCGGTGCGAATCGAATCGGGCGGGCAGCGCGCGTTGTTTATCGGCGAAATGATGCCCACGACCTCGCACCGCCGCCTGCCATGGATCATGGCTTACGATCTGTTTCCGCTGGAAACGCTGGAGCAAAAGCGCACGCTATTCAAAGAGTGCGTCGAAAAAAATACGCTGATCCTGATGAATCACGATGCGGCCGCGATGGCGGTGCGGCTGCGAAGCGCGGACGGAAAAAACCTCGAAGCGATCAAAGAGTATTAATGCGCGCGGAGCAAGTTGACCGTTGTGGTGTGTGCTTCCAACTTACAATTCCAGCTATGCAGGCCGGAAGCCTGCACCACAAAACAACCGCATTCATGCTTGGTTCTACTGCTGCTGACGCCGAACATCCTTCGGGCGCAGAAGCGGATCTTTCGGAAGCTCCGTGCTTTGCGATGGAACCTCGGACGGCGGGTCGCGCCGCGCGTTCTGACGCGCGCTGGGCGCCTGTTCAACGCGGCGGTCGACGGGGCGTTTAAAGGCCTGATCATCCTCTGGAGCCCCCGGCTGATCGACGGAGCGCTTGAGCGCTTTGTCGTCGGAGACAGTCGGAACCGTGTCCCCGTATTTTTTGTCGACTTCGCGCTCGATGTCGGGCGTTGGTCCTTTAGCAGGACCGTCCTTGTTGGGGCCGGCAACCAAATCGGTGGGCAGGGAGCCCGCATGGGGCCATTCGCGCTTTGATAATTTGAGTTCGCGCAGCGCGGTCAACTTGCTTTCGTACATCGGATCGTTGGGGTCGAGTTCCTGTTCGCCGATCTGCCGCGGCATGCTTTTGTAGTTGAGCTTGTACCAGTCGAGGTATTTTTTCAGGCCGTCTTGAACGCCCAGGCGGCGGGCTTCGACGGTGATAAACGCCTGGCCCGTAATGGAACTCACCGTCTTGATCATTTCATCGACGAATGGCACGTTCCACGTGGCGGCGATGCTCGCTTCCGGCATGGTCATGTAGAATGTCTCAATCACGCGTTTGGTGCAGGTGCGGCCATTCATTGCGCCAATGAGTTTCATGCAGGCGATGCGCACTTCGGCGTCGTCGTTTTGAACTCCGGCCCAAAGATAGGGTATCACCTCAGAACCGAGTGCTTGAATGTCGCTGAGGGCGCCGGCTCGCGTCGTATCTTCAGGATTTTTCCAGGCGACTTTGATTGTATCCAGCGCATCCTTCAGCAACGCCTCTTTGCGAACGCTCATGCGCTTTGAGAACTCGGAAAATCCCGGCATGGGATTTTCGCCACTGGAAGCGAGATCGCGCGTGCTCGTGGGCGGAGCGTTGACAACGGGATTGGACGGCGGTGGGCCGGGGGGCGCCACTTGTTGCGGAGATACCGCGGGCGTACTGGCAACACCATCCGGCGAACTCACATTGTTTTTGACTCTCGCCTGCGGTCCAACAGGCGCAACGGGCGTAACCGGCACCGGCGGCTTCCTGCCAACGACCTCTCCGGCGGTGGAAGGTGCGCCGGGCCTGACTGGCAAAATGGGCGCCGGATTTGGAATGTCGAGCGTTTTCGGAATTTCCTTTTCAGCGACTTTGACTTTTTCCCGGACAATTGTTTCGATTTCGGAGCGGCGAATGGACCGCGTTGACCCGCGCGTCGTTTTGATGACGACGGTCTGCGGATCTTCGTTGACGATGGTGCCGTTGACCTCGCGCCCATCGTTCAAGAAAATGGTGTCGGCGTGGCAGCAGTCCATCGCGCCCGCGCTGCACAACAGAGCACTCATCATCCAGCGTTGAATAGAAATTGAACTTGCCATGGCACACCTCAAAACTTAAAGGATGAAATACGAAGAATGAAGGATGAATGGAATTTCATTCATCATTCATCCGTCCTCATTCATCATTACTTGCGCTCTTCTGCGCTATAAACCCACTCTCGGACGGCGCTGCCGCTGCCATTTCCATTCGGCAGCAGTTCGCCTTCCTTGAACCACAACGCCAATTCGCGCGCGGACGACTCCGGCGAATCCGATGCATGAATCAAATTGTTCTGACCCGACAGCGCTAAATCGCCGCGGATCGTTCCGCCCGGCGCTTTCAGTCCCGATGTCGGTCCAACCAGTCCGCGCACCACCCCGATCGCGCCGTTGCCTTCGAGACAAATAACCGCCGCCGGACCGCTGGTGATGAAGCTCAGCAGGCTGCCGAAGAACGGCTTGGCCGCGTGTTCCGCATAATGTTTTTCGGCAGTCGGCTTGTCGACATTTACCATTTTCAGGCCGGCCACACTGAGACCCTTCTTTTCAAATCGAGCCAGAATTTCGCCGGTCAACCCGCGCGCAACTCCGTCGGGTTTGATGATGACCAAAGTTCGTTCGTGCAATGCGCTCAATGTCGTTCTCCCTTTTCGATTCCGTTGTTTTCAAACCGCCGTCCACAGGAACTGCAATTCGGACGGCACACACCATGCCTATTCGCATATCAATTTATAAGCTTTCGGCACGCGAACGGCAAGCACGGAGAACCGGGAGCACCAAGGAACACTACACGTGTCCATGATTGATTGGACGCACAGGAACGACTCCAGCCTACAAAATTCCGCAATGAGAATTCCAATGTGGCGTGAATAAGCTTGAACCGGCCTGTGCTGCGCGATACCTTTTTGGCAGGAAAGAATCGACGCCCATGCGCCACGGATCAATCATGTCCACCGAACCGCCGCCAAAACGCGCCCGCTGTCCGTACTGCGCAAAAGAATTCGCCTACACCACTGTAGCCAAGCACAAGTCCTTTCCATTCTGCAGCGCGCGCTGCCGCGACATCGATTTGGGAAAATGGTTCATGGGCAGTTACGTCGTGCCCGGCGCGGAAGGTTCGGCGTACGTTGGAGAAGACGACGAAATGTCCCCCGACCGCGACGCCACGTAAATTGGAAGGATGAAGGGTGAATGATGAAAGATGAATGCTCTGAATCAGCGAATCCGATTCATCCTTCATCCTTTATCCTTCATCATTCCCCAGCCCCTATGCCCGAAACAGTCACACTAGTCGAAACCCCGCGCGATGCCTTTCAAGGGTTGTCGAAGTTCATTCCCACGACCGAAAAGATTCGGTATATCGCGTCGTTGCTCGACGCGGGCTTCACGCATATCGATCTCGGCAGTTTCGTTTCTCCGAAAGCCGTTCCGCAGATGACGGACAGCGCGGATGTCTTCGCCGCGTTTGCGGCTCGTGCGGGCATTGAGCGCATCGCCATCGTGCTGAACGAAAAGGGCGCGCAACGCGCTTTCGCGGTGCCTGGTGTTGAGACGCTGGGATTTCCGTTCAGCCTTTCGGATCGTTTTCAAAAACAGAATTCAGGCAAATTGCAGTTCGAAACATGGCCGGCGATGAACGCCATTTTCCACGACGCCGCGCTGCGGAAGAAGTCATTCATCCTGTATCTGTCCATGGCGTTCGGAACGAATTATGACGAGTCGGAAGAAAAAGACTGGAGCGAGGAGAAGTTGTTCGCGTTCATTCAGATGCTGGTCACGCTGGGCGGCGTGACGCACATTTCGCTGGCGGATACCGTCGGAGTCGCCAAGCCCAAACAAGTTTCGCGCGTGTTCAACTCCGTTCTCAAAGCGTTTCCTGGCGTGCTGTTCAGCGCTCATTTTCACGGCAGCCCGAAGTCCTGGATGCGCAGTGTCGACGCCGCGCTCGACGCCGGCTGCCGCCGCTTCGACTGCGCGGCCGGCGGACTAGGCGGATGTCCCTTCGCGTGCGACGAACTCATCGCCAACATTCCGTCCGAGAAACTCGCGGCGCGGCTCGAAAAGCGCGGAATTTCAACCGGCATCGATCTCGAAAAAATCAACCACTGCGCGAAAGCCGCGAAAGAGTTTCAGGCGCGCTACGCGTGAATAATCACGGCAGAAACCGACTGCGCTCCGCCGGAGTCGGAATACGGCAGGTGTCTTTTTTTCCGAATATCTTGTACCGGTTGTGTGCGATAAGACGGTAGGCCGGGTTGCGGATGAAACGTGGGACGAAGCGTCCGAGACTAAGGAACCACCAGATTCCGCCCAGGCGGCGATAGACTTCCAGCGACGCGTCGGATTGATCGTGGGTGCCGTTTTCGTCGAGATAAATCATCGACCAGTCGCGCGGGTCGGGCGGAAGAGGCGGCAGCAGTTCTCGCGCCGTGCTGCCCTGCAGCGGCGCGTACAGGAACTTCTCCTGGCGATCGATGCGCAGCGCCAGATTCACAAACGCGTTGCACATGCCGCACACGCCATCGAAGAAAATAATCGGCTTCTCGATCTTGCCTTTGCCGATGGCGGCGTCTTTGACTTCGGTCGCTTGAGTTGCTTCAGTCGCTTCGGACATACGCTTCTCCTGAATATAGGCAACGACGCCTCTTCAGTATGAGATGCCTTTGCGTCAGGTCAATCGCCTAAACGGTCAATCGCCTCGCAAAGCGGGCAACCCTTCACGCCGTGAGCGGGTTCGGCTCGATGCTGTTCCAAAACGCGCCGGGAAATTTCGGCCAATTGTCGGCGGACTTCGCGCCGCGTTCCCTTGACGCGCGCGATTTTCATCCGGTCATACGCGGTAGTCTGGTGGCGCATCCACGCGATGATCGCGGCCTCGGCGCGCTCATCGACCGGGATGCGCTGGGTCCGCGCAACGGTGCCGCTGCCCACGGGTGTCGCGTGCGCCGTGACGCGTTCGGCTACCTTCAACGCCAGTCCGGAATACGCGGGCGCAAAGTTCAGAAACTCCAACACCGCCAAGGCAAACTCACCGACGTAGTGTTCCTGCTTCTGCTCGCGCCGGCGCACATCGGCCTCGCGGCGCTTCGCGTACTGAGGCGTTGCGCGTTCCAATTCAAGCGCGGAACGAGCCGCCGCGATGTTCTCCGCCGGTGCCCAAAGTCCGTGCGAAAATGTCTTGTTGCGACGCTTCTCGATGACCTGCCACGACGGTCCCGCCGCCTTGACCCGCCGCGTCAGCCCCGCATCGCCGGGAGGCAAACATTCCCAGCCCGGAGGCGGCGAAACGATTTTTCCTTGAGCCGTTCGAAAACAACGGGAATTTTCAGTGGGCGATAAAACGAGACATTCGTGCAAAGATATTGTTTCCCAAATACCATCCCCGATAATCCGCGTTATTCTGCGTCCATCTGCGATTAAGTTGGCTGCTGAATCAAGAGCAAGGCACCGAATGTCATTTTAACAACCCGCGAATTCGTTCCGCGCAGCCACCGCGAAACGCATCGTCGCTGATGAAATCCTTGGGCGCGCTGTTCTGCCCCGGCGCGATCTTGCGCGCCAGTTCGTCGAGCCACTCCTGCGCCGCCTTGCCCTCGGGCGTGTCCTTCTTTTTCTCGGCCAGATTCCAGAGCGTTGTGGCGAAGCGGAAATCGTCCGCGCCTTCGCGGCAGCGGACCAGCGTCAGCGTGGGAATGACTTCCTTGCGGCCCCAGTTGATCATCGCCGTGTCCGGTTCGCGCCCATCGAGATCGAAGAACTGCCAGCCGTGCAGCGCCAGCAGGTGCCACTGCATCCGGCCGCGCGCGCCCTTGCGGAATTCGGCCCATTGGAACGCGCCGAAGCTGTAGCGCGATGTGCCTTGATTGTAGATGTAGATGCGCTTGCCGAGTTCCTTCGCTTTGTCGAAATCGGTTTGCGAATGCGAGTTCAGCGAGGAAAAGTTCAACGTCTTGAAAATGTTCTGCATTTCCGTTTCGAACGGGTCCGAATGCGTCCAGTTGACGGAATACGATCCGCCGATGTCGACGAACGGCACGTGCTCGCGATACAGGTGCATCAGCTCCAATTGCGCGCGGCACGTCTCGGCCACGCGCGGCTCGTCGGTCATTTCATAGGCGATCGGAAGCCA
The DNA here is from genome assembly GCA_038227045.1 of Planctomycetota bacterium. GTDB lineage: Bacteria > Planctomycetota > SZUA-567 > H5-PLA8 > H5-PLA8 > JANXLS01. The sequence goes on from JBBRQD010000006.1 coordinate 70,695, forward strand.
CTTTGCGGCTTTGGCGTGTTCGTCGACCGCAGTCCAGACGATCTTCAGCAACTCGCCCATCGTCTTGCCGGTCTTCTTTTCCCACGCATGGCCGGTTTCGCCGATGATGTATCCATCGTGCAGATTTTGAACCATGCCCGGTCCGCCATACGAACAGACTTCCTTCGAAAATCCGGCGTCGCGCGCGGCCAGCATGAATTCGTCGCACGCGGCAAAATCGAGCTTCGGTTTTCCAGCCGCATCCAGGCCTGAAAATTGAATGCCCGGCCCGCCGGAAAAAGAGTTCATGCCGTTTTCTTTGAGAATGGTGAAGAGGTCGCGCAGCGCTTTCTTTCTGCCTGCAATGCCTTCCGGAACGTGGATGCCGAAAGGGCCCATCGCGAAATCCGGTTCGTCGAGCGCAACGGGAACGACATCGAGCGAGACAGGCACTTCCAGCGCAAGATCCTCGGCGCTCAATTTCAGCGAGCCGGAATACAATCCGCCGGCCGCGTCGGCCGGCACTTTGATCGTGATCCAGAATTGGCGCGTGAGATATTTTTCGAGTTTTAAATCGCCATCGATGACGCGGACAGTCTCCGGCGCAATCGTGTAGGCGATGTTGTTGTAGGTGCGGTGAGTTCCGTGGCGGATCACGCGGCATTCGACGCCGCTTGCCGGAATCGTGCCGGCTGGACCTTTCAATTCGGACGGGACAATCGCGACGGGTCCGCCGAAATCTTTTTCGGCGCGCACCGCGAAACTTAGCGAAACGCGTTCGCCGCGCGCGGCGAGAGTCTTCGGCGTGTCGCGATTTGCCGGAAGATCGAAGAACGAAAAATCCGTTTCAAGCGGCACATATCCCCAGGTGAATCCGGCGGGCGCCGGCGCCGGCGCAACCGCGGCGGGCTTCGGCCCCATGAAAATCGCGCGCGACTCGAACTCCGCGCGATTGCGCGTTTCCACTTCGGCGGCGTACTTCGCGCCGTCATCTTTCTTCGAATCGGGATAAATAATCAGCGCCGCGACCTTGCTGCCCAGCGCGCCGTCCGATTCGAAATGCAGGCGCAGCGGCCCGCCTTTCACGGTCGCATCGAAGCGTTTGGGCGTGAAGAGATCTTTGACGTAGAGATCCCATACGCTCTGGCCGGGCTTCGGTTCGATATTTTCGAAGCGATACAGATAATCAGTCGGCCCTTCGTCTCCGCGATCCTCGCTCCAAAGCGTCGCGCCATTCGACGTGACTTTGCGCGACCGATGACGCGCTTCTTCGCCGCCCCAATAGCCGCAATCGTCGTAAACCAGCCACACGTGATAGAGGCCTTCGGGAACGTCGGCCTGAAACTCGTTGCCCTCCATCACCACATAGTCCTGATACAACCGTGTCGGAAATGTGTCGTCGCGCGCGGAGTTTGGACCGCCCGCGGGGAAGCGCAACCCAAAAGTGCGGCCGTTCTTTCCATAAACGGTGTTCCATGAAACCGGCGTGAATCCGGGAAAGACCACCTGGCTTTCGGGACCTAAGTCAAAGGCCAGCACGCCTTCCGGGCGCGATTCCTTGGTCAGCCGCATGTGGTCGAGGTACAGCGTTCCGTTCGCCGATTTGCATTGAAAACCGATGTCCAGGCGAATAATCGCTTTGGGATCGATATTGGATTTGAGATCATTGTTGCGGCTGCCCGCTTCGCCGCGGAAGAGCCCTTCGACGGGAATCGAGAGCGTATTCGCGCCGGGACGAAGATTGAAACTTCCGTTGTAACGGTTCCAGTACGTGCTCTTGGTTTTCCACGCTTCATCGCCAATCAGCACCGAAACGGCAACCGGTTCCTCGGCCGCAACGAAGATATCGACATCGAGCGAATCGTAGCCGGACCAATCCTGCTTGCGAAAATTGTTCATGTACTCGTTGGCGGAGATCGCCAGCGCCGATTTGCCGTGCGTGACGTGTTCTTCGACGAGGCGCTGAGACTTCGTCTTAAACTCCCAATTCCTGAAATCGTCCGCCGATTCGAAGTCGGCGATTACGCGCGATTCAGTCGCACGCGAGGCCGCAATCGCGGCAACAAGCGAGACGGCAAAAACCATTTTGACGGAAGAACTTGGGGCAGGAAATGACATGCGAAGTCCCCCTGTGTTGTTCAATTGTCTAATTAAACGCGGATGAACACAGATTAACGCGGATGAATTTGCATTCATTTCCATCTGCGTCAATCTGTGTTCATCCGCGTCCATCTGCGTTAGAATTAAGCCGCTGTATCCACCGGCTATTTCAGCGAATTCATGATTTCGTCCAGCGCCGCTTTGTTCGGGCGGACGCGGTCTTGAGCCAGTGTGTTCAGCGGCTCATCCACCAGGTTGCATGTGTCCGCAAACGCGCGCCGCGAGCGGTCGAGATACAGCAGACCGGTCAGGAACAATTGTTCGTGGCGCGCGCGTTCGATCGTGGCCATGGCGTGCGCTCGATCCGTCGGATCGTAATCTTCGGCGAGCTTTTTCAAGCGGATCACCGAACCGTCGTGCAGTTCGATTGTCCGCGTTTCGCCGGGCGCGACGTCGACGGGTGTCGTCGGTTCGACGTGCTCGATGAAGTCGATGTCGTGCAGCGCCATTTCGTGGTCCTTGGCGTATTTGTAGCTCTTCGTCGAGCCTTCGTGATTGTTGAACGTCACACAGGGCGAGACGATGTCCAGCACCGCGGTGCCAGGGTGGTGGATCGCAATCTTCAGCAGCGCGAGGAGCTGCTTCAAGTCCGCCGAGAACGAACGTGCCACGAACGTGCAGCCCAATTCGATCGCCAAGCCGCAGCAATCGATCGGAATCATTTCGTTGACATCGCCCTTCTTCGATCCCGAACCCGTGTCGGCTGTCGCGGAAAACTGGCCCTTCGTCAAGCCGTACACGCCGTTGTTCTCGATGATGTAAACCATGCCGAGGTTGCGGCGGACGAGGTGGACGTACTGGCCCATGCCAATCGATGCGGTATCGCCATCGCCGCTGATGCCGATCACGTTCAGGTGCTTGTTGGCCAGCTTCGCGCCGGTCGCTACGGACGGCATGCGCCCGTGCACCGCGTTGAAGCCGTGCGCTTTATTCAAGAAGTACGCCGGCGTCTTGGACGAGCAGCCAATGCCCGAAAGCTTCGCTACCGTATGCGGCGGCACTCCGAGTTCATAGTACGCTTTAACAATCTGAGCGGTAATCGAATCGTGTCCGCAGCCCGAACAGAGCGTTGATTCGGCACCCTTATAAGGTTCAATGGTCAAGCCAATCCGGTTGGTCTTGGGTGCGGCTGCGGGAGCGGTCAATACTTCTGCCATTTCTGATTCTCCTTGAGGACATCATGTCCATTTGCGTTATCAGATTAAAAATACCTATCGAATCACTTCGCCTCGCCGATCCACGGTCCGCTACCCTTCCTGTCGCATAATTTCGTCGCTCAGCGACCGCGCATCAACCGGCAGGCCGTTGTAATGCAAAACGCTGCGCAGCTTGACGACCTCCGCGGGATTGATGTCGAGCTTCAAGAGCTGCAGCATCTGCGCGTCGCGATTCTGTTCGATGATGTAGACGCGCTTCTTGCGGGCGATAAATTCGTGGACTTGTTTCGCGAACGGAAAAGCGCGGATGCGCAGGTATTCGGTTTTGATGCCCTTCGCCGTCAGTATATCCGTCGTTTCCTTCATCGGGGATTCGGTCGAACCGTACGCGATCAGGCCGATTTCCGCAGATTTGTCGCCGCTCAAAATGGGCGCGGGAACGTGCGCTCGGGCGGTGTCGAATTTCTTTACCAGGCGGTCCAAGCCGTGCACCCAGTCGTCAGGTTTTTCGCTGTACAAGGCCTTTTCGTTGTGGCCCGTGCCGCGCGTAAAATAGGAAGCCATTGGATGATCGGTGCCGGGAAGCGTGCGGTACGGAATGCCGTCACCGTCCACGTCGCGATAGCGTTCGAACGTCTTGCCCGCGGCTCTCAATTCTTCGAGCTTCGCCGCGTCCAGCACCTTGCCGCGCGCGATCGGTTTATCGGGATAAGGGAACGGATCGGCCATCCAGTTGTTCATTCCCAGATCGAGATCGAGCAGACAGAAGATCGGCGTTTGGAACTGTTCCGCGAGATTGAACGATTCGATCGCGAACTCGTAGCACTCCTGCACCGTGCCAGGATAGAGGCAAATATGCTTGGTGTCGCCGTGGCTCAGCGTCGCCGCGAAACTGACGTCGCCTTGCATCGTGCGCGTCGGCAAACCCGTCGACGGGCCGGCGCGCTGCACGTCGAAAAACACACCCGGAATTTCAGCGTAATAGCCCAATCCGACGAACTCCGCCATCAGGCTCATTCCCGGCCCGGACGTGGAGGTCATCGCGCGAGCGCCCGCCCAACCGGCGCCCAGCACCATGCCCGCGCTGGCCAGTTCGTCTTCCGCCTGCACCACGCCATACGTCGCTTTGCCATCCGCCTCGTGGCGGTATTTTCGCGCGTAGGCGATGAAATATTCGCAGAGACTCGACGACGGCGTGATCGGGTACCACGCGCAGACGGTGCAACCGGCCATGACCGCGCCGATCGCGGCGGCGGCATTGCCTTCGATAATGATCTTGCCCTGCGTCTTGTCCATCCGCTCGACGGTGTAGCGCGTGAGCTTCGGCAGATTATTTTTTGCGTAATCGGCGCCCGCCTTAATCGCCAGAAGATTGACGTTGACCGCTTTGGCCTTACCCTTGAACTGCTTGGCAATGGCCGATTCGACTTCGGCCGTTTCGATCTGCAGCAGTTCCGCAACTACTCCGACGTAGCACATATTGGCCAGCAACTTGCGAATGCGAGCTTCGGTGTCGGGAATGTTGGCGAGCTTGGCGAAGGGGCATTCAAAGAACTGCAAGTCTTCGCGCACCTTGTTAAGGCGCAGAGGGGCGTCGTAAACACAAATTGAGCCAGGCGCGAGTCCCTTCACGTCTTCCACGGCAGTCTCGGGATTCATGCAGATCAGAATGTCGATATCTTTGCGCCGCGCGACATAGCCGTCCTTATTGACGCGGATCGTAAACCAGGTGGGAAGACCCTGGATATTCGATGGGAAAAGATTCTTGCCGCTGACCGGAATTCCCATTTGGAAGATGGATCGCATCAGCACGTTGTTGGAGGATTGACTGCCCGACCCATTGGCCGTGGCGACCTGAATTGAAAAATCATTGACGATCCGCTGCCCGAGACCACTATTCATTGCTCGTGCTCCCTTTCAATATCTCGCTGGGGCGTCAAAAAGACGCCATTAATCAAATGTTAACGTGCGACGATAGACTGTCCATCGCACAATCCTATCATCGTCTGTATAAACCAGAGTGTTTAAGAAATAGAATGCGCTCGTTCAAAAATCGACAATATGTAGAGACTGGGGGAGATAGAAAACAAAGCGATCTCCGGGAGGCACCGCGACGACGGCGGACTTGGACAAGATTCGTTCTAATCGTGCCCCGGCAATTCGTCTCCGGGAAGCGGAACCGCGGCGGGCACCGCTTTCAGATAGCTTTCGAAATCCGCTCGCTGGCCTTGGGCTGCTTCCTGTTTCAGATAGTCCACCGTCATCCATGCAGCCAGCTTTTCCGCTGCGGCGGATGCCACGAATTGGTCGACCGAAACGCCGTCCTGACGTGCTGCGGCTTCGATGCGCTCCACTAAAGAATCCGGCAAACGGACGATCATCGCGCTCATGGCTGGTTCCTCAACATAAGAAGGAATTCCTTTGGCGTTATGGCGGTAACGCCGAATTTTTCACTGCCTGCGAAATCGCGTACATTGTGTGTAACGATAAATTGGCATCCGCCTGCCACCGCCAACTCAAGAACCATGTCGTCGTTCGCGTCGCGCAAAAACGGGCGCCAAAGAAAGAATACATCCTGATGAAGACAAAGGTTTGCGAGATACCTTAAAAATCGAATAACATCGTCCGGCGTTTTTCCGGGCGGCACGTTTTCTGGACGAACCAAAACCTCTTGCCATTCGCAATACAATGCGACTGACAATACCGGTTGAAAAGCGCGCGACGGCAGTTCTTCGATCAATGCATAGCTGGCACCTCGGTTAGAACGCGCAGCGGCTACTAAAACCGAGGTGTCCATGACAGCACGCATGGGTTAATTTTATCGTTAGTCCTTCGAAAAAGCAAGACTTTGCTTTTCCAGCGATTTGAAAGAGCGCCTTAAAAATATCGTCTCACACATGATACCATCGTTCGGCAACAAACAGCCACGCTTCAGTGGCCATTCCCGCCGTCATCGCGCCCGTCAACGTACACATAAAATTGACCGCCCCCTTGCCGACGAATTTTAATTTGTCTTCAACCGTCGCGCCGAGAAGGCTGTCGACCGCCGTTCCGACTAGCCCGGCAAGAAAGATTGTCACGCAGGCTCCCGCGAGAACCCACGATGGCAGCGCTTTGGCCGATCCGGAGGCGATCTGCACGAATCCCGTCGCGTATGCCGCGAACGCGATCACTCCGCTCGCTGCCACCGCGCCCGTTGTACCCAAAAGAGAGATCGCGCCGTTGGTGCCGTGCGGGACCGGCTTAAAGGTGGTGATCAAGCGCGGCTCATGTATCGAGAGCACGCCGATTTCGGAACTCGCCGTATCCGCCAGCGCCGCGGCGATCGCGCCGGCGAACGCCATCAGCAGCGTGGGCCGGCCGTGCAGCAGCGGGTACAGCGCGCAGCAGAGAGCCGGCACCAGCAGGTTCGCCATGACATTGGCGATGCCCCGCTTGCCTTCGTTGGCTTCCGCCGTGCGATTCGCCGTTTTCTTTTGGAGGCCCATTTTACTGAGCCCGCTGCCCAGGCCGACGAATAGCCCGAATAGAACGTAACCCTGCCAGTTCGCGTAAAAATAAATCAGCGTGCCCAGCGCCATGCCCAGAACCGTGGCGGGAAAATCGGCGAAGCGGAACAACAGCACCGCCACGCCGAGCAGAGCGTTGGCAATCAATGCGTGAACCAGATTCTGCGGCTGAACGTGCGTGCCTTCGGGAAGGCGTTGCGTCGAGAATTTCAAGAAGTAAGCCGCAACGACAAGCGTGCCGGCGGAGACGAAAGGCACGCGCACGTTGTCGTCGAGCCGCACATCGACACTCTCGACCAGCGCTCCGCTTATGGCCGCCAGCACGGCGAGCGTCCAGACGTAGGGCAGCAGCGGCCAGCCGTCTTTTACAAAGAGCGGACAGGGCATCAGAAACAATGTCAGATAGGCGCTTCCGGTCGCAAAGAGCACGAACGCTCCGAAGCCGGCATACGTTTTCTTCGCGTTCCACGGCAATTTATGGGCGGGAATCAAGCGTCCGAAAAGACTGGCCGGCGCGTCGCCGCACGCCATCACCGCCCAGGCGGCGAACGCGGCGTACGGCGGAAAAAGCATAAAACACGCCGCCAGGGAACACGGGTAAATCCAGATCCCGCTGTGCCAGCCTTCGTTCTTGCGCACCACCATATTTAGCAGTGGCACATAGGGCAGCACGAACGCGTTGAACAGCGTGACTGCGGCAAGAAAACCGGCGATCCAAAACGGAAGATATGGCAGCCATGCGCGCTGCGAGTCGAGTTTTTCGACGACGAGCATGATCAAGAGGAGCGGCAAGCCGACGGCAAAAAATACAGCGAAATGAACCAGATTGCGGAAGCCGGGCGAATGTGCGAGCAGACGACGAGGGGAGTCGGCCATGAGTGCGGATTATACCGGCCCGGTGCAATTCGTGGGTTGATCTACTTCGCGTCAAACAAGGTCATCAATTTAGCGCGCGTCCAGGGTACGTTGACGAAACCGAGATGCCCGCCGTTGGGCAGAATCGTCACGCGTTTGCCGGCGGCGAACGCCTTGAAACTGGCCATATCCGACGCGGAGTTAAGCGGGTCGTCCTGCGCCAGGACGATTTCAGAGGTGGCGGGCTGCTTCTCGATCAGCGTCGGAAGGTCTGCCGCATGGATCAACGGTTCCAGGCTTGGCAGTCCGAGTTTATTCTGCCAATACGGATACGACATACCATATCCGAATTTGATGAAGCCCCATTTCGACGCGTAATCCTCGCGCACATAACGGTCAGTGAATTCGTCGCCCTTCGGCAGTCTATTCAAGTGGTATTCGACGTCGGAGTAGGCGACGAGGCTGGGCAGTGTATAACGGAAGGAAGCCGACACGGCGGCCTTCAGCTTGCCATCCGGAATGGGCGAATCCGGATTTGACGGATCGGGATTTATTTTCTGCAGTGCCAACAGTTCAACGAGAGTGTACTTGCCGTAGGATTCGGCGTACCAGCCGTCGATGATCCGAGCGCTTTGTTCCAAGCGAATCGGGGGCGAATAAGCTTGAATTGCGGCAATTTCGAAGGGCAGCTTTTTATCGGCTGCCAGCGTGCCGAGAATCAGCGCCTGAACGCCGCCGTAGCTCATGCCCACCACGCCGATCTTTGTGACGTGCCCGGATATGCAACCGTGATGCAAAAAAGAGTCGATGATATTCTTTACGTACTCGGTTTCAGCCCACACATTTCCACTGACGCCCAGATGCGTGCGCGCGTTGAAATCCTGTACGAATGTCGAATCGAATGTCAGCACGTGATAGCCGCGCTCGTAGTACCAGGAGGGCCACAACTTGGCAAAGTCGCCCTCGGCCCGCCCGCCAATGCCCAGCAGCAAGACAACCAGCGGTGCCGGTCCATCTTGAATCGCGGCTTTGACTTGATATTTGCCGCAGATTCCGCACACATCCAGGAGGACCGATTTTTGGCAGGGAAAGCAGACGTTTTTAACGCCGACGTATCCGGCCGCACTGGCGAAGAGGCCATCATTCCAGGGAAAACTGTAGGGCGGCAGCGGTTCGGACGTATGCGGTGCCTCAGGCGGCGCGGCGTTCGGGGCTGGGGATTGCACGACAGCCGGAACCTGCGGGGCGAGTGCCACAACTTCAGCTTTTACCAAAGGCGTCTCGGCGTCAGATGCGCCGGCGGCGGTGCATGCAAGCATGATGGACGCGATGGCGCTGAGTACAATGAATCGTGTGGAAGCCACGGACACCCTCCCTGGTGGACATTAGTATTTACACGAATACTTTTAAGGACAAGCTTTAAACGATCAAATGGATTTTAAAGAAAAGGGGGCGGTCTCCCGCCCCCTCTAATTACAAGAAAAATCGCGTTATGCGCGGTTAAAAAGCCGTTCATTCGTGGTTACTCTTCTTCGTCCGAATCCAGATCCTCGCGAATCTGTTCGATTTCGCGCTTCATGGATTCGTGTCGGGCTCTAATGAGGCCGAGGCGCGAGAGAGGTTTGCCGGGTTCGCCGCCATTTTTTTCCGCATCGGCACCAGACTTGGCGCCACGGCGGCCTTTGGCGGATTTCGGCTGCGGTGGCGCCTCCTCTTCGGCCTCAATTTCTTCCTCACCGGCTTCAGCGTCCTCGTCCGGAGTGATATCCGCAGGCTCGTCGTCGGCCTCCACGCTCTTCGCGCCTGTATCGGGCTCGTCGTCCTCGATTTTAGCCGAGCGTTTCGACACCGATTTCAGCTTCTTGGAGTGGGATTTCTTCTTGAGCTTGGACGAGCGCTCTTTTTCCTTGTCACTGTCCTTGGCCTTTTCTTTGTCTTTATCTTTCATGTCCTGTTTCCGAAAAAAGCGCGGGATGCCGAAAGCCGGAATTGCGTTTTGAAAACGCAGCGAAGCTTCGCGATCGAGCGCGGGTCATTTGCGTGGCATTGAAAAAGTAGGACGCATCCGCGCAAAGTTAAAATGCATCGAAACGATTTTTTCGCGGCGGGGGACTGCCCGGCTGCGGGTGCGACGGAGAAGACGGCGGTCCCGCTGCGGGTCGCGCCGGCATGAGGCCGGAACGCTGAGCCGACCGCGGCGGAGCGGAGCCCGAAACGGCTTCCAATTCGGCCAGCGCCCGTTTCATGGCGTCCAACGCGCTCGCCAGCGTTTCGCGCGCGGTGTTCATTTCCGGCAGGGCTTCGCCATCGGCGCTCACCGGCCCGTGTTGAAAGATCTGGTGGACAGTTGTCAGAAAGCGCTGTTTCTCAACCTGGTACAGCACGTCGCGTATGCGCGATTCTGTTTTTTTCAATTCTTCTTCGAATTGTTCGATTTCGTTGCGCAGGATTTCAATCTGCTCGAAGTTGCTCAATTGATGCGTGAGAGGCGGCAACGGCATGGTGAAATTTCCTAGGCATGTCGGTTCGCGTACAGCGGACGCGCAAAGTAAAGAACCCATAGTATCACGACTTCCCGCGCATTCAAATTTGGTTTTTTGATTTTGACGCGCCGAAAGCGCACGTATAACTAAGGGCTTGCCTGCTGCCTCTTTATTTCTCTCGCAAAGGCGCAAAGACGCGAAGAACGGCAAGACAAGCAGACAGCGAGACAAGGAGAACGGGTACATGAAATTTGAGCGTGTCGCCGATCCCCTTGAAATTTGTCGGTCTTTTTTCGCTGTTCTTTGCGTCTTTGCGCCTTTGCGAGAGAACATTAACGGGCGGGTTCGCCGGATTGGAGGCCTAAATACGTGAGCGAAATGTTTCATGAAGTGATAAAAATCGCGGTGGTTTTCGGGATTGTGCTGCTGTGCTTCTGGCTCTTTAAGCATCGCACGCGCACGAGCATCGAACCGGGCGACAAGAGCATGGATGTGAGCGGGTTTCCCGAAGGCGGATACAGCGTCGACACGTCCGCCTCAGCGCTCTCCGGACTTAAGTCCGGTGCCTTTGTCGCCTATCGAAATCCGAAGGAGCCGGCCCGCGTCAACATTGCACGCGTGATCGGCGTGGAAGGCGCGCGCATCGAAGTCACCCTTAAAGAGGTGCTCGTCAACGGCGCGCCGATCAACAAGCGCATTGAGACAAACACGTGGACGATTCCGGAAACGCTCGTTCCACGCGGCTGTGCATACCTCCTGGCCGACGACCCTCTCTTGGGCATGGATTCGAAACAAGTCGGCCCGGTGCCGTTCTCCTATATCCTGGGCACGGTCACGCCTTCACGTTAATTCTTTGAGGCCCCATGAAAATCGGTTCGATCGAACTATCCACACCGGCGTTTGTGTACGCGGCGATCCTCGCGGGGCTGGCCGTGCTGGTTCCCGCCGTCGCGGTGTCTCGCTGGAGCGCCATTCGCGAGTCGTGGAATCGCGACACGGTTATCAACGCCGCTGCCGAAGGAGGCGATTCCATCGAGGCCGGGGTGGCCGCATGCAAAGCCTTGATCGCCGCCGATCCGTCAAAGGCCGCGCCGCGGTTGCATCTCGGCTGCCTGCTCGCGGCGGCGAAGAATTACAAGGAAGCTCAAGAGGCGTTCGAGCACGTTCCCGATGCGGCCAAGGCGACAGCCGACGAAAAATCGCTCGCGTTAACCGGTGCAGCGTGCGCATTGTGTCTCGATGGCGCCGTGGGCGGCAAGCCCGCGCATTTGGACGACGCTGAAAAACTGCTTAAGAAGGCGATTGAATTCAAAGATACGCCCGACGCGCTGGCCGCCATGGCCATCCTGAAAAGCTGGAAATCCGAACGCGCCGCGGATGTTGACGCGTTCGTCAGCAAAGCCTTGAGTTCTCCGCCTGCCCCAGCGCCCGGATTGCTTGCGGAACTTTATAAGCTGAACGGTTCGCTTCTCGCGCGCAACCATCGGGCCGCCGACGCGGCCAATGCGTTTCAAAGCGCGAAGGCCGTCAATCCGGCCGATCTTCAAATGGACGCCGCCGCGAGGCTGACGCTTCTCGCGACGCTCAACGAACCCGGCATGAACTCCGCCGCGCGCCGCATAGCGATCGAAAAAATGATGCTGGATCTCGAAAAATTTGGCAAGGCGAAAAGAGACGCGTTGCTGGCCATCGGCATGGCGTGGCACGCCTTCAATGGAGAGGCGGATTATACAGACCCAAATGGACCGTTCGAAAAAGCGTGCGCCACGTTCAAAACGATGCTCGATCTCGACAAGAAAGATGTGCTTGCATACAAGAATTACGCCTCGCTGTTGGAGGAACGCGTGGCCGCGCTGTCCGCGGAACTGACCGCGCCGGTGACGGGTCTGAAGGGTGAAACGACGCACGCAGGAGGCGGATGGGCGGCCGACACAGTCCCCGAAAACGCCACCGGCGGGAGCGGCCTCCCGGACAAGGCGGATATGCTTCGCCTTGGAAAAATCGCCAATTTCCTGCGCGAAGAACAAGTCGTCTGGGAGCAATTGCTCGCTCGCGCCGAGCCTTCCAAGGAAGACAAGATCGACGCGAAGCTGCGCATTATCGCGTGCGGACGGCACAAAGCGTTGATAGGTGCCGCGACCCGGCCCATACGGCGGGACACCAGCTACAATGTCATCCTGGATCCAGGCGACGAGCAAATCTTGAAACAACTGCTGCCCACGGCCACGGATTTGGCGGCGTTGGACGAGAGCGGACAAGGGAATTACGTCATGGGGCTGCTGCTGATCGAAAAAGGCGATCTGACAGGCGCGCGCACGGCGCTTTTGGAATCCAGTAAGCGCGGATTCAAATCGGCCGAGCTGACAAAGCTGCTCGCGACGCTGGATGCAAAGACGAAAGTGCTCGATTCCGGACCGTCGCCAACGGAACGCCAATTCGGCGCAGCCCCGCTGATTCGCGCCACCCTCGAAAGCCCGCTGGGACTCGGCGCGCTGAAAGGATTGAAGATTACGCTCGACGGAAAGAACGTTCCGGCTTCGATTTTTGGATCGCAGATTTTATACACTCCGCGCGAATCCGAAATGGGCGGCGGCGAGCACGTCGTCAAGTTTTCAGTAAACGACGCGTCCGGCGCGCCGATCGAATTATCGCAATTTGACTACCAGATCGACAAACAGCCGCCCGAATGGAAAGTCGAACCCGCGTCCGGAACGGTCAAAGGCGACGCGGTTTTCAACATCAGCGTGGCGGATCCTTCCGGCGTGGATTGGGCGTCCCTCAGTGCGGGAATTCGCGCAAAGACTGCAAACAGCCCGCTCGACGTCGTCGTGGCAAAAAACGGCCGTTACAGTCACAGCCTGCCCGCCATCAATGTGAGATCAGCAGAAGCCATTCTGCGTTCGCCGTTCAAATTGGTTACGCCGAATCCGCTTCTGCCGGGCGAATATACCTTGTGGATTGAAGTTCGCGATCTGGCGGGCAACAAACTCAAGGATGAAAAAGCTTACAGCGTTGAAAAATAAGACGAAGGATGAATTGTGAAGGATGAAATACGGTTGAGCGCGAAGCCGTTTTCTTTCTCGTCCTTCATACTTCATCATTCATCCTTCCATTCGGAGACCGATCCAGTGACCTGCAACAATTGCGGCAACGTTGTGAAATTGCGCAGCGAGTTCTGTCCGATTTGCGGGCAGCGCATGGTTCACAGCATGGACGACATCATCGCGTCCTCTCATGACGACGCTGCGCGGCGGCACGGCGATGCGCTGATTGGCAAGTTTCGCGCGGGCATCGCCGCCTTGCTGATTCTCTTTTCGGTTGTGCTGGGAGTCATTCTTCTCTATGACAAGAAGCTGACGTTCGACGGCTCGGCATTGCCGGCGTTTCAAGCCAATGCGCCGATTGCATCGGGCGTTCCGGGGGAATCGTTGGAAAAACCGTATGTCGACCCGCGTCCGCTTCCGCCGCTTCCGACGCCGGTGGTGCGTGTAATGGGGCATCGCCTGGATCCGGTGCGGGCCGTGCTGCGCGGGACCAATGGAGGCGGAGCGCGCGAATTCGATGCAGCCATCAAAGGCGGTTTGCAGTTTTTGAACAAGTGGCAGGAAAAGGACGGCGGCTGGCCCGTGTCGATTATTCCGGGACAATTGCCGCAGGGCGAAACGGCGGATTTCAAGTGGGGAAGGGTAGGTGTGTCGAGTCTGGTATTGCTGGCGTTTTTGGGAGACGGGCATACATGGATTAGCGAGGCCAACGGCACGCGCGACACCTACGCCGAAACGGTGCGGCGCGGAATTGCCTTTCTGCTATCCGCTCAGGATCCCGTCACGGGCCGCTTTGGGGCCATCAAGCGTGAGTTCATGTACAATCATTCCATGGCCACGCTCGCGCTGGTGGAGGCGGCCGCATTGACCGGCGATGTGGAATTGAAAACGCGCGCGACCAAGGCGGTGGAGTTTCTGATCCAGGTTCAGACAACGCAGGGAGGCTGGGAATATTACGGCCGCACGGAATCGGATCTGGCGGATATTTCATCGAGCGCATGGCCCGTGCAGGCGCTGGCCGCGGCGCGCGAAGCGCAGATCGCCGTGCCTGACGAAGCTTTTTCGCGCGTGCTGCAATTCTATCGAAAATCGACGCAGCGCGATCGCGCGATTTATCGCCTGACCAAAGACGACGGAGTGTACCTGCCCAGCCGTTCCGGAATGGTGCTGATGTCCCGGCTGCTCTGCGGCGAAAGCACCACCGAACCCGATATCGCCGCATTGAGCACGAAACTTCTCGGTTTTGTGCCGAAGGTCAAGCCGGATTGGGGACGAAGCTGGAATCCGAAGGCCAAAGATGCCGCCGACCGCGCCGCATTCAATCCGTACATGCTTTATTTCTGCACGTACGGAATGTTCTTCGCTGGTGGCAAGGAATGGACGGAGTGGAACGATAAAACGTCGCGGGCGATCTTCGACATGCAGGACAACGATGGCGCCTGGCGAGCGAACGACGTATTTTCAGGCCAGGGCGGTACGTGTTATTCGACGGCGATGTGCGTGCTCTCGCTGCAGGTCCATCATCGCATCGTTCATTCGGTGGCGTCGAAAAGCACGCCGAGGTCGAAGGACGAATGAGCATGCGCATTCTAGCGCGTCTTTTTTTCTATCCCACGCTTCTTTGGAATCTGGCACTCAATCGCATCGATAAAAATCGCCGCTGGTGGGATTGGATTGACGACACCGTGCTGCTCGGCGCGCTGCCCTTTGGCAGCCACGTGGCGGAACTAAAAGCACTGGGAATCGGCGCGGTCGTCAACACCTGCGACGAGTACGCCGGTCCCACAATAAAGTACGCGGAAGCGGGCATTGAACAATGCTACATTCCGACGGTGGATTTCACGCCGCCCGCGCTGGAAGACATCGAAAAAAGCGTGCGCTTTATTCAAATGCACGCGGCAGCCGGAAGAAAAGTATTCATTCACTGCAAAGCCGGCCGGGGCCGCAGCGTGACGGTCGCCGCGTGCTATTTAATCGCAAAGGGCTATACGCCGGAAGCCGCCCAAAAACTGCTGATTGACAAGCGCCCGCACGTCAATCCGCTGGTTTACAAAAGAGCAGTTGTGCAAGAATTCGCGGAGAAACAGCTGCGAAGAGTGAATTAATCTTCCGGCGCAAAAGCTGAAAGATACGTCGCCAGAAACTCGTCCTGTCCCAGCAACGCTTGCGCCGCGCATATCGTCTCGTGTAACGCGGGGCGGCACGGATCGCAGATCACCGAATCGATTCCGGTGGCCAGCAACATCGCCAGATAAACGTGGTTCAGCAGTCCGCGGCGCGGCATGTTGAATGACACGTTCGATAGTCCGGCAATCAGGTGCGACGCGGGCCAGCGGCGGCGCAGTTCGCGCACAGATTCCAGCACCGCGCGCGGAAGCTGCGGGTCGAACGCCAGAGGCAAAACCTGCGGGTCGAGAAACTGGCGCTCTTCGGGAATGCCGGCTTGAAGCATCCATTTCCGCAATACTTCGGCGCGTTTCACGCGGTCCGGAGTCAGTCCGGTGACGCCTTCGCTGTCGGCGAGAACGACGATCGCGCCGGCCTTGTGCCGCGCGGCCAATTCGAGCGCGATTGCAATTTTGTCGTTGTCGGGAGAGTTCAAATTGACAATCGTCCCCGGCCGGCCCGCCAATCGTTCCAACGCCGCCGCCTGGCATATCGAATGCGCCGAATCGATGACGATGCCCGTCTGGGCCGGCATTTCGGGCAGCACGGTGTCGAGAATCCAGAGCATGTCGCCGGTTTCGCGCGCGTTGTCGCCGGACGCGTTGATATCGAGATGCGTCGCTCCCGACGTGATCTGCCGCCGCGCTTCGCGTTTCACAACCGCGGCGTTGCGGCCCGAAACCGCTTCCCGAAAACGCTCGCGATGCGTATTGAGCCGTTCGCCAATCAAGACAAAGGATGGAGAGAACTCGGACATGGCCGCAGCTCCGTCGGGATGAATGTAGCGTTGAAAAAATGTTCAGATTAAAGGCGCTGCAATACTCGACTCCAGCGATCCTATATCAAAACACCCGAATCTCTAGCTTCTAAATAACCCCCAACTCCGATTCATGCAGCACCTTGCCCCATTTCAAGCGCTGCGCCCGCATGTCGATATTAATCAGCCGCACGTGCGAACCATTTCGGGCGAATCCGTATGCCCGCGTGTTCTTGATCCAGCCGCCCAGATTGAACAGCGTCATGCCCTTGTAACGCCGCACGCCGGGGCGGTGCGAATGGCCCAGCACGACGCCGCGCACGCCGCCCTCCGGGGAAATTTCGTCGGCGAGCGCTTTGATCCGCCGCACGACCGGCAGCGGCCATTTGAACGGAAGCATCATCGCCATGGGAATCTTCCCGTACATGCGGTCGATGATTTTCCAGACAAGATGCTTGGTGCGCGAGTCTTGGCGGTGCGGGCCGTACTTTTTTTCGTTCATCGCCCGAATACGCGTCGCGGGGCAGCCATCGCCCTTGAGCTTGTTGTACACGGCGTGCCCGTGAAGATAGAGGATACCGTCAATGAGCGCGAACTCCTCGCCGTCGTCGGTGCAGGCGTCGTGATTGCCGCGGAAATAAACGACGTCCCTCACGCCTGCCGCCTTGCAGACTTTGCGGATGCGGTGCTCGTAGTCACGGGCCTGTTCGGCGCTCGTGTACCAGTGATCGACGATGTCGCCCAGCAGCAGCACGCGCTCGAACCCTTCGACCAGCGGCGCGAGGACTTCAGGCGAACGCGCGTGTGTGATGACGCGTCCCATATGCAGATCGGAGAGCGCCAGCGTGCTGGAGTACGCGCCCGCCCCAATCCCTGTCTTCTTGGTTGGCTTCGAAGTGCTCATGCGGCCCCGTTCCGCTTGCCCGCTTCACCGTCTGAAATTCCACTCATCGCGGCCATACTTTTCTGCAAGCAAAACGCATGCGCGCTCGTTTTCAGCGTCGCTCGGTTTGGCCGAAAGAATCGTATCCTCTGGAAGGAACTTCGCCAACTCACGCGTGAAAGTTTCAAGATCGTGCGGCGCACCGCATTCGCTCAAACTCGTGAGGAACTCGCGGTGGCCGCGGCCGGCGCGGTAATCGGGAATCGACGACGGAAAACGCAGTAGCCGCTCGATGCGGCCCCAATCCGGATCGGCCAGCAGTGTGCCGTGGACTACGACGCTGTGCCGCTTGCGCGCCTGTGAATTGCCCGCGATCTTGCGCAGCGTTCCGTCGGCACACAACACGGCGAGGTCCGAGAGGCCCGCTTCTTTGATACGCAGTCCCCAGCACTCAAGCAGCCGAACCAGCGGCGCAAGCGCCGCATACATCGCGCCGCGAATCGTCTCCGATCCAGGCAAATCCGCGAAGCGATAAAACGCCGAAAAGTTGATCGCGCCCGGTCCAATTACCACAGTGCCGCCGCCGGAATGTCGTCGTAGCACGGGAACTTTTTCGGCGCGCGCGGCGTCGAGATTCGCCTCGCGCGTGGACTCCTGGCCCGTGCCGAGAATGACGGCGGGAACTGAGGGTTGCCAAATCCGCCACGTATTTGGACTCGTATTTTCTTCGATGCAGAGATGAATGGCTTCTTCGAGCGCGAGGTCTTCGGCGGGGGAGGGTGCGGTAAAGTTTAAGAGACGATGCATGTGTCCGTTTCAATCGCACCCGCAGAACCGCAGATCCAAATCCTTCGCCGCTTTCGTCTCATCGACTTTGCCTACGACCGTCGTATGCGGCGCGCCGATGACCAGTTCCGGCGTTTCGAGCGCTTCTTTGGCGATCGCTTCCATTGCCTCGCAGAATTTGTCGAGCGTCGCTTTGCTTTCCGTTTCAGTCGGCTCGATCATCATCGCTTCTTTGACGACGAGCGGAAAATAAATTGTCGGCGGGTGGAAGCCGTAATCGATGAGCCGCTTGGCGATGTGCAGCGTGCGCACGCCTTTTTTGAGCATCTCGTCGGTCGGCTGGATAATGAATTCGTGCATGCACGGCGACGCCATCGGGCGACGGTATGTTTTCGACAGGCGCTGAAAGACGTAGGCCGCGTTGAGCACCGCGTTTTTGCCGATCTCCGGCAATCCGTCGCTGCCGTGATGGCGCATGTACGTGTACGCGCGCACGAGCACGTTCGCGTTGCCGTGGAATGTCGAGACGCGCCCGATGCTCGCCGGCTTGTCGTACGCGAGTTCGAATTGCGCGCCGCTTTTCTTCACGTACGGCACCGGCAAAAATTGACGCAGGCGTTCTTTCACGCCCACCGGACCCGCGCCGGGGCCGCCGCCGCCGTGCGGTGTGGAAAATGTTTTGTGCAAATTCAAATGAACCACGTCGAAGCCCATATCGCCCGGCCGCGCAACGCCGAGAATCGCGTTCAAATTCGCGCCGTCGTAATACAGCAGCCCGCCGACGTCGTGGACCTTCTTTTGAATGACGCGAATCTGCGATTCGAAAAGCCCAAGCGTGTTAGGATTGGTGAGCATCAGCGCAGCGACGGTGTCGTCGAGCGCCGCATCCAAACCGGCGAGATCGACTTCGCCCGCGTCGGTTCCCGGAATCGAAACCACCTCGTATCCGCAGAGCGCCGCGCTGGCGGGATTGGTTCCGTGCGCCGCGGTCGGGACAAGCACTTTGGTGCGCTTCGTGTCGCCGCGCGATGTGTGATACGCCTTGATCAGCATGATGCCGGTCAATTCGCCGTGCGCGCCGGCCAGCGAATTGAGAGTGACTTCGTCCATGCCGGTGATTTCGCTCAAGCCCCGCTCGAGTTCGTAGAATACTTCGAGCGTGCCCTGTGCGGTGTCCACAGGCTGCAACGGATGCATCATCGCAAAACCAGGATCGCGCGCGACAGCTTCGTTGATCTTCGGGTTGTATTTCATCGTGCACGACCCGAGCGGATAAAACGTGCTGTCGATGCCAACTTGGCGGCGGCTGAGCGCAAGAATATGCCGCACGAATTCAAGTTCGCTGACCTCCGGAAGACCGGACGAACTCTTTCGCAGCAGCCCCGGCGGTAGAATCTGCTCGGGCGTCTTGATACCGGCCGGTGTTTCCGCTGGATAATAGTTTCCGGTGCGGCCTTTGTGCGATTTTTCGAAGATCAATTCCACTGATTAAGATTCCTGGTTTCGAGTTTCAGATTCCAAATTTTTAGATCGGGTTACTCTGTAAAGTTCAGCCGACCGAACCGACCGCCTTCACATAAGCCTCAATCTCCTCGACGCTCCGTTTCTCGGTCACCGCCGCGAGAATCTGGTGCGAGCGCGCTGGGTCGTACTGGCCCAGATCCAGCCCGCCGAGGATGCCTTGTTTCAACATGCCGCTCAGAATTTCTTTCGCGGGCTTTTCGGTTTCGTAGACAAATTCGTTGAATGCCGCGTACTCCGGCACGCTCTTGACGCCCTTCGCGCCGCGTAATTTTTCGCGCAGCAACTGCGTCATTCCCGCGCTCAGTTCGCCGGCGCGGCGCAGGCCGCTTGGGCCGACGCAGCAGAGATAAAAATGTGCCATCATCGCGCAGAGCGCTTCGTTCGTGCAGATGTTGCTTGTCGCTTTTTCGCGGCGAATGTGCTGCTCGCGCGCTTGCAGCGTGAGCGTAAACGCGCGCCGGCCTTGCACGTCCACCGTCTGGCCCACCAAGCGGCCCGGCATCTTGCGGACGAGTTCTTTTTTGCACGCGAGATAGCCCAGATACGGCCCGCCGAATTGCATTGGCACGCCGAGCGCCTGCGCTTCGCCGCAGACGATGTCCGCGCCGAGTTCTCCCGCCGCTTCGATCAGTCCAAACGCAAACGGGTTGCTCGCTGCCACCAGCAGCGCGCCGTTTTGATGCACCGTTTCCGACAGCGGGCGCGTGTCGTCGACCGCGCCGTAGAAATTCGGATAGCCCACGACGACTGCTGCGACGCCGTCTTTCGCCGCCTTCGCCAAACCGCTCAGATCGCTCTTGAATTCGCCGTGCTTTGGCGGAACGATCTGCACTTCGACATTTTGAACGCGCAACAAGGACTTGACCGTCTGGATATAATTCGGGTGAACCGTTCCATCGATCACAACCAGATTGCGCGCGGTATGGCGCAGCGCCATCTGGCAGCCTTCCACCAGCGCCGTCCCGCCATCGTACAGGCTGGCGTTCGACACATCGCAGCCGCAGAGCGTCGCCATCATGCTTTGATATTCGTAAATGATCTGCAAAATGCCCTGGCTGATTTCGGGCTGGTACGGCGTATAAGCGCTGTACAATTCGCCGCGCAGAATTAACTGATCGACGACCGGCGGAATGAAATGGTCGTACGCCCCAGCGCCGAGGAAGCAGGTGAGATTGTGCGCGGAGCGATTCTTGCGCGCGCGGCGGGCCATCTCGGCGCTTAGTTCCATTTCGCCCAAGCCCTTGGGCAGGTTGAGCGGCGCGGCGAGAACTTCAGCCGGCAAATGCGCGAACAATTCCTCGAGCGTTTTCACGCCCACGGCTTGCAGCATGGTGTCGCGTTCGGTCTTCGTGTGCGGGATATACGTCATTATCGATTCCGGAAAGTGGAAGGGGCGTCTCGCCCCTTTCAGTAATTTATACGCGCTCAAAGAGGGCCGGGACGGCCCTCCCACTTTCTACAGCGTTGCGAGGAATGCCGTGTACGCGGCGGCGTCGAGCAGTTGATCCAGTTCACCGGGCGCGCTCAATTCGATCTTGACCATCCAGCCCGCGCCGTAGCAATCGGTGTTGATCGTCTCCGGCGCTTTCGTCAGTTCGGCATTGACCGCTGCGATCTTTCCGCTCACCGGGCTGTAAATGTCGCTGGCCGCTTTCACCGATTCGACGACGCCCACTGGTTTCATGAATTTCGCGTCCGCTCCCATTTTGGGAAGTTCGACGAAGACGATGTCGCCCAACGCGTGCTGCGCATGATCGGTGATGCCGATCGTCGCCACGTTGCCGTCAACCTTCACCCACTCGTGTTCCTTGGAATATTTCAAGCCTGCCGGGACATGTTCTGACATGTGTGATGCTCCGTTTTATCGAATGATTCCGCACTGTTTTAGACGCAAAAAAATTATCTACGCTCACTTCGCGGGCTTATAGAACGGCTTTTCGACGACCGTTGCGTCGATGCGCGAGGTTCGGACTTCGGCCTGGACCGTCGCGCCGAGCGGCGCGCTGCCGGTTTTGACGAGCGCCAGCGCGATCGCGGAATTGACGCTCGGCCCGAATGTGCCGCTGGTCACTTCTCCGATCTTTTCATCGCCCGCGTAAATCGGATGACCCGCGCGCGCCGGCAAGCGGCCCGCGAATTTCAGCGCCACCAGCGTCCGGGGAATTCCATTTTTCTCCTGCGCGCGCAACGCGGCCGCGCCGACAAATTCCTTATCCAGCGACAGCGCCCAGTTCAACCCGGCTTCGAGCGGCGTGATTTCCTCCGACAATTCGTGGCCATACAGCGGCAGGCAGCATTCCAGACGCAGCGTGTCGCGCGCGCCCAGGCCGCAGGGCAGCACGCCGAACGGCTTGCCGGCTTCCATGAGCGCCGACCAGACTTTGACGGCCTCCGCCTTTGGAAAAAACAATTCGACGCCGTTCTTCTCGCCCGTGTAGCCGCTGCGCGACACAATCGCGTTCACGCCGGCGACCTCGGCGGAGATCATGCGAAAACGCTTGAGTTTTGAAATCGGTGCCGAGCATAATTTGGCGAGAATGTCGAACGTCTTCGGGCCTTGCAGATCGAGCTTGTGGGTCTCGGGAGTCAAATCGCGAAGCGTGGCGTTTTTCAGGTGCGACTTGAGCGCTTCGATGTCCGAGAGTCGCGTGCCGGCGTTGGTGACGATGTAATAGTCGTTGTCGGCTTGCTTGAACACGATCAGGTCGTCGAGCACCGTGCCGCGTTCGTTGCAGAGAAGAGTGTAACGCCCCTGTCCATTCTCCATGCCCGTGAGATCGCGGCTCACCGCGGCTTGCAGGCTCTCGAGCGCGCCCGGTCCTTCCACACGCACTTCGCCCATGTGGCCGGTGTCGAAGAGTCCCGCGTTTTGACGCGTGGCGTGGTGTTCCTGAAGGATGTGCGTCGGGTAATCGACGGGCATGTCCCAACCGCCAAAGTCGATGACTTTTGCGCCGAGCGCGAGATGCGTTTCATACAATGCGGTGCGGTTGGCCAAGACGCGATGCCCCCTTTTTGATTCAATCGATTAATTGAATTCGAACAGAAATCATAAAGAAAATGTGAACGGGAAAAAGCGAAAATCGGCGGGAAACTTCATTTCTGCTTGGACGGCATGGCGGCCAGTTCCCTGAGATCGCTGGCGGCTTTCGCGGCGATGTCGGGGCGCGGGGATTTGGCCAGCAGTTTCAGGACTTCTCGGGCTTCGTCGAATTGGTTGAGCTTTCGCAGCGCGTCGACCTGGCGCTGGCTGCGCAATTCCTTGGTCGTCGGTTCCTGCGTTTCGATCACCGAATCCCGGTACATCGGCGCGCATTCCTCGAATCTTCCCTGGAGGAAGAGAACGTTGCCCAGTTCGAATTTGCAGAGCGCGCTCATTTCGGTGCGCTTCGCCGAATTGGCCAGCGCCCGGCGCAGCAACGCTTCGGCCTGGGCCAGAAGGTCGGCGCGTTCCGGATCGGCAAAGGTCGCGGCGCTTCCGTAGATCGCGTTGGCGGCCTGCCGGGCCAGCGCGGGATTGTTGCCGTAAATGGACGCGGCGAATTCCTTGCTGGCGGCGAGCGCCTTGGGAATGTTCTTGGTCGAGTGAATGTGCAGCGTGATCAGGCCGATGTACGCCTGCGCGACCGTCTCCATTCCTTTGGCGCTTTCGATGTGCCGCTGGTACATCTGTTCGGCTTCGTCGAATTTTTTCTCTTCGACGAAGTTGCGGGCCTGTTCGTAGACGAAACGCCAATCCCCGGTGTTTTGCGTGGCCACCGCGCTTTGCGCCTCCGCGATGAGCCTGACAAATTCCTTCATTTCCTTTTGTGGCAGATTTCGTCCCATGTGCGCGGATTTTTTTCGAATTTCATCGTTGTGGCGTTCGATGTCGTGGGCGCGCAACTGTTGTTCGAGGCTGCGCTCCTCGGGCGTGACGGCCGCGTCGAACGTCAGCGGTTTCGCATAGACGTGAATGCCGCGCACGTAAAATTGAGCGGACTCTTTGATCTTGTTGTTCGCAAACAGATAATGACCCATGTCCGTGTAATTGGCGACGCGCTGGGGTTCCTTGTCGATGGCGTTTTGCAGCATCGTTAAAATCAGGTCTTCCAGGGCGAAATCCCTGAACTCCTGCGCCTTGCCGGGGTCGATCGAAATGCGTTGCGTGAAGGCTTTGAAATTGGTCTTGCGAATGAGCAGTTCGTGCGAGCCGGACGGCACGCTGTTCAAATCCAGCGGCGTGTGGCCGACGAGTTCGCCGTCGAGCAGGACTTCCGCGCCCACGGGGTCGACGGTGACTTTCAGCGCGCCGATGCCGCGCGCGGGCAGCGTCTCGTTGAGACGCGTCGTGCCCCAGCCGAGATTGATGGAAAGCGACAGCGGCGCGAAGTCTTCCTTTTCGAGCCGCAAGCTATAGGGACCGCCTGGCAAATCGGGGACTCGCACCGGCGTTTTTCCCACCAGACGGCCGTTCAGAAAAACGGTCGCTCCGGGCGGCAGCGTCTCAATGGCAAGTTCGCAATACCGCGTTTGGCGCATTGCGAACACGATGGCGCATGCAACGGCCAATACGAGCGAGACTCCGATTGCCAATTTCGCCCAAACGCCAACGCCCGCGGCGCGAATGGCCGGCGATTTTTGCGCTGTTTGCACGGGGGCTTCAACGACCGCGGGTTCAGCCAGAAGCGCCGGAGCCGCCAGAAAATCGGGACTCGCCGCTGGTGTGTCGAACGCCGCGGGCGGGTCGTGACTTACGGATGGATCGGACGATTCCATTAATAATGGCTTTCCAAAATCTCACTTACCTTAAGGGTGCATGTCGCTGAATACACGGAAAGTTGGGTTGGGCAACCCGCGAATTCCTTCGGTACGCCGCGTTACTGTTTCGTGTCGTTCTGCTCGATGGCGATCATGCCATAGTTGGCCGTCTCACGGACGTTGGGCCGTTCGCTCGTCTTTAATTTTTTGTACAGCTCAATCGCCCCCGTGTGGTCGCCGGCCTTGCGCAGCGCTTCGGCGAGGCGCAATTGGCGGTCTTCCTGCGTGCTCGGCGCGCGCGTAAGCGCCACAGACTGGCGTAGCACCGTAACCGCTTCGGCCATGCGCTCCTGGTAAAACAGGGTCAAGCCTAGATCGAATAGCGCCTGCGATTTGTAGTCGTTGTCGCAGGGCAGATCCAGACCCGCGCGCAGCGCCTTTTCGGAAACCTTCAGCAGCCGGTCGCGATCGGTTTTGGTCTTCGGGCGATCATAATACTGGTTGATGATGTTGCCGCAGTTGCGCAGCGACGCGCCGTCCTTTTTGTCGAACAGCACGAAGAACTTGATGAATTCGGCGGTCACGCCATCGACGTCTCCCTGCATGCACAGGACTTCGATCAAACCGAGATACGCCTTCGGCAGATCGGTCGACATGGGCGCGGCGGCGATGTGATCCTTGTAAATCTTCGCGGCCTGGTCGTAGTTGCGCGACGTGATTTTTTCCTGCGCGGCGGTTTTCGCGTGCGACCAGGATTTCAAATCCTTGCGGTTGTTGGCGTCGAACGCCTCGGTCAACTTCATGCGGAACGCTCGCGTGTCCTTGCGCGGAAACGAACGATGCTTGTCGAGTTCTTTCGGAAAACGCGACTGGTCTTCCCGGCGCAGGCGCTGCTCCATTTCGATTTCTTCCGGAGACATTTTGTCCTTGCCCGGATAGCCGGGGCCGTCGAAATCCAGCGTCGTCCTGCTGGCGTCGTCGCCTCGCACGAACGTGTCGACGGCCTCGTCCATGCGGTCGTTGACGAAATAATAGTGCGCCAAGTCGATGTAGTGTCCCACTCGCTGAGGCTCGGATTTGACTTTATTCTCCAGCAGTTCGAGGATCTTGTCGCCCAGCTCGATGTCGTCGAATTTGCACGTCTGGCCGGACTCGATTTCCACGCGCCGCGAATAGGATGTAAAATTCGTCTTGCGCACCATGAGTTCGTGCGGGCCGGCTTCGACCCCTTCTACTTTTAAAGGCGTGTGTCCGACCAGTTCGCCGTCGAGCAGCACTTCGGAATCAGACGGTTTGACGTTGACGACGAGAATGCCCTTCGCCACCGGACTGAGTTTTTCGTGAACGCGCGAGCTGCCGCTGGACGAGAGATCGACGCGCAATGACATCGGCGCGAATTCGGCTTTCTCAAGTCGCACGTCGTAGGTACCGCCCGGCAGGCCTTTGATCGAGATCGGTGTGGCACCGGCGACATGCCCATTCACCAGCACGCTTGCGCCCGAAGGCTCGCTTTCGACGTTGATGCTGCCGCCGCGGAGAGCGCCGAGCACGTAGTATGTCAATCCCGCAAAAACGGCAACACCGGCGATCAGCACGATTGTCAGACCCAGCCACACTCTGCCTTTCGGCCTTCGATTCAGAATAACGCGCGACGCCATGCGGCTCAATCCCAAATATTGTGGTGCAGGCTTCCAGCCTGCAATTCCAAGCAATGCAGACTGGAAGCCTGCACCACAAAACAATTACTTGCCGTTTTCAACCGGAGTATCGTACACTGTTTTCACCGGTCCGGGCAGGAAATCCGGGCTCTCGGTATCCTCTCCATTGTCGCCGGAGATGCGAATCTTGCTGATCATGATGCCGTGTTCGTAGGTCCAGATCGCGATCCGGTCGCCGCTGACGGGCACCGAATCCTCGAAGACCATTTCGGGCGGTGGAATCTTCCCGTCCCCCTTGCCGGGAGCCTGGAAGAAATGATCGACGCGAAATTTCATTATATTTCCCTGCCGCTCGGCTTTGAACGCGAACCAGTGGCGGTGGTAGTCCATGGTCGTCGGAATGCGCGCGGGAAATTGTTTCACGATCACGCCGTTGCGGCTGATGTAGCTGGTGGTGTTGCCATTCCCGCCGAAGCTGAACGTGTAGCCCTTGGTCAGGTCCGAGCCATCCGAGCCGATCGTCACGTTGACGTCCCGGGCGTAGGTGTACGGATTGCCGCGCATGTGGTCCATCTTGTTGCCGAAATAGAATTCCACGGTCACGTCGCCCGGGTATAGCTGCTTGCTCCAGAGCACGGCCGGCTTGCCGACGTTGCGCTCGTTCTGGAGGCTGAAGAAGGTCCAGCGCGGGTCGCACTGCCAGCGGTTGGTGACTTCGGCGATGGCGCTGCCGCCCAGGCGCCAGTTGACCGGCGCGCCGGAGAACGTGTCGTTGCGGAAATGATCGCTGATGATGCGCATCGCTTCGGTCTTCACCAGAATGCCTTGCGTTTTGTACGCGACTTTGCTGCCTTTCAGCGGATCGTTGTCGCGGAACGACAGTACGGCTTTGCCATTGACCAGTCCGACGATGTATTTTCCACAGCGGCGGATCGCCAGATTCGACAGTTGCCGCACGTCGTCGCCAATCTGCTTTTCCATAACCAACTCGCCCTGCCGCAGAATTTCGACATGCACGCCCGGCTTGCCACTCTTTTCGTCGCCGACCGTATAGCGGTAAACGTAACCGTTGTTTTTCGTCAAGCCGTCCTTGGAGCATGAAAGGGCGATCATGTAATTCGATTCGGTGATTTCGCGCGGTTCGACCATCAATTCCACATCGCCTGGGAACTGGCTGCGGTGCCACAACAACGTGACGACTTTGTTGTCGTGCACTTCGACGTTGTTGTCCGAGGGCGGCACCCATTCCGCCGCTGAATTGCTCCACTCGTTCATCGACACTTCCTCGTCGAAGATGGCGTTGTTGGTCACCAGCGGTTCGGGTTCGGGGATGAATTCGATGCGGAACGACGAAAACGCCGCGGAGGGAACGGACGCGTTTCCGCCGGAGTGGACATACAGGCCCGCGCGCCCTCTAAGGCGGGTTTCGCCGTCAAAGGCTTCCACGGACGCACCGTCGTCGGCGATGGCGCGAATGTGCCCCTTCTTAACAGAGGCTTGAATCCGGATGGGCTCCGCGCCTGCATTGGTCAGTTGCGCGTTGTCTTCGACGCGCTCCACGCCGGCCGCGACGCGGACCAGTTTCAAGATGCCGTTCTCGATCTTCACCACATAGTAATTGCTCTCATCGCGGTGCATCAGCACGATTCCCGCCACGCCTTTGTTCAGCGGCTGAACATCCGCAGTCACTTGGTACTGAGACCAGCGCCGGTCGCCGATCAACGCCTTTGTGTCTCCGGCGCAGCGCACCGACAGTGTGCCGCTTTTCAGCGCTGGCGGCGCATGGCCCGCGGCCGATTTGTCGGCGGACGAGTTCGCCGCAACGGACCAGTCACCTTCGCCAACCAGCCAGCCCGATTTCAGCGTGCCGGGCGTCAAGAAGCGTTCTTCATAATCTTCCTGCGAGCGGACGCGCACGTCGTCGAAGACCGCGTGCTGCCGCATCAAGCCTTCAAGACTATTGAGCGAAAACTCCTGCTCTTTTGGATCCTTCGCCAGTTTTTCGGGACGCGGCACGTCGCACCAGACACCCGCCGCGCCCGCCGCAAGGCATGAGTCGGTTGTTTCGAGCATGAGGTGCTTGTCGATATAAACACTGACGCGGGCATAGCTGACGTTTACCGTCGCTTTGTACCACTCGTTGGGCGCATAGCCGCCCGGCGCCTGCGCCAGGATTTCCTCCTGCCCGTCGCGCACGCGGACCAATTCGCGCCGGGCTTCCCAGCGTCCATCTTTGCCGCGCGAACCCCAGCGGAACAGGCCATAATTCTTCTCGTCGCGATAGGCGAAGACCAGCCCGATCTTTCCCGTTTCCGGTCCGCGCAACGACAGCTCGTAGACGTAATTGTCCCACCACGATTCGCCGGTTACGGAGTAGATGTTCGAGCCGGCGCCGAAGAACGAAAACGCGTTGGCGCTTAAAAGGGGATGGCGCAGTGATTTTACTTCGAAATCGCCGCGCTTGGCGTCGCCGTTGCCGTGCCATTGTTCTGACTTGCCCTGGCTGATCATGAAATCTTCTGCGAAGTGGATGTCGTCGCGCGCTTCGGCCCGGACTTTCACCGGCGAGCCGCCGTTTAACATGCGAAAACCGACGCCGCCTTCGAGAATGCGATCGTCAAACGCAAACGCGGCCAGCGCGCCGCCTTGGAAGACGCCCATTTTGCAGCCGTGCCGCGCCAGTCTCAGTTCCGTCGTGCCGCTCAGCGTGCCCTTGGCAAAAATCTGCTCGACACCGGCCTCGCGCATGCCCAGCACGGCCTCGGTGCCTTTGCGGTCCAGGAAATGAAAGTGATCTTTGTCTTGAAAATCGAAATAGACGCGGCAATCGCCCGCGCCTTCCACGATCACGTCGGCCCACACGAATTTATAGCCGCCGGGCTGACTCTCGCCCCCGATGAGAGATGTCGGACCCGGATCGGCGGCCACGCTCAGCGGCTGCACATTCAAGCGGACGGTCTGCAAGTCTTTACTTTCGCTGCAGACGGGACGATCGAAAATCGCGATGAATCCCGCCGCGATCGGAATCGCTGCAACCAACTGGAGCCAGGAACGTTTCGTAAACATGATCGTCGCTTTCTTGCCGGGGTTCATGCCAAGAACTAGCATAATGGAGATACACCTTTATTGAACACAATTCTGGCCCGGAGAAGGTCAATAAAATATTAAAAAAAGGATAAGTGGGAACATGTGCACTGCGCTGGCTGGGTCACTTGCGCCGGTGACTATCCAGATTCTTACACAACGCTTTCGCCAAAGCGCGTGCTGCAGGATTGGCCGGCTGCGTTCCGGCGTGAGCGACGACCACGTTCCATATCGGAACAGGCGCCCGCGGTTTGACGATGCTTATGTCCGCCCGGTACTGCGTAAATGCGCTTGGAATGAGCGCGATGCCCAGGCCGTTGGCGACCAGATCCAGCAGTGTCGGGATGTCGTTGACTTCGCAGGCAATTTTGCGTTGAACGCGCACGGCGGAAAAGGCCAGATCGACGAGTTGGCGCGCGCCCCAATCCGGCTGGAACTCCACGAACGTTTCACCCGCCAGCGCGCCGAGAGCCAGTTCTTTGCGCTTGGCCAGCGCGTGATTCCTGGGCAGCGCGAGCACCAGCGCATCGCGCTCCACTGTGGTCGTGGCGATGGTGTCGGGCGGCTCCCCGACTTGCGCCAGAATCGCGATGTCGAAGCGGTTTTCGCGCAGACCTTCCATGAGAATCGTCGAGCCTACTTGAACCAGATGCATTTGCACGCCGGGATATTCCGCATGAAATTCACCGAGAATGGCGGGGAGATCAAGCGTCAGCGCGAAGCGCTGCATGATGCCGACGTTGAGCGTGCCTTGCAGAAGTCCTTCGACGGCCTTGACGGCATCGGATGCCGCTTGAACGGCGCTCAGCACCCTCCGCGCTTCGACCACCAGCGCGCGCCCGGCCTCCGTCAATTCAACGCGGCGCGTGCTGCGAATGAACAGCGGCGCGTTGAGTTCGTTTTCCAAAGCCTGAATCGAGGCCGAAAGTCCCGACTGAACGATGTGCGAACGGCGCGCGGCCCGCGTGAAATGGCGTTCCTCTGCCAAGGCTAGAAAATGCCTGAGCTGCTGCAGTTCCATAATATATCTCCAAAACAGATTATTCTTATCAGAAACTACTGTTGGACAGATTAGCGATCGCATCGTATGGTTCAAGTGCGAATTGAATCGAAGCAGTTCCAACGGGAGGAAGTCATGCGCACCAGCGCGGTATTGCAACGAAGCGACGTTCTTCTTGAGCGCTCCGAAGGGGCGATGAGCACTTCACTGGTATGGCTTCTGGCTGTCAGCGGTGGCTGCATCGTCGCCAATATCTATTACGTCCAGCCGTTGCTGCCGGACCTGGCGCGCACCTTTGGATTGACGGTCACCAAGGCCGGAACCGTCTCGATGATGACCCAGTTGGGGACGGCGTTCGGCATGCTTGGCATTGTGCCGCAGGGCGATATTCGTGAGCGCCGTTCCTTCATCGTCGGTTTGTTATTGATCGCGTCCGCCTGTCTGGCCGCTACTGCGTTGGCCACCAACTTCATCTGGTTGTGCGTCGCCAGTTTCGCTGTGGGCGTCACGGCGGCCATTAATCACGTCATCGTGCCCATGGTGGCCACTCTTGCGCCAGCGCGGCAACGCGGGCGGCATTTGGGAATCGTGATGGGCGGCGTGCTGATGGGGATTCTGTTCTCGCGCACGCTGAGCGGCTTCGTTAACTCCTACTTCGGCTGGCGCGCAATCTATTGGATTGCGTCGGTGCTCATGCTGGCGGTGGCGCTGGTGCTGCGCGTGCGCCTGCCGATTAATCTTCCGTCCGCAAAATTGAACTGGCCCGAATTGATGAAATCGACCTGGGCGCTCGCGAAGAAACATCGCCAGTTGCGCGAAGCCGCATTCCTGGGAGCGCTATTTTTCTGTGCATTCAGCGCGTTCTGGACCACGCTGGCTTTTAAGCTGGCTGAAGCGCCATTCAACTACGATAGTTCCGTTGCTGGAATGTTTGGACTTGTGGGGGCATTGGGCGCGGCCGGCGCTCCTTCGATCGGGCACCTGTCGGATCGTTACGGTCCGCGCCGCACGATTTTGATTGCATTGTTGACCACTATATTGGCGTTCGGTGTCATGTGCGCATTTCA
The DNA here is from genome assembly GCA_038227045.1 of Planctomycetota bacterium. Taxonomy (GTDB): domain Bacteria; phylum Planctomycetota; class SZUA-567; order H5-PLA8; family H5-PLA8; genus JANXLS01. Next base: position 101,547 of record JBBRQD010000006.1, read on the forward strand.
AACGTCGCTGATTGCGTTGATCGCCGGCGTGCTGCTGATGGATTTGGGTGTGCAGTCCGGCCACGTCGCGAACCAGACGCGCATTTACGGACTTGCGGCCGACGCGCGCAGCCGCTTGAATACAGTGTATATGGTCGCATACTTCAGCGGCGGCGCAATCGGTTCGGTCGCCGGCGCGGCGTGCTGGCGCTGGGCCGGATGGAGCGGAGTTTGCGGATTTTCAATTGCCGTGCTGCTCGTGGCAGTGGTTGTTTACCAGCGCGGTTCGAAAGCGGGTCGAATGGAGATTGCGCAGTCGAGTATCTGAAGTTGTGAACTAACTGCTGAAAGGGGGCATCGCAATGGAATTCAGACAACTGGGCGGCTCAGGATTTAAAGTTCCGGTGTTGAGTTTCGGTACCGGCACTTTTGGCGGTGGCGGCGAGTTATTCAAGGCGTGGGGTTCGAGCGACGTGGCCGAAGCCACTCGTCTCGTCGATGTCTGCCTCGAAGCCGGTCTGACGATGTTCGACTCGGCGGATATTTATTCAAGCGGCATGGCCGAAGAGATTCTAGGACAGGCGATTAAAGGCCGCCGCGACAAAGTCCTCATCTCAACCAAGGGGACCTTTCGCGCCGGTGAAGGCGCCAACGAGGTTGGCTCTTCACGCCACCATCTGATACGTGCTGTCGAGGGCAGCCTGCGGCGGCTGGGCACCGATTATATCGACCTGTATCAACTGCACGGCTTCGACGTGCTGACGCCCATCGAAGAAGCGCTCGGGACGCTCGACGAACTCGTGCGCGCGGGCAAAATTCGTTACATCGGCTGCTCGAATTTTTCGGGCTGGCACCTGATGAAGTCGCTCGCCATTTCAGAGAAGTACGGCTTGGCGCGCTACGTGGCCCATCAAGCTTACTATTCGCTGGTCAGCCGCGAATACGAATGGGAACTCATGCCACTGGCGCTTGACCAGAAGGTCGGCGCAGTCGTGTGGAGTCCGCTGGGGTGGGGGAGGCTGACCGGGAAGATGCGGCGGGGACAAGCGCTGCCCGAAACCAGCCGGCTCCGCAGCAAGCTGGCCACGGACATTGGGCCGCCCGTTCCAGACGAGCACGTCTTTCGAATCGTGGATGTCCTTGACGAAATCGCGCTGGAGACTGGCAAGAGCGTTCCGCAAATCGCGCTCAATTGGCTGCTCCAGCGGCCGTCGGTGGCGACGGTGATTGTCGGCGCGCGCAACGAAGAACAACTGCGCCAGAATATTGGCGCCACGGGCTGGACTCTCAGGCCGTCGCATGTCGCAAAACTGGATGCCGCCAGCGCCACGACGCGGGCCTATCCGTACTGGCATCAAGCGGGCTTCGCCGAGCGAAATCCGCCGCCGGTGTGAGTCATTTTAAAACCGGGAATTTCGGGCTGGCGTAATCCTGATGTCGCGACAGTGCGGCGGGGGGAATCGCGCGCGCCGCTGGGTCTTTCTCGTCGCAAAATCCGAAGACCAGCGAAAAGGGCATTTGCGGGACGCCCCGCGTGCTCCATTCAGAGCTACCCCACGCTTTGCATTTGGCGTAGGCGCGAAAGGTGCTCACCATTTCAGTTGCACCGTCCAACGTAAATTCGCCGTCGATGTGCCCGTCAATCCCATGCAGGTACCACGCCGTGTGGCTCGAAAAGCCGCCTTCGAATGAGAACCGAAACTGCGTGTCTTTTGAATCGATTTTCTTCAATACAAACGCCGCTTTTTTGATTTCTTTGGCGTCCCAGAAATCCGGTTCGCCGCGGATCGAATCCACTAGCGCAAAACGGCACAACCGTGCCACGAGCGTCGTGGGCAGCGCCAGAGCAGGTCCGTCGTCTCGCGCCACATCCAGCATTTCACGCACTTCATCCCGTGAAATCCAAAGATAATCGCGGCCCACATTGCGGTTGCGCCGGTCTGCTCCGGCGGGGATCGGACGAACCCGCGAATAAACCGCAATCACCGACGTAAAAGACTTTGGGGGATTTGAAAACGGCTTCGCCGCATCGGCCGGATTGATCTCGATTTTCTGTGGCGGATGCTTCTTAAATACGATCAGGCCTTTGTCCATAAATCGCAGGGTGTCTGAAATGCCGGGCGTATTTTTCCAGCAATAAGCCGTCCCGTCCGCCCCCGCGATGTACATGCCTTGAGTCGTATTGCCCTGAACGCGGCAATTTGTTTGCTCGCTCATGCCCGTGAACCAGGCGCCCGCGTCGTAGGCTTCAACGTTATATTCTTTTTGCAATTCAGCGGTATTGCCGGCGAAGGGGATGAATTCCTCGGTCAGGCGCTTGATGATTTTGGGATGGCTGAAAGTGAACGCACGGTTCAATTGGCCGTTATCTCATGTGCAGCCCAATGGGTTGCCGTTCATCACCCATAGAAAGAGGGGTTTACCGCTGAGTTGGCTCTCCATCCGCGCGGCGTGCAGATTGCGCCGCCACGGAATTGAAAGCCATAGGTTCTCGTCCGCGCGCGGCAAAACCGACGCCACCTTTTCCGCGAGCGTGGCATCGGCCGGCGGTTCGGTTGTTTCCTCGGCAAGCACGGGCCTTGGCGCGCTCGCTGCAGCGGTCTGAACGTCCGCTGGTTCTTCAGCGGGATCGTGCCAAAGCGCTTCCTTCGGCACGACGGCTTTCTCCGCGCCGGGCGTTTTCCACGATAGTTTGATTCCCGCGCCGCCGTCGAATTGAATGTAGTCGACGATGATTCGGTTGTCGCCTTCGGCAAGATCCACTTCGCCATCTTCCTCCTGCATGGCGTGCAGGCCGTAATTGTCGACCGCGAGCGCGCCATTGATCAGCACGCGCGAACCGTCGTCGGATTCGGTATACAAGGTGTAGCGGCCTTTCGAAGGCGCGCGAAGCACGCCGCTCCACCGCACATAAAATCGCTCGGAAAGATTGGTACCGTAGAATTCACCGCGCACCCAGGGAAAATCAAGTTGAGGATCGATGCGCTTAAGAGTTGGTTTGTGCGCGGCGGGAATGACCGGGAAATCCGAGGCCAGGTCTTCAACTTGAAAATATTCAGCCACGAGCCCCGGCGTCAATGCCTCGACGGCATGGCTACCGGCGTGCAGGATTAGCACGGCAAGACAAAGAAAGAAAAAGCGGAACATGGAACAATCATTAGTGCTGTTGGAGTAAGAAGTCAATCGAATAAATTCGCACGAATTTTGCGAATTCAATTGACGGTTTGCCGGTGCCGATGTATTATACTAATAAGTTAAATAACCAAATGGTAAACTTCATATATGCAGCTTGACCAACTCAGTGCCACCTTTGCAGCTCTCGCCGATCCCACGCGGCGCGCGATTCTGGCGAAACTTTCCTCCGGCGCGCGCTCGGTGACCGAACTGGCCGAACCGTTCAAGATGACCCTTCCCGGCGTTTCCAAGCATCTCAAGGTGCTTGAACGCGCCGGCCTGATCACCCGCAGCCGCGATGCGCAATGGCGCCCCTGCCAGCTCGACGCAAAACCGCTGCACGACGTTGCGGATTGGGTTGAGAACTATCGCCGTTTCTGGGAGCAGAGCTTTGATCGCCTGGACGATTACCTTCACGAACTTCAAAAAAAGGAGAAGAAACATGGCCGAAAAAAATAAGGACGCCGCGAGCACCGCCGACCGCGAAATCGTCCTCACGCGCGTCTTCGATGCCCCGCGAGAACTGGTGTGGGCGGCATGGACCGATTCGAAACACGTGGCGCACTGGTGGGGGCCGACTGGCTTTACAAACACCTTTCAGGAATTCGACATGCGAGTCGGCGGCGTCTGGCGCTTCGTCATGCACGGCCCGGACGGGCGCGACTACACGAACAAGATCACCTTTCTCGAGATCGTGAAACCCGAGCGTTTAGTATACGACCATGGCGGGGACGATGACTGCGCGCCGTTGGATTTCCACGTGACGGTGACGTTTTCGGATCAAGCAGGCAAGACCCGGGTTACGATGCGGAGCCTCTTCGATACGGCGGCGTTGCGCGATCTGGTGGTTAAGAATTTCGGCGCCATTGAGGGCGGGATTCAGCACCTTGGACGACTTGCGGAGTATTTGGGACGGATGTAAATTGGAGTCGAAGGGTTCAAGAGAGCATGACAATACGATGGCCATCGGTGAAGGCTTGTTCGATTCGCGGCTATTCAATTTCAAAACGTGCAACTAAAACAGGGGTGCGGCAATTGCCCAAACGCACCCAAAGCAGGCTTCCGGTGTCTCCTTGACGATTGGCGAGATGAAAGAAATCCTCATCTTTGGATACCACGATCCGCTTCTCAGCAACAGCATGCTCCCAAATCGGGGTATCTTTTGCTGCGTCGAGACCGATATCCTGGACATGCGTCGAATTGCACCCTTTGGCCGTCAGCCATCGTGAAAGGGTGGCTGGCAGATGGTTGTCCACCAGAAATCTCATGCGCTGATCAATACGACGTGGTCAGCCTGCCGCGCTGCATAGAGCAGAGCGGCCTGAATATCGGCGGGTTGCAGGAAGGGGTAATCGGCGAGGATTTCGTCATGGGATGCATTGGCAGCGAGCAATTCCAACACATCCATGACTCGCATGCGTGTGCCGCGGATACAGGGGCGACCGCCGCATTTGCCAGGCTCGACGGTGATTCGATCGAGAATTTCCATACTCTTGATGTAGCCGTTCACGCGGCAAGATTCTCTTATTTTTCAAAATGGAACGGACGATAATCTATGTATGAGTGACTCGGCATTATCTTCGGAACGCGAACGTGAGATGGAGCAGTTGATTCGCCGTCTCGCACGTAAAAATGCCGAACAGAAGAAACGCCTGGCTGAACAGGAACGAGCGATCCAAAAGCTCAAGCAACAGCTCGCACAAGCTCAACGAACCTCGCAGAACTCGTCCAAACGCCCTTCCAGTGACATTGTTAAACCGCACCTGCCCA
>JBBRQD010000007.1:0-99543 GCA_038227045.1 Planctomycetota bacterium
ACCAGCAAGGCGTTTCAGCCTTCCATTTTATTCGAGATGCCGTCCAAGCCTACTTCACCGGTGAAAGTGCACCGCATTTGCTTCCTGCATCAATCTAATCCGTAGCGTTTCTTGCCGCGTTAGCATCGTGAACGGCTACTAGATCTTTTCCAAACCGGAATGTCTTACTTACCCCAATTCTTCGGTTTCTGCGGGAAGTAACTGCAATACGGCTCGCTGGCCAGGTAGTCGCCGGTCACGCCGTAACTGCGGCTGCGCGATCCGCCGCAGACGTCGCGGAAATCGCACCAGCTGCATTTGCCTTTCAGCGTCGGATAGTCGCGCAGTTGTTTCATGATCGGGCTGTCGCGGTAGATGTCCACCAGGCTCTGCTTGCGCACATCGCCAACCACCAGCGGCAGAAATCCGCTCGGATACGCCATGCCGATGTGATCGATGAACACGAAGCCGTTGCCGTCGTTGACGCCTTTCGACGCGCGGCCGATGTCCAGCGACGCGTCGCCGCGCGCGGTGTCCTGGCGCGTGAGGAATTCGACCGGCGCGCTGGTGCCGTCGGCACCCTTGCCTTCCGCGGAATACAATTGAGCTTCGAGTTTCGCGATGACGAACTCTGGCGCGCCGCCCACGCGCATCCGCGCGATCTTTGCCTGGAGCGCGGCCGCATCTTCACCTGTCGAACGCATCGGCGCGCCTTTCGACTCCGAATCCATCTGCGTCGCGGGACCGCTTGCGGCGCCCGTTGACACATTCCGCGACCAGCCGCCCGGTTCGTAATTTCCGTCGGGAATTGCCTTCGGCATCGAATTGAGTTGAACGATGCGCGCTGCTTCGTCCAAGGTTTTTCCCTGCGCAACAAGATCCGCGATTTCAGCGCGCCGGCGCTGCACGACGACGCGGCGATAATGTTGAGCCGCCGTCGTTTTGATGTCATACGGCATCTCCTTGCTCATGTCGTATAGGAGATTGAACACTTCTTCGTGCTCGCGCGCGCTAACAATATCGCTGCGCAGACCACGGCCCGTCGGCACGAGGAAAAAGACCGACCACAAACATATATCCAGCCGCCCAAGCAGATCGCCAATCGCGCGCACGTCCTTGAGATTGTGTTTGCACACAGTCGTGTTGATCTGCACCGGAATATCGCAGCGCCGCGCTTCCTTGATCGATTCGACCGTCCAATCGAACGAGCCATCGACTTTGCGGAACGTGTCGTGAATCTCCTTGCATGAACCGTCGAGCGACACGGCAAGCCGCGAAAGCCCCGAATCCTTGAAGCGCTTGATCACCGTCGGCTGCATCAACTGCGTGCCGGACGGCGTGAGCGCCACGCGCAGCCCCTTTTTGTCGCCGTATTTAATCAGATCGTAAATATCCGGCCGCTTAAGCGGATCGCCGCCAGTAATCACAAACAAGGGCTTGCCAAACTCGCGAATCTGATCGATGAGCTTGCAGCCTTCCTTAAAGGTGAGCTCCAGCGGATGGCGCATGGTGATGGCCTCCGCGCGGCAGTGCACGCACTTGAGGTCGCAGGCGCGGGTAACCTCCCAAATCACGATGAAAGGCGCGCGATTGAAATCGGCGCTGAGGAAATCGGGTTTGCCTGTGCGTTCGCCTTGGAGGGCGGGGAGGGTTGGGGCTTCGTGGGCATCAATCAATGTCGTCACGTTCATTTCCAAGGTTGTTGCTTTTATGTTCAATGGCGGTTTCAAGTACCGGATATCTACTGAAAACTCCAAACCAGGGCTACCCTGGGCTATAGAAGTTCGCCCCTTTGGAGCTGAAGGTGAATTACATTCATCGAGGAGACGCTTTTACTCGCTCAAAGATTTCGTCCACACTTTGGCCCTTATAAAGTTTGCGGGCGACTTTGACATAATCCGTCTTTCTGCGCAGGACCAAGCCCATGAACGCGTGCGCAATAACCGGCCCCAATACTTTATGCAATGCTTTGACGCCTTCGTCAAAAAGCTCAAGATCATTGCTTGGCTGTTTTCGCTTCATCATGCGATTCTCCTGATATGTATCCTACCGGGTTCATCACCGCAAAAGGAAGTTTAATCGACCTTGCCCGTCGAATGAGCGTATCATACAAGTCAGGAAAACTTGCGCTTTGGCCGCAAACGCACAAGCCAAGTGAATGGCATCCTTCCCGTCTATTCTATTGAACGATTCAAACTTTTTTACTCGAACATGAATTTCGCTTGTCGGTGCAATTCGTACTTCGCAAAGCGCCGCCAAATTCATGACGTCCTCACGGCTTTCCGGAAACGGGCACAGCGCATTTTCATCGTCATGCATAAAGGACCAAACGAGGGTCACTTTCGACAATAAGGCTCGCATGAAAATTTCTTTGCAAGCCAACGCTTCAATTTGGATACGCGTCGGCGTCGGATCATCGAAACTGCGCTGATAGCAGTTGTAATCCAAGTAGAGCAGCTTCATTGCCCCGCCGCCCCGCTCAACTGCAACTGCTCCAGCGTCGGATTAATCCCCTTCGCATTCTCCGCGTCAATCAACGCTTGCGGCCGCAGCGCGTCCACTTCCGCCAGGCGCTTCGGGTCGGCTTTTGTGAACTCGTCGCTGACGATCTTTGCCGCTTGCACCGCGCCCACTTCTTTTGCCTTCAGCAGATAATCTTGCGAGACCGATTTCGGGATTGCGGCCAGGCAGCCGACTGCGTCCGCGGCCAGCGCCAGCGGCACGTTGTAATTCTGCTTCGCGTAGAATTCGGCCTTCTGCTTCAGCTCGACCGTTTCCGTTTCGATCTTTGGATCGTGGCTGTGGTACTCGCCTTTTGCATCCTTATAGACGTTGATTTCGTCGTCGGTCAGGTAACAGGCCGGATCGCTTTCCCACAGATCGCCAGTGGCGTAACGCGCGCGGGCGCGGAAATTGCCGTTGCAGATTTCGAAGAACTGGCACTTGCCGCAACGGCCCTTGATCAACGGTTTGCGGTACTTGTACGCGGCGATCGTTTCGTCGCTGATTCCGTCCCAAATCTGGCGGAACGTTTTCTGCCTGACGTTGCCCCAACTGTAATCCCAACTGAATTGATCGGCGTGTACGTTGCCCAGATTGTCCACGTCGCCGAAGCCGATGCCGGAACGGTTGCCGCCCTGTTTAAGCAACAGGCTGTAAATGTCGTTCGCGAGTTTGTGCTGGCCGCGTTCGCGAAGCTTGATGATCAGGTACGGGCCGTCGCAATGGTTGTCGATTGTCAGGAGATCTTTTTCCATGCCGTGGTTGTGGAAATACAGCGCGCGGTCAATGATCTGATCGACAACCATGCGGCTGAACTTGCGCTCCACGTCGTCGCCCATGATGTCGCTGCCGCGCCCGGAATACACGAGATGGTACACGCACATGCGCGGCAGATTTTTCTGCTCTAGGAAATCGAAGACCTTCGGCAGATCTTGAATGTTGTGCTGCGTGACCGTGAAGCGCAATGAGACTTTCACGCCTTCGGCCAGACAGTTGTCTACGCCTTTGACCATCGCGTCGAATGCGCCCACTTTGCCGCGGAATTTGTCGTTGGTGTCGCCGTAGCCGTCCATCGAAATGCCTGCGTAGCCGAGTCCCGCTTTCTTCATGTTCTGCGCGACCTGGCGCGAAATCAGCGTGCCGTTGGTCGACAGTGTCGGGCGCACGCCGATTTTGCGCGCGTAGGCCATCAGTTCGAAGACGCGTTTGCGCATCAGCGGTTCGCCGCCGGAAAAGAGCAGGATCGGCACGCCGTATTCGGCCATGTCGTCGAGCATCTTCAGGGCTTCTTCGTGATTCAATTCGCCGTTGTAGGCTTTGGTTTCGCTGTCGGAATAGCAGTGCACGCAACGGAGATTGCAGGTGCGGGTGGTGTTCCATGTCATCACCGGCTTGTAATCGCTGGTGAAACTGAGCATGAAGGGCGGCAACCCTTTGCGCACTTTCAAATCCGGGCCGACATCTTCGGGGGTCACATAACCATTGATGAATTTGCTGATGCGAACGGGCATGGCGGGAACTCCTTTTCTGGGCAGGCTGGAAGCCCGCACCACAATTATGGTTCCGCGTGCTGTACCCACATCCTTGGGGCCTCGGTCGCGCGGAGTCTGGAGAAGTATTTATAAGCGAGGACGGACAAAAATGATATCGAAATTCGGCAGAGTCTTCATTGTCGCCAGAGCCGCGCACATTAGTAAGCGGCTTTTTCTTGCGCGAAGAGATTCTTGGCCGCTTACTTACGTGCGCGGCTCTGGAGTGGCGGAATTCATTTCGCGCTGCGGCCTGAAATCGTGCCGAAGGCGGAGTTGCTGGATGGCGCGTAGTCGACTTGAGCCAGCGTGGTATACGTTTGCCCGGCGATCAACATTTCTACTTGAATGAAGCGGGCGACTTTGGACTGGCCGGCTTCGTCGGCGCGCACTGAGACGGAGATGCCTTCGGAATCAAAACCGAGAATATCCAAATCCGCAAAATTCATGGTGATGCTGACCTTGGCGATTTCGCCGCCCACTGCGATGCCGCTGGGCAGTCTCGGCGGCGTGAGCCGGAAGCGGGTGATCCGGCTCAAAGAGGTTGGAACGACGAGCTTGGCTTTGGAATCCAGGTGCACCGTATCGATGACGTTGCCCATGCTGATATTGATGTCGTTGCCCGCCGGATCCTTGGGGTTGTAGCCTGCAGGAAGCGGCAACGTGCCTTTGAACAAAACGCGGTCCGTATTCGACGAACTGAAGAGAAACTTGCCGGTTGTGGAGGTCAATGTGATCGCCTGGTCGCTGGAGCTATCGCGCGGGGCCACATGCTCCCCGCCCTCCGCGGCCACTTCGAAGGCAGGCGATGACCCGATGTCCGCCGCGCTGATGGTAATGGTCTTGCGCACGGTGCCGATCGGATTGTTGTCGATGTCGAGCGCCACGGATTCGGCGATGTAGATGCCCGGCAGAGTGAACACGAATGTAGCGGTTAAGCCCATTTGTACCGCGGGAAGGGTCCCGGCAGCGCCGACAGCAGGTTTGCCGCCCATATCCAAAAACGTGGTTTGCGCATTTACCGCTCCAGGAATGTTGTCGATGCCCAGTTGCAACGTAACGCCTCCGCCGCCCGTTTTGACCAGACGCGAGACGCCACCTTTTCTAGAATTCACGACGAAGCCTGGACCGACGAGGATGAACAAACGAGTCGCGGCGATTTCGTTATCCGCGACTAGCAGCACGCGCGCGACGTACACGCCGTCGGTGTCATACGCGTGCGGAATGCCTTCTTGCAGCATTTTCTGCAACTTGACGCCGCTGACGCGAATGGGGGTGCTCATATCCCCGAAATGCACGTGCCCGGTGATTTTGCCCGTGAGAGCGGCCAGCGACACGGTGCCCTTGATCGTCACCGTCTGGTTGGCCAGAGTCGGATTGGGCGTCGCTTTGATCGTGGTGATGTGCACGACCGGTTTGAAGGGATCCTTGGGCACTTTGATCACGCCCAGAAAAGCTTTGCCCGCGTTGTTCGCGACGGCGTCGTACTCACCGGTCAGCGTGTCAGAAAAGGCCACGCTGTTTATGGTCAGGGACACATCCATCGAAATCGCGACATGGCTGACGGTTTGATTGACAAATCCAAGCGGGGCAAACGTCGTGGCCAAATTGGGATCGGACGCGTTGAGTCTGACATCGTATCCCGCGCCGTTGTCGTTCAATTCGAAGAAATCGGGGGTGCGAATAGCCACACCGTTGGCATTCAAGATGTAATTCCGCTGGAAACCACCCAAGTTGACATTGACGCTCAGTCCGGCAAGAGTCAAATTCGGAATGACCGGCAACACGCCGACGAAGAGCACATTACTCTGTTGCGGATCGGCGAAATCAACGCGCACCTTCACTCCATCGGCCGTCAATGTAGCGGCGGATGCAGAAGGCTGAACTATGCAACATGCCGCGAGAATTAACAGCGGGAGAGAGCGGAATGCGGCCTTGGCGCGACGAAACACTGAGTCCATTATGCCTCCATTTGAAAAAAGGGCGGGCTTGATAACCCGCTCGAATACTCGTTTGTGTTTATTGCAAAGCCGAGGTTTGCCGCATTTCAAAACATTACCTGATGTGACAAACAAGTCAACGAACTGGAAATTTCAGTAATGCCATCGCCATTCGTTCGTCACTATGTGGCTAGAATTTTAAGATGATCGTCGTTTTCTTTTTTAAAATCGTGCGTTAAAGTTCGAACCGGTTCACGGAGAAGTGCTAATGCGAATTATACTGGGCGTATTTTTGTGTCTCGGGGTGTGCTGTGCTGGGAATTCCTGGGCGGCGAGTTTTGCGGACGCTGCACCGCTGGGGACCGCGCGCTACTTGCACACCGCCACGCTGCTGTCCAGCGGCAGAGTGCTCGTCACGGGGGGAACTTCAGATGGCACGACCTTTTTGAGCAGCGCGGAAGTCTACGATCCGGCCAGCAATACCTGGAGCGCGGCCGGAACTCTTAGTGCCGCGCGTGGCTATCATACGGCGACGCTGCTGCCCAATGGCAAAGTGCTTATCACGGGAGGCTACGATAACATTGCTGATTTGAGCAACGTGGACATTTACGATCCAGCGACCAACTCGTGCAGCGCGGGACCAAGTCTCGCCGCTGCTCGCGGTGGTCATACGGCGACCCTGCTGCCCACCGGCAAAGTGCTGGTCGCCGGGGGACACGACCCCAGCGTATTGAACAGCGCGGAATTGTACGATCCGGCGATCAACATGTGGGGGACGGCGGCAAGCTTTAGCACCGCACGGGTATTTCACACGGCGACGCTGTTGTCCAACGGCAAAGTGCTCATTTCAGGTGGATTCGATGGCACCGGTTCATCGGGCACCGCGGAAGTGTACAACCCAGCAAATAACACGTGGGGCCCGGCGGGAGGCCTCGGCACCGCCCGCGAATCACACACGGCGATGCTGTTGCCCTCCGGAAATGTGCTGGCCATCGGCGGTGACAATGGCGGTCCAACAACAAGTGTTGAAGTGTTCTCATCAAATGTTTGGACCAATGCCGCCAGCCTGCCATTGGGCATCAGGAATTTCACCGCCACCCTCCTTCCCGACGGCACCGTGTTTACCAACGGCGGATACGACGGAAGTTTCGCAACATCGACCGCTTCACTGTACAATCCGGTCGGAAATTCGTGGTCGCCCTCGGGAAACATGACCAGCGTGCGCCGTTATCACACGTCCACCTTGCTGCCGAGCGGTTTGGTGTTGATTGTTGGGGGTGACGATGGCAGTGGCACGGCGATAAACGGCGTGGAGATTTTCGATCCCAAGGCTGGGGGAGCGTGGACCGCTGGGGGAAACCTTGGCGCCGCGCGTGCCGCTCATACTGCGACGCTGCTGGCTAGCGGCAAAGTGCTCGTTGCAGGGGGATTCAATCCAAGCTATTTGAACAGCGCAGAAGTGTACGATCCGGCGCTCAACACCTGGAGCGCCGCGGGCAGCCTCAGTGCTGCGCGCGATTCTCACACGGCGACGCTGCTGCCCAGCGGCAAAGTGCTCGTCGCAGGAGGATACGATGGAAGCTCCTCTATAAGTGGCGCGGAAGTGTATGATCCGGCGCTCAACACCTGGAGTGTGGCGGGAAGCCTTGGTGCCGCCCGTCATTCTCACACGGCGACGCTGTTGCCCAACGGCAAAGTGCTCGTCGCGGGGGGGTACAATGGTGGCATTTTGAGCAGCGCGGAAGTGTACGATCCGGCGCTCAACACATGGAGCGCGGCAGGAAGCCTCGGCACCCCGCGCGAAAATCATACGGCTACGCTGCTGCCCAGTGGCAAAGTGCTCGTCGCGGGAGGAGACTCTTTGACCAGCGCGGAATTGTACGATCCGGCGCTCAACACGTGGAGCGCGGCGGGAAGCCTCAACAGCGCTCGCGGCTTTCACACTGCGACACTGTTGCCCAACGGCAACGTCCTCGTAGCGGGGGGGTTTTACAGTGGCAGCTATTTGAGCAGCGCTGAAGTGTACAATCCTGTAAATAACATGTGGACCCTGGCGGCAAGCCTCAGCGGCCCGCGTGATCGTCACACGGCGATGCTGCTGCCCAGCGGCAAAGTGCTTGTCGCAGGGGGATACTACAGTAGCTCCTCTGTAAATAGCGCGGAAGTGTACGATCCGGTGCCCAACACGTGGATCGCGGTGGGAAGCCTCAATACCGCCCGCGAGTATTTCACGGCGACGCTGCTGGCCAACGGCAAGGTGCTCGCCGCGGCGGGGATCAATGCCGGCGCAGTGAACAGCTCGGAACTGTTCGATACCGGCCTGGGTTTTATGCCTGCCTGGCAGCCCAACATATCCTCCACGAATTCGCCGTTGTCGATCGGGATCGATCAACTCGTCTTGGGCGGTGGCGGGTTTACGGGCATCTCTGAGGCTTCTGGCGGAAGCAGTAACAATTCCGCAACCAATTACCCCATCGTCCAGCTACGAAGCCTCGGCAACGATCAAACGGTATTCCTGCCTTCCCCCTCGTGGTCAAACATAGCGTTTATATCGGCGAACATTCCTCCGTTCCCTGAAGGCTGGGCTATGGTCACGGTATTCACAAACGGGATTCCCAGCAAATCCACGTTTACTCGAATTAAGGCGACAAACGCTCCTCCAGTCATCAACTCTTTCGTCTCGCAATCAAACCCGGGACTCAACAACACCCCCATTTCATTCCTGTTGGTCGCCACCGATCCCGATACCTCGAATTTGATGTACGACATCAATTTCGGCGACGGCAGCCCAACGTCCTTCGGCATGATGCTTTCGGGTGCAACCACGACGGTCGTTCACACGTTCACGGCCGGGGGCAGTTACAGTGTAACGGCCAGCGCCAGCGATGGACAAACTACGGTTTCGACCAATTTAATGCAGGTGACAACCGCTCCTCCAGTCATCCTCTCGTTCGCCTCGCAGCAAACGCCGGCATTGCTCGGAACCGTCGTTACGTACCTGTTGACCGCCGTCGATACTGATTCCGCAAGTTTGATGTATGGTATTGATTTCGGCGATGGCAGCGCGCCATCGAACGGCACGATGGCCCCTGGAGCGACGGTAACCGTCATGCACACGTTCTCCGTCGCGGGGAGTTTCACTGTAACGGCTAGTGTCAGTGACGGGCAATCGACCGTTTCGGCGTCCACGCCGCAGGATATTCCCGCGCCCGATTCGGGCGGCGAAGGGATCACGAACGTATCGGACGGCCAGGCGCCGGTTGTCAATCCATTGAATGGAATCACCGTTCAAGTGGCGAAGAGCAACGGCGGCGTTGTGCAGCTTGCCATTGCCATTGACGTCAATGCGTTGAGTGCCAATATGTTTGAAGCCAAAACCGAATTCGGCGACATACCTGGGCGAGAGACGACCGTCATGGGGATGACTCCGGTGCACCAATTTGTCCAGCACGGGATTTTCGTGGCCAAGTCATCCGCCATCAACATCACAACCGGCACCACGGCGGGCATTGCGCGGAAGACGGTGACGGTGGGATCGAAGGAGACAGGTGAGGCGGCGAATGCGGTGGGCGCTGACCGCTTGGGGGATCCTCCGAGCAACGGCATTTTGGTGAAAAGCATAAAAAGCAAGTTCAGCTTCAAAGGGGCGAATGGCAGTTCGGAAAGAGCGACGAGCACCGATACGGTTACTTTTAGCGGATCGATCCTGTTGCCTTCGGGACTAAACCCGGCGAAGCCACACGAGTTTTCGGTGGGGATTGGAAACATCATTGTCAACGCCATGCTCGATGCGCACGGCAAAGGCACGTCCACCGGCGGCTCGAATTTACTCAAGAGCATGAAGGTAACCTTTAAAGGCGTGAAGAAAGGCACCGTCACCAAAGGCGGCGAAACGGCGCAATTTACCCTCACTTTCAGCACGACGGGAATAGTCGCGGCGGGCTTCGACACGGAAGGCATCAGCAATAAATCGACGGATGTAACGCCCGGCCGCAGCGCGATGCGGAAGATTCAGTTGGCGCTGCTGCTGGACGGCACGCCATACGAATTTCAGGCCGGCGTGACCTTCGCAATATCGAACGATTCGGCCTTCGGCACCATCTCGGGACGGTCGGCAAAACCATAGCGAACAGCGCGTGCGAAATTAAGGGTGCATCACCCTCTCCCCTTGAGGGAGAGGGGAAATGTATCTGCCGATCCACGCAACGCCCTGCTTCCGATTTAATTTATCTCCGTGTTCACCGTGCCTCAGCGTTAAAGAATAATCTTCAAATTAATCGCAAGAAAAACAACTTCACTCCGTTAAGCCTATTGGACGGCCAAGTAGTACAAATCTTGTACACGAAGTGAATCGGGACTGTTCTGGCTACCTCCCGTTTGTTATTTACCTACCCTCTCTCTCCTACATATTGGAGCGGGAACACAACGCATTATTTTCAACGGGCTGTTCGGCACGCGGCTGGTACATGCCCTTACATAAGGAGTAGCTGCATCATGTCAAACGAAATGGTAACAGACCCTGTCCCGGACACCGGCGAAGCGAGCATTTCCACTATAGAAGCTCACCTACAGGATGATCCATTATTGTACAGGATCACCAGTCAGGCGCCGTGGTGGCTTGTTTCGGTTATATTTCATGTATTGTTGATTGTGTGTGCGTATATGTTTTCGATTGCGATCACTTTTGACACGCCCGAAGATGCCTTGATAACTGTCTCGGAAATCAAACGTCCGATAGAAAATGAAGAGAAGAAACCTCAACAGGTAGCAACCGTCCCCGATACGTTGAAAGGACAAAAGGATACGCCGCCGACCGATCCGAATTCAAAAGTAAGTTCCGAAATCGAAACGCCTAAAGAAATTCTGGCTTACGTTCAATTGGGAGACCATTTCGAAATGGACACTCCTGATCGTCCGGACACGCAAAGCGCGTATGGCGATCCGAAAGCGCTCTTTTTTCACAACAGAAAGAGTACATCTAATGACAGTGGAGGTGGTGGAACTAACGGCTCTTCGGCGCTCCAGGATTTGATTGGCTCAACCGGGCTTGGCACGCCAGGCATGAATGGGGGTTTTGGTGGCGGAATTGGCGGCGGCATCGGCAACGGAAAAGGCTCCGGTGACAAAAGTTTCGGCTTCCGAGACGGTGGCGGACGAAAATGGATGATTCTTCGCCATCGTGGTTCTAAAAAGACCGAGAACGCCGTCGAAGCCGCATTGCGCTGGCTTGCCTATCATCAGGAAACGGACGGACATTGGGACGCGAAGAAATATGCGTCGGGCGAGAAGACCGATACGGCCGTGACCGGCCTCGCGCTGCTGGCTTTCCTGGGCCATGGCAATTCTGAAAAAGTCGGCGAATACAAAGACAACGTGAAGCGCGCGGTGGCGTGGTTGAAAAGCAAGCAGGCCGCGAACGGCCTGATCTTCGACACGACCGACGCGGGCGGACATCGCGGTGAAGGTTATCCCGGCGCGATTGCGACTTTGGCGATGGCCGAAGCCGCAGCGATGGCGAATATTTCGGAGACGCGCGACGCGGCTCAACGCGCCGTCAATTACTTCACTGAAGTCCACCAGGCCGGCGAAGGCTCAGACAAACAGGCGTGGCGTTACCATCCGAAAATGGAAGGTGACACGTCGGTGACCGGCTGGGTGATCATGGCGTTGAAGTCCGCGCGAGTCGCCGGCCTGAACGTCAATCACGCGTCATTCGACGGGGCGATCACGTATCTCGACAGCGTCGAACACAAAGGCGCGGGCGGTGATCCGGGGTATGCACCAGCCTCCACTTATTGGTACACGGTAAAAGACGCGCACGAACCGCACCGCTTGACCGCCATCGGTTGCCTCTGCCGCCAGTTCCTCGGCTGGAAGAAAGACGATTTGCAGGCGAGCGTCGAAGGTTTCGTGGCCAAGGGCGGCGTGCCGACGTGGGGCGGCAATGGCGCGAACGTCGATCTCTATTATTGGTACTACGGCTCGCTCTGCACCTTTCAACAGGACGGCGATGTGTGGAAAAAGTGGAACGACGGCCTGATGTCGGCGCTCTGCCCCAATCAGCGCATGGATGGCGACGAGACCGGCAGTTGGGATCCGGTCGGCGCTTTCTCAACAGAATGGGGCCGAGTGGGCGAAACGGCGCTGGGTGCGCTCTGCCTGGAAGTGTACTACCGTTATGCGCAGCAAAATCGCTAAGAAACACGTCCAGAGTTCAAGGGGCAAGGGTTCGAATTTGAGCCCACACCCTTGGACTTTGGGCATGTTGCTCTTGTCACAATTGCAAAATAATCAGTTTTTTGTTCAAAAAACGTCATTTTTCGAAGATTTTTGACGGGAACTCGGAAAAAAATTATATACTACGCACAAAATCTAGGATTAGAAAGCTACCCTTGTTCTCAAGAAAATGCGCTGATTCGCCAATTAGATAGGCTTTTTTAAACTCCTTTGAAAGCTTTATTTTTGCTTGACACTCTGGAATCTTAAACGCACGGAATCGACTCAGCCCGCTTTAAATTCTATTGAAAGGGCAGTCCCATGGCAGACGACAGCGAAATGGTGGTGGATCAGCAGGCCTACGATGAGGACGAGCAATATGAAAACGAAGGCCCCAGCCTGCCGCGGGAAGAGCACGGGCAGAGCGATTCGTTTTTGTATTCGATCATGAGCCAGGCACCTTGGTGGATGGTCTCTGTCGTCTTCCATATCCTGCTGATCATTCTGGCGTACATGTTTTCCATTGCCATTAATTTAGACACGGACGAGCGCGAACCGCTGGTCACCGTTACGCAATTGATGCGCCCGACAGACCCAATTGATGACAAGAAACCGAAAGAAGAGATCAAGAGCGCGTTGATGTCCGACCGCGACACGCACCCCACCGACGAAAAATCGACGGAAGTATCCAATATCGAAGTGCCCAAGAATATTCTGGCTCAGGCCGAAATCGGCGACCATTTTGAAACGATCAACATGGACCGCCCGGACACGCACAGCGCGTTCGGAACGCCCGACTCACACATGTTTCACAGTGTCAAAGGCAGCGACGATGCGGCCGGCGGCGGCGGGACGGGCGGAGCGACGCTGGAAGACATGATCGGCGCAGGCGCGGCGCGCAGTCCGGGCAGCGGCGGCGGATGGGGCGGCGGCAAAGGCACGGGCGTCGGCAACGACAGCGGCTCCGGGCGCGGCAGTTTCGGCAGCCGCAACGGTGGCGGGCGCAAGTTGATGGTCAAGCGCCACGGCGGGTCGAAGCAAACCGAGAACGCCGTTGATGGCGCGCTGCGCTGGCTGGCCTTCCATCAGGAAGCGGATGGTCACTGGGATTCGAAGAAATACGGCGCAAATGGAGTCGTCGACGAAGCCGATACAGCCTACGCTCTGCTGGCGTTTCTGGGCGCCGGCCATTCCGAAAAAGTCGGCGACTACAAAGACAATGTGCGCCGCGCGGTAGCGTGGTTGAAGAGCAAGCAAGCCGCGAACGGCGCGATTGGCGCCTCGTATTCGGCCGGGATCACGGCCATAGCCATGGCCGAAGCCGCCGCGATGGCCAACGTCCCCGACACCCGGGACTCGGCTGATAAAGCCATCCACTATTGCACTGAAGTCCATCAGTCCGGCGAAGGCTCCGACAGGCTGGGCTGGCACTACGGCCCGAATCCGCAGAAGTGCGGCGACACCTCCGTCTCGGGGTGGTTCATCATGGCGCTGAAGTCCGCCAAAGTCGCCGGATTGCATGTCAATCCCGCGGCGTTCGACGGCGCCATCAAGTATCTCGAAGCCGCCGAAAAGAAGGGCGTGGGCGGCGATCCGGGTTACGCGCCGCCATCCACGTTCTGCTATCAGGTGGCGCCAGTGACCCTCGCACAGGCAGGCGGAGGCTACCGAACGACCGCGATTGGCTGCCTCTGCCGCCAGTTCATGGGCTGGAAAAAAGAGGATCTGCAATCGAGCGTCGAAGGTTTCGTGGCGCAGGGCGGCCTCCCTGCGTGGGCCGGCAATGGCGAACGCGTTGATCTCTATTATTGGTACTACGGCACGCTGTGCACATTCCAGCAAGGCGGCGATTTGTGGAAAAGGTGGAATGAGGCGCTCAAGAAAGCATTGACGGACAACCAACGCAAAGACGGCGACGATACCGGAAGCTGGGATCCGGTCGGTCAATTCTCTCCTAATTGGGGCCGAGTCGGGCAGACGGCGATCGGCTGCCTGTGCCTGGAAGTGTATTACCGCTACCAGAAGCTGGCGCCGGAGAACTAGAGCCGATGGTTGAAAGTTGAAGGTTGGTTTTTATTCCTCTATTTAACCTTCAACCTTATAACTTTCCAAGTTTCAACCGCCTTTCAAAGCTTGGTTTGTTTATCTTTTGCACAGCCCGTGGCCAAAAAAAAGTCACATTTTCACAGAATTATCTTGCGAAATAGTGTGAAAATTTCTATAAACTACTTAACACTCATGGTTTAATTTTCTGAAATTGAATGCAAGAAAAATCACACTGTTCCGTTAAGCTAGTGGACGATTTCAACGAGATTGAGTTTTTAGACTTTAGTTTTGGATTACAGAGCTGCGGCAAAGTGCGCGCCATCATACACTAAAGGGGCAATTCAGCCCCTCAACCGAAAGGGCAGAACATGGCAGACGAAATGGTGGAGGATTACGATCCGGCAACCGAGGAAGCGCCGCTTCCCCAGCAGGATAGTCAGATACAAGACCCCTTCCTGTACACGTTGACCAGCCAAGCCCCATGGTGGCTGGTGTCGGTCATTTTTCACGTGTTGCTGATTGTGCTGGCCTATATGTTCTCGATCGCCATCAATCTCGACACCGATGAGCGCGAACCGCTCGTTACGGTCACGCAGTTGACGCGGCCGGTCGATCCGGTTGACGACAAGAAGCCGAAAGAAGAGATGAAGACCGCGCTGATGTCCGACCGCGATACTCATGCGACCGATCCGAACTCGAAGGAAGCGTCCAACATCGAAGTGCCGCCGGATATTTTGCGCCAGGCCGAATTGGGCGACCATTTTGAAACCATCAACCTCGATCGTCCCGACACACACGACGCCTTTGGCACGCCGGACGCGCACATGTTTCACAGCGTCAAGGGCAGTGACGACGCGGCGGGCGGCGGCGGATCGGGCGGCGCGACGCTGGAAGACATGATCGGCGCGGGCGCGGCACGCAGCCCGGGCAGCGGCGGCGGCTGGGGCGGCGGCAAGGGCACTGGCATCGGCAACGACACCGGCTCGGGTCGCGGCAGTTTCGGAAATCGCGGCGGTGGCGGACGCAAGTTGATGGTCAAGCGCCACGGCGGTTCGAAAGCCACCGAAAACGGGGTCGATTCCGCGCTGCGCTGGCTGGCCTACCATCAGGAAACGGACGGCCACTGGGACGCGAAGAAATACACGGCCGGCGAAAAGACCGATACGGCTGTGACCGGTTTGGCGCTGTTGGCCTTCCTGGGTGCCGGACATTCTGAAAAAGTCGGCGAATACAAAGACAACGTGAAGCGCGCGGTAGCGTGGTTGAAGAGCAAGCAGGCGGCCAACGGCTTGATCTGGGACACGACCGACGCGGGCGGACATCGCGGAGAAGGATACCCTGGCGCAATTGCGTCCCTCGCGATGGCCGAAGCGGCCGCGATGGCCAACTTGCCCGAGACGCGCGACGCGGCTCAAAAAGCGATCAACTACTGCACTGAATTGCACCAGGCCGGCGAAGGTTCCGACAAGCTGGCGTGGCGCTATCATGCGAAGATGGAAGGCGACACTTCAGTCACGGGTTGGTTCGTGATGGCGCTGAAGTCCGCGAAAGTCGCCGGTCTGCACGTCAATCACGCGTCCTTTGACGGCGCGATCAAGTATCTCGACAGCGTTGAACACAAAGGCGCGGGCGGCGATCCGGGCTATGCGCCGGCGTCCACGTACTGGTACACGGTGAAAGATGCGCACGAACCGCATCGCTTGACCGCCATCGGCTGCCTCTGCCGCCAGTTCCTCGGTTGGAAGAAAGAAGACTTGCAGGCGAGCGTCGAAGGTTTCGTGGCCAAGGGCGGCGTGCCGACCTGGGGCGGAAACGGCGGCGGCGTCGATCTCTACTACTGGTACTACGGCACCCTCTGCGTCTTCCAGCAGGGCGGCGATCTCTGGAAGAAATGGAACGAAGCGCTGAAGACCGCACTGATCACCAATCAGCGCAAAGACGGCGACGATTCGGGCAGTTGGGATCCGGTCGGCGACTTCTCGACGGAATGGGGCCGCGTGGGTGAAACCGCGTTGGGCGCGCTCTGCTTGGAAGTGTACTACCGCTACGCGCAGTTGAACCCAGGTGCGGACGTGAAGTAAATCACGTAGTGCATTTGTTGTAACGGTTTTGTTCGGAGTACAGCCTTTAGGCTGCCAGTCTTTCAGCCTATGGATTGTACTCCGAACCTGTCAAATAAGTGAGCACACAGTGCATTTGTTGCAACGGGATTTGGACTTTTAGACTTGAACCGCGGGCTGGCAGCCCGCCCAACAAAATCAAACCGAGGAGATTCAGATGAAGAAGTGGTTATCAGCCAATTGGAAACCGATGGTGTTCGCGCTGGGTCTGGCTCTAATGTGTTCGGCAACTGGATTTGCCGAGGATGCCGCTCCGTCCGCGTCCAAGGCCGCCCCGAGTTTGCTGGACAACATGAAAGAAGCAGGATTCATGGAGTACATCCTGTTGTTCGTGTCAATTGCCGGATTGGCGCTGTGCTTGCAGGCACTCGTCACGCTCCGCGCGCATTTGCTGCGGCCACCGGAGTTGTCCATTCAACTGATCGATCTCTGCTCGCAGGGCGACGTTCAGGGCGCGCTGGATGCGGCTCAAGCCGACAGCTCGTTCCTCGGCGCCGTAGCCACCTCCACACTGAACAATCAGCAATTCGGCAAGGAAGCCATGGAAGGCGCCATGTCGGACATGGGTGAAATCGAAACCAACAAAGTCATGAACAAGATCGGCACGCTGAATCTGATCGCCGCGATCGCGCCCATGCTCGGGCTGACGGGCACGACGGTCGGCATGATGGCGACGTTCTCCGCGATGTCCGCCGGCGGCTCCGAAATCACGCCCGACAAGATGGCCAAGGGCATTTCGATCGCGCTGGTCTGCACGTTCACCGGCCTGATGGTCGCCATTCCGTTGCTGGTCGTTTCCTTCATTCTCAAGTCGATCGTGACGAAAGTGATTTACGAAATCGTCAACGACGTCAACGAAATGATCCGCATCACGACGGGCGGCGGCGAAGGCGGCGAAGAAGCGGCGTAAATGAAAGTCCAGAGCCGCGCACGTCAGTAAGCGGCCCAGTTCGCGGTGCGAAATAAAACCGCTTACTGACGTGCGCGGCTCTGGCGATCCTGAAACCTTACAGTTTTTTTAATTCGGAGTGCAGTCGGCCATGAGAAAACCAGATATCAACAATGTCGAAGTCGACATGGTTCCGCTGATCGACATTATCTCGCTGCTGCTGATGTTTTTGATCATCGTCGGCGACACGACCGCGAGCTCGAATATCGCCAGCCTGCGATTGCCGCAGGCCAGCGAGGCAAAGACCGAGAAAGAGTGGGGCTTGCCCACCGACGGGCGTATCGTCATCCAGATCAAGCCGGAGTTCGACAACGAGGACGATCAAAAAGCGAAGAACGGCAAATACTTCGTAGTATTCAACGCGGCGAGACACGCGAACGACGACGAAGGCAAATCGCTGCACGACCATCTCGCGAAATATATTGAGGACGCCGTGTCGCACGAACGGGCTCACAAGCGCCCCGACGGCACTTTGGACATTCCGGTGAAGCTCCGCATTCCGTCCATGTGCCCGATGGTTGAAGCCGAAAAAGTGCTGTTTACCATCGCCGGTCTACAATTGGTCGATATCCAATACGCGGCCTCGGGCAAAGACGAAAAGAAGAGGTAGGGCGCAGCGGGCGTCATCGCCCGCGCGAGGTTTGACGCTCAACACACACAGATTCGATATTTCCGAAGGAGAATGAAAGTGGCTCACAAGAAAATGGGTGGCGGCGGTCACGGCGGCGACGAGGGTGGACACGGTGGCGACCGTCCCTGGGTGTACTTCATGATCGATTCGTTCTTCCTCGTCACACAGTTTTTCGTGCTGACGTTCAAGGTCCGCACGGGCGACGATTTGATTCTCCCGCACAAGCTTCCGCCCGGCGGCGCTGGAAAGCCGACCACGGATCTGGTGATGAAAGACGTCACGCCCGTGGCGATTACCGTGAACCGCGATACGGCGGAATCCGCGCCGTGGTACAAGATCAACGGCGGCGGATTGCTCGACGTGGCCGGCGTGAGCCAGACGCTGAGTTCGCTGGCGGACGGCAAGGATCCGGAAAAGTTTTCAGTGCGCATTTCGTACGAAGGAAAAGTCATTTTCCGCGACGTTATGCCGATCTTCAACACCTGCATCAAACTGAAGATCAAAGAGTGCGGCCTGCAACCGTCTCGCGAGCGTATTCGCGGGTAATCCACAAAACAAGCTGTTTGGAATTGAACGACCTTTGCAAAACGTCATGCGGGGGCTCACGTCAAAAAATAATCTTAAAAAAAGGATATTGAACTAGGCCAAAATCCAGAGCCGCGCACGTGAGTAAGCGGCCAAGTCGCAGTGTAAAATAAAACCGCTTATTGTCCTGCGTGACTCTGGGTACTGAACCATTATTGAACATTTAATTCGGAGCGATGTCAGCCATGAGAAAACCAGAAATCAACAACGTCGAAGTCGACATGGTTCCGTTGATCGACATCATCTCGTTGCTGCTGATGTTCCTGATCATCGTTGGCGACACGACCGCAAGTTCAAACATCGCCAGCCTGCGGCTGCCAGCGGCCAGCGAGGCGAAGACCGAGGATCAATGGCACACCGCGAACCGCATCGTCATTCAAATCAGGCCGGAATACGACAGCGAAGTAGAACAGAAATCGAAGAACGGCAAGTATTTTGTGATGTTCAACGCTTCTAGGCACGCGAACGACGATGAAGGCAAATCGCTGAAGGAGCATCTCGCGAAGTATGTCGAGGACGCCGTGTCTCATGAACGGGCTCACAAACGGCCTGATGGCACGTTGGACATTCCGGTGAAGCTCCGTATTCCATCGCTGTGTCCGATGGTTGAGGCCGAGAAAGTTCTGTTCACCATCGCCAGTTTGCAATTGGTCGACATTCAATATGCGGCTTCGAGCAAAGAAGAAAAGAAGAAGTAGCGTGCCACGGGCGTATGCGCCCAATCAATACAATGGATTCGATATTTCCGAAGGAGATTGAACATGGCTCACAAACGATTTCGTTTCGGCGGTCACGGCGATCAGGGCGGCGGACACGGCGATCGCCCATGGGTCTACTTTATGATCGACTCGTTCTTTCTTGTCACGCAATTCTTCGTGTTGACTTTCCAAGTTCGAACCAGCCAGGATTTGGTTTTGCCGCACACGCTTCGCGGATCCGGCGGTTCCGAGCGGATAATCGCATTGTTGAAAACGGACGTGGCAATTTCAGTCAATCGAGAGCACCGCGATTCGGTGCCGGCGTATAAAATCAACGGCGGCGAGTCGATGGACGGGTTGAGCGTAACTACAAAACTGACCGACATGGCAATTGGAAAGAATGCCGATCAGTTCAATGTTCGAATCGTCCCTGGCGTAAATGCAAATTTCGGAGACGTGATGCCGATCCTCAATATCTGTAAAAAACTTGAGTTTAAAGAGTGCGGAATTCAGCCATCACGACTAAAGTGAATGTGGCTTTGCTACTCTCAAAGCTTTTAAATAAAGAGTAGAATCCCGGGCGGCGACCGCACATGAAAAATTCACTTCCGATCTTCGCGCTAACTTTGGCTGCATTTTTTGCGGCGAACATCGTGGCGGAAGATGAACCCGTCAAAACGGACAAACCCGCGCAGATCGACACTCCCGCGGCGAACCCGAGCACAACCGCACCCGTTTCCACCGCGCTGAACCTGCCCAAGTTCCCCGTCGTCTCCGACAAATTCGGGCAAATCGAGGACGACAAGGAAATGTCCGACGATGGCCTGCCCGAAGCCACATCCTACAGCCGTGCCGTGCTGCTCGACATTATTCCCGCGCTTCAGGCCAGCACGCAGGAGCACCTGAAGGCGAACGTCGACAAGGACGCCGCGTTCAAAAAGATTTTCAATCATCCCGGCGACTACCGCGGGCATGTCGTTCAATTCGAAGCCACGGTCAAATTCTTGTTCGACAACCCCGAAAAAGTGAAAGACGCCAATGGGAATGTGCTGTCGATTGCGCGCGGGCATCTTTCCAGCAGCTACCAGATTATCAGCTTTTTGTCGGTGGAACCGCTCCCGCCGGGTCTGAAAAAAGGCGACGCGGTCTTGTTGACCGGCGTGTTCATGCAACGCTTCGCTTACATCAACAAAAAGACACCGGGGGTTGAATTGACCTGGACGCCGTTGATCGTCGCGAAGAAATTGGAACCCATCACGCTCAAGGAGGAAGCGCCGCCGAACACGGCGTGGATCGTTGGCTATGTGTTTTTCTCGCTCATGGCAGTGGGTTTGTTCCTGGCCTATTCCTCGAGGGAAAACCGCAAAACGATGCGGAACAATATTTTTCGAAAAATCAAAGTCGAGCGCACCGGAAAAGACCGCCAGTTTCCCGGGCCGTAATTGTAGTGCAGGCTTCCAGCCTGCGCAGGCAAGATGCCCGCACCACAATGTTGCGTTCATTCGCAAATAAATTAAGCTTGCCGCATGGAACTTCAGTCCACTCAACCCGCGCCATTGCCGTTCGGTCCGGCGAAACGATTCGGCCTTTTCGGCGGATCGTTCGATCCCGTTCATGTTGGGCATCTGTCGATCGCCCAGCAGATTATGACCGAACTGAAACTCGAAAAGGTCATCCTGCTTCCCGCAGCGACCGCGCCGCACAAGCAGGGCGAAGGCGCCCGCGCGTCGGCTGAAGACCGCCTCGAAATGTGCCGCCTGGCTGTCCACAACATGCGCGGGCTTGAGGCCAGCGATTTCGAAATCGTGCGCGGCGGCGTGAGCTACACGGTGGAAACCGCGCGCCGCGTGCGCGCGGCCTATGGCCCGGATGCCGCAATCTTTTTCCTGATCGGCTCCGATAGCCTGGCCGATCTGCCGCAGTGGTTTGAAATCCGCGAGTTGCTTTCGCTGATCGATTTCGCCATCGCCGAAAGACGCGAAGCCCCGATCCTGCTGTCGCTCTGGAAAAGACTCGCGGAAGAATTGGGAACCGATGCCGTCAAAAATTTGCGCGCCGGCGTGGCGAAGGTTCAGCGCGTCGACGTCAGTTCCACGCAGATCCGCGAATTACTCGCGTCCGGCCAAAAGATTCCCGGCTACCTCCGCCGCGACGTGGAAGAATACATTCGAAAGAAGGGCCTCTACGGCGCGACAAAAAAGTAGGAAAGTGGAATGCTATCAATAGGGCCACGCGCAAACCAATTGTATCGAGTAAAGTTCATCCAAATGGATTCGCACCTCCACCCCGCCCCTCGCCCGCTCCTCGCACTTGAAACGTCCGGCAATTCGCTCGGCGTCGCGCTGTATTTGGGCGGCGGTGTAGTCTTTGAAGAAAACGTCACCGAAGGAATGATTCACGGCCGCGCGCTCGTGCCGCTCATGAAAATGGCGCTGGCGTCGCAAAATCTCAAACCCGCCGATTTGAGCGCGGTCGCCGTGTCGCAAGGCCCGGGTTCGTGGACCGGCTTGCGCATCGGCATTGCCGCCGCAAAAGCATTCGCGTGGGCCGCCGGAATTCCGGTCGTGTGCGTGCCGAGTTTCGAAGCTCTGGCGCTGGAAGCGAGCGATGTGATTTTGAAACGCAACGATGGCGGATCGACGAATAGCACCATAATGACACTGCGGGACGCGCGCAGCGAAGGATTTTTTGCGGCAATAATTGAAGTGACAGACGGCGTGCCAAAGAGGTTGTTAGAAGAGTGCGTGCTCCATTCGGCGGATGTCGTTGAAGCGGCGAAGCAATGCGGCAAAATGGCGTTGCATGTCTGCGGCGACGAGAAGTGTTTGGCGCAGCTCGCAGCCGAAATGACGACGAACGGCTGGACGCCGCTCCCGGACCTGAAGCACATCCCGGCGCGCGCGGTGGCAAAATGCGGCTGGTGGCGCTTTGAAAACGGAGCAGGCGTCGCGCGCACGGCGCCCGAAATCCACGTGCTCGGGCCGCTATATCTGCGAGCCAGCGATCCGGAATTGAAGTTAAAGAACGCGGTCCCGAGTGTGAACGCCTAGACCTTGTTGAATGGAGCTTACGATTCTGGAAACGGAAAGCATCACACCCGCCGCGTCGGCCGAGCAGAAGGCGCTCAATTCAAATATTCAAAAAGCCGGCGCGAAGGTTCTGGTGCCGCATCTGATCATCAAATTCGCCGGGCTTTTCGCGAATTATTACATCCCCAACCACTACAGCCTGGCGATTGCCGAAGTTTTTAAAGTCATCAACGACAGCGTGCTGAACGTCGCATTCTTGATCGGCGAACAATGTCTTGCCCCGTCGTACCTGCCGGTTTTTGCGCGTGCGAAAGAAGAACAGGGCGAAGCGCGCGCGTGGCGCTACACGTCGATTCTTTTCAACTTCCAACTGCTGCTGTTGATCCTCGTCGTGTCCGCGTTCATTCTTTTCCCCGAAACATTCGTCGACTGGCTGACCGACTACAAGGGAACCGATCCGAATAAACT
Source organism: Planctomycetota bacterium (assembly GCA_038227045.1). Lineage (GTDB taxonomy): Bacteria > Planctomycetota > SZUA-567 > H5-PLA8 > H5-PLA8 > JANXLS01. The sequence continues at coordinate 22,693 of JBBRQD010000007.1, forward strand.
CGCGCGGCGGGATCTTTTCGTTCACATGCTTCCGTTTGCCGCATGGGGCTTGATCGGCATGTCGCTGGCGAGCCTGACGTACGTCGTGCTGAATGGCTACAAGGAATTTTTTTATGCGGCATTCGGCGATTCGATTCTCAAGCTTTCCATCGTGGGCGGCGCAATGGCGGGTGTGGTGTTGAAGAGCAACGATTGGCGCTATATCGCCGGCGGCGCGGTGGCCGGCGGGACGCTGAAATTCGCGACGCATCTTTTTGCGCTGGGCTGGACGCGGATCCGCAAATACTCGCTCGCGTTCGATCTCTCCGATCCGTACGTCAAAGCGTTCGTCGTGCTCGTCCTGCCGCTGCTGCTAGGCGTGCTGATTTCACAGGGGCGCGAGCAGGTCATCACGAAGGTGCTGACGAGTCAGTTGAATCTGAAATTGTATTTCGGCAACGGGCGGAATCTGTCGGACACGATCCAGTTCATCGTGCCGTACACGCTCTCGATCGCCCTTCTGCCGTTCTTCTGCGACCTCTCCGCGCGCTCGGACAACGCGCGCCTCGGCGCGGTGCTGACACAGATCATCCGCATTCTGATCTGGGTCTTCGTGCCGGTCGGAATCGTGCTCGCCGCAGCCGCGCTGCCGCTGACCAAAATTCTCTACGAAGGGCCGAAATACAACGCGGCGTCGCTCGATTTGACCGCGCACGTATCCAGTCTGTACGCCATGCAATTGCCTTTCGCGGCAATTGAAATGATGGTGATGCAGGCGTTTTTCTCGAGCAAGCGCGTGATCGCGCCGACCCTCGCGGGGTTCGTTTTCTCAGCGCTGTCGGCCGGAACGGCGTACGTGTGCGTGGAGTACGGTTACGTCACGACGCCCATTGGCATTTTGACGCTTGTGGCGCTGTGCCTAATTGTCGCGCGAATGTTGAAATCGCTGCTTCTGGTCGTCCTGTTGCGCTGGAGTGTGCCGGTGCTGCCGCTCGTGGAAACGGGCGCGTTCGGACTGCGGCTGTTGATCGCGGGCGCGGCCGCGGCGGCTGCCGCGATGGGCGCGGCCCGCTTGAATTTCGGCGAAGGACGCCCGCGCCAGATCGCGTTGTCCGCCGTCATTGCCGCCGCCGGATTCGCCGTGTTCCTCGCGGTGTCGCTCGCGTTGAGAATGGAAGAACCAAAAGAATTCTGGCGCTGGACCCGGGAAAAACTCAAGCGGCGAAAATAGCTTGGCGTGTGATTGTGGGTTTATCAGCGGTCTACTTAATCGCAGATGAACGCAAATGAACACAGATTACCGCTGATGGATGATAGTGTTTGATCAATGCGAAGCCGGTGCGCCGCACAAAGAGATTCAACTATCATCTATTTTTTATCTGCGGTAATCTGTGTTCATTTGCGTTCATTTGCGATTAAGTAGGTCATCGAATTAATGGAGTATCGCCGTCTTGCAGATGCCATCCAAGCGCTTGTGTTACGTCTGCGAGGCCACGCAGGGCGGCGTGCGCAAGCATCTGCGCGATTTGCTGAACGTGTTTTTGCGGCCCGAAGAGGGCTTCGAAATTCTCGGCATTTTTGGCGACCGCGGCGAGGAGGGTTTCCGCGAGGAGATGGACGCGCTCGCCGCGTGCCACGCGAATTTTAAATTCGAACTCGTCCCTGGATTTCAACGCTCGATCCGCCCGCTGCGCGACATGGTGGCGTATTCGCTCGTGAAAAGTGCGATGGAGGCCTTTGCGCCCGCGATCGTTCACACCCACAGCGCCAAGGCCGGATTCATCGGGCGGCTTGCCGCAAAAACACTGCGAGTTCCCAACGTCATTCACACGCCGCACGTCTTTCCGTTTCAATGGAGCGCCGGTGTGCGCGGGCGGCTGTTTTTATCGCTGGAACGCCACGCCGCGCGCGCGGCCGGAACGATCGTTTGCGTCAGCGAAAGCCAGCGCGACGACGCGCTGCATCGCGGGCTGTGTGAGCCGTCAAAACTCATCGTCATCCGCAATGCCATTGAACCGCACGCCTTGCTCCCGAACGCGCGCGCGCTGGCGCGGGCGAAACTCGAATTGCCCGAAAGCGCGTCCGTCGCCGGCATGGTCGCGCGGCTGGCGCCGCAAAAAGGCGTGGGTATTTTCGCGCGGGCCGCGGCCGACGTGTTGCGCGCGCGGCCGGAGACCACCTTCGTGCTGGTCGGCGGCGGGCCTCTTGAAGACGATTTGCGCGCGCGCTTGAAAGCACTGCACGTTCCGCCGGAGCGCTTTCGCCTGCTGGGGCATCGCGAGGACGCCGAGGAACTCTATCCCGCGTTCGATGTGCTGGTGTTGTCCAGCCTGTACGAAGGATTGCCGTACGTGCTGCTGGAAGCGATGGTGCGCGGCGTCCCCGTTGTGGCGACGGACGTGCTCGGTTCGCGCGACGTGGTGACGGACGGCGAAACCGGATTGCTCGCGCGCGTCAACCACCCGGCAGACATCGCCGCGAAAATCGTCTCGCTGCTCAACGATCCCGCAAAACTAAAACGCTTCGGCGACGCATCCATCAAGCGCGCGGCCGAAGCGTTTTCATTCGACGATTTCGTTCGGAAACATCGCGAACTGTACGCGCGATGAGATCCGCAAATTCTCTTTAGCCGTGTCCATAATTAATGGACACGCCGCTCGGGTTTGGTTTCGGCAACGGATCTTCCACTCTGCCGCGCGCGCTCTGATCTTCGTCCTGATCGCCGTCATCGGGGGCAGGAAGTTTACCGGCGCCTTTGTGCGTCAGGTATTGGAACGTCGCCGCTGCCATGAACGCCATGTCGAGCCCCACGCATGTCGTAACGATGCCGAGGCCGCCAGTGCCCGAGCCGTACGCGTGCTTGCCGCTGCCCAGCACGAAATTCACGCCGTACCACGCCATCACAATCGCCTGAAAGCAGAAGACCGATCCGAATGCCAGACCGAAGTTGGTCCACAATCCGGCGAAGCGGCCGTGCAACACAACGATGTAACACATCAGCGCAATGAAGGCCCACGTCTCTTTCGGATCCCAGCCCCAGAAGCGGCCCCAGGAATAATATGCCCAAACACCGCCAAGAATTGTACCAATCGAGAGCAGCAGCACGCCGATTTGCATGATGCGGTACACGAGGTTGTGCAGTTCGCGGTGTTCAACGCGCTCGTTCGGACGCACGAGATGCGAGAAGAGGCTGATGTGCCCCATGCCCCACGCCAGCATGAACGCCGCGTAACTGAGCGTGATCGTCAGTACGTGGACAGTCAGCCAGAAATTGTCGCGCAGAACCGGTTGCAACGGTTTAAGGTCGGCTTCAAAGCCGGGCGTTTGAGAATTTCCGACCAGCACCGGAACCATGTCCATCAGCACCAGGCAGAGGAAACCGGCGGCCGAACCGGCGAGCATGAAAAAGCGTTTGCGATAAATTACTTCAAGGATCATGCCAAAGAAGACCGCGCCGAAACCCACCCAGATCACCGACTCGTACATGTTCGAAACCGGCGGCCGGCCGGCGATATAGCAGCGCAGCGCGAAGCCGTACACATGCAGGGCCAGCCCGCCGAAATAGAGCGCAAAGGCGGTGATATAAAGTGGCTTCGATTTAAATTGAAGTGCGAACAACGTCACCAAGGCCGCGAACAAATACACAATCCAGGCCTTGGCGAAGGGACGCGAATTGTTGTACTGAACTTCGACCCCCAGTATCGTATCGGTGGGATAAATGGCCGGGCTGAGCACCTGCATTGCGTTGCGGAAATCCCTCGACGCCTGCGTGAATTTCACGGCGTCGCGCTCTTTGTATGCCTCCTGGAATTTGAAGAAAGCCTTGATCGCAGCCGTCGAGTTGTCGGCGTCGTATTCGAGTTTGGCCGCATTCGCATCGGTCGAATGCAACTGCTTGTTGAGATCCAGCAGCGAAATCCACGCGCCCTGGCTGTTGTGGGGGTGCGGCACCACAGCCAGTTCCGCATCGGACTGAGCGATCTTATCGACCAGTTGCATGCGGATCGCAATCAATTGCGCGTCCTTTTCCAGCGCAGTCCTTTTCTCTTCGTTCTTGTCCTTCGCCGCCAGCAGCATATCGCGCAGAGGGCTGCGCGAGAGTTCGCGGATCGACATCCGCTTTTCATCGAAATACAGTTCGCGTCCAAGGCCCGCATAACCGGCCGCATCCGCGCCAATGATCGCGATCGGCGGAATCAATTTCTGCCGCAGTTCGTTGTTGGCGACCAGGATCAACGGCTTGTCGTACCAATAATACCGGAAGAACCAGATCGACAGGTACAGGTCCATCGAGTTGAGCTTGGCGCCGCTGGCCTTGTCTGTGTAAAACGTCGCGCCCATCAGCGGCCGTCCGACGATCTGCTCGACCGATTCGAAGGCATACGTTTGCAGCGGTTTTTTGCGCCGTCCTTCCTGCACGGCGACCAATTCGGCGTTGGTAAAATCCAAGTTCCACGATGGGTCGTTCGCCTTCATGGACGGCACTTTGATTTCCGCGGGCGCGTCATCGGATGCCGAAAGCGGAAATAGAGCGAGAAGACTCAGCGCCAGCAACGGAATGGAAAGAGCCAATTTAATCGAATTGTTTTTCATGGTATTGCAACCTTCGTGAATGCAAACAAGCAAGTACGACACTACTTCTTTTTCGTCTTTTTCTTCGCTTCGGAACCCACCGCGAACGCCGGCACTGCCGCCATCGCCTGCATGGACACCTTGGGTGCTGCTACTTTAGGCCGATTGAAGTACGGACGCAAATAGAACATGGTGAATATTCCGAAGCAGATCATGATGCAACCCACCCACTTCAGCAGCCAACCCGGATCGCGCAGCACTTGCACGCCGGAATAATTGGGATCGCTGTTCCGCGGATCGCCGGGAATGATGCGGTGGTTGGCCTGCGAAAATTTGTAACACGTGCCCAAATACGGCCCCCACCACGACACCGGGAACGTGGTCGGACGATTCATCGAAATCTTCTGCGTCAACTTGTCACTCCGCTCGATGTCCTTCTTTTCGATCATGACCTGTTTGACCATAAATGAAAGCGAGTCGGCGCTTTTGCCCAGAACCAGTCCGGACACTTTTGTGGTGCCGAGTTGCTTGGCCGGCACGCTGTCGCTCTTCAGCCAAACGGTGTCCTGTTTCCCATCGAAACCGGGATTGATGTCGCTTTTTTCGGACTGCTCGTCGAGGCGCACGATATCCTTCGATTCGATCGTCACGCGCGGATTGAGCTTCGGCAGGAACTCGATTGCGTCATCGCTCTCGTCGAAAATAGTGCCCATCATCATTGTGGCGTTGCGGGCCAGCGCCATGGGAGTGCCCGGCTTCAGCCAGACGGTATCCTGCCTGCCGTCGAAACCGAGAATGGCCTCGTAAGCCGCGAACTCGTTCGAGCCTTCGTCGCGCGGCGCGCTGAATTTTTTCAACGAGACCGTGAACGGAATGGTCACGGTCTGGTTGACGAATTCGAAAATCACTTTCGTCCCGGCAACGTCGAGCTCCTGCTGATACGGCCGTTCGTTATCCGTCTGGCCGACCCACATTTCCGCATTCTGATTCCCGATAGTGGCGCGGACTTTGATGCCCTGATTCACATTCTCCTGGTCTTTGATCTCTTTCAATTCGGGTTTTGGGATGAACACCAGTTTGCGCTTGGCGGACTCGAGCGATTCATGCACGACAAATTCGGCTCCCGGCGCCCAGCCCACGGATACAGATTTTTCCAATTCCACTTCACCTGTCTTCTCAATCGCCGCCGCCTCGCCGTCTTCGCTCTGCATGGCCCGACGAGGCGTGTGTTTGATCAGATAACGCAGTTTGTGATCGCTGCCCAGATAAAACGCCACGCCATTGGGGCTGGGGATATCGGAAGAATCGGACGCCCCGTCGGACACGGTCAGAGTGGCCGTTGCGCCCGTGGATGCGCCGTGCACGGGAATCGCCATCAGTGGTGTTTCATGGGTGAAGACGAAGAACTTTTCACGCTGCGGCGCGTTTTTGCTGTCTTGTTTGATCGCCACCTGGCCATGAGGATCGCTTGCCGGTTCAACAACCCCTGCGACCTCGGGCCCAATCAATTCGAAATAGGCCGCCGGACGCACAGGCCGCTTGTCGCGCGTCGCCGGCCCCTTGGGCCCTAGAATAAAATTGGGGTAGTACCCTTTGATGTCGATTTTCCAGCCGGGCAATCCGTCCAAATCCGCGACTTTGTTCTCTTCGGATTTCAAGACATACTTGAAGCTCTTGCCCTGGAACGTGACCGCCAATTCGGCGCTCGCTTCAACGGCGTTCTGTTTTGCGGAAGAATCGGGCGGCATGCCGGCGACGAACACGATTGTGGCCGGACCCAGGTTGTCGCTTTCGTCGAGGAAAATCGAACCATCGTGACGCCCCATCATCGGGCCTTGCAGCGTAAAATTCAACCCGGGCTTGGCATTCTTTTCGCTGGCCGGCGCCGCCGTGGCGATTTCGGTCTGCCGAACGGGCGAGACATCTTTGATCTCGATCGTCACATTTTTGTCCGGCGATTCGGCGGGCCGCTCGTTCCAAAGCGTGTTGAGTTTGAAATAGGTGGACGCAACTTTGTCGCCGATCTTCACCCGCAATTCCTGCTGGTGCAACTCCATGGTGCTGGTGCCGGCCTTGTTGGCGTGCAGATGAATGAAGCCTTCGATGCCCCACATGCGGTCGATCATCGCCCCGACCAGCAGTGTAATAATGCCCGCGTGGGTTATCACGAAACCGGTCTGGTGACGCTTCCACGGATAGCGAATCGCGGCCACGCAGTAGAGATTCACGCACAGAATCGTCAGCCACAGATTGAACCACGGCGCGCCGTAAATGTACTTCTGGGCGACATCGGCATTAAAGGATGTTTCGTAAATAGTGCCGGCGGCCGTTGCCACGATAATCACAGTCAACAGCACAATGGCACATTGAAGCGACGCCAGGAATTTGAAAATCTTTCTCGCCAATAAACGGGGGCTGCGCAGATCCTCCCCCGTCACTTTCTGCGACCAGACGAAAACCGACAAAAGCAAAAACAATAACAGTATCAGCATGACACTCCGTTTCTTCCCATGACATCTATAGATTACACACTCCCAGAGCCGTTTGTAGTCAGAAATCGAGGATTTCTACAGAGCCGCGTACGTAAGTAAGCGGCTATATTTTACCCGACAACACGGACTTAACCGCGTACTGACGTGCGCAGCTCTTGAAAATTGACCACACTGACACGATTTGACCACGCAGCGTTCCCGCTGGAAGCGATTCAGAACGGAAATTAGACGGCTGAAATTCCGCCGTTCACGGGACAAAAACACAGCGTCGCCGCGTAATTTACCGATAACAATGTAAGCATGGCGTTTGAATTGCGTCACGAATAGAGCGTCAATACATTTGACAGGAGGCCATACTTCATGCGTGACGATCGGATCGAATCCACATTTTCTGGCGAATCGAAAAGCGTGCGGTTTTCGTTCTGGAAGCCAGAGCCATTGCCGCCCAAGGACGCGACCATTCTGCCGATCGAACTCATTTCGCTCGGCACGCTCGATTCTGTCTCAGCCAAATTGCTGGATATTCCGCGCATGACCGAGGTGCCGTGCGCCCCTTGGGAGCCGCAGTCGGGCGACAAATTGCGGCTGCGCTGGGAATGCGATGCCGGGGTCTGGCTCAGCGTCGCGGTCGAGCAAGGCCCGCCCAAACCCGGTGAAGTTCTGACCATCGAAGCGCAGAGCAAGACGCCGGAGAAGACGTTCTTTCGCCTCTACGTGCAGATTTTCGAGCAATTCGGCGCGACGGTCCTCGACGAACGAATGCACCAATTTTTCACACCGAGGGAATTTAAGTCTCGCTCAGCGAATTAACCGTATATTAACAATTAAAACACGACTCCTTAACAATGCACCTCGCGAATTTGCGCGAAAAATTGGCATGTCAATGACGATTTAGGATTTTATCTGCCTCGTCTTTTCCTTTTTAAACCAGCCCCTATCTCTCATATAACCATCGATTTTAATTGAGTTTGAAAGGTTAAACGCCCGGGTCTCACAACCTTGCTCGTTGGCTATATTATATATTTACGAATTTTTGAAAATTCTGTTTGATTCCTGAACATATTGACGCAAAATGTGATTATGCGCTTTTGCCTTTTGCATCATACTGGATGGCTGGGCCACGCAGATCACTACGATTTGATGTTGCAATTCAGATTGGGCGACTCGGACGACGATCTTGTACTGAAAACATGGGCCTCAGTTGGAAGCGGCCTGCAAACTGGAAATTTTGACGGCACGACATTTGTTCAACGTGCCGATCATAAAAAGTTATATTTACGATATGAAGGAGCTGTTTCTGACTCACGTGGTTCTGTGAAACGAATTGACGAAGGAGCTCTATTTTGGCTTCCAAGTCGTGCCGAAAGCAATGTTCAAGATGTTGAATTTAGTGTTCATGGTTGTACTTTATTAGGGTCTTACGTGCTGCAAAAGCAGATCAATACTCACTTTATACTGAGAAAAGTAGCTCAATTCAATAACTAAGTATTGCACTTGTGCACACTGGGTGTATATATAAGTCTGAAGGTATTTGAAAGGAATGCAAGCTTTGACTGCGGCGCGTATCGATTTACATAGTCACTCTACTGCCTCCGACGGGCGTTTAACCCCAGTGCAATTGGTTGAGATGGCCAAAAATCGTGGCCTGTCCGCGATTGCGTTGACGGATCACGACACCGTGGCCGGGCTGGCGATGTTTCACGAGGCCGGCAAGAAACGCGGCATCGAAACCGTCTCCGGCGTCGAAGTGTCGGCCGATTTCGAAAAAGGGACCATGCACATCCTCGGTCTTTTTGTCGATTCGCAAAACCAGGAATTCCGCGCGTTTCTAAAGAGCCTCGCCAACGGCCGCAAAGTCCGCAATCCGCTGATCATTCAAAAGCTCAACGAACTCGGCATGAAGATCACCATGCAGGAGGTCGAACAGGAAGCGGGCGTGTCCGAGAATTGTTCGGGCGGCGGGGCCATCGACAAATGCGTCGGCCGGCCGCATATCGCCGCTGTTTTGATCCGCAAAGGCTTCATCAAAAATAAACAGGAAGCCTTCGACAATTTTCTCGCCAAAGGCAAGCCGGCCTATGTGCCGCGTTTTGTCGCCACGCCGGCCGAGTCCATCCGCCAGATTCACAATGCCGAAGGCTTCGCCATTCTCGCGCATCCGTTTTATCTCAAAGCCGAAGACGACGTCGAATTGGAATCGATCGTTGCCGACTTGAAGACTAAAGGGCTCGACGGCATCGAAGTGTACTACAGCACCCATACACAGGAGCAAAAAGAGGTTGCCGATAAAATCGCAAAAAACCTCAGCCTGTTGGTCTCGGGCGGCAGCGATTTCCACGGCGAAGAAGGCCGCAACGGACAGCGCGTGGACTTGGGCACCGGCATCAACGGCACGCTTAGCGTCCCCTACGAAGTGCTTGAAAAACTCAAAGTAAAACGAAAGCAGCCGAAGTAAAAAGAAGGATGAAGGATGAATGCGATCTGCATTTTTTCTTCAACCTTCTTCATTCATCCTTTCATTTTAAAAAACTTCCCACGCAGTTCCGCCGCCACCGCCCGTGCTTCAACTTCCGCCGGATGCTTTTGGTATCCCTTCAACCCCAAATAAAACACATACGCCAGCGGAAACCAGATCGGATTACGCAGAAACTGCCGCACATGAACCAATTCATGAAATAGCAATTCGTGCGCGTCCTCGCTTTTCAGTTCAAACGGCTCGCGCAGCCAGATTCGATTCCACAGCGTCATGCCTACATACCGCGTCCGATCGCCGGGCAGCCAATCAAACGGAATTCGCGGCCCGCAAAAAATACGGACGCGCCCAAGTTTTGGCGCGTCCGTCATGGTCGCCTCGATCCAGCCGGCGAGTTCCGTGGGCAGTGTCAGTTCGCGCATGTCGCGGATTGAATCTATTTCTTAAGCATCGCCTTAAAGACTTCCACGCCGGCTTTGGCAACTTCCTCGTCATTGTCCACCGTGTCGCCGCTGACGCCGATCGCTCCGACGCAATTGCCCTTGTCGTCGAGCAACGGCAATCCGCCAGGGAACGTGATCAAGTTGCCATTGGAGATTTCAATTCCGTACAGCGGACCCTTGTCTTTCAATTCCGGGCGCGACAGTTCGCCGATGACCCGCGTCGGCAGTTTGAAGAGCAGCGCGGTCTTCGCCTTGCGCAGCGAAATGTCGTTGCTGCCCTGCCACGCGTCCTCCGCGCCGCACGCGGCCAGAATCGATCCATCCACGCCGATCACGCGGACAAACATGCGCGTCTTCTTAAATTTTCCGTCCTTGTCTTTGAGCAATCCGCTGTCCGTCGCTTCGGCCTTGATTCGCGCCGCGATGGCGATGTCAACGGCCATCGACTGCGACAGCGCGGGCATTTCGAGCGTCGCGTTCTTCAGCGCCTTGAACGCTTCCGCGCCGGCCAGCGCCACCTTTTCGTCCATATCCACCGTGTCGCCGCTGACGCCGATCGCGCCGCAAAGATTGCCGTCGGCGTCCAACAGCGGCACGCCGCCGGGAAACGTGATCAGGCCGCCATTGGAATTCTCAATACCGTAAAGCGGGCCCTTCGCCGCCATCTCCGGACGCGACAATTCGCCGACCGCGCGCGACGGGAAGCCAAATCCCAGCGACGTGCGGGCTTTTCGAGTGGCGATATCGTCGCTTCCCGGCCACGCGCCATTGGCTTGGGACGCCGCCATCAGCGTGCCTTCGCGCCCCAGAACATGAATGTGCATCTTCGTCTTTGCGGGCTTGTAAATCGGGCTCTCAAGTTTCTCCGCTTCTTCCCGAGCGGCCTTGACCACCGCTTCCGCAGCCTCTTGCGTAATCGTCTTAAACGGCTTCAAATGTAAATCCGCTGCCACTCCTGTAAAACACGCGCATGCAAGCAAAACCGCAAATATCCGAATGTAGTTCAAGACTTCCCCTCCTCAAAATTAAAGTAAAAATGCAGGACAGGCTGCCAGCCCGCCCAGAGTACATTCCGAAACGACAAACTCGATCACGCGTGAAGTGGTGGTAATCGTGCGCGCTGGCGCTCAATACTTCGACGCCTTGTTAAACCGCAACGCCGTCGAATTGCCCGCACCGCCCGACATGAATATCTGATCTTTTTCTTTCGCTACGGTGAACTTTGACAGTACACCGCCGTGTGTCACCGACAGCGTCGAGGTTCGTTCGTCGAGCACCCACGATCCGCGCGAGTCGGGCCTGTTCTTTCCGCGCACCGACATGATGCCCCCTTGGTCCAAAGCCCAGACTACTTTCCCGTCCCCGCGCACCCAGACGCCTTGAATGTCGGTGGCCGTGATGCTGGGAATGCCCTCCGGCGGAATGGGAGGCGCATCGGGCTGTTTGGGCTGAACCGGCGGATCGAATGACGATTTCGGATCGGCGGGCGGTTTCGGTTCAGGAAGTTTCTTGGTGGGTGGGCGCGGTTCGAGCGCCACTTCGTCGGCAGCCGGCAGAACCTTTTTTTGCAGCATTTTTCCGCCTATTTTTTCGCGTAACTCAGCCATCGTCACAGTCCGTTCCGGCAGTTTGCCGGCCTTCGCACGCAGTTCCTCCAATTGCTTTTCCACTTCCGCGTCCAGCGGCGGCAACTCGATCTTCGGCTTGCCGGCTTCCGCCAATTTTGTGTTCGTCTCCTCGGCTTCGGCCGCCAGTTTCGCGGCTGAATCGCTTGTTTTGGCGTCGTTCTCCTGCAAGATTTTCGCATATTGCGCCATCGCGGCCTGCTGCCGCTTAAGCTGCGTGTTGTAATTGCGCAGGTAGTCCGCCGTAAAGTACTCGTTGAAAATCGCTTCGTCGAATGTCTCGGTATTGTATTTGTCCTTCAAATAACTCTTGAAGGCCGCTTCGATATCCTGAACGAGCGGCGCAATATTCGTCGCGGTGTTGTAATCCGCGATCGCTTTTTCATACTCGGACACATGCTGCTTTTTCAGCTTGGCGAGCACGCCCGCCTGCCCGTTAATCCGAGTGGCTTTGGCGTCCAACTCGATCATTTTGAATTCCGCCGCCGTAGGTTCGGCCGGCTTATCCTGCTCCTTCTTAATCTTTGCATTGGCCTCGTCCTGAGCTCGCTTTGCGTCCTCTTTTGGAGCATCCGGCTTGGGCGCTTCGGGTTGTTTCGCATCCGGTTGCTTTACGTCTGGCTGTTTCGTGTCCGGTTGTTTCTCGTCAGGTTGTTTTACGTCCGGTTGTTTCGCATCCGGTTGCTTTGCGTCCGGCTGTTTGGCATCCGGCAGTTTAGTGTCCTTCGGAGCTTCCTCTTCCTTCTTGGGCGAATCCGGAGTTTTCGGCGTTTCGATCTCATTCACTTTGGGATCCGGCACAGGCGGTGTGTCCAAAGGATTGATCTTCTGTTCGCCGGACGAATCCCCGTTCTTGACCTCTTTGTCTTTCGACGCAAGAGCCAGCCGCATCGATTTGGTTTCTAAAACCGACGCGTAGCGATGCATGATCTTTGGATGTGTATAGAGCCAGTAAGCACCGAATCCTGACGCGCCGAGAAACACCGTCCAGATAAGCGTGATGGTGCTGAAGATCAGAAACTTGCCGATAAAGCCGAGGCGCTTATTCATGTACAGCGCTAAGACGCCAACCGGCCACAAAAAAATGAGCAGCGCGACAACCCAAAACGTGCTGTCGTACCATCTCGGTGTCACCGGCGATTTTTGATTGATGGCGCGTAGATCGGGCATGTGCGGACACCTCCCGGAATGCGAAAAACACGATGCACCCAATTCTAATTAATTTCGATGCGGACGCAACAACAACGAGCCGGCAATTGCACCACAATGAAGCGCCGCTTAAATTTTCTCCAGCACCACAATCATGCGCATCCCTGTCAACCAATTCGCAAATGGGCGCATGATGAAATCTTCAATTGCCAGAAACCCGGCGAAACCCAAAGCCGGTGCAAAACACTTGTAGCTGAATCCGCCCGTCATCGGATACAGGAGAAAGCCGGTTTTGCGCGCACAAACCAGTTTGAATCCCGGTGCGGCGTCCAGCGTCTTTTCGCGACATTTCCAGAACAACAGTTCCCCAATTCCCATGTTGGCAAAAGTATGGCCAGGATTGGGATCGGGCGGTTTTCCATCGAGCCCAAACAGATCCCAGCGCGTGTCAATCGGCTCGTGATGCCCAAAGCCGTAGACCAGCCGCGACCACGGCGTAACCGCCGGTTCGCACACAACCAGGCGGCCGCCGGGCTTCAGCGCCTTCACCGCCTGACGCAGAAATTCCAGCGGGCGCTGCAAGTGATGCAGCACATCGATAACGACCAGATTCCCAACTTCCGTATCTGCGAATTCAAAGCGATGCGCGTCCATGACGCGGTCGATCCACGGCCCGCTTTTGAACACGTCGGTCGCGACGCATTCCGGAAAATACCCTTTGAAATTGCCACAGCCCGCTCCAATTTCAACCACCGGCCGCAGCGGAGAAAACGCCGCGACAATCTCAGCGTACCAGCGACAATAAAGAGTCCGCAGAATCGGCTTCCGATCCCAAGCCTCGCGCTGAAACGCGATTTCCTTCAAATAATCGTCGAACGGCGTCTTGGCCATGCGGATGGGCTTCCAAAATTTGGCAGATTGGGATTATTGCCATTAGATTGTCGAACGCCCGCGGGTAAAATCAAGGACGACATTTCTCTTTTGGGAAAAACATGGCCAAGACAAAGCCGGATGCAAAGACAAAAATTACATTCAGTACTGCGTGGCGCGAAGCCCGCGCGCTGATCGCCGCACACCGCTTTCGGCTGGCCATGGGCCTGTCGATCATGCTCGTCAATCGCGTCTCGGGCCTGGTGCTGCCGACGACATCCAAATTCCTGTTCGATGAAGTCATTCGCAAACATCGCAGCGATTTGCTCATTACGCTGGCGCTCATCGGCGGCGGTGCCACGGCAATACAGGCGGTATCGTCGTATGCGCTCTCGCAAATTCTCGGCGTCGCGGCGCAGCGCGCGATCAACGATCTGCGCCGGGAAGTTCATTCGCACGTCATGAATCTGCCGGTGCGTTTTTTCGATTCCACATCCTCCGGCACGCTCGTCGCCCGCATCATGAACGACGCCGACGGCGTGCGCAATTTGATCGGCACCGGCATCGTCCAATTAATTGGCGGCATCGTCAGCGCGGTCCTCGGCCTGAGTGTGCTGTTCTACCTAAACTGGTTTCTGACCACAATCATTCTGGCGATTCTGGTGGTCTTCGGAGTCGTGATGTCGTTCGCCTTTTCGACGCTGCGGCCGCTCTTTCGCGAGCGCGGAAAAATCAACGCCGAAGTCGCCGGACGCCTCACTGAATCCATCGGCGGCATCCGCAACGTCAAGGCGTACGTCGCGGAGAATCGCGAGCGGCGGGTTTTTCGCGAAGGCACCGAACGCATCTACGATAACGTCGCCCGCACCATGACCGGAATCTCAGCCAACACCGCCGTCTCGACGTTTATCGTCGGCGTCATCGGCATGTTGATGATCGTCATGGGCGGCCGGGCCATCGCCGCCGGACAAATGACCGAAGGCGATTTCGTGATGTATCTGATCTACGTCGGCCTGGTGACCGCGCCCGTGGTCCAAATCGCGTCGATCGGCACGCAAATCACCGAAGCCTTCGCGGGACTGGACCGCATCCGCGAATTGCGCCGCACCGTCACCGAAGATGCCGGCGACGAGAACCGCAAGTCATGCCCGCAGGTCGCCGGCGACATTCGTTTCACCGACGTCGTCTTCGAATACAATCCCGGCAAGCCCGTCTTGAAACACATTTCCCTGCACGCGCCCGCCGGCACGACCACCGCGCTCGTCGGCAGCAGCGGTTCGGGGAAAAGCACGCTGGTCAGCCTCGTCATGGCCTTCAACCGCCCCTTGTCCGGCGTCGTCAGCGTGGACAGACAGAATCTGGCCGATCTGAAATTGCGCGATTACCGCTCGCACATCGGCGTGGTCCTGCAGGACAATTTTCTCTTCGACGGCACAATCTCGGAGAACATTTCGTTTTCAAAGCCCGATGCCACGCCCGACGAAATCCGCGCCGCAAGCCGTCTGGCGCACTGCGAAGATTTTGTGCTCGGATTCGAAAAGGGCTACGACACCATCGTCGGCGAACGCGGCGTCAAACTCTCCGGCGGCCAGCGCCAGCGCATCGCCATCGCCCGCGCTCTGCTCGCAAAACCGCGCATCCTGATTCTCGACGAAGCCACCTCCAGCCTCGACAGCGAAAGCGAAGCGCTGATTCAAAACGGCCTGAAAGCGCTGCGACAGGGGCGCACAACATTCGTCATCGCGCACCGCCTCTCGACAATCCGCTCAGCCGATCAGATTTTGGTGTTGGAAGACGGAGTCATCATCGAACGAGGCACACACGAAGAACTGCTCGCCGCGCAAGGCCGTTACAGAACGCTCTACGACCGCCAGTACAATTTCGAACACGAGCGCTTCGTAAACCAAGGCGAAGAATTTCCGGGCCTGGCGCGTCCGGCATTGGTGAGTATTCAATAGCTTAACTTCAATTTATTTTGACTCCGTTTCGACCTCTATCAAAAATTTTTTGTGAATTAAAGTACAGGTAGTATTTACACTCAGGATCATGAATCGATGAATATGCTTCTTTAAGACCCTTTATGTCTGCATCGTATTCTGCCCTCTCTAATTTTATATATTCAACCGGCCATTTGTTCTCAGTAATCTTCAATACTTCGTCACGTGTCATTCCAATATGGTATTTGCCATAGTTCTTTTTTTTTGAATTTAAGCAAAATGCGACCACTGAAATCGTCAACAAGACGGCAACGATAAAACCGAGTATCTTCATAAGAATTCATCGTCCATCTGCGTTGAATTTAAACGTTGAATTCGCTCCGTTCACTCCACTCTCAACAAGTGATAGTCCTTCTTCCCCTTGCGCAAAACCAAATACTTCCCATGCAGCAGATCCGCGCCAGTGACTTTCCGCCCCAGATCCGTCACGCGAATATTGTTGAGCGACGCGCTGTTCTGCTGAATCGAGCGCTTCGCTTCCGCGCGCGACGTCCACAGTTTCGGCGCTTCCGCCAGCACGTCGATGATCGAACAACCCTCGCCGTCGAGTTTCACTTTCGGAAACCCGGAACTCGACGCTTCCTTGACCAGTTCCAGCAGCGTCTTTTCGTCCATCTCGGTCAGCGAACCGCCGCCGAAGAGCGCGCTCGACGCCTTCTCCGCGTTGCCGCGCTCGGTTATTCCGTGCACCTTCTCCGTCATCCACACCGCGAGCTTCTTCTGCGCTTCGCGTTTCGACGGATCGACGCGGTGCAGCAGTTCGACGGCGTACACGTCCTCGACCGTCAAATCGGTGAAGTACTTCAAATACTTGATGGCATCCTCGTCGCCCGTGTTGATCCAGTATTGGTAAAACGCAAACGGCGGCGTGCGATTCGGATCGAGCCACAGCGCGCCCTGAGTCGTCTTGCCGATCTTCTGCCCCTGCGCGTCGGTAATCAAATGCGTCGTCAAGCCATACGCATGATGCGTCTCCACAGCGTCGCCTTCCGGGCGCTTGCGGCGGATGAGTTCGATGCCGGCGGTGATGTTTCCAAACTGGTCGCTACCGCCGATCTGCAGGCGGCAGCCGTATTCCTTGAAGAGATGATAGAAATCGTACGCTTGCAGCAGCATGTAGCTGAACTCAGTGTAGCTGATGCCCTGATCGCGCTCTTCAAGCCGCTTGCGCACAGACTCCTTTTCCATCATGACATTGACGGTGAAATGCTTGCCGACATCGCGCAAATACGTGATCAAATTCATGCCACAGAGCCAGTCGGCATTGTTGACCAATCTCGCCGGCGCGACCTTCGACGAAAAGTCGACGAAGCGCTCCATCTGCGCCTTCATGCCAGCCACATTTCGTTCGAGCGCCTCAGTCGTGAGCAACTGGCGTTCTTCGGATTTGCCCGACGGATCGCCAATAAAGCCCGTCCCGCCGCCAACGACCGCGATGGGGCAATGCCCGGCTTTTTGAAAGCGCGCGAGATTAAGCAGCGCGATCAGATGATGCGCAGCCAGGCTGTCGGCGGTCGGATCGAAACCGCAGTACAACGTATACGGTTCGGCCAGCAGCTTTTGCTCAAGCCGCTCGTCAGTAGTCTGCGCAACAAGCTCGCGCCAGGTCAATTCGGCAATGATGTTTTCGGGCATGAATTTTCCTTTTCACACGTCGCGGGGGTGTTTCCCCTCTCCCCTTGAGGGAGAGGGGGAGTGACCTTCGCACTGACTTTCGGACTATATCATTTTTTCTTGTCTTTTCTTTGCCGTTCTCTGCGTCCTTGCGCCTCTGCGAGAGAAAATGAAACGGCCCCCTATTTCCCAATAATCTCTTCCCACTGCCGGCTCGCAAACCGGTCCGTCATCCCGGCGACATAATCGCAGATCGCGCGCTCCGGCGATTCGTTGCTCCGTTCGATGCGCCGGCGGCTGTCCTCCGGCAACAATTGCGGATTATCGCGATACGCGTGAAAAAGCTGCTTGAGCCGCTCGCGCCAAAAGTTCGTGCGCTCTTTCACGCGCTCGCTTTTGTAAAAACGCTGCATCAGGAAATGTTCCAGTTCGCGCTTGCCTGCGCCAACTTCGTTTGAAAAACCAATCAATTCGCCCTCGAAGCGCCGCACGTCTGCAACGCTCCCGATCTTCTGCTCGACAATGCGCCGGCGCGTTTCCAGCATCAAATCGGTGACCAGAGTCGCGATCAGCCGTCGCACAATCGCGTGCCAGCGCATGCGCTGGTTGGTCTTGTACGCGGCATCTTCGCCAAGCACTTGTGCTTCCGCATCGCGCCATAATGACACGCTGCGCACGTCCTCTTCGGCCAAAGCACCGGAGACCAGGCCATCGTCCAAATCGTGTGTGTCATAGGCAATCTCGTCCGCGTGGCCCACGAGCTGCACTTCCAGCGTCGGCATTTCGCCCGGCGCGAATCCCAATATCGAACGCGAACGCGGCGAACCGTCGCGCGCGACATAATTCTTGGCATACCCTTCGCGCGTTTCATACATGAGGTTCAGGCCCGGGAAACGGGCGTAGCGTGTTTCGAGCAGATCGACGATGCGTAAACCGTGAGCGTTGTGATCGAAGCCGCCATGCTCGCGCATGACTTCGTCCAGCGCGTCCTCGCCCGAATGCCCGAACGGACCGTGTCCGAGATCGTGAGCCAGCGCCAGAGCTTCAGCGAGATCCTCGTTGAGCGCCAACGCGCGCGCGATCGTGCGCGCAATCTGGGTGACTTCGAGTGTGTGCGTCAGGCGATTGCGGAAGTAATCGCCTTCCATGACGCTGATGAACACCTGCGTCTTGTATTGCAGCCGGCGGAAAGCCGAAGAATGAACGATGCGGTCGCGGTCCCGCTGGTACGAACCTCTATAGGGAGTGTCGTGATCGGGATGCAAGCGTCCGCGCGATAGACTCTCGCGCATGGCGCACGGGCTGGTTTCAGGTTTCAGGTTTGAAGTTTCAGGTTCGAGGTTCATGAGCGGCCAATTATGGTTTCAGATTGCAAGTTTCAGGCTCGTCGAATCGGTCATAACCTGAAACTTGAAACCTGGAACCTGAAACCGTCGTTAAGCGACATTGCCATTCAACCACGTCTTCAAGAACTCTTTGGTCGGCGCGCCGACATGCTGGTCGACGTTCTTGCCGTCTTTGAAGATCATCAGGCAGGGAATTCCACGAATGCCAAAGCGCATCGCCACGCCGGGCGCATCGTCCACGTCGACCTTGCAGACCTTGACCTTGTCCTTGTATTCGACGGCCACCTCGTCAATGATCGGCCCGATCTTGCGGCACGGCCCGCACCAGGTCGCCCAAAAGTCGACCAGTGCGACGCCCTTGTACTGCTCAATCTCTGTATCGAAATTACTGTCATTCACCTCCACGGTCGCGGCACCCATCTCGATCCTCCTAGCTGTGTTGAGCCGTCCGGTTTGCCGGCGGCTTTCTTCTATTGGACGCTGCCATTGGTGCTATTCTTCGAAACAGTCTATCACAGCGCAAGGATTAATCACGCAAATCCAAGGCCGGAGAAACTGAACGAATTTGCGGCAGAGTGTTTGAAGGTGGAAAACAACAATAAATATCGCAGGCAATCCGCTAGCTAAGATGCAATTGTGTCCTGATGCTTTGATCAACGCGCTGCATATCTGTCGAAGAAAGTTTTCCCTCTAAATTGCTGATCCTCAATTTACTGACCGTCGTCAACTGATCCGCCAATGCCTTGCTCGTTGCCCCATTAAGAGTAACCAATGTTTCACCCGGATAGACATTGACTATTTGACTCGTGAGCGGCACGACTTGCAATCGGTTCAACGCAACGATGGCTGCATTATCACTCACGACAATTGCCGGCCGCGTTTTCTGAATTTCACCGCCAACTCCTGGGCCGAATTTCACCCAGTAAACTTCACCGCGCCTCATCAGCTACATCTCCGATAGTCGCTTCCGACCATTCCAAAGCTTCCGCTTCCCGCTCCTTGTCGGCAGCCATGCGCCGGTATCCCGCCAACAACACCGGATCGACATAGTCCTCTGGTTGCGCAAAATCCGTTTCAACAATGACTCGCACACGCGTATTCGGCGTTATTGCCAAGGGCTTGTCAAGGCGAAGGGACACGCCGTCGTATATTGCTTCGCAAGTCTCAATCATAATTTACCTCTTTCTACTTCCTCTACTAAATCGTAGCCAGAACACAGCGTACTGCAATCAATTCCCTCACAATTACGTCGCCTTCAACATCCCCACTAACCCCGCCGCATCCAATATCGCCACACCCGCCTTCTCCGCCTTTTCGAGCTTCGATCCCCCGCCCTCTCCCGCAACGAGGTAATCCAGTTTCTTCGACACCGCCTTGATCGCGCCGCCCTTCGACACGATCAGCGCTTCGATCTCCGGGCGCGCGTCGTAGTGCGTCCCGTCGTAATCGAATTCCACATGTCCAGTCAGGCAGAAGCTCTTGCCGCTCAAATGGCCTTCGACTTTCTTGACCTCATTCAAGACGATGTGTTGTTTCAATTCGGCGATCAGTGCCGTGCGGCTTCGAAGCCCCTTCACAATCCCCGCCGCAAGCGTTTCGGCGATGCCTTCGATTTTCATCAGATCGTCAGCCGCTGCCGCCTGAATTCTTTCAAGCGTGCCGAAGTGGTTCGCCAATTTCGCCGAAACCGACGAGCCGAGTCCTTTGATGCCAAGAGTGACCAGAAATATATCCACACCTTGCTCGTGGCACTTGGCGATGTTCTCGACAATTTTCTCAGCCAGCCGCTCACCCATTGGCTCAAGCGCCTTTTTGTGTTCCAGCAGTTTGGCTTCGGTCAGCGTGAAAAAATCAGCCGGCGATTTCAGCAATCCCGCGTCGAGCATTTTCGCGATCAACACCTCGCCGAGACCATCGATGTTCGCCGCCTTGCGCGATGTATAGTGGAGCAGAAAATCGTGAAGCTGTGACGTGCACCCGCCCAGGTTCGGGCACATCAGATTCGTCTCAGTCTCGTCCCAAACCAGTTCCGCGCCGCACGATGGACATTTCACCGGAAGCGTTCCGTCGTTATTCTCCGCGCCGGAGACCTTTTTGATGAAGTATGGAATGACTTCGCGCTCCAGCAGCACGCGGTCGCCTTTGGCGACGCCCGTTTCTTTCACGCGCTTGGCATTGTGAGCGGTGCAGCGTGTCACCGTCGCGCCGCCGAGGTGGATGGGTTCCACGATCATCGTCGGGCAGACGCGCCCGCTGCGGCTCGTCTCCCATTCAAATCCCACGACGGTCGTCTCGCCTTGTTCGCGCTGGTATTTAAACGCGAGCCTGTAGCGCGGGTGATGGCCGGTGGCGCCGAGTTCGGCGTGCAGTGCGAGTTTGTTGATCGTAAAGACCACGCCGTCCGTGTCGTACGGCAGTCCGTCGCGCTGCGCGTCGATCTCCGTGGTGACGGCGGCGATTTCAGCCGCCGCCGAGACGTGTTTATAAAATGGCGTCTCAAAGCCCAGAGCCGCCAGGGCTTTGAAATTGCTCGTTTCGCTGATGCCGTCCGCGCCCGGAATTCTGCCGACGCAACCGTGCGCCATAAAAGACAGCCCGCGCCGCGCCACTTCGCGCGGATCTTTCTGCATCAAACTTCCGGCGCAATAATTCCGCGCATTCGGCGGGCGTTCGTCCTCTTTGGCTTTGCCTTCCGCGAGCAGACGTTCGAATTCGGCCACGGCATTGTCGAACGACGCGCGCGACATGTAGATCTCGCCGCGCACTTCGAAGCGGGAAGAAGAAAGTGGTTTGGGCGAGACGCCTAAACCACTTTCCTTCTCTTCGATCACGTGCGGAATTCCCGCTACTTGTAGCGCATTTCGCGTCATCAAATTGCCTTCTCGCCCATTGCCCCGCGTCGCGGCCTGAATCAACACGCCCTTCTCGTAGATCAAACTGCATGACGAACCATCGACTTTGTAGCACGCAACGAGTCCGTCTTCCTTTGATTGCCCCGCAAATGCGCCCGCATCCTGTGCCCATTTCTCGACTTCCGCCGCGCTAAAACACTTTTCGATGCTGAGCATCGGCTCGGCGTGGCGGACAGTCTCCTCGTTCTTCTTAAGCTCCTCGCCGGTCTTTTGCAGAATGGAATGATCGGGCGCGAGTGCCTTCAACCGCGCGCGGAGTTTGTCGTACTCCACATCCGAAATTTCGATGACGTTCTTCTTCCAATAAAGCGCGTCATGGTGCCCGATCCGAGCGGCAAGATCGGCGATCTCGTTTTCGTTGGATTTGCTCATGGGAATTCAAGAACCCGAATATTCAAAATAGCGTAACGCCCCTGATTTTCAGAGGCGTTCTTAACCGGAAGCAGGGGTGGAAACAAAGCGATTTTTTACTTCGAAACTTGAAACGCAATCATCGTAATATCGTCTTCGAGAGCCGGAACCCCGGCGTGCTTTTTGACGGCGTTTTCCACGATCGCCAGCAGGATCGGAATCGGTATGTTGATGTGCTGCAGTAGAAGCTCCTGCAGGCGTTCTTCGCCAAATTGCTCGTGCGCGTTTTTCTTCAGCGCCGTCTTCACCGCCGGGCTCTCCGCTTCGACCACACCGTCAGTGAATTGAAAAACCAGGTCGCCGGGCCGCAATTGCAGCGACAACTCCTCCGTCACTTTCGCAAACCGCGCGCCGGCTTTGTCGACGCCGATTGCCAGCCCGTTGGGCTTCAGCCGTATCACGGGCGGATTGCGCAGAGGATTCACCAGATACGGCGGATTGTTTCCCGCACGCGCAAACAGAAAAGTGCGTTTGGCGATGTCCAGAATTCCGTATGCCGCCGACACAAAGGTGCCGTCCAGCAAATCGTGGCCAAGATCGCGGTTGGCCAATGCTAAAACTTCATTCGGGCTGCCCCCATCGCGCGCGAACAGTTGCAGTGATTTCTTCGCCATACCCATGACCATCGCCGCTTCGATGCCGTGGCCCGATACGTCGCCAATGCAGATGCCCAAGTGTGTGTCGTCGATGCGCACGAAATCGTAAAAGTCGCCCGACACATCCGCGCACGGAATGTAGCAGCAATCGAAATCGAAACCGGGAATGCGAGGCGGCCTGGGCAGCATCTGAAGCTGCCGGCGTTGTGCTTCCGGGATGCTCCGCGCAATCGACGAATTGCGGCGAATCTCCTCGGCCACATCATGCAAACGTCCCGATTCCAAGGAAAACCCCCAAGGTCAAAGACATCCTTGCAATCCATGAATTCCTGTATAGCTCTGCCATAAAGATACCATAAGGTTTACTACATTATTGTTCAATCCGTCCATTGTGTAACTCATCCGCACTCACTTGTGCAATCCAAAACGAGTGATGGCTTCAGGCGCCACTAAACCATTCCCTCTCCAAGACTATTCGCGAAGATTCGCGCGATTCGCGGTTAAATTTCCGGTGCCGCCCAACCATTCGATGTTAGAATCCCGCCCATGAAACTGACCTCTGTTGCGGTCATTCTTTTGGCAGCGTGCAGCGTGCTCCAAGCGGCCGACGCTGTCGATCCCTCGTCCCTGCGCGGAAAAATTCTCTGCGGCTATCAAGGCTGGTTTCGCTGCCCAGGCGACGCGCTGAATTCGGGATGGGTCCATTGGAGCCGCGACGGCGCACGCATCGCGCCGGAAACGCTGAGTTTCGAAATGTGGCCGGACCTCGCCGATTTCCCCGAAAGCGAACGCTTCCCCGCGCCCGGATTCACGTACCCCGACGGCCACCCCGCGCAACTTTTCAGTTCCGACAACGCCGCCACCGTGCGCCGGCACTTCGAATGGATGCGCGACTACGGCATCGACGGCGTCTGGCTGCAGCATTTTCTCGTCGATTTCCCCACCGGCCCCGCGAACAAGCGCTACGCCTCGCGGCTGCGCGTCCTCGACCACGTCCGCTCGGCCGCAAAACAAACCGGCCGCGTCTGGGCGCTGACTTACGACATCTCCGGAATGCCCGCGGACCGCGTCTTCGACACACTGACGGCCGATTGGAAAAAACAAGTCGACGACGGCGTCGCGCGCGACGAACGGTACATCCACGAACGCGGCAAGCCGGTGGTCCAGATCTTTGGCTTCTACTCCAAAGACACCGGAAACAAAATCACGCCCGATCTCGCCAACCGCCTGATCGATTTCTTCAAAGCGCCGGGACCATACAATGCGTTTCTGGCCGGCAGCGGCGAATGGTACTGGCGCCGCAACGCCGATCCCCAATGGCAAGCCATCCATCGCCGCCTCGACGCTTATTCGCCGTGGAACGCCGGCAACTTTTCAACAGACGCCAGCGGCGAAAAGCACGCGACAACCAATTATTGGGCCGACGACAAGACCGAATGCGAGAAACGCTGCGTACTGTGGATTCCAGTCGTCTATCCCGGATTCAGTTGGGACAATCTGCAGAAAAAAAAGCCCGGCGAATCGACCATCCCGCGCCGCGGCGGCACGTTACTCTGGGAGCAATTCCACACGCTCTCAAAACTCGGAGCCGACAGCGTGTTCGTCGCCATGTTCGACGAAGTGGACGAGGGCACCGCGATATTCAAAGTCACCAACACGCCCCCGGCGCAAGCCCATTTCCAAACCTACGAAGGCCTGCCCAGCGACTGGTATCTGCGTCTGGTCGGCGAAGCCACGAAACGGTTCCATGCCAAGCAGTCCATCCCGGAAGAGATTCCGATTAAACCGTAGCGCGCATCACAGCCCCACGCGCCGATGATAAACCCACCATTCCGCGAGCAGCACCACTGCCGCCGCAAGCGCCAGCCAGCGCCAGATTTCGCGCTTCGCCTGCACCGCCGACGGCTGCGAAACCATCGACACATCGCCGATTTTGAGCTGCCCGCGCGCGCCATTGTCCGATTCGGCGCGGTTCGACAGATTGAACGCGTACATGCGCGGCTTCTCGTCGCCGGAAATGCCCTTGACCTGATACAACCCGATTTTGTCGGTGCCTTTCACGAACGTCGTATGTTCGCGCGTGAGTTGCACGCCTTCGCTCGAACCGTCCGGCTTCACCACCGTCGCCGAACCGCTGCCCAGCCCCGCCGGAATCGCCAGCGGCTCGCCCGTGCGCTGCGCCGATGGCCGGCGGCGCGTCGAAGCCTGCGCGAGCCACGGCAGCGCGTTGCGGCAAAACAGCGGCATCGCCGGGCGCGACGGCCAGTCCGTATCGAAGATGTCGAACGCCACGCCGATCACGCGCACGCGGTCGCTCTCAAACGCCGCGACCAGAGGGCGCATCACATACTTTTTCTTTGGCGTCCCGTCCAGATTCAACTCCGGCTTGCCGCCCGAATTTTCGACCTCTTGAATCGGGCCTTCGACAATGACTTTCGCGGATTTCGGCACCGCCCAGGACTCCGCCGTCTTGATCGTCACGTTACCAAACGTCACGTAACGCATCAGCGGATGGCCGCTGTCCCAATCGTTGATGCGCGGCCATTCCAGCGGTTTCTCGTTCTTGACGAAGCCCGTCACCGGCGGCATGACCCCCAGAAAAAGCGCCCCGCCATCCGTCCACGACACCGGCGCGGCGCGGTCGAAAATGCACGCGTCGAACAACTCGACGGACTGCTGCCCCTTCTGTTCCCACTCTTTTAAGAAAACGTCCGGATCAACTTTTTTAACCTTCAGCCCATGCATCGCGGCAAGCGCTCTTTCGAGGAAATAATTGCCTTTCGACACCAGCAGGAGATTGATGCTCTCCGAATCCTCGACAACCACGCTGGCGGTGTCGTCGTTCGGAAATTTGTCCTTCGGCGACACGATCTTCGCCGTCACCACGCCGCTGGTTCCGGCAGGCAGCTTGAAGACCTCTTCCGAACGCGCGTCTTCGATCGCGCCTTCTTTTGCGGGATCGGACGTGGCCGTTTCGACGCGCGACGGCCGCCCTTTCAACTGAATGACCTTCGGCGGAAATTGCACGCCCTCCGTTGCGATGCTCAACACGACTTCGCGCGGCACCGGCGCGAAATTCTCGACCGTCGCGAAGATCACCGTCTCGACTTCCTCGCCTTGACCGCCTTTCTTTTTCACCGTCCGCGTCCGCGCGTTCAACTGCGTGATGCCGACATTGTCCGACACGCCGCCATAAGCGATAAAGCGAAAATTCTTCAGCCGCTCCGGGATCGTCTGGACCTTCGTGTCCTCCAAATTACCCTTCGCCGCCTCGGCCCGTTCCTTGTCCAGAGTAACATCGTCGAAACAGCCATCGGAAAGCACCAGCACCTCCGCGTTGTCCTTGCCTTGAATCATGGACAGAGCGGTTTCAAACGCTTCCTCCCCGCGCGTCTCCAGATCGCGGCATTCCAGCGTGTCGAGAAGCTGTTTAAGCAGCGAGCGGTCGGAGGTGAATTTGCTGAGCTGCCGCACTTCGCGGTCGAACGAAATCAACGCCATTTCGTCGCCCTGGCGCAGATCGTCGGCTTTGATCTTGGCGTCGTGGATGGCTGCTTCAAGCCGCGACTGCTTGCCGTCGCTCCCCGCATCGCGGGTGCTCATGCTTGCGGACGTATCGATCAGCAGCACGGTCTTCTTACCGGGCAAGCCGCCGATGTTCATATACGGCCGGGCCAGTGAAAAACCGATCAAGCCGACGAGCAGAATCTGAAGCAGCAACAATAGCGAATATTTCAGGCGTTGAAACGGCGCATTGACCTGCATGTCCTCAATGACTTTCTTCCACAATAGCGTTGAGGGAACCGTGCGCTCCTCGCGTTTCAATTTAAGAAAATAAAGTGCGACGACGGGAACGATGGCAGTGAGACCCAGAAGGCCGAGGGGATCGAGGAGATTCAACGCGGGTGCCTTTTCATGTGTTGCGCTATTTCAACAAATCTTCAGCCAGCTTTACCGTGGCATCGTCGCCCGCTTCCCTGCTGATCTTCATCGCGCGTTGAAACAGCGTGCGCGCTTCGGGCGTCATATTCTGTTTCTTCTCTTTGATCATGCAGGCCGCTTGATTGAAGATGCACAAGCCTTGCGCTTTCTTTTCGCCGATCTCCTCGTAAATGAGCGCCGCGCTCTTAAACACGTCGGCCGCGCGCAACGAACTGCCCAGCATCATCTTTTCTTTCGAAATGCAGGTCGCCTGGCGGCTTAAATTGTCGGCGTGCGCGCGTTTGCTTCCGGCGTCGCCAAATAACGTCGCGGCTCTGCCGTATAGTTGCGCGGCCTGGCGCAAGTCACCTGCGGGATTCAACGCCGGATCCACGCACGCCGCGTGTTTCGACATGGCGTCAGCCTGGTTTTTCTTGTCGCCCAATCCAGCGTAAATCAGCGTCGCGCTTCCGTACAATCCGGCCGCCTGAGACCAATCGCCATCCTTGTTGTTGTCTTTTCTCAGGCAATCCGCCGTTTCCATATTCGCGCGCGCCAAGTCGTCCTTTTCATCGATCTCCGTAAAAATCGCCGCCGCATTCTTGAACGCGTCCGCCGCTTTGTTCCAGTCACCACGCGGAAACTTTTTGTCCGTGCGCAAATCCGGGCGCAATCCGCGGCCCTGCGTCATATAGATGAGTCCTTGTGCGAGTCTACTCTTCCGGAAGCCCTCGGTGCAACGCTTGAATCCATCGTTTACAGCGGCGATCTCAGCCGGGTCTTGAGCCCATTTCTTCGCATTGTCAAAAACCAATTTTGCGGCTTCGTAATTTTCTTTCTTCACCGATTCGTTGCCCTTTTCGAGCTCGATCTTGAACACCCGCTGGCGTTCCTTCTGGTCCTTTGCCTCTTTGAGCAGCGCTTCGATCGTGAGGCGATTGGGGTGCGCCTGGCTGCCGATGGCCTTCAGCGGATCCTCGAGCGCCATCGTCACACCGTCCCAATTGCGGGTGCGCTTGTATTCCTGAGCGGCGATCAGCGCAGCCGGCAACGCGTCCAGAACCATGGCATCTTTGTGCTTCTGGCGTTCCCGTTCGTCTCTGGCATCCTTCAGCAGCGTTTCAGCGGCGGCGCGGTCCGCGTGCGGCAGAGTGCCGAGCGATTTGAACCCATCGTCCAGGATTTGAATGACCTTCTCCCAATTCTGATCTTTCTTGTAATTCTGCGCCGTTTTGTAGCTCCCGCCGAACCCGTCACGCGAAATCCGCTGAGTGTCCTTAGCCTGATTCAACAGGAGTTCGGCCGCCGTCCGGTTTTCGTGCGGTTGCGCGCCCAGCGCCTTGAATGCATCCTCCAGCGTCTGAATCGTTTTGTCCCAATTTAAGTCGCGCCTGGCATTCTGTGCCGTAATAAACGACGAGGAAAACGCCTCCAACGCGCGCGTCCGCTCCTCTCTGGCTTCCTTCAAAAATGCGTCTGCGGCGATCCGGCTCGGCAATGGCAATGGCAAAGGCCCGACATTCTTGACGGCGTCTTCGACAGTCTGAATCGCTTTGTCCCAATTCTTTTCGTGCTTGAATTCAAGCCCGGCCGTCAGGGCCGACTGCACCGATTCGCGGACGGTCTCGCGCCGCCTGTTATCCGCCGAGTGCTGGCCCTTGCTCCAGTCCTGGATCATCCGCAATTCTTCTTGATACGCAGTCTGGCGCATATCGTCTTCCGTTCGCTGCCGCGTCGCTTCCTTCTCCGTCAAGGCGCGCTCCCGTTGCAGTTGCGCCTCGCGCTCGTCCTGGTCCATCTTCTGCCACAGAAAATATCCGCCGACCCCGCCGGCGCCCAAAACAATCACGAGAATTCCGGCAACGATCGGCCCCCATCCCGCCCTTTTTTCAAAATGAGGCGGTGTGGTCTCGAAGGCGTTCTCGGCCATGGTTGTCGGCCGCTTTGCCTGATTCTCTGTCACCCCTGTTCGCGGCTTGGCCGTTCCGGCCAGAGGCGGCGTGGAGTACACCATCGTGTTCAACGCCCCGTCCGGCGATTCCAACGCATCGCGGCACTCGCGCAACGCGTTCAATATTGCGTGCGCGTCGGGATAGCGATCCTCCGCTCTCTTGGCAAGGCAATGGTCCAGCAGTGCCGCCGTTCCAGCCGACACGTCCGGGCGGGCAACCAGAATCGGCGCATGCGGCTCGTTGACCGTGAAGTTCAACGTCTGCATCAGCGACGACCCCTTGAACGGCGAGTCGCCGGCCAGCAGCGCATAAAGCGTCGCGCCGAGACTAAACACATCCGCGGGCTTGCTGGCATGTTTAGCGTCGCTCGCCTGCTCGGGCGACATGAATCCCGGAGTGCCCATGCACACGTTCGCGGCGGTCATCGATTGGTCGCCCGTTTCGTTGCGCGCCAATCCGAGGTCCGCGAGTTTCGCCGCGGTGAAATCGAACGCCGCCGCATCGGGCGCGGCGGAAGTTCCGGGATTGTCCGCGGCATGCGCCACGGTCGGCGGAATGGCCGCGCCGGAACCCACGCCCGCGCGCGGAATCATAATATTGTCGGGCTTGATATCGCGGTGAATGACTCCATGCGCGTGCGCAACGGCAAGGCCTTCCGCAGCGCCGATGCACACCGTGAGCGCCGTTTTCTCAGGCAGCCCTTTCGCGCCCGATAGAATGACACCGCGCAAATACTCGCCCGCCGATTTTCCGCTGACAAACTCCATCACCAGAAAGAACAGCCCGTTTTCTTCGTTGACGTCGATGACGCCGACCAGATGCGGCGAGCGTACTTTGGCGGCGATCTGCGCCTCGCGGATGAACCGCTGCACCAGTCCGGGCTGCTGTTCGGCGAGATGGAACGGCAGCACTTTGACCGCAACTTCCTGATGCAGACGCGGGTGCAGGCCGTAGTACACCGCGCCCATGCCGCCCTGTCCGAGTTTGGCCAAAAGATGAATGCCGCCCAGCACCGGAACCGCGCGGCCATTCACCTCAACTCTTGACGCGCTCAAAATTAATTTGTCATCGAGCAGATTCTGCGTCTTGACCGATGACTCCGTGATGTCTTTCAACCCACCCGTACCTATCGCGCCACTAAAGGCGGACGTCGTGCTGCGCCCGCCGCTGCTGCCCGGCGCCGTCCCCGGCTGCTGCACCGTCAATTCACCGCCAGGCGATGGCGTCAGCACGGCGGCGTCCACCGTGGTGCGCGCGTCTTCCGGGCTGGGCTGGTTCGAATCTGCCACGTGTCGATAATCTCCGTCGTTTCCGACCTTCATGACGACGCACTCATTATATTATGACGCTTCGCCCCGATTTTCATTTAATTTTTCTGACACTAGGCGTTTTGAGCCGTTCCTTTGACGCTCTTGATCTCATACCGCATAAAATCTTTCGCCGCCAGCACCCGCCCGTCCGCAAATTCGCGTTCCGCTTCGGCCACGAGATCCGCGACCGTTATCAAGCCTTCGCCGCGCTGTTCGTACCGGGGGCTGAAATGCGTCATGATCAATTGCTTCGCCGACGCACGCGCCGCGAAGCGCGCCGCGTCCGCCGCGGTCGAATGCGCGTTTTGTTTCGCCAGTTCCGCGTCGGCGTTCGCGTAGGTCGCCTCGTGAATCGCCACGTCCGCGCCTTCCGCGAACGGCAGCAGGGCCGACGCGTCCTTCGTATCGCTGACTACAACCAGTTTTCGTCCGGTTCGCGGCGGATCGACCAGCGCTACGCCATCCACGACACGGCCGTCGTCAAGCGTCACGGTTTCGCCGCGCTTCAACTGCGAATAGACCGGCCCCGGCGGAATCCCCAGCGCCTGAGCCTCTTCGATTTTGAAGCGCCCCGCCCGATCCTTCTCCGCAATCACAAACGCCAGAGTCGGCCCCGCATGCAGCACGCGCGCCGCGAAAACGCGGTATTCGTCGTCTTCCAGAAACTGCCCGTCGTCACCGATTTCGTGAATCTCAAACGGATAGGGCACGCGCGTTCCGGTCGTGCGCCGGATCGAATTGACGTAATCCGCCAGCCCCGGAGGACCATAGAGATCGACGGCCTCCGTGCCGCCGTTCAAGCCGCGCGAGGCCAGCAGGCCAACCAGACCGAAGCAATGATCGCCATGCAAATGCGAAATGAATACGCGCCGCAGCGCAGCCAGCGACAGATCGGTTTTCTGAAGCTGGTGCTGCGTGCCCTCGCCGCAATCAAACAGCCACCATTCGCGCCGTTGATCGAATTGAAGAGCTATGCCCGACACATTGCGTCGCAGCGTCGGAGCGCCCGCCGCGGTGCCGAGGAAAGTAAGCTTCATATAGTTTTGTTAACCGAAAGTGTGCGACCGTGTCAAGACAAGGAGACATGGAGACTAGGTGATAAGGAGAAACAGCTTTTGCAATCGCACACAATATTTGTTGCTCCTTGTCACCCGGTCTCCTTGTCTGCTGTTGTCAAACCGCCTCGACCGAAACGATCTCCGGAAACGTTTGTTTGAGCCGGTTTTCGATGCCCAGCTTGAGCGTGATGGTCGAACTGGGGCAACTGTGACACGCGCCGCGCAGTTTCATTTTGACGATGTTGTTTTCGTATGATACCAGCGTGATGTCGCCGCCGTCCATGGCCACGGCGGGGCGAATTTCCTCTTCGAGGATTTGCATGATGCGCAGCTCCGTCTCGGAGAATTTCTTCGTGGCAGCCGAACTTCCAGAATCGTTTTCCGAGCCGGCGTTGGCGCGAATGGCAGGCTCGCCGCGCTGAATGAACTGCTCAATCGTCTGTTCGATCAACGGCCGCATCGCCCACCAGCTATTTCCGGGCAGCACGGTGACAGTGACGAAATTCGACCCGATGAAAACACCGTTGACGCCAGGAATAAAAAAAATGTCCGTGGCGAGCGGCGACAGTTCCGCAATCTGCCGATTCGGAAAATCCCGCCCCGCACCGTTTAGCAGCGTGCGGTTGACGTTGAACTTATTGCTCAACGGATTGGGCGTATCTTCGGCGTAAATTTTGAATGGCTCTGGGAATGACATGATGCGTGCGGCTCCTTTAAATTTCAGTGCGGAGCATCATACAGGCAAGCGAAATAAATTGAAGCGGGATTGTTCCGAGTTCAGCCTTCAGGCTGCAAAGAAGACAGCTTGAAGGCTGAACTCCGAATCATACTACTTCCCATACCGAGCGTGCAGAACACAGCCAGACCAGTGAGTTTTCGCATCATCTCTCTCCTTGCGAATGTGATTTTAGCACATTTCGTGAACACTTTTGATATGATTCCGAGTCGAATTCTAAAACGTCTATCGGCTCTATGATCGGCACTTCAGTTTGGTGTCGGCTCGCAGAATAAGGCGAGCGCTCAATTGGGTGCTTATGTACATTCCAAAAAAACTGCGCGCCTTGTGCCGAAATAGTCGCGCAGGGCGGGAAGATTTGCGGCGAGTGGGGGAACTAGAGTTGTGAACGGGGCCAGAGACGATCCCCAAAGCGGACCGCGCGTGAACGAACTCGAGAAGGTTCTTGTTGAAAGGGCGCGGCGCGGCGACGATGCGGCGTTTGATTCCCTGGCGGAGCTTCACGCGCCGGCGCTGCACCGGCTGGCATACACGCTGGCCGGGAGCGCGTCCGACGCGGAAGACATTGTTCAAGAGACGCTTCTGGGCGCGTACCGGCGGATCGGTTCATTCGAAGGGCGGTCCTCGTTCAAGACATGGTTGTCGCGCATTCTGGTCAACCAGACGGCGCGGCTGAGACGGTCGAAACGTGTCCGTGAAATCATGAAGCCGACTGATTTTTCGGAAGCGTCGGAGGCGGTTCTGGACGGCCTCGAAAGGCCGGACGAAGTGCGGGACAGTGAGATTCGCATGGATGTGAAGTCGGCACTAAGCGGCATGAGCGAAGAGTTTCGGGAAGTGATTGTGTTGCGCGAAATGGAAGGATTGTCGTACATCGAAATTGCAGAAGTATTGGAAATTCCCCGAGGCACGGTCGAATCGCGCCTGCACCGGGCGCGGGCGGAGTTGAAGGGGTTGCTTAATGAGTATTTGTAACGGTTTAGATTGATCGATGTTCTACTTTATCACGGATGAACGCAAAATGAACACAGATTACCGCAGATGGGATAGGGTGGGTTTGGAATTTGATGTAGAGGATGGCGTTTGTGAAATGACACGCCTCCATTGTTTATCAGCGGTAATCTGTGTTCATTTTGCGTTCATCTGCGATTAAGCAGGGCTTGGAATTAATTAGATTCGGGACGATATCTATGAACTGCGATTGGAACAATAAACTCAGTGCATTCCACGACGGCGAACTGTCTGCGGAGGCGCGTGCGCAAGTCGAGGCGCACGTGGAAGCGTGCCCGGAATGCGCGGCCGAAATCGGGCGGTTGCGGCGCATTGCGCGCTTTTTAAAGGCCGCACCCATACCCGCCATGAACGCCGGTGCGCTGCCGCGTTTGCGCGAACGCATCGGCGCTGAACGCATCATGCTGGCCAACGGACGCCGCACCGCGCGCCTGGCCGGATGGCTGACCACCGCGGCGGCGGCCGTGATTTTGTGTTGCGGTGCCGCGCTCTATTCGATGCAGTCTCAACCCGGCCTGTCGCATCAAACTGCGCAGCATACGGCGAGAGATGGCGACGATTCCATAAAAGTCTTGATGAACGCCGTTATTCCGGGCTCCGAATTGGCGGCGTCGTTGGAGACAACCGATCCGCTCGCACTGGCAATCGATCGATACGATCCGAGGGACGATGGTCGTGAATAATCTGCGCGTCATTATGGTGCTCTGCTTTGCCGCTGCATTTTCCGCCGGTGTGCTGGCCGGCAAAGTGTGGGAGCGCTCGATCGTCAAAGCCGAAGCTTCGCCCCCGGTCGTGGTCGCCCCGCCGGTGCCCGCTCCGGTGCCGCAGCCCACCGCGCAGCCGCCGCGCGATCCTGCGCCGCCGACCCCGGAACTGGGTTGGTTGAGGGAACTGAATCTTACCGCGCAACAGAGCGAACAGATGCGCGCAATCTGGTCGGCCGTGACAAAGAATGCCCCAATGAACCACGGCAAGCGCGAAGCGTTGCGCAAGGAACGCGACGAAGCCATCAAAGCCTTGCTGAGCGACGAGCAGCGCAAGCAGCAGACCGCGGTCTTGGCGCAATACGAGGCAAAGAATGAAGAAATCGGCCAGAAAATGCACGTAGAGCAAGAAGTGCAACGGAAACAGCGCGACGAAGCCGTCAAGGCCTTGATGAGCGAAGAACAGCGCAAGCTATATGACGCGCTGAAAAGCAACTACGACGCGAAAACGGAAGAGCTCAACAAGGAATGGAAGAAATCGTTCGACGACGCGGTCGAGCAGACGCGCATGTTGCTGACGCCCGAACAGCGCGTGAAATACGACGAGATCCGCAAGAAACGCGAGGAAACGCCGCGTCGGCGTTTCGCGCCGGATTGGTCAAAGGATCCCGAGCGCCGGCCCGGCCCCAGACAGGATCAGCGGCCCGCGCCGAAACAATAAAGGCTTATTCGCGGTAAGAGGGCGCCTTTCACGCGCCCGCCGCAGACACTGGCAGTTCCCTTAATAAGGAGTGAGAACAATGCGACAGTCGATGTGGATGGTGTTTGCAATGGTGGCGTGTGCGTTTCTAAGCGTGGCGGCAGTTCGGGCGGAAGACGCGCCCCCGGCCCCGGCGACGCCCGGCGGCGGCCGCGGTAATTTCGATCCCGCCGCGTTTGCAAAACAGCGCGAAGAACGCATGAAGACCGGCTTGGGCGTCAACGACGAAGAATGGAAGGCGTTGCAGCCAAAAGTCGACGCGGTCCAAAAAGCCCGCAGAGACACGTTCGGTGGCGGCGGCGGATTCGGCGGCCGTCGAGCCGGCCAGGCGGGAGGCACTGCGGACACGGCTGCGCCTGAGAAGACCGACATGCAGAAGAAGTCCGACGCGCTGCGCAAGCTCCTGGAAAACAAAGAGGCCGATCCGAAGGCGATTCAGGAAGCCTTGAAGGCCTACCGCGACGAACGCGACAAAGCCCGCGAAACACTGAAGAAGGCCCAGGCGGAACTGAAGGAATTGCTGACCGCCAAACAGGAAGCGTTCATGGTGTTGAACGGCGGATTGGAATAGTAAGTGGCTGGAAGTTTCCCCCTCTCCCCTTGAGGGAGAGGGAAACACCACCGCACGTGCGGTTATGCAACTCCTGGGGCGAAGCACTGACTTCGCCCCACTCATCGGAGCACAACGTGGATCGAGTCCTCGAACAGATGCTGCGGGCTGGCGTGATCGACGCGGATGGCGCGGCGCTTGCGCACAAACTCATGTCCTCCGAGAACAAGCCGCTGGACGAAGCGGTGATCGCCTCGGGCGCGGCCAGCGAAGACGCCGCGCTGAAGTTTTTCGCCGAGCGCTTCGGCGTGCCGATGGCCGATCTTTCCGCCTACAATCCCAGCAAAGAATTTCTGCGCAAGTTTCCCGTCCGCGTGCTGCTCAAGCACCGTTTGATTCCGCTGACCCTCGAAAACGGAACGGTGACCGTCGCCGCGCCGCGCTTTTTCGAAACCACCGGACTCGACGAACTGCGCCTCGCAACGGGCCTCGATGTGCGCCTTGAACTGGCGCCCAGCATCGACATTGACCGTTGCGTGCGCCGCCACCTCGGCGTCGGAGCCGATACGCTCGAATCGATGGCCAACGAAGAGAGCAGCACCGGCATCGAAGTGCTCACCGACGAGCCCGAAGACAACGTCGATCTCTCCGACGGCGCGGGCGAAGCCTCGATCGTCAAGTTCGTCAACCAGGTGCTGGCCGAAGGCATCCAGATGCGCGCGACCGACGTGCACTTCGAACCATTCGAACGCGAACTGCGCGTGCGCTACCGCATCGACGGCGTGTTGCAGGAAGCCAACATTCCGCCCACGGTCAAGCAGTATCAGGCGTCGATCATTTCGCGCCTGAAAATCCTCGCACATCTGAACATCGCCGAAAAACGCGTGCCGCAGGACGGCCGCATCAAATTGAAAATCTCCGGTGCCGAAGTCGACGTCCGCGCCTCCATGATCCCGATGCTGCACGGTGAAGGCGTGGTGCTGCGCCTGCTGCATCGCGGCTCGGCGCTGATGGGCCTCGAACAATTGGGCATGTGCGAAGACGACATCGGCCTGATCCAGCGCATCCTCGATCTGCCGCACGGCATCTTCCTCGTCACCGGCCCAACCGGCAGCGGCAAAACGACCACGCTCTACGCGGCGCTCTCGCGCATCAACACGCCCGACCTGAAGATCATCACCATCGAAGACCCGGTCGAATACCAGCTCACCGGCATTAACCAGATTCAAGTCAACACCAAAGCCGGGCTGACCTTCGGCTCGGGCCTGCGCTCCATTTTGCGCCACGATCCCGACGTCATCCTGATCGGCGAAATCCGCGACTGCGAAACCGCCGAAATCGCCGTGCAAGCGTCGCTGACCGGGCATCTCGTGTTCTCCACGCTGCACACCAACGACGCCCCCGGCGCGCTGACGCGCCTCGTGGACATGGGCATCGAACCGTACCTGGTCGCCTCGTCGTTGGAAGGCGTGCTCGCTCAACGCCTCGTGCGCCTGATCTGCAAGCATTGCAAGGAAGGCCATTCACTCTCGCAAAAAGACACCATGAGGCTCGAAAAAGGCCGCGAAATTCCCAAAATGCTGTACCGTGGAAAAGGCTGCCGCGAATGCCAGGGCACCGGCTACCGTGGACGGACGGTAATCTGTGAAACGATGGGCGTAACGGAACAGATCAAGCAAGCGATCCTCGCGCGCACATCGACCGGAGAAATCCGCAAAATCGCAATGAAGCAAGGCATGAAAAGCCTGCGCGAAGACGGTTTTCGCATCATTAATGAAGGCCGGACGACGATGGAAGAAGTGCTGAGGGCGACGAAGGAAGAGGGAATTTAACGGTCATGCCCGTATTCGTGTATAAAGCAGTGGATTCGCGAGGCGCCGAGAACGCCGGAACGCTCACCGCCGACAGCCGCTCTGCCGCGATGGATCAAGTTTCGCGTCTGGGCTTCACTCCGGTGCTCGTGAAAGAGAGCCGCTCCGGCGAGGACGTGCCGTCTGTTAAATTGTCCGCCGTCACCGGCAAAATCTCCCAGGCCAAAGTCGAATCGTTCACGCGCGGGCTGGCCAATCTGCTGAGTGCCGGAGTCCCGTTGAGCCGCGCGTTGAATATTACCATCCGCGAGGCATCGAATGCCGCCGCCAAGGCGCAGTGGACCGCCATTCACGACGACGTGGTGGGCGGCATGGCGCTGGCGGATTCGCTGGCGAAGTTCAAGCGCACGTTCCCACCTGTTTACGTCGCCATGGTGCGGGCCGGTGAGATGGGCGGATTTCTGGAACTCGTGCTGGGGCAGATCGCCGAATTCCAGTCGCGCGAACAGGATTTGAAGGGAAAAGTCAAGGCGGCGCTGGTGTATCCGGCAGTGCTGGGCGTGGTCGCAACGGGCGTGCTCGTGTTCCTGCTGACATTCTTCATTCCGCGCTTTTCACAGATATTCAGGGAAATGGGCGGCACGCTGCCGGCGCTGACGCTCGTGATTGTCGGCTTGAGCGACGCGATTTTGAAGTACGGGCTGTACATGCTCGCGGGAATCGTCGGATTGTATTTCGCGGCGCAGCGCGGACTGCAGACGGAAGGCGGCCGGCGGGCGCTGGAGAAAGCCACGCTCGCGACGCCCCTCTTAGGCATGGTCGTCGCGCGCTTTGCGCTGGTGCGCTTTTGCCGCATGTTGGGAACGCTGCTCGGCTCGGGTGTGCCGCTGATCGCCGCGTTGAAGGTTTCAAAGGAAGCGATCGGAAACCAGATTCTCTCCGACACGGTCGCTCATGCCATCGAGGACGTTCAAAAAGGCGCGTCGCTGTCAAAGAGCCTGTCGATCAGCAAGCAGCTCTTTCCGCCGTCGGTGACGGAAATGGTTGCGGTCGCGGAAGAAACCGGCCGATTGGACAAAGAACTCATGCGCATGTCGCAATTCTTCGAAGTGGAACTCGACCGTCAATTGCGAATGCTGGTGGCCCTGGCCGAACCTCTGCTGTTGTTTATCATGGCGGGTTTGATCGGAACCATCGTCGTCGGCATGTTGCTCCCGATTTTTAACATGCAGGAGATGATCAAGTAGCAGGGATTAGGATTTAGGGATTAGGGGTTAGGGAAGAAGGATTTGAGGCTGGGAAATGGATTAGATTCGAAATTGAATTTTTTCCCTAGTTCCTAACCCCTAGCCCCTAACCCCTCATTGAATAGCGAAGCGAGGAAAAAAATGAGACGAAACAGAAATGCTTACAGCGGCTTTACGCTGATTGAATTGTTGCTGGTGCTGGTGATCCTGGCGGTGCTCGCCACGATCGTCATGCGCAACACGTCTGGAATCTCCGAGAAGGCGCGAATCACCACGGCCAAATCGCAGATGAAAATTCTCGAAAGTTCATTGGAAGAATTTGAAATCGATGTGGGGCGCTACCCGACGAGCGAAGAAGGCTTAAACGCCCTGACCGAACAGCCGGGCAACGTCAAGGGCTGGAGCCACCCTTATCTAAAACAGAAGATCGGCAACGATCCTTGGGGCCACCCGTACATCTATAAATTTCCGGGCTCTAAGAACTCGAAGAGCTTCGATGTCTTCTCCGCCGGACCCGACGGAGCCGAAGGGACCGACGATGACATCGGCAATTGGAACGAGGATGCGAAATAGAATTCGAAAGTTCCGGTGATTTTATGACGGTCCGCAATTTGACAAGGGGATGTTTCGCTGCGATAGGAGTCCTGCTGCTGGCCGTTGGATTTGCAGAATTTATTAAGAGGGGTCACGGACATCCAATTGAGAGCTTCGCTAAAAATACCATTGCAAATATGGATCTCGGTGTTGAACAGTTCAAGGTGGATTTTGGCCGCTACCCTACCACGGAAGAAGGGATCAAAGTGCTTCTCGTGGCAACCTCTGATTCACGCGGTTCGTTTGGTCCATACGTTAAAAAAGCGAACGATTTTGACCCGTGGGAACACCCCTACGTTTACAAATTTCCGGGAATACATAATCCCGGGCGTTTCGATATTTATTCATTAGGTCCGGACGGAAAAGAAGGCGGCGGTGACGATATTGGAAATTGGTCAAACGATGGAAAATGAGCGCTTCAAAAAAACCGGCTTCACGCTGATCGAATTGATTTTCGTGCTGGCGATCATCGGCATTGTGCTTGCCGTGACCGCGCCAGAATTCCGTTTCTTCATCGCCGGCCGCAACGTGGCCAACGCCGCCAACAAACTGGTCGCGCTCGCCCGGCACGCCCGCTCGATGTCCATCGCCGAAGGCCGCACCTATCGCCTGAATGTCGATACATCCTCGGGAACGTTCTGGCTTGACGCTCAGACCGGCGCGGAGTTCAAGGAATTGTACACCGATTTTGGCCAGCGTTTTCAACTGCCAGACGGCACAAAAGCGACGTGGATGGGAGCGAACGGCGCGCCGCCCGCCGCACCCGTCCAAGGCGGCAAACCCGCGCAATCGGTCTCCTTTTTTTCCGACGGACGATGCGAAACGATGACCCTGAACTTGATCGGCAAGAATGGCGAAGAGATTGATCTAGGCGCACCATCCGAGACGGAAATGTGGCGCGTGGCCAAGGAAGGGCAGCCATGAAAACGCGCGGATTCACGCTAATGGAAGCGCTCGCCGCGTTGGCACTGATTGCCGTCGTGCTGCCGATGGCGCTGCGCGGATTTTCAATCGCAAATTCGCTGGCGGGCGCGTCCAAGCAGCGCTCGGAAGCCGCCGCGCTGGCCAATTCGAAGCTCAACGAACTCGTCGCAACCGGCGATTGGAAACTCGGCCTGCTTGCGGGCGACTTCGCCCCGGACCGGCCGACTTTTCGCTGGAAAGCTGAAGTCAAGAACTGGGATTCCAGCACGTTGCAGGAACTCGACGTCCATGTTTTCTGGACGGCGCGCGGAGAAGACAAGGAATTCGTCGTATCGACGCTGGTGGATCAAGGACAATGAAGTCAAACGCGTTCACGCTACTCGAACTCCTCATCGCGCTCGCCCTGACCGCGCTGCTCTCGGGTGTGCTGTACTCCAGCATGTACTTTGGTTTTAAGTCGCGGGACAGCGCCATTCGCTCGCTCGATGCCGTGCAAAAAGCCTCGAACGCGTTCACCTTGCTCACGCAGGATTTCGACGGCGCGATGCCGCCGACCGGCATCCTCGCCGGCGAATTCACCGGTGCGGCTGCGTCGTATGCCGGTGCGAACACGAGCGCACCGTCAGGCGGATCGAGCGGCTCGAACAATTCGGCGATGGGCGCGAAATCGAGCGGACTGTCCACTTCGAATTCGAGCTTGAACGGAACCACGGGCGGGCTGCATGCGCCGTCGACCGATTCCCAGGCGGCCGTGGTGCTCTCCTTCTATTCGTCGGCCAACACGCCGCGCGAGGACGAAACTGGAGCGGACATCCGCAAGGTCGAATTGTCCATCGAAACGCCTGAAGGTTCGGCGAAACCCGCGCTGGTGCGGCGCGTCTATTACAATTTGCTTCCCAACAAAGCGCCCGAACCGCGCGTCCAGATTTTGTGCCGCAACATCCGCAGTTTTTATCTGCGCTATTACGATGGCACGCTCTGGCGCGACGACTGGGATTCGAAAGCGCAAGGCGACATTCTGCCCACGGCGGTCGAAGCGACGCTCGAACTCGACGCGCCGGACGCGAAAACCGGCGACGATTCGGCCTACCGAATCACGCGCGTTTTCGCAATTCCCTGCGGCGTCTCCGCGGCCCAGGCCGCCGATGGGAGCGGCCAATGATGGTGAATTCAAGCTGTCCGCTCCCTTGCGGTCGCGGTTCTTTAATACGGCCGCGCGGCAGCATCATGATCATCGCCATCGCGACCGTGCTGATTCTCTCCAGCCTGCTGCTGGTCTTCGTGCGCGAGATGCGCGTCGAGTCGCAGGCCGCGGCCAATCGCGCCTCGGCGCTTCAAGCCGCGGGCATCGCGCGCGGAGCGATCGCGTACGTCAACAACCATCTGACCAACAACCAGGATCCGATTTCACTCGATACCGAAATGATCTGCGAAGCCAGCCAGTTGGGCGACGGCTATTTTTGGATTCTGCGCCCGGACGGAACCGACGAAACCAAGTATGCATTCGGACTTCAAGACGAAGCCTCGAAGCTCAACCTCAACACTGCCACGTACGATCAGCTTCTGGCGCTCCCAAACATGACCACGGATCTCGCCGCGTCCATCGTCGATTGGCGCGATGCCGACGACAACGTCTCGAATCAAGGCGGCGCGGAGAGCGAATACTATCAGCAGCTTCAGCCCGATTCGTATTACTGCAAGAACGCGCCGTTTGAAACGCTCGAAGAAATTCTGCTCGTCAAAGGCGCGACGAGAGATCTGTTGTATGCAACCGACGCGAATCACAACGGCGTCGTGGACGCGACCGAAAGCGGCGGAAACGCGTCCGTCGGCCTCTCGGGCATCAATGGCAACGCGCGCTGCGGAATCATGAAGTACCTCACCGTCTATAGCCAGGAAGCCAACACCGACGCCAACGGAAAACCACGCACCAACATCAACACCGCCACGATCGCGCAATTGACGCAGCTTTTTGGAAAATACGTCAGCGGTTCGAGGATGACCGAGATTCTGGCCAAGGCACGCACCGCCAAACCCTATCGCAGCATCTTCGATTTTTATTACAAATTGGGACTGGCTCCCGAAGAATTCAAAAAAGTCGCCGACAAGATTACAATCGATCCGGGAAAAATAATTCAAGGCCGCGTGAACGTGAATACCGCGCCAAAGGAAGTGCTGAGCTGCCTGCCAGGATTGGATGCGTCCGATGCAGACGCGCTGGTTGCGCTGCGGACGTCGAGCGGCGCGGATCTGACGAGCGTCGCCTGGGTGCTCACCGCGCTGACTCAGGCCAAAGCGGTCGGCATTTCGAATTTCGTCACCGTGAAAACAAAACGCTTCTCCGCCGACATCGTGGCCGCCAGCGGCGACGGGCGCGGCTTCAAGCGTCTGCGCTGCGTCTTCGATGTCAGCGGCACTGCGCCAAAGCTTCTCTTTAGCAAAGACATGACGCATCTCGGCTGGCCGCTCGATCCTCAAATCCTGTCAGATCTGCGCGTCGGTCGAACGCCGGCGTCGCAATCGACTCCGTTTTCGGGAAATTCGCAAAGTCCGCAAAGTTCGAATTCGGCGGGATCGAGTTCATCGTTTGGAGGATCGCGCTGATGGCAAAATCGGTTCTCGGCATCGCCTTCGGGCCGGGCCTGATTCAAGTCGCGGAACTCGCCTACGATGCGAAATCCGCGAAGCTGCTCAGGGCCGCGGAATATGCGCTCGCCGACGGCGACTCGTTCGACAAGCCCGCTTTGTTGGGAAAAAAGTTCGCTGCGTTTTTGAAACAAAATAAATTCAGCGCAAAACAGGCGGTCGCCGGACTGCCCACGCAATGGCTGATGTTGAAGGAAAAAACCGCGCCCGCAATGAACGCTGAAAATCTCGCCGGGATGCTGCGCTTGCAGGCCGAACGCGATTTCTCGCTCGAGCCCACCGATCTGGTGCTGGACTACGTCGCCGGCGACGCCACTGAAGCGGATGGTCAAGGCGCGCGGCCTTTGTTGCTCGCCGCAGCACTGAGCGAGCGCATCGAACACATCGCAACGATTTTGAAAACCGCCGGACTCTCCGCGCGCACGCTCACCTCCTCCGCGCTGGCGCTCGCGTCGGCTTCGGAAGCCGGGACGCTCTTGAGCATCGGACCCTTTGGCGCGGAATTGCTCGTGCTCGCACGCGGCAATCTGGTCGCGCCATGCGTTCTGGCATCGTCGATTTCCGAAGACGGCGCGTGGATTGTGCCGGCCGCGGCCGAAGGCCGGCGCGCGCTGGCCATGCGTGCCGCCGATTCCGCCGCGCCAGTCGGACTGTGGAACGGCGCGCATATCGGCGCCGGCGCAATCGCCGATCTCGCGCGCGGCCTCGACGCCCCGATTCGCGCGCTGTCTCAATTCGCCGGAGTGGATGCGTCAGGCATTCCCAACGCACAGCGCTTCAGCCACGCCGCCGCGCTCGCCCGCCTCGGCAAATCGCCCGATGCCGCCGCGCTGAATTTTTTCGATTCGAAACTGGTCGAAAAGCCGCGGAGTGCTTTCGCACGGGTCAAGGGCTGGATGACGCTGACCGCCCTGCTCGCCG
Source organism: Planctomycetota bacterium (assembly GCA_038227045.1). GTDB lineage: Bacteria > Planctomycetota > SZUA-567 > H5-PLA8 > H5-PLA8 > JANXLS01. The sequence goes on from JBBRQD010000007.1 coordinate 65,317, forward strand.
TGATCTGCGCCGGGTGGCTCGCGGTCAGTTGGTATCAGGATTCCGCGGAACTGGCGGCGCTCAAGCAGCAGAGCGACGCGCGCAAAGCCGACACCGAATCCGCCAAAACATTCGTCTCGCGCTACGCATCCACGCAGGGCTGGTACGACAAGCGCCCGAACCTTCTGGACTGCCTCAAAGAACTGGCCGACGTGATTCCAGCCGATGGCGGCGCCTGGATGACGAAGCTCTCAGTCAAGGAAGATTTTCGCTGCGAGTTATCGGCGAAGGCGGTCAACGACAAACGCTATTTCGAAGTCCTGGACCGCATCGACAAGAACGAAGCGTTCCGCGACGTCAAGCTCATGTACATGAACAAGCAGGACAAAAAAAACACGGACGTCTCGTTTGCGATTAGTTTCATTTATTGGAAGCAGTAGAATCATGGCTCTTAGCAAACGCGAATCTATTCTGGCCTGGAGCGTGGGGTCGGTGGCACTGCTGCTGGCCGTCGATCTGCTCATCGTCGAGCCGTATTTCGCCCAGCGCGCGAAGCTCGCCGAACTGCGCGCAAAGGACGAGAGCGAAATCGACGCGGCGAGGCGGTTGCGCCGCCAGGAATCGGCGCTGAAAGCGAAGTGGGCCGAGCGCCGCAGCCAGGGGTTGGCCGGCGACCCGTCCGATGCGGAGCGCCAGGTGCTGGGCGCGTTGAAAGATTGGGCCGGCGAAACGGGCGTGGTGATCGCGTCGGTGAAGCCGGATTACGTCGAATCGAAGAAAGAACTGCGCGAAATTTTAGTGCAGGCGTCGGCGTCCGGAAGCAACGAAGCGATGATAAAGTTTCTATTCAAGCTGCAGACCGCAAAATTTCCGGCCCGCATCACGGAGATGCAACTTGGCTCGCGCGCCGACAGCGAAGACCTGACGCTGCAGCTCCGCATCTCGACGCTGTATTTGACGCCGGAAAAAAAGGATAACGGCGCGAAAAAAGATTCCGGGAAGAAAGTCGCAAAAGAGTAGCACAGTGTAGGAGTTAGGCGTTAGGGACTAGGGGTTAGGGGCTAGGGGAAAAAATGCAGTGTAGTTCCCTAATCCCTAACCCCTAAATCCTAGCCCCTAAAAATGAGGAACCCAACGACGTGGCGCATCGGACGTGCTGGACAACTCGATCTCTCGCCGCCGCGGCTCTTCTAACCGCCGCGACCTGCGCGCACGCGGCCATGGCGGGCGAACGGGAAAAGCCTGTCGAAAAAGATTCCCCCGGCACGCCCACGCTGTCACTGTCGGACTATAAAGAGTTGCTCAACCGCAATCTGTTTTCGCGCGACCAGCGCAAACGCAAGTCGGATTCCACGCGCGAAGCGGAGCCCGATCGCGACACCGCTAACGAACGCGAAGCGCAGCGCGAAATCGAACATGCAAAAGAAACCGGCGGCCATGCTGAAGCGGACATTGTCTTGATGGGCATCGTCGACAAGGACGGCGTGACGCTGGCATTTTTAGAGGACCGGCGCGCGGGAAAGACGCTCACCGTCAAGTCCGGCGACACACTGGCCGGAGGCAAGGTCGGCAAGATCACATTGAACGCGCTGGAATTTGTCGTGGGCGAGAAGACGGCAAGCATCGCGTTCGGAAGCAATTTGCAAGGGGGCGTTTCCATTGCCAAGCCGCTCGATACGTCGAGCGCCGGAAACGCGGCCAAAGGGGGGGCGGTTGCGCCAGTGGATCCGACCGAGTCGATCCTCGAAAAAATGAAGCGCAAACGACAGGCTGAGGGGAACAAATAGATGAAGACGGTATCGGTCGTAACGCTGGCTGTTCTGGCGTGCTGGGGCAGCGCCACGTTCGCCGTCGAGGACGACAAGAAGCCGGTGGTCGCCGTAAAAATGGAATTCAAAGACGCCGCGCTCGACACGGTCCTCGAGCAGCTCTCCGACTCCGCCGGCCTGACGATCGTCAAAGACGCCGTCATCGACGGACGCATCACCATCATCAGCAAACAGTCGATGAACGTCGATGAAGCCATCACACTGCTCAACACCGTTCTAAAAGAGAAGGGCTTCGTCGGAATCCGCACCGGAAAAATCCTGAAAATCGTCAAGCTCGATGAAGCCAAAAAGCGCAACATCCCCGTGCACACCGGCGGCGATCCAACCAAAGTCGAGGCAAACGACGAAGTCATCACGCAAGTCATTCCAATCAAATACGTCGACGCCGTGCAGCTCAAAAAAGACTTCGCGCCGCTGATTCCGAGCTACGCCGACTTGTCCGCGAACGCCACCAGCAACACCCTGATCGTGACCGACACCGGCGCGAACATCAAGCGTCTGCTGCAAATCATCGCATCGCTCGACACGCAGACCAGCACCGTCGCGGACGTCAAAGTCTTTCAATTGAAATACGCCAACGCGGCCAGCGCGGCAAAGCTGATCAACGAGATCTTCAAAAGCGACACGAACCCGCAACAGAACAACCAGGCGAATTTATTCCAGCGCATCCGGCAACAGCAAATGGGCCTTCCCGACGGCGGCCAGGACAAAGAGCAGGGCCACAAGCCGCCGAAAGTTACCGCATCCTCCGACGAGCGCACCAACGCGGTGGTCGTCAGCGCCGCGCCAGACACGCTGAAAGTCATCGAAGGCATCGTCAAGGATCTCGACGCGAATCCCGCGTCCGAGCAGGCGGTGTTCATCTACCGTTTGAAAAACGCGCAATCGCGCAATCTCGAAAGCGTCTTGAATTCGCTCTTCGGATCGGGCGGCAGTTCGGGTTCGCGCAGTTCCGCGCCGCAGCGTGCGAACGCCGGAAACGGAACCAACGTGGCGCGCACCAACTCCGGATTCAGTTCCGGCGCAAACGCCAGTTCCGGTGCGAATCTGGGCGGCAACAACAACGCCAACCGCGCGGCGCAAGGTTTCAACCAGGGTGCGTCAGGCGGCACCTCCGCGGGGGGCACAAGCAGCGTCACCGGCGATTTGACGGGCCAAGTCTTTATCGTCGCGGACAACGATTCGAATTCATTGATGGTGCTGACGCCGTCGAAGAATTTCGACCGCGTCAAGTCGGTCATCGCGGATCTCGACAAGCCCGTTCGGCAGGTCATCATCAAAGTGCTGATCGCCGAAGTCACGCACGACAAGACCAGTGACGTCGGAACGGATTCGTCGGTGCTGACCAACGGCGCGCTCAAAAACGTCCTGACCAATTTCGGAGTCGCCAGCCAGACCACGGGGGCGATCGCCAAAGTGCTGACCGGCGATGTAACCATCGCACTGCGCGCGCTGGAGACCGAAGGAAAGCTCGAAGTCCTCTCGCGCCCGTCGATTGTGGCCAGCGACAATCAGACCTCGAACATTACCGTCGGTCAGGAAGTGCCGTTCATCGTCAGCAGCCGCACGACGGACACGGGGCAGACGGTGAACACGATTCAATACCAGGACATCGGCATCATCCTCAACGTCACCGCGCACATCAACGAAGACGGGCTGGTGATCATGGATGTCGCGCCGGAAGTGTCGAGCCTGACGGGTACAACCGTGCCGATCTCGGAGACCGTCAACGCGCCGGTCTTCGCCAAGCGCTCCGCGCAAACGCGCGTCGGTGTGCAAGACGGCCAGACGGTAGTCATCGGCGGACTGATGGAAGACAAGAAGACCGAAAACAATCAGGGCATCCCGGTGCTGCGAAAAATTCCGGGGCTGGGGTTGCTCTTCGGCCGGAAGCAAAAGGACAAGTCGAAGACCGAACTGCTGATCTTCCTGACGCCGCACGTCGCCCACGAACCCTGCGCGCTCGAACCCATGTCCCAGGCCGACGCCGAGCATCTGAAGCTCATCCCAAAAGCGATCAAATCCGGCACGTACGAGGAACACCGCGAAGGTCTCGAACGCGGCGCCCCGCAGATCATTTCGCCGGTTCTTCCCAACGGGGAACCCGTCGAAATTAAGCAGCCAGAAAAGAAATAACTTAATGATGCCCGCGCGGCACAGGCCCGATTTCGTGCACGTCCCGTTATACACCAGATCTAAAATCTTTGGCTTCCACAAATTTGAAACCTTTTGCTTTTATTTTATTCAATGCCTCGACGACACGACGGGTTACAAGTATTGCTAGTCCAAATTTCTTAAGCATGAAAAAATCATCGCCATTCCAATGGGATGTATCGAAATATATTTGGCGAAACCCCCACGGCGTACGGGTTCCGCCAGACCAAGTTTTCCAATCTGCGGCCGACTTTTCCCAATCCAATTCGCCGGCATAGTCATTGATTGCCAACCTGAAGAAATTGCCCTTAACTTCGGCGCCCGTTTTATCAAAAAGCTTGACCGGACTATCGCTCCAACCTTTAAATTGACATTTAGAAAAAAGATCACGTACTCTTTCGGAGACCATCAAGACGCCTTGATCATTGTCTATACAATCCAAAGTTCTTCCACCACGCCACATGTCGAAACTATAAACTGTAGCATCCGCCTGTGTCTGGGCGCACCTCGGAATTGCCATAGGGCCAACGGGTACCCCTCGAAGTTTAAAGTGGGGATACCTAGGGCCAACCGCAACAGTCACGTCAAACACATCCGTCAGTGAGAGAACTTCCATTATGAAACCTCTATGGAACTTACCGCATGTCTGCCGTTACTGCGCCGTCCACCCGCCATCGACGTACAGCCCGGAGCCCGTGACGAATGAGCTGGCGTCGGATGCAAGGAACACTGCCGCGCCGGTAATTTCGTGTAGTTCGCCCCAGCGGCCGATGGGAATTTTCGCGATGAACGCTTTGTACACTTCGGGATCTTTCAGCAGCGTCGTGTTCATTTCGGTCGCGAAAGGCCCCGGACAAATGGCGTTCGCGGTGACGCCTTTCGTGGCCCATTCAAGCGCCATGACACGCGTGAGATTCACCACGCCGGCCTTCGACGCCGCATACGGCCCACGGCCCGGAATGGCGATGATCGACAGAATCGAACCCATATTGATAATGCGCCCCCAGCCGCGCTTCGCCATGCCCGGCCCAAACGCTTTCGCGCACAAAAACGGCCCCTTTAAATTAATCGCAATCACCGAATCCCAGTCGCTCTCGCTCATCTCGCCGATCCCGCCGCGAACATTGATGCCCGCGTTGTTGAACAGAATATCGACAGGCCCGAAGCCCCGTTCAATTTCACCGGCCATGCGCACGGCATCCGCGGCAATCGACACATCTGCAGCCGTCGCGAACGTTTTGCGCCCGGTGGCCTGAGCGATTTCGGTTGCAGCGGCTTGAGCTTCCTCAAGATGCCGGCTGCTGACGGCGACATCCGCGCCGGCCTGAGCGAGCGCGGTGGCCATGACTTTGCCCAAACCTTTCGATCCGCCCGTCACCAGCGCGCGGCGGCCGTCGAGCTTGAAAAGGTCGAGCACATTTTTTTGCGGCATGAGAGTTCTCCTTTGATATTGAACGGTTCGCACATCGTAATCAATTGAAGGAATAAAAACCACGTCCAGTACCAAGCCGCGCGCCAAAAAGTGATCTGCGTATTCCAGTGACGCACCGCCGTCACACGGGTATAACATCTAGATCGTTTCGTGCTGCTCTCTCCGGTCCCGTCGAGCCTGCCATATGCGATGCGCCAGGCATTCAATTTCTATGCGGTTTTGCGCGCTGATCGCGTCCGTGCTCGCGCACATTCTGGCCCCCGCATTCGCCGCTGACATTCCGGACGCACGCTCCGGCGGCGCGTCCATTGAATGGCCCGCCAACGGCGCGCTCTCTTTCCACGATGGCGACACGCTTGAATTCACGTTGCGCTTGCCCCCTCTACTAATAGAGAACGCGCCGGAAGACGCGCTGCCGTCCGTGAGTATCATTCTGCTTGAAGCGGGAGCGAAAGAACCTGCCGCGGACGCCCCGCAAACGGGCCGTGTGCTGGCGTTGCGCTCCTCGCGGCCAGGCGAATGGATCGTGCAGGTGCGCGGCTTCGCGCCGCCGAAGGAAAACGTTCCGCTCGAATTATTGGCGCGCTGGAGTTTTGCCAAAGCCGGCGGTGCGAAAGCGTCCGGCGAATTGCGCTATCCGGGGCGCGTCGCGTTCGGTTCGAAGCCGATCGACATCGTGCTATTGATGGACGGATCGTGGTCGATGAACGAAAGCGATCCGAAGCGGCAGCGCGTCGCGGCGGTGCGCGACTTCATCGCAACCGCGCGCAATTCGGCGGCAATCGGCCGCATCGCCATCGTTCAATTCGACAGCAAATCAGTCACGCTGATTCCGCTCACGCCCGTCGCCGGAAATTTTGAAAACGCGATCAACGCCATCAGCGCGGTGGGCTTGACGGACATTGAAGGCGGCATCCGCCATTCATTGAATGCGATCGAACCCGACCGCCGCAACGGTGCGGCCATCGTGCTCTTCACCGATGGCAACCAGGAACCCGGCGAGTACCTCAACGCGCATCTCGAAGCGCAAAAAGCCGGTGTCGCCATTCACACCATGACGCTCGGCCGCGACGCCGACCGCAAATTATTAAAACGCATCGCCGAAGAAACAGGCGGAAGCTATGCCGACGCGGAAAAAGACAACGACATCTCCGCAGCCTACGCGGCGATCGTCAGCCGCATCACACGGCTCCGAACGATTTCCACATCAGAGCTGAACGACGCAATTAAATCGGTGCGCGTGCCGGTCGATCCGACGTGCAGCGCGCTGTATCTCGCGACGGTCTCCGAGAAACCGGGCGTCTTGAAACTGCAGCTTCCCGACGGAAAGAACTGGGCGAGCGGCGAAGCTTCGAACCCCCAGAATTTCACCGAAAAACCCGCGCATGGAGAATGGTCCGCGCAGTGGGAACGAAAGGAACAGGCCGGCGGGACGCCGGCGGTACATTTCGCCGCGTCCGCGCGCACGCCCCTTTATCCGCTCTTTTTCCGCGCCAGCCCACTCCCCGCCGCGCCTGTCGAATTTGACGCGAACGACCCGCGCCTGGCGGTTTCGCTTTATGATGGCGCCGCACCCGTGGCGGACGCGCGCATCGAAGCACACTTCGAATACGTCATCACCGTCAACGACGAATACAAAACGGAACGCGCCACGATTGCATTGCTCAATGACGGCAAACACGGCGACGGCGTTTATGCAGCCGATATTGAGAGCCTCGATTTTCTGTCGAAGAACATGGAATTCAACAAAGGAACGCTCGACATCGTCGTGTCCGGCACGCGTCAAGGTCAGCCCTTCCGGCGCGAATTGAAATCGCCGTTTTTGCTGAAACGCACCGCGCCGCCGGCGCTGCTCGTCAATGGAGTGTACGATCTCGGCGAAAAGTTCGCGGGCGACACAGCGGCAGGCGAAGTTAATTTGCGCGTGCGCGGCAGCGGCGGCGCGTTCAAGACGGCGCTTGAAAACACGCCTGACAAGCTGGCTGCAAATGTTCGCCTGGTCGAGCCGCCCGCCGTTTTGAAAGCAAAAGAAAAACGCACGCAGCGGCTGGAAATCCAACTGCCCGATCTGCTTCCGCCCGGCGAGTATGGCGGCATCGCTCGCTTCGAACTGGCGGGCGTCGAGAGCGTCAAAATACCGTGGCGTGTAAAAGTGCTGCCCGTCGACTTCAAAGCGGAGCCGGCTCGGCTCGACTTGGGCGACGTGTTTCCAGGAGCAACGATCAAAGCAAAATTGAAACTTGCGACAAACGGCGGAACGATCTCGCTCAAATCCGTTGCGTCCCCACTCCTGAAGAACCAGCCATTCGTTGCGTTCATACTCGACAAAACAGGACGCGAAATTGAATTGGAATTCAGCATCCCCGAAACAGCCGCCGCAGGCGATCTGAGACACGAATTGACTTTTACCGATGCCGCAAATCGCGAGCGCGGACGCGTTCCCGTTTCGCTGCGCGTGACGCCCGTGAAATTGAGCGTCGATGCAAAATTGGATTTCGGCACAGTCGAATCCGGCGACGCGCTCAAGCGCGACATCGTCTTGAAATGGGACAGTGCCGCGCCCGTTCCCATCGTGCCGCGCATCGCGCTGGCTCCATCGGTTTTCAAGCCTGAACTCGCGCCTCTCGCCGTGCGCGACGGCGGATGGATGACCTCGTTCGCGCTGACAATTCCGGCCGACGCGCCATCCGGCGATGCGGCCGGCTCCATAAATATTGAGGCGGGTCCATTTAAATCTGAAGTGCGCTGGTCGGCGAAGATCATCAAGCCGGGCGTCACAAGCGATTTGATCGCACTCGATTTTGGGCGTGTTTATCCCAGTCGTCACGCGGAGCGCAAGATCGTGCTTCGCGCGGATTCGGCGCGACCGGTCGAAGTCGAACTCTCCGTCGCGAAACCATTCGCCAAGCCGCGCGTGGCGGGCGTCACATTGCCCGAATCCGCACTGACATTCCCATCTAAAATCATCATCGCGCCCGGCGGCACGGCCACGATTCCGTTTATTCTCACGATTCCCGACGACGCGCAAGACGGGCGTTACGAAACGGTGCTGCGCGTCGCTTCGCGCGTCGGACAAATCGAAATTCCATTGAGCGTGAAGGCCGTCAATGTCGTGGATGCGGCGGCGTTCCACGTCACACCCACAAGCATGCTTTTTAAAATCACCGAAGGCGAATTATTACCCTTCGAGACGCTGCAAATTGTTTCGCACGACGACGAACCGCTGCAAATCGTGTTGAGTGTTCCCGCGTTTCCGGTCGCGCCGCAGAATGTGGAAGCGAAGCCCAACGATCCATCAGTCGCCCCTGCCCCGCCCCCGGCACCGGCGCCGCTCGCGTTTCTGTTCAATGATGCAAAACAGGAACTGCCGCTTTCGACGCTCAACCTGACTCTGCCCGCGCGCGGAAGCGTTTCCGTGACGGTGCGCCCGCGCCCCGACGCGCGCGACACGGAGACCGGCTCGATTCTCATCGACGGCGGAGGAGAACATCAGGAAGTTGATCTGCGCGTGCAGCGTTTCGTCACACAGGCCGTCGCCCCCGTTCAGCCCGAACCGCCGAAGCTGCTGAACTGGATCATCGCATTCATTGTATTGCTTTTGATTCTCGCCGCCGTGCTCGCGAAATTCTTCATTAAGAAATCCGGTGTCCGCTATGTGTGTTACGCCGCGATCATTCACCTGATCATTTTCTCCCTGGCCATGCCGCAAAAAGCGATTATGGACGCGCTGCCCGAATCGATTGAAGTTTCATTGCTCGACGCACAGGATAGTCTCGGCATGTCGCTGAGCGACCAGCAGACGCGCCGTCTGGATGCGCTGCACGCGGGCGGCGGCGCGGGCGACGACAAGCGCGCGCCGGTGCTGGCTCAGGCCGCGCTGCCTTCCAAAGAGGGGCCTGTGGAATTGCCAACGCCCGGAGCGGGACCGGCATCGCCCCGCCCTGGCCCCATGAATTTGGACGCGGCGCGCGGAGTGGAGCGGCCCGTTCGACCGGCCGACGTGCCCGAACCCGCGCGCGGTTCGCCGAATGCGCCGCTCTCCAATGACGCGCCGTTGGCCTTCGATGCCGATAAACCCGTCACCAAAGAAAAACCCGCGGCGGCTGAAAAAGTTTCCGCGGACACGCCCCGCGCGGCTATCGCTTCCTCAATTCAGACCACGCCGGAACCTATCGCGATTCCGACAAATTTCGCAAACGTCGCTCCCGTTTCGAAAAGCGCGCCGGCTACTCAAGCTGTTCCATCTGCCGCTTTGGCACGCAACGATTCATCCATTAATTTGGAGAGACCGGCCGAAGCTCCGCACAAACCCGTCGAAACGGCCGAACCTGCTCGGCGATCCTCGCCAGTCTCCGACGATGCGCCCTTGAACGTGGCGAGCGATGCGCCGCTTGCATTCGACAATACGCCGGCCGCGGCACCGCAAGTAAAGCCCAATCCGAAAGCGCCGGTCACCGATGTTGCGCGGAACATTCCGGTTTCGGCGCTGGAGTCAGGACTGGGCGCGCCAGGACTCGGTACGCTCAATGCACCGTTGACTCCGCTGGCTCTAAGCGCACCCGGAACGCCGGGTTCGCTTGACGCCGGACCCGGCGATTCGCGAGTGGCCCTGGCGCGAACAAGTTCGCTTCCCGTCGCGGATTCCTCCGCGGGCGTGGGCAGCGGCATAAACGGCGCGTTGATTGGAAATTCAACAAGCGACGCAAATGCAGGAGCGGGATTCGGCCGCGTCGGCGGAGGATTGCCCAGTGGCGGCGAAGAACCGCTGGCGATTGGCACTGACGGCGGTGACGGTCCGGGCGCAAAAGCCGCGGGCGTGAGTGGCGATGGACTGGGCGGCGGAAAGGGATCGGGCAACGGGAATTCGTTGATCGGCGGAACACAAGCCGGCAGCGGCAAAAACGGATCCGGCGGCAATGGCGGCGACGGTGGGTTCGGTGGAACAGGCCGAAAAACCGCAGCGGGCGGCGGCGGACTGGGCGGCGACGGCAAGGGGTTCGTAACCGGCGGATCGGGACAAGGCACGGCAGACTTTGGTTTGCCAAATGGCAATGGCAACGAGTGGCATGGCCGCCCCGGCGGAAAAGGCGGCGGCAGTTCGCTCGCTCCCGGACTGACCTCCGCGCAGATTGAAGGCACCGGCGGGAATGGAACAGGCGGCACCGGCAGCGGCGGAAACGGAAATGGCGTGGCAAGCGGTGGCATCAAAATTGGAAATGGCAATGGCATGGGCGGAATTCCGAATGGAACGGGAGTCGGCCCAGCCGGACGCCTGCCAGGCGGGTTCGGATTGAACGGCGATGGCCCCGGCGGCATGGGCGACAAACCGCTCGCGATTGGGCCGCCAGGCGGCGGCGGAATCAAGCCGGCCGGAACGGGCGTCGCATCTGGCGGAGGCGATTTGAACGGACGAGGCGGCGGTGGCGGCTATGGAATCGGGCGCACCGGCGCGGCCGGCGGCACGGCGTTCGACGGAAACGGTGGTTCCGGTGGCTTGGGTTTGGGAGGTATCGGCGGCAGCGGCATTGCAGGCGGAAATGGACGCCCCGGCGGCGCGAACGACAAGCGCGTTTCGCTTGCGCGCGGAATGGGTTCAAAAGATTTGGAAGACGGCGGCGGAGTGAAGGCCAAAGCCGTCGGCGTCATTCCCGGCCCGCCGCATCGCGGCATCAGTTCGCCGTACACGGGCGGCTTGATCCGCATCGCCATCGGGCTGGCAAAACATTCCGCCGACTGGAATTCATCGCCGACCGCATTGCAGCATTTGCGCAGCGCGTTCATCGAACGCTCGGGCCTTCCGGAACTCGAAGTGACCGTCCCCACCGTCGATGTGAGCGACTTGAACGCGATGATGAAATGCCGCGCGATCATGTTCACGTCCAATTTTCCGGTGGTTTTCAAGCCGGCCGAAATCGACGCCTTGCGCGGTTATATCGCCGGCGGCGGTACGCTCTGGGTGAACGATTCCTCGGCCAGCGACTATGAGAAATTCGACGAGGCGTTTCGCCCTCAAGTGCCGCTGCTCGTGCCGGGCGCAAAACTCGAACGGCTTCCCGTCGAGCACGATTTTTTTCTGGCATGCTACGATCTGAGCAAAGGATTCAAAGGCTTCCGCATTCCGCCGGGCGACAAGTACCGCCAGGATTTCATGGAAGCGGCCTTCATGCCCGATCCCAAAAAGTCGGCGGCGGCGCCCCAGAAACCAGCAGCAACCGGCGCTGATGCGGAAGTCGTGGATCTCGTGGGCGGCACGCCGCTGATTCACCGCCGCGCCGGAATTATTTACACGCGCAACGATTACTCTGACGGCCTGGAGATCGATCCGCGCATGAATGCCGGAATGAAATCGCTCACGGATTTGACCAACGGCGAGATGCTCGAAAGTTCATTGCGCTTCGGCATGAATCTGGTCGCCTACAGCATGGGACCGCAAGGGTTGAAACTGCCGCCGCCTCTGGAAACCGTTGCGGAATTCGAAAAAATATACCGCTACAAAGGTCCGGCGCTCCCGGTGCTCGACGACTTCTCCGTGCTCATTGACCAGTGGAACAAACCGGCCTGGGTCGCGGAAAAAGTCTGGTGCAACGAAACGCTGCTGGAATTCCAGGATAACAAGACGGAGAAAGCGACGATTGCCCGCGTCTCCTGCAAGGCGGGCGACAAGTTCAAAGCCGCAATCACGCGCTTCGGCGAACGCGATCTCTCGAAGACGCGCGCGCTGGTCTTCGATCTGCATTCAAACCTTGCACAGGGGCTCAACGTGTCGCTGATGTTCCACGCCAAAGACGACAAAGTCTACGAATCGCGCGCGGTGTTCGTGCGTCCGGGCTGGAACCGAAATCTGCGTTTCCCGCTCGAAATGGGCGACATGAAATCAAGTGCCGGCCCCACTCCGTGGAAAGCCTACGACACGCCCTTCGAGCCGCGCAACGCAATCGACCGCATCTCCGTGCTCATCTACAATCTCAACGAAACCGGGATGGTGCAAATCGGCCCAATCCGCGAACAGAAGTAAATCCATTTGCGCATGGAAATTTCGGATGATCGCAAATGAACGCGAATATATTCAATGATTTTATCTGTGGTAATTTGCGTTAATCCGCGTTCATCTGCGATAAAGTAAACTAATCGAATTTCACAAGGAGCTAGACAATGCCCGCCGCAAACATCGCCGAAACCGTCGCCGCCGCGCTCGCTGAAAATCCGCGCGCGATGACCATGCAACTGTCGCAAAAACTGGGCATTCCCGAAGCCGATATCGTGCGCCATCTGCCGGCCGGCCAGACGCGCGAACTCGACCTCGTGCGCTGGGACGAACTGCTGCGCGCCTTCGAACCGCTCGGAAAAGTCCACGTCATCTGCACCAACGGCGCGGTCACGCTCGAAGCCAACGGCCAGTTCGGAAACTTCAGCGCGTGGGGCGAATTCTTCAATGTCCAGACTCCCTCGCTCGACATGCACATCCGCCCGAAAAATATCTCGGCGGCGTTCGCGGTCGAAAAACCGAGCCACATGGACGGTGTCAACACGCTCAGCATTCAATTCTTCGACCTCGCGGGAGCATCGGCGTTCAAAGTGTTCTTGACGTTCGGAGGAAGCGCGCCGATACCTGAACGTGTCGCGCAATTCAACGAAATTCGGGAGAACTTCGCGAAGAAGTAGCGGCAATTCGTTTCAGTCATCGATCTAATTTCGGCCAATCCGGTCGCGATTCCTTGAAGCGTTCGAGATCGTAAGGCGAGCGCCCCTGTATGTACATACTCACCAACAGGCCCGCCGCCAGCGCGACCGCCGCAACCCATCGCACCGGCTCTTTGCTCGACAACCAATGCATTAACGTATCCAAACCATACGCAGGCAGCAATAGTATGAAGGGCAGCGCGTACAATGAATACCTCGCGAAGACTGCCGCGCCGCTCCAATGCCCGACGATAATCGGAAGCGCACCCGCAAGCGTGACGCTCAGGGCACAAAGCATCCCGCATCGCGCGTGTTTGTCGCGCAATCCCGCTATAGCCCCCGTTACGGCCAGAATTGCAATGAGGTAACTGGCAATACCCCAATAACCACCGAGTAATGTCTTGTATATATCGAGAAGAGTATAAATCAGCGAATCGGATAATGGTTTGTTTGTGGTCGAAATCGGCAGTTCACGAGGAATCAAACAGAAAATCACGGCGGTCGCAGCGAGAATCGCGCCGACGGCGATGGCCACATTTCGCGGCGTTGCGCCTTCGGTCGTCTTAGCCTCGATCCACAGTGAAAAATATTGTGCTGCCGCCAGCGAGGCGACCACAATGACAAAAGCAGGATGTACTTGCAGCGCTAATTCGGCAACTATAAATAGCCACACGCCTCGCGCCCACGTCGCACGCGACACGAACCGATCCAGAAGCCACGCCCAGAACACCGAAAGAAATACCAGCAGCGCATAACCGCGCGCTTCTCTCGAAAATTGTATATGTACGCCACTTACCGCGAGCAACGCCGAAGCGAACAACCCGGCGGATGTGGAAAACCAACGCCGTCCAAGTACATATACCATCCCGATTGTGGCAATGCCCCACAGCGCGGCGGGCAGCCTGAGCCATGCTCGGGAATGGCCGCCCGCGTGCCAGACAAACCAGGTATCGAAAAAGCTCACATGGCCGATCGGCCCCAATTGTCCGCCCGTCGTCCAACATTCCGCAATCGTCGATGTTTGCGCGGCGGCAAGCTGGCATTGTTCGTCCAACCAGAGCGGCGCGCGGCCCAGATTGTGCAGGCGCAAGGCAGCGGCGATCAGGATGATAAAGAGGAGCGCGGCCCAATGATATCGGTCGAAATATGTCTTACCCATTACCACCACGGCGGGCGGATCAATCTCGGCCCTTCCTGCAATTTTTTCTTCTTCGCCGCTTCTTCGCGGTGCCGCATGATCGGGTCGTCCAGCGTGTAGGTCACGTCGCCCGCTCCGTACTTCATGCTCAATTCGAGAATCCGGCCGTCGGGTGCCAGCAGCATGTGGCAGGGCATCATCGCGGCGCTGGCGCTGGCCACGTATAGCTGCGGCTCGTTTAGTTCTTCATCCGTCCGACGCTTTTTTTGCCGTTCAGTGAGCACGGGCCTGGGTTCCGGGCGCACTTCGAAGAGCAGCACTCCGCACCGATTCTGCCGCACCAGGTATAGAGCAGCTTTTTGATAGGCGAGCGTCACCGGATCGTCTTCTTTTTTTGGCAGTGGCGGCAGCGGAAGCCGGCAGGCCAGAAGCGCGAGGTGTTCGACGCGGTTGAAATCCGAAATGAAAATCCCGTCCGGAAACGCGCGCGTCCAGGATTGGTCCAGCAGCCGCGGCGCAGCTTCCGATTCCTGCGCCTTCGCCTCATCGTCGCCGACCGGCACGCGCTTGAGCGGATCGCGCCATGCATTTTCGCCGTCGCCGCTTTTGAATTGAAGGCCGATCTCGCTGCACGCGAGCGCGCCCTGATACGCAGCGGAAGTCTTCAATTCGGGCAGCGCATCGCGGTGTGTGGCGACGCGTATTTTCTCGCCACCGATTCGCGCGGTGATGTGATAATCCAATTTCACGCCGGCATTTTCCTCACCGTGCGTCTCGTAGTGAATCGGCCGCCATTGCGCGTCGTACAGCGTCACCGCGACTTCGTTGCGCAGCGACCCGCCCGTGTCCATGCGCACGCGCGCCGTCGAGAAATACGCCGGTGTTTCGTCCGTTTTTTGCGGCACGAAAGGCAGCTCCGTTTTGCCCGGCTCGTATTTCGCAAACCGAATTTGCACCTGGCCGATGTCTTGATCGCGCGCCTTGACTTTGTACTTGAATTCCCGATCACAAAGATAATCCGCGGCTTTGGGCGGCACCGGCGGCGGCGTCACCGGCAGTTCGCTCAAGCGCCCGAGCTGTTCAATGCGCTGATACGGTTCGCGGTCGGTGACCGGCGCGTCGCTCTCCGCCATGCTGGCGTCGAAATCCTGGCGGCGCATCATCCGGCCGCTCTCCTTGTCGAACCACATTTCCTGGCGCGCGAAAATGCCCTCGGCGGATTGCGTCGAAACGGTCAGCACTTCGTAGTGCGCGCAATCGTAATTCGCGTCGTTGACCGGAATCATCGCGTCGCCCATCGGCTTGACCACCAGCAGCACCTGCGCCATCGCCTCCGGGACGAAGATCGAAAATTTGACCTGCTCGCGTTTCGCCTTCGCCTCGCGGTTGGTCGGGGCGTTGAGTTCGTACCATTGATGGATGAATTCGTATTCGACGGGAATGAACGTGTCGCGGACAAACGTGACCTCCTGTTTGTCCGCCAGTTGCCCGCCGCGATAAACCTCTATCGCCACGCCGTTCTTGTTCACATGCCCGATCATGCGCTGCGGCTGGCCCCCGGTGGTCTGCGCCATGTCGTACGCGACGACCTTGCCGTCGAGCGGATTCACGTAGAGTTTCATGCCCGTGATGAACCGCAGCGGTGTTCCGAGGTTGTCGGTGGTCATCTCCGTTTCCTGATCGATGCGCTTGAGCACCCGCGGCAATTCCCGCCCCTGCCGGCCGTAGTATTGGAGAATTTCTTTCAGGCCGGGAACCGACTCGTACGGGACATCGACCGGCTCGTAGCGCACCAGCGCCTGATACAGCACGGACTTTTTTCGCGTGGTAAAGATCGTGTTGATTTTTCGGAGATTATCGTGGCCGATGAACACATTCGACGGAGCGGCCGCGGAAGGCGCGTCGTTTTTGGGCTGGGGCGTGACGGAATCGGAATGAATTGTTGCGGGCGTTTCGCCGTTGGAGCCATGCGATTTAGTTCCCGGCCCGCTGGACGTGGCCAGCGCGAGCCACACCGACAGGCCCAGAAAAATCACCGCCGCAATCAGGTATTTGTTTTTGTTCCCGGCAACCGTCTGCACTGCCACCCCCGCGATATTGAGGGGCACAGGATACCGGAAATTTCCGGGCAGCGCAATAGACCGTGAACTACTGCGTCTTCCGCGTCTGATAAATATTGAGGCGAACTTTCAGCACCGTGCAATACAGTTCCAGTTCCTTGACAATCTCTTTCGGCGGAAAATCGAAGATCGCGTCGCCGGCCGAGGATTCCTTTTTATCGAGCATGTTGAACCATCCGACCTTTTCGTTGAGCGCCAGTGCCGCGAATTTTTTCTTCAGCGCAGCGACACCGTCGAGCGCGTTCTCTTTCGACGTGACAAACTCGACGGTCTTCAGTTTTTCGACGCCGGGCGCGGGGAGCAGCGCGAAGTGCCAGACCTCCTCGCCCTTCACATGCCAACTGAAAAGTTCCATGCCGTTCTCCGACGGCTTGGCCGCGCGCTTAACGGGCGCATCCTCATCCTTTTCAGGCTTCGGCTCATCTTCGGCATGAACCCACGCACAGAGCATGAGGATCATTGTCAACACCATGTGTCTTGATTGAATGAATGTGATCATCGACTGATTCCCAAAAACTGTTTCGCGTTCAGACGCTTAAAAATCTCTCGCACAAAGGCACGAAGAATGTGAAAACTTGATCTATATTCTTCCATCTACTTCTTGTCTTCTTTGTGCTTCTTTGTGTTCTTTGCGTCTTTGTGCGAGGCTGTTCATGCTCATTCAGACTTCGCGGCGGCGACCAAACTTTCAAAAATCGCGCGGTGTTCGCGCTCGTCCGTCATGCGCTCGGGGTGCCATTGAACGCCGAGCACAAAGCGCTCACCCTGTTCCAATTCAAGCGCCTCGACCACGCCATCCGGCGCCCAGGCTGTCGCGACGAATCCCGCGCCGAGCCGCTGCGGATTTGCCGCTTGATGATGATACGAATTAGTCAGCATCTTATTCGATCCGGCGATGCGCGCGATGCGGCTGCCGGGCTTGAGCGTTATTTCGTGGCGATACACATTGCCCGCCTGCGGCGTGTTCGCGCGTTCGTCGTCGGAATGCTGAAGCGTGCTCGCGGCCTTCGCGGGCGGCGTCCATTCCGAACGCAGATCCTGAACGAGCGCCCCGCCCGACGCGATGCAGAGCAATTGATGCCCGCCGCAAATTCCCAGCACGGGCTGGCGCGACTGCTTCAACAGAATCTCCGCCAGCAGCAGATCGAAATGGTGCCGCCGCTCATGCATCAAATCCTCCGCGGGCTGCGCGTGTCCGCCATAATGCTCAGGCAAATAATCGGCCCCGCCGATCAAGCAGAAGCCATCGAGAATCGAAAGCGACGACTCAATCAGCGCGCGATCCGCGCATGGCGGAATGACAATCGGCACGCCGCCGGCGTTGGCGACGGCGTCGATGTATTTGAGGTGACAGACAGCCTTCGCCTTGAGCGGATCGGACATGTCCATCAGGCTGCAGTTGAGACCGATTCGGGGGGGCATGGTTGTGATTTTCCTTGTACGCGTACTTAATCTAACGAGATTTGAAGAGTCAGCCAACTAAGCAAACATAGTGCGATGAGGTAAACCAACAGTAGTGAATTTTTATTTTTATAAAGGCGTCGCTCCAGAAAACATCCCACTCCGAAAAGAATAGTTAAATTCATCAGTGTATTGGTAATGATTCGTTGATAGCCATCGTAACATCGAAAATCGCCTCTAGGTTTGTATACGAAAAACGGAAAACCATACCAGGTCGCTTGGTAATCGGTATGCCATCTATGAATGACCACGTTCTCGACGTCCCCGTACAAAAGCTCAAGGCATCCATGTTGGGGCGTTATGTTTGCCCAAATCAATCCACCCGCCACGAACATCAGAACGACAGCCGTCGAAAGATGGATCTGAAACCACGGGCGCTTTTGCGATTCTTTATTCATTCCATACCCAGAGCGAAAAATAGGCGCATTTGTCTTCAGCCCCAAAGGGGCAAACTTCTATAGCCCAGGCCGACAGGCCTGGGTATCGGCAACAAATTTATACAAAGCCCCAAAGGGGCGAACTAAGAACGCCTTCGTTTTATCCGTCGTCCTTTTAGTTCGCCCCTTTGGGGCTTGGGATGCTTCTATCGATGTTACCCAGGCCTGTCGGCCTGGGCTTTAGAAGTTCGCACCTTTGGTGCTGAAAGGCGCGCTCGCGTATTCCTCCCCTTAATCCCACGCGTACCGTTCATCCAATTCCTGCCCCGACCGGCGCATCAATTCACGGTATTCTTCCTGGAACGTTTTTCGCTGATGGTGTGTTCTTTGACTTCGAATGTACCGCACTACTTTTTCATAGTCCACCGGTCCGACGGAAAATGCGCCGTAGCCCGATTGCCAATGGAATCGCGCGTATGCGGTGCCTTTTGTTTTGATCCATCTCGACGTATCCGTCTTAATCGTCTCAACGATCTGCGCCATTGTTTTCGTGCGCGACAATCGGAACAAAATATGCACGTGGTCTTCCACCCCGCCAATTGCGATCATTGGCGATTCGCAGGTTTCGAATACTTGTGACGAATAGGCGTGTAATTCGGTTTCAATGTCGGACGGGATCAAGGGCGCGCGGTCTTTTGTGCTGAAGACCAAATGGACCAAAATATTTGCGAGCGATTGAGGCATGGCCGCGGTCCTTTAGCTCGCCCCTTTGGGGCTTTGGTTTATTCAATTGCTCTTTTTTCCCAGGGCTTCGCCCTGGGCTATAGAAGTTCGCACCTTTGGTGCTGTAATGCATCATCCTTCTCTTCGCAACACCTTCCCCGGCCGCGCATCCAATATAACCCCACCGTTCACCACGCATTCCCCGTTAACATAAACGCGATCGATGCCCGTTGGAAATCGATTTGGCTTTTCGTATGTCGCTTTGTCCTGAATTTTTTCGGCGTCGAAGATTACCAGATCCGCGAATGCGCCGGGCTTGATTACACCTCTGTCGCGGATGAAAAATGTTTCGGCGGGGAGGCTGGTCATGCGGCGGATGGCTTCTTCGAGCGTGAAGAGTTTTCGTTCGCGGACGTATTTTGCGACGACGCGCGGGAAGGTGCCGAAGGTGCGGGGGTGCGGGGAGGATTGGGCCGTGGGGCCGGTGATGCCGCGCGCGGTGGCGTCGCTGGCGATCATTGTGAAATCCCATGAGAGGATTGTTTCGAGATTTTCTTCGCACATCATGAAGAAGACCGCGCCTGTGCGCAGGTCGTCTTCGATTGCGATGCGGCGGAAGGCTTCGAAGGGGCGGACCTTCCAGCGCTCGGCGATGCCGGCCAGCGTGCGACCGGCGATTTCGGCGTTCAGCACCGTGTTACCGACGCTCGCGATTTGCACGCTCGACCAGTAATCGGGGGCGGGATTGAGCGCGAGCACTTCGGCTTCGAGCTGCGCGCAGATGGCATCGTCATGAAGGCGTTTGAGTTCTTCGGCGTTGCCGCCGGCGAACGCCCAGTTCGGCAGAATCGTGTCGAGGCTTGTCGCGCCCGCTGTGTAGGGATAACGGTCGGTGTGAAAATCTAGGCCGTCGCGCCGCGCCTGGAGCAGCGTCTTTTCGAGAAACGCGATCTTGTGCCAGTTGCGTTTCTGCGCCGTTTTCAGATGCGAAATCTGCGTGCGCGCGCCGCTGCTGCGGGCGACGTCGAGCGTCTCGTCAATGGCGGCTTCGAGTTCGTCGGACTCGCTGCGTATATGGCTGGTGTAAAGCGCGTTTTTGCGCGCGCAGATTTTGGCAAGGTCCGCAATCTCCTCGCGCGGCGCGAAACAGCCGGGCGGATAAACGAGGCCCGTCGAGAGGCCGAAGCAGCCGGCATCGAGCGATTCTTCGACGTGGCGCGCCATGCTGTTTTTGCCGTCGGTGCCGAGCGGGCTGTCGGCGTAGCCGTTGACGGCGGCGCGGAGAGAGCCGTGGCCTAGCAGGAAGCCGCGATTGATGGCGCTGCGATTTTTTTCTAGGACCGCGAAATATTCTGAGGCCGTGGACCAATTGAGTTCGAGAGGGTTGGGATGTGAGTGCGAGACGCACTCACCACTTTCTTTCTCAAAACGCGCGCGAAGCGGGCCGAATAATGGAAATGGGGTGTGGCCGCAGTTGCCGCTGATTTCGGTGGTGACGCCGCTGGCGACTTTTCCGGCGGCGGAGTTGTCGAGCAGCGGTTCGAGTTCGCCGTGGGCGTGAATGTCGACGAAGCCGGGGGCGAGCACGCGTCCGTGCAGATCGATGCGCTCGGCGGACGCTTTCATTTCGTTGGGAAATTTTTCAGCGATGGCGGCGATGCGCTCGCCTTCAACGGCGATATCGGCGCGCCGCGCGGGGGAACCGGTGCCGTCGATGAGCGTGGCGTTTTCGAAGATCAGCATATATTTCGTGGCGGGACCGTCCCGGTCCCGAGTGCTTTGGAATTCTCAATTTGTAGAGCGAATCAGCATTTCGAGACCGGGACGGTCCCGCCACGTTCAATTCCGCCCGGCCATGCTGACGGTACTTGCGGCGGATTGGATCAGGAAATTGCGCTCTATGTTTTTGATGTGATCCGCGACCTGCGGATAATTCGGCTTGGCGCTCAGGATCGTTTTGAATTCGATCACCGCGCGCTGGTAATATTCGTTCTTGCGCTTCTCGACGCCGGCGTTCCAGTATGCCATCGCCAGCGATTTTCTGAATTCGAGATTCGCCGGTTCCAGCCGCACGAGACGCTCCCATAACGACGATTCTTTTTCGAACTGCCCAAGCCACATGTTGTACATCGCGGCCGTTGCCAGCATTTCCGTTTGCAGTTTGGGATCGTATTTCGCGGCGAAATCGTTTGCGCGGAAGGCGTCGTCCACTAATTTCTGATTAGTCACATGATGCGTTTTTCGGTCGATGCCGCGCCGCGCGAAAGTCGCGCCCAGTCCCAGGTAGGCGCGGCCGTTTTTGGGATCGAGCGCGATGGCGTCCTGAAAGTAGCGCTGTGCGATCTTCAACTTCGCTTCGTCGCCTTGCGGATTTTCTTTCAACGCTTGAATGCCCTGTTCGACGAGTGGCGAGGCGTCGTGCGTCGAGAAGATCGCGTGTGCCACGATGCCGATAATCAGAATCGCCACGGACGCGGCGATGACGGGAATTATTTTCGCGCGGTTCGCCGACGCGACGGTGAAGATCTGGCGCACTTTCGATTGCGTGGAGACCTGCGGTTTTCCGCCCTCGAGAAATGTGGCTATATCGGTCGCCAGCGCGCGGCCATTCGCGTAACGCCGCGTGGGATTTTTATCGAGACACTTCATGACGATGGCTTCGACCTCGCACGGCACCTTGCGGTTGGCGAGCGACAATTTGCGCGGCTGTTCCTTGGTGATGCGCAGCATCAGCTTGAGCGCGTTGTCGGCTTTGAACGGCGGTTCGCCGGCCAGCATTTCATAGAGCACGGCGCCGAGCGCCCAGACATCCGAGCGCGGATCGACGTTCTTGCCTTCGCCACGCGCCTGCTCCGGCGACATGTACGCGGGCGTGCCACAGACCAGTCCCGACGCGGTCATGCGCGTGACTTCGTCGAGCGATTTGACGAGGCCGAAGTCGGCGACTTTCGGCGTGTCGAATTGATCGAGCAGAATATTGCCGGGCTTGAGATCGCGGTGAACGTAGCCGGCCTCGTGCAGCGCCCCGACGGTTCCCGCGACGGACTTCATCAGCACCAGGCACGAATTGACGGTGAGCGAACGCTCACTGATTACGCGGTCGAGCGACTTGCCTTCGACCAATTCCATCGCCATATAAGGGCGGCCGTCCTGCTCGCCAACTTCGTGAATGTAAACCATTCCGGGCAGCGAAAGCGCCTTCGCGGTTTCGCATTCGTGGCGAAAGCGTTCACGCTCAGTCTCGCCGACGTCGTCGCCTTCGATAAGAACTTTCAGCGCGAACGGTTTTCCCGTGCCGCGTTCGCGGGCGCGAAACACTGCACCGACCCCGCCGCGCGCAATCTCGCCTTCAATGTCGTACTTTCCAAAACTGCCTTCCAAGAGGGGCCGGCGTCCGGCTTTCTTCGCGCGCAGAGGCTCGGCGATTGCTGGACTGACGATCTGTGGAATGCGTTTCGCTTCTGCGTCCGGCTTCGGAATTGGAATGCCATTTGTTTCCGGAATGCCTTTAGGCAGAGCCGCGGGGCCTTGCGCTGAGCCGATCAAAATGGACTTGCCGAGACTCTGCGCTTTCGGCAGTATCGGCAAGGGTGCGGGTTCGGGTGGAAATTTGCGTGGTTTGGGCGCGTCGAGCGTCACGGTCGTACCGCCCGCTTCGTTGATTTCCGGCGCGGGAAACGGCAGTCCGCCGGTTCGCGTGCTGGCGTGCTTGGGCGGATCGATCAACACCGGCCCGGTGTAGCGTTCGCGCGGCGCATCCGATTTCGGCAGAAACGCAATGGCGTTAAACGCAACTCCGCACGTGACACAATTAATCGCACAATTTTCGCGCGTAAAACGAGCTTCAAATCCGGCTTTGCATACCGGGCAAACGACTCGATTCATTCGATTATCCCCAAACCCTTGAGTTGGATTTATCGACGGATAAAGGAGGGAACTTGAAAGTATCTGGCGAGACGGGCCGTATCTTTCGTCAATTCGCTCAATGGACTTAAATAAATTATCGGACCGTCCGATATTTTCGCGGAAATTACACTTGCATCGTTCCTCTATTTAGGGTAATATAAGGCTGATTTGGGTGCCCGGCACGTCGCAAGACGGCGTCCCTTCTATCCGGACAAATCTTGACGCATTGGATTTTTCCGCAGAGGGGGAGGGACTCGCTTCGCGGCACCCGAGTTTGAGATGTGCAGCCGATTTTTCCGCGCTCGCCATCTCCGCCCGCAGTCCGACGAAGTACATCATTATTTACTCACCACACCGATTTTAGTCACCAATTTAGCGTTTTGGCACAACCGTCGTCGGTTGCGTCTTCGCATGTACATAATTTTACCACGGGCATACAGGTAAAAGGGGGTTTGCCATGTCCATTTATATCCAAAAACAAGGTGGTCAGGAGACGGAGGCTCGGGATGCAAGGCCAGAATTTCTCCGCCCGCATGAAGTCGCTCAGAAGTTGGGCGTGTCGCGCAATCTGGTGCTTCGCCACTTGAGAAGCAAGCGGCTTCCAGGGTTCAAACTCGGAAAAGCGTGGCTGGTTCGCGCCAGCGAACTGGACAAGTATTTGAGCTTGAAGGAAACGTTGTTTGCAGAGCAGGAATGACGTGATCTTTTGTTACGTATCATGCCGTTCAGACGATTTAAGGCGATTTCGAACTTTTTCGAAACCCCTGTGTCAAAACTCAATAATTCATCCGTTGTATATACGATTGGAGACAAAAACATGATCCTTCAAGAAATCAGAACTGAAACCACAGAGAGCGTTGCGGAAACAATGTACTCGTCGCTTGATTTACCCGCGAACACTCCCGCGCGCAGCGTGCGCGCGGGAATTGCGCCCGAGGACGAAGCGTTGCTCGAACCGCGCATGGCGGCGGTCGAATTGCTCACTGAATTCAAACGCCTTGCCACCGCGCTCAGTCCTCACGACAGGAGCACGCAGGACGACCTGTTGCAAGAGATGTGCCTCGCGGCGCTGGAGTGTTCGCAGCCCAATCAGCGCTCTTACTACCTCTGGCTTGCGGGCTGGCGCGCGAAGGATTATCTGCGCTGGTGGCTGACGCCGATCAAACGCGATCGGCAAGACGGATCAACGTCTCGGAAACCGGGCGGAGAATCGATCACTTGTTCTGCATGAGGTATCGGCAGAGACCTTTCTGAAATTCAGCGCGTTTTTTCGATTCGCACTGGCAGCAAACGGCCGCTGCCAGTGGCACACATCGCAAGGATCCAGCTGCATGCGATGGCTATATTAACTTTGGAGGTTTCATGTCTTACTTACCCACAAAGGAACGTCTGGCGCGCGTGGAAGCGAATTTGGAGCAGCTGGTATTCGAAACCCGCCAACTGCACGGCGATCTGCGCGCGTCCATCGACACGCATTGCAAGGGGATGGAGCAGCATGAACTGCGCGTGCGGACTCTGGAACAGAACGCGGAACAAACGCGAACGCATTTGCGCTGGATGAAGGCGGCCTGGGCGGCGGCTCAAGCGTCACTGATCGCATGGCTCGGATGTAAGTAGATAAAATATATCGATAGTCAATTCATTTACCCATACAACGGAGATTCGCATGAACATTCTGGGCCAGTTGGGCGGGCGCAAGTTCCTGATGGCGTTGGTCGGCGTGCTGGCAATCGGGCTGCACAACTGGCTCAACATCGATAGCCAGGCGGTCATCACGCTGGGCGGCGTCATTGCGGCGTTTGTCTTCGGACAAGGCATCGCCGATGGACTTTCAGGGGGAGCGACGAGCAGTTCCGCTCCCGCCGATTGTTTGAAGAACGATTAAAACTCATTGACGGCTTATTTACCATTTTTCATTTTTCATTTCTAATTTTCCATTTGCAGTGGTTCCTCATCACGCTTTGACAAATGGAAAATAGGAAATGGAAAATGATAAATGGAAAATAGTATTTCTAAATGAGGTACTTATGGCGCTAGGGCCTTTAATTTCAATGCTGCTGCGCATGCTGCCGGACATACTCTTTCTCTGGCGGCGGCGCACTGAGAATCAAGACAAGGAGCAGGACCATGACATGGAACAGGAATTCAGAGGAGCCTTGCGCGATCATGGCTCGGATGGCGACGGCAATCTGGATTGCGCTGCTGATCTGCTCGAGCGCCGGTTGCGGGAAGCGCATCGAGTACGTGAACGGGGATCGTAAACTCACGCGGCTCAGCCAGGGACAACCCGCACCGCGGTCGGGCGTGCTGATTAGCGAAGGGTATTTGTCGGAGATCTATGCGTCGCTCGGTCAGCCCAAACCGAACGCCGAAATTCTGGACTCAAAAAACGCTCCCTCGGCTCAAGGTGCAATTTCGTCGGTATTGCTGCCCGCCTCACCGGCGAAGAAATGAAGCGGCACCGCGCGGCAAGTTTGCCAATGAAGAAAGACCGCAACGGTGAAATAGAGATAAACACTTTAGGCCAAGGCACGTTGTTTGCGAAGTAAGCTTCGATAGTTAGGACGTGGCGTTTATTTTCGTTCGATTCCAGCTTCGCGAGCCAAATTCGCGATGGGGAAGTCAGGCGTAAACCGAAACGTTCCTCAAACCACAAATTGGGCAGAGAATTCTCTCTTTAAGGAGCGCGGGCCATGTTCACGAAATATCTGCGGGCAGTTGCAATGGGTACATTGGGTGCGTTGATAGGGTTTTCTGCCGCGTTGGCAACCTCTCAATCCAGTTCGGAAACAAACAGCCAGGGGTCGGTCATTGCGCGCTCCGTTGGAACGGGGTTGAAGTTTTCGAATCCATTCTTGTTGCCCGGGCAGGACGCCGAATATCCGAGCGGCGGTTCAACAGCCTCCGATCCGAGCGGCTTCGACCTGGGCGACGCCTATTACGGCTCCACTATAGTTCGCTATCTCACGGCGCTAAACGGCGTCCAACCGTATACTTTCACCTCTTCGACGATTGGCACCACAAGCCTGAATCTCGGAGCGGCGGGACGAGTTTTCGGCGTGATTCCTGCCGCAGCCGGCTCGTTTGTTAAATTCAATGCCACCGTAACTGACGCTGCAAACGTTTCGCGAATCGGCCGGTTTCGGATTGGCACCTTCTCTTCCTCGTCGGGTATGTTCCGCTTTGCGCACGATCGCCTTTCCGAGGCCAAAGTAGGAATGGATTACATTACCAACATTGAAGTGCTGGGCGGCGATGCCACGACAACATTCAGCATCGTGCCGGGATCCCCTGTGTTCAATGGCGTTCTTCTTACTGATATGGAGAGCATCGGGCTGCGCTTGTTCAACGATGGAACGATCGCTGGAAGACCGCTGCAAAGCGGCACGCTGGCATTCACGGTGCGTGCGCAGAAAAGCAATGGGCAAGTCGCGAACAACCGCGCCAATACCGCGCCAGACCAACCGCTGGTCATCAGCATCACCGCGCTGGATACTGTCGAAACGGTTTTGGGAACATTCGCGAGCACAATTTCGGGAAACGTTGTCCGGCCAGGAAGAGATATTTTTTCGTACACCGCGTTTGTCAATACCAACGGCTTACGCACATTCGATTTTGCCGGTGCGACATTTACGCTGCGGCTCAGTGGGAAGACATTTACCACGACGCTCGATTCTTTCGGCCAGTCCCGGTTCGGCGATGTCCGCGTTGCACTGGCGTCGCGAACCGGGATTCTGCGCGTGTCGTTGCGCAATCAAAATTTTGCCACACTGTTCGGATCGCTGCCTGACCAATCGAAGAAAATCGTTGTGGTGCAAATTCAGCTGGGCGAAAAATTTCTCGGCACGGAACCGGTGAATTACTCGGTGGTCAATCGCAACGGCCGTTTCCGGCTGATTTATGGACTCAATCGCTCGCGGCAAGTCGGCGGACTGTTCCAGATCGTCTCGACCCGAGCTCGTGATTCGTTCGATGGAACGGCCTTCCTGACCAAATTCCTGATTTCTCAGGTTCCCGATTCCTCGAGCCAAAGCTTCGGCTCTGCCGGCGATGCGGTGATCAACATTGGACCGAAATTCAGCCAGGACGTTCCGTTGTTCAACGGATTTGGAATCTATGCTCCGCCCGGGATCGCGGCCGTGAAAATCAAGAGCACCCAGAAAGTCGGCCAAATCGCCACGTACCCCCTGTCGGAATCGCAGACGGGAATTAAACTCTCTAAAGATAGCGGCGGCCAACCGCAGACTTTCTTACTGGGCGTTAAGGTTAAAACGGACACCCTGACGTTCAACGGCGCCGCCTCGCAGAAGCTCTTTCCGTTTTAGTTCAGTAGCACTCCAGAGCCGCGCACGTTAGTAAGGGGCAAAGACTGTCACTTCGCGCAACATAAAGCCGCTTACTTACATGCGCGGCTCTGGCACAGAATGGCGACTTTTCTTTGAATTCTCTGGAATGTAGCGGTTCCTCGCGGTAATTATTAAGGAGTTGTAATCACCACTGATAAGGGGAAATCGGCACGCATGAAACCGAATCCGCATAATCACGACGGAAATGAACTGGAGTTGCAGCGCGTCCCTGCGCGAAAACTTCCCGCGTCTAAATCGGAACCGATCCATGCACGCCCCAAGACTGGACCTTTACCGACTATTCGTCCCAAAACCGGCCCGTTGCCACACATCAATCCCAAAACCGATGCGCTGGGTGTTCACGCGGAGTCGGATCCGAGCCATTCCGACGCGCCTCTGATGCTCGAAGAATTGCCGGATATTTCCATAGACACCACGGAGCGCCAAGAGGGCGCTGCGCCGATTGAAGGCGAGCTGCCGGCGGACGGGCCGCCGCCGA
Source organism: Planctomycetota bacterium (assembly GCA_038227045.1). GTDB lineage: Bacteria > Planctomycetota > SZUA-567 > H5-PLA8 > H5-PLA8 > JANXLS01. The sequence continues at coordinate 92,961 of JBBRQD010000007.1, forward strand.
GTGAAAAGGTGGATTTCGAAAATCTTCCGGAGTTCGTCTGGCAGCGAAAGATGTTGAAAAACGTGCGGATTGCCCTGGTTATTGCGTCGATTATTGTGGCGCTGGTCATTGCCATTGCATTTCTCGGCACGGGAAAAGGCGCGAAGGAATCTTTAAAGCCGATTATTGAAGGCGAAAAGCCCGCTGAAGAAGCCAAGCCGTAGCCCTTGTATGCAATTCTATTCGTAAGCGTTCAACCGCGCTCCAGAGCCGCGCACGTAAGTAAGCGGCGAGGACGCAAGATACAGCCGCTTACTTACGTGCGCGGCTCTGGCGACACTGTCCACTTTCCACATTTATAATCGAGGAACTTGCCATGACGCAGAAACCTGTTTCGGCTCAGGGGCCGCATTGTTTTACCACCCGTGAATTGCTGGATGAAATTCAGCGCCGTTCGCTCGGCTGCATGATCGCGGTGGTGCGCGCCGAAGAAAGCGGAGATACCTGGCGCTACGCATTGAAAGGTTCGCCGATTTTGCTTGGCGCGATGAGCGCGGCGTTGAATCTTGAAACGCGACGCAGACTGTCCGGCCCCGAAGAAGGAACATCCGTCCAAGTCGGCGCCTGACGAGTACGATTTTCTAATCAATCACCCTCACAAAGGAGAGTCAACATGAGCGAACTCAACAACATCGTGGAGTCCAGGCTCGCAGCCGCCGAAAATGCCGAAACCGACGCGCAATCGGCTGCAACCGCCGCAGCCGACGCCATGGCGGCCGCAACCACGGCAAGCACCGCAGCAGCCGCAGCGCTCAGCGCCGCAACTGCCGCGCAAACGAGCGCCGACAACGCCACATCCACCGCCACAAGCGGCATCAATTCCTTAAGCATCCGAGCCGACGGGCTCGAAGCGCGCATCTACGCTCTTGAGCACCCGTAGCGCCCACTCTTATTTAGCGAGGCCATCATGTCAATCCCGTCCGACTCGGGCATTCCCACGCCGCACGAAGGACAGGAAAAAGTGTTGGCGCTGCCTGGCAGGTACAAAATTGCCATCTGTGGAAGGCGTTTCGGCAAGACCGTCACGGCGGCGATCGCGGCGGTCCGTAAATGCGAGGATTTTAAAAATCGACGCGTGTGGTGGATTTCTCCCATACAGGAGCAGTCCGACCGCGTCGAACGCGACGTGGCGTTCTGGTTGAAGGAACGCATGGTGTCGCCGGGAAAGAAGCGCAAGCGCAACTCAGAAGATGACGAAGCGACAACAGCATTGCTTAATGATCCGGATCGGCTGAAGGATTGGTCGTACCGCGTTTCGGAACACGCGCTGAATTGCGAAAACGGTTCACGCATTGAATTTCACAGCGCGCACACGCCCGACCGACTGCGCGGCGCGGGGCTGGACCTCGTGATCATCGACGAAGCCGCGGACGTCACCGAGTACACCTGGAACGTCGTCATCAAACCGATGTTGCTGGAACGGCGCGGCGAAGCGTTCGTCGTCGGCACGCCGCGCGGAAAAAATCATTGGCTGCATAATTTATTCCTGCTCGGCAGGAATCCGGAGCGTTCGAAAACGTACTCGTCGATTCAACTGCCCACGACCGCAAATCCACTGATCCCGGCCAGCGAGTTGAACGAGTATCGATTGGATATGACCGCCGAACGCTACCGCCAGGAATTCGACGCTGAATTCATCGACGGCGTCGATACCGTTTTCGCCGGCGTGAACGACTGCGTGTCGGGCGGTGTTCTGAAAAGCGGGCGGCCGGGAATGAAATACATCACTGGCATCGACCTGGGGCAGAGCGTGGATTTCACGGCGCTGTGCAGCCTGTCTTGCGCGGACAAACACGTCGATGGTTTCGCGCGTTTCAATCAGATGGACTGGAGCGTGCAGGAGAAATTGATCCTCGATCATCTCAAGCACTTCCCCGGCCCTGCCATCGTCGACGACACCGGCAACGGCAGGCGCATCTGGGAGCTATTGCGCGACAGTCATCGAGGGCACGTCGAGCGATTTATCTTCACGGCTCAAAGCCGTTCTGAAATTCTGGTGGGCCTGCAACTGGGATTTGCGCACCGTCAGCTCTCCATCGCCAACGTGCCGGCACACGTTGAAGAATTGCAAGCGTTCGCGTGGCTAGGCGACGGCGAATTCGGCGGGCTGCGGCGCGCGCGAATGGGCGCTCCATCGGGCATGCACGACGACTGCGTCATGGCGCTCGCGATGGCCTGGTGGGCCAGGGAAAAGAAAGCGCTGTGGGGCGTCGGAACCGGCGGCAATCCATTTCAGGCCGGCGGTGTGTTCGGATGACGACATGGTTTCAGGTTCCAGGTTTCAGGTTTCAAGTTGACAACCTGAAACCTGGAACTTGAAACTTGAAACCGATTTTAACGGAGGATTTATGCCCGAGACCAAGGGATTTTTGGCGCAACTGATGTCGCGGCGCACTGAGTTGGAGACTCTCGAACCCGTCTGGCAGTTGATTGACGACGTGTTGAATTCGAATGTCAAACAGCGTTCGGCGGATGGATGGCGCAGCGCGTATTTTCCGAAGGGCCGGCTTGAACCGCAGAGCGAATATGCATTGCGCGTGGAGTTGACGCCGTTCTTTCCTCAAGCGCCGCAGATTCTCGCCTCGCGCCTTGGCGCGCTGTTCAAGTCGCGGCTGCAAATCGATAATCAAGCGCCTCAGGATGCGCGCATGATCCGATTCGTCAAGGAAGCCGGACGGCGTCATACGTCGTTCGAAGATTTGGCGACGCAGGCCGCGTGTCTGTCGCAGAGTCATGGCTTTTGCGCGGCGCTGCTGGACCGCGATCCGTTGCCGCCCGACGCCAGCGAGCACGCGCCGTCGCTTGCGGATGCGGCCGCGCGAAATCTGGGCCGCCCTTATCTTGCGCTGTATGCGGCGCCTGACATTCTCGATTGGGATTTCGGTTCCGACGGCCGGCTGGCCTGGGTGAAATTCGGCGAACGCGAAATCCGCCGCGCGAGCTGGGACGCGGAGTGCGAAGAGGAATGGGTGTATCGCATCATCGACCGTTCGTCGATCCGCGTCTACCGCGTGAAACGCGATGCGGCCGGCGAATGGCGCGCGACGGAGGATGCACCGCTGGCGCACGGATTTACTGGCCGCGTGCCTGTGGTCTTCCTGCATCCATTTCCCGGCGCGGACGGCATCGGCCGCCCGCTGCTGCGCCGCGCGGCCGAATCGGATGTCGCGGCGGCGCGCGTGCTCAGCGATCTCGTCTGGGATCTCTTCGTGCTCGGCAATCCCATCTTGACGCTGAAAACGAGCCGGCGGGATGAAGAGCTGGCGCGGCTGGGACTGGGTGTCACGCGTTACATTCCATTGCGAAATGGCGTCCCGGGGCAAGAGAACGCGGAGGAACTGTCGTTCGTGCAACTCGATCCGACGGGCATCGAATTACTCTTCCGCGCACACGCGCTCTTTGCTGCTCAAGGCATGCCGGGCGCGCACGACACCGGCCCGGACATCGTCGCGGGCGCGGCCATTCCGCGCGAACAAAGCGGCGTGGCGCAGGCCTGGCGATTCAAGACCGGCGAGGAGCGCATTCTGTTCATGCTGGCTCGCGCGCTGGAACCGTTCTTGAACGAGTGTCTCGAATTCGCGGCGAGGGCGTTGGGAATCGAGGGGCCTCCGCCGGTTGCGAAGCTGCCCGATAGTTTTGATCTCTCAAATTGACGCATCAACACAAGATTTCAAATTGCAGAAATCCCGAAGGGATTCAAGCCATTAGCCGGTGGTTGAGGCCGTTTGCGGCCTACACCACCGGATATGCACGCTTTAGTTTTCCGCACCCCAGCAGGGGTGCCAGCAATGTTGGTGGATCAATCCACGCTTCTCGTAGACCAGCCTCCAATCTGGGACCCCTGCCGGGGTCCGGGACGATTTATAAATCGAATCTGGTGGTGTCGGCCGGGTACGGCCTCAACCACCGGCTAATGGCTTAAATCCCTTCGGGATAACGACAGTAAGAATTATTTTCACACACCACAGAAAGGAGCACCATGCCCGAAAACGAGATTCAGCCGAGCGATTCGCCGCCGCCGCAAGGCGCGCCGCCCGTAGAAATTCCGCCGCCGCCGAATGAAATCGATGCATTGCGGCAACGTGCCGATCGCGCGGAGCGCGAGAATGTGCTGCGGCGCGCGCTTGCCGGTGTCGATTGGTTCGATCCCGAAGACGCGTATCGCGAACTGTCGCGGCACACGGAGCGGAATGAACGCGGCGATTGGGAAATCGCCGTGCCGAACGGCGACGCGCGCGGCGAACTCAAACGCGTCGCGCCTGATGAAGCCGCGCGGCAGCTCGTGGCGCGCAAGCCGCACTGGGTTCGCGCGCGCGTCATCGGCGGCAGCGGCGCGAACGGCGGCGAGGGCTCCGCCGGCGGTGCAACCGCCGGGCTGGCCTACACCGATCTGCTCAAGCCCGAAAACGCCGACCGGCTGCGCGATTATGTCCACAACCGGCCGCGCGAATTGGAGCGGTTGAGGCAGGCGCATTTCAAGTAAAGGCAAGCGTTTAAATCCGCCAGAGCCGCGCACGTAAGTAAGCGGCTTTATTTTGTTTGGCCGCTTACTTACGTGCGCGGCTCTGGAGTCATCAATAACTTTTGGAGGTTCTATGGCTTATTCGACTATCAGCGGATTCGCGTTTGATCCGCAGTTGGCCAGCGAGTATTCGAGCGCGGCGTTCGTGGAGAACATGCAGTTGCTCGACGAGGCGCTGGGTGTCGTAAAGACTGTTCCGTCTGGGATGTATGCGAGCAGCCTCGGCGGAGGCGGCGAGTTCGTGGACATGCCGTACTTCGACAACATTGCGTCGCTGGTCGCGCGGCGTGACGTGACGTCAACGACAGCGCCCACCGATCTGGACATCACCGGCGAGGAGGAAAAAGCGGTGATTCTGCGCCGGCGCGCCGGGCCGGTGAAATTCACCGAAGACGTGTTCATCCGCGGCGTGCGGCGCGAAACCGTCGAACGCGAAATCGGCCGACAGATCGGCAACATGGCCGCAAAAGAAGTGCGTCAGCGGTTGTTGCAAACGGCCGTGGCCGCGGTTCACAGCATCACCAGCCACGTCCACACGAAGGATCTTTACGCGGCCAGCGGCACTAAGGAGCTGTTGACGCTCGCAAATCTTTACGACACACGCATGACCTTGGGCGACGCGTACAACCGCCTGACCACGCTCGTCTGCCACAGCGAGGCGTTCGCCGATCTGGTGAAGGATTCGATCGGCAATTACAAGGTGGACACAGTCGGCGGCTACACGGTCGTGACGGGATTGCCGCACGCGTTCGGAATGAAGATCGTCGTGGTTGACGACCCCAGCCTGAAAGTCGCGGTGGGTGGTTCGTTCACCAAATACCGCACGCTGCTCTTCGGCCAGAATTCGCTGGGCCTGATTTATCATCAGCGACTGCGCATCGAAGCCGAACGGCGGCTGGATTTCGAAGCGCCGTATTGGCGCGTGCTGGCGAACTTCGATTTCGCCGCGCACTTGTTCGGCACCAAATGGACCGCCGGCACGGCGAATCCGGAGAACGCCGACCTGGGCACCACGGCCAATTGGAGTCCCGCGTACAACGATGCGCGCGAAGTGCTGTGCGCGATGTTGATTCACAACGCGAGTGCGGCGTAGTTTTTTGGGGACGCGAGCGCGAGGGGTTGCGCTCGCGTCCACGAAGGATCGGGCATGACAAGGTGAGGGGGTGACAAGGTGAAACAGCATGAGAATTCGGAATCATGTGCCGTTTCACCTTGTCACCTTGTCAACTTGTCATCCCTCATGCCCGCCTGCAACTCAATCTCTATATTTCAAGAGAAACGGAGAATCACCCATGGCACTCACTGCCGCTCAAATCACTCAGGTTTACGAAATCTTTGGCGTGCCGCAGGGCGGCAGCGGCTCGGTCGTTTCCGCTGTGGCGACGATCTTCGGGCCAGTCTGCGACAGTCTGGACATGAGCGCGCTGGTGACGAAGATCGATGCGAAGCTCGCCGCTCTCGGCGCCCCGCAACTCGCTCGCGTCAGCGCGTTGCTGCTGCGCTGGGATGCCATCACCTCGACCAGCCCGCTGCGCGTGACGCAATCCGCCGCGACGCGCGGCATCGCCGTCGATCATCCCGCCGAGCGCGCGGCGATTCGCGCCGCGCTCAGCAACATCATCGGCATCGCCGTGCCCAATGGCGGCTTCGCGGCGGAAACCGCGCGGAGCAATCAGGCGACACTCGCGCGCTGAATTCTAGAGCAATTCGCGATCGAATGTAGTTCGCCCCGTTGGGGCTTTGGGTATCTTAAAACCTCGCGAACCCAGGCCTGCGCCGGAGTACCGGCTCCTGCCTGGGCTATCATAGTTCGCGCCGTTGGCGCTGAAGGCAGATACATTCAATCGTTAAATGCACTATTGACCCGCGCATTTCTAAAGCATCATTATCGCTTGCGGCGGGCGGCGTTGAACTTCGTTGGTCTCGCACGGCGTATCTTCCCAATACGCCTTTGCTCGACCGCCTCGTTCAACTTGCCCGGCGCGGCGCGATAATGACGCTTTAGAAACGCGCGGGCCAATA
>JBBRQD010000008.1:0-95745 GCA_038227045.1 Planctomycetota bacterium
ATGCGCAACGCCATCCTTTCGGTTCTGCGGCAAAACAAAATAAAGAACGTCGCGCGAGCCTTGCGGCGCTTCGCCGCACACCCCGGCGAAGCCATCGCTTTGCTGGCGCGCAAGGCGACGGACTTTTGAAAGGCCCTGAAGGCGGGACTACGAACAGCCGTTTTCGCTGTTTTCATTGGCGTTTCGAGCTATCCTATCCAAGTCGCAAAATGTCAACCCCGCAGCTTGGATGATTGAAAAATTGGCTGAGACACCGAATCCTCTGAATTATTCGATGCCGCCCGAATGGGCCCCGCACGAGGGCACGTGGCTGTCGTGGCCACACAATCCGCGCACCTGGGTCGGGAATTTCGGCCCCATTCCGCACGTCTTCGCCGAGATTGTCCGCGCACTGTGCCCGTCTGAAAACGTCCACATTTCCGTCAGCAACGCTCAAGCCGAAGCCGGCGTGCGCACGTTGTTGAAAGACCACGGCGTCGACAGCGGCTCGGTCTTGTTTCACCAGATTCCAACCAACGACGCCTGGGTGCGCGACCACGGCCCCATCTTCGTCACGCGAAAAAATGCCGATGTCGTTCCACCGGCCGCCGACCCCGTGTCCCCAGCAACTGCCGCGGAACTTGCGCCGGCGACTATCGCTCCTCTCGCGGCCGTTGCGTGGCGCTTCAATTCCTGGGGAGGAAAATACGCGCCCTGGGACGATGACGACAAAGTCCCCGAACGCGCGGCGGCAATTTTGAACGTGCCGTGCTTCCATCCGCGCATGGTTCTGGAAGGCGGCTCGATCGATGTCAATGGCGCGGGATCGCTGCTGACGACCGAATGCGTGCTGCTCAATCCCAACCGCAATCCGCAGCTCTCGCGCAAGCAGATCGAGGCGCGGCTCGAAGAATACCTCGGCGCGCCCAATGTAATCTGGCTCGGCGACGGCATCGCCGGCGACGACACCGACGGGCACATCGACGATCTCGCGCGCTTTGTCGCCACAAACACCATCGCGACGATTTACGAAGACGACGAGCACGACGTTAATTTCAAGGCGCTCCACGAGAATTTCGAACGCCTTGCAGCTGCCCGGAACGAACGCGGCTCGACGTTCGACGTGATCAAACTTCCGATGCCGGGCAAAGTCTTCCGCGGCGCGCAGCACGACACGCGCCCGGCGGAAGAACGATTGCCGGCGAGCTACGCGAATTTTTACATTGGAAACGGCGCGGTTCTCGTACCCGTTTTCGGGCACGAGAACGATGAGAAAGCAAAAGGAATCATCGGCGATTTTTTCCCCGGACGAAGCGTGGTCGGAATCCGTTGCAACGATCTGGTCGGCGGATACGGCGCGATCCATTGCGTGACGCAGCAGCAACCGAAGGCCTGACGGCAATCCTCTCGCGGCTAAATCCCGAGAGCCAGCCGGCGCGCGAATTTCTCCGGCAAGCCGTTGTCGATGATCAGTTTCTGCGAGAGCTTGTAATCGTACGGCTTGCGGATGAACGTCATTGTCCAGTTCTTCGTGTCGAAAATGCCGAAGCTGCTGAGCGGGCATTTGTCGCGCGGCTGGCCGACGCTTCCCGGATTGATCATGTATTTTTCGTTCGGGTCCAGCTTGAACATCTTGGTTTCCTGCAAATTCGTCACGATGGCTTTCGTGCCGATCAGCATGGGCACGTGTGTGTGCCCGAAGAAGCAGATCTTCGCCAGCGGAAAATCCGCGATCATGCTCTTCATGTTGCGGTTGATTTCAACGGACGAAAGCAGATAGGCGTCGCGTTCGACCAGCGAGCCGTGAACGAGAATGAAGGTGTCTTCGATCACCAAGCCCTGCGGGACATTTTTCAGGTAGCCAATGTCGTCGGGCGTCAAATGCTGCGCGGTCCATTCCAGCACTTTGGCGGCGGTCTTGCGCATGCGCTCGTCTTTTTCGCCCATGGCCTGGCGGTCGTGATTGCCAATGATCGAGATGATGTTGGTGCGCGCGCGAATCGCCTCGACGCATTGCGCGGGTTCCGCGCCGTAACCGACAAGATCGCCGAGATTAATGATCGCGTCGCAGCCCGCGGATTCCAGGTGCTCCATCGCCATCTTCATGGCGGTGTAATTCGCGTGAACGTCCGAGATGATTCCGTACTTTGCGGCCAATGCCATAAACGGCGGCGCTCCAATAAACTTCCCGGATTGAATTATGCGATGGAATACTTCGGACGCAAGCGCTTTAAATTTTGGCGGACAAGGCAACCGGCATTACAGTCCATACCACTCTTTGAATTCGCGGGCAAGATCGCCTTCGAGGCGGCCGAGACGCTTCTTCAGCCTGGACACTTCAATTTCGTCCAATTGAATGCCGATTATGAAACTTCGTCGATCCAATCCTGTCGCGGGAAAATCATGATGATCTGTTTCGATAACAAAGTACGATGCGCTATTACGCTCAAGATAAATCACGATGCAAGGACGCAGATCACTGCATTTCCCGAGTTGAATTCGTACATTGAAAATATCTAAAGGCTGTGGGTTCATTCGCCGCGTGCCATTTCGCGCCGCTCAGCGGCAGCCTCAAGCTTCAAAGCCCATTCCGTTTCCGACGGATATCGATTTATAAAATTCGGATTATCGCGATCGGCCTGTGTATAAACGGACCGCCCATGCATATAACGACTAGGACGAACTCCAGTCCACGCGATGGCTTCTTCCAGCGTCACACGCAACTTGTAATCAAAATATCCCTCCGGCCAAGGCAGCCCATCCGGCGCGAGTGAAGCGTGCAATGCTTTCGCGCCATAGGCTGCGGGTTCCTCATTGACGCATTCTGGTGCCGGTTTGTCTTCAGGATCGCTATTCATTTCATGTCTCCAGAACCTATAATATCCCGCAATACCTTCGATTCAACGAATATCGGCGAGTTTTGCCGATGATATTCGTTTTTCCATTTTCCCTTTTCGAAAATACTCTTAAATAGACGCATGAAAATTAAATCACTCCTCATCATCCTTTGCACCTCTCTCTCCGTTCACGTCGCTTTTTCCGGCGAAGCTCCCAAGAATAAATGGGATTCGATGGACTACGGCCCATTCCTTTCCATGACCTTGAACATGGGCAAAGAAACCAACGGCCGCGACAATCCGGTGCTCAAGGCCACGGTTGTGAAATTGGGCGACAAAGACCATCCCGCATACATCGCGTACGACACCGACACAATGCGGATCGCTGCCGCGTGGATGGGCGGGTTCATCGATTGGAATGGAACGATTTTTAACGGCAGCCATCATGCTCAGCCGAAGCCGAAGGGAACGATTTATTTTTCTAATCCGAATTTGCCGGGATGGGCCGTCGGTGGCAAATTCGACGATCCGCGAGAGGCCAATCGCGGGCCGATGCCGAAGGAAATGATCCATTACAAGGGCCTGTACCGCTCGGGTAAAAATACCGTTCTTTCTTATTCAGTGGCGGGCTGCCCAGTGCTTGAAGTTCCATCCTTTGGATATTATTCGAAGGAAGGCTACATCCTGCTGACCCGGACAATTAATATGGGCCCGTCGGAAAACCCGGCGACGATACTGCTCGGTGAATTTGGCAATGAAAAGTCGAGACCGGAGCTGCACGCGGATAAAACGAACCCTGAAAATACCTCCGTTATTTTGCGCGGGACTGTTGACGCTCCGGATGTTTCGATGCGAATGCTGCAGAGCGTTCACGGTGAAAAATTACCCAAAGGATCCGAATGGAATCTAAAACTAGGTCGAGCCAGTCTCACTATTCCCAAACGCACAACGTCGGAAACCTTCACGCTTCGCTATGTGTTTCCCGTGGATAAAGGAGCTGGGGACGATGTTAAAGTAACCGTAGTCGATCCTGCCGAGCTCATCCGCGGCGGCCCCGCCCTCTGGCCCGAAACTGTTACGACCGTGGGCACGCTTGGCAAAGAAGAAGGTTCTTACGCCGTCGACACCATCACAATCCCCGAAAAGAATCCGTGGAATTCCTGGATGCGGCTCGGCGGCTTCGATTTCTTCGCCGATGGAAAACGTGCAGCCGTGTGCACCTGGAGCGGCGATGTCTGGATCGTCTCCGGCATCGACGACAAGCTCGAAAAGCTGACGTGGAAACGCTTCGCGGCGGGGATGTATCAGCCGCTGGGACTGAAGATCGTCGATGAAAAAATCTACGTCACCTGCCGCGATCAAATCGTGCGGCTTCACGATTTGAACAACGACGGCGAAGCCGATTTTTACGAGTGCTTCAACAACGATTTCATTCTCTCGTACCATTTCCACGAATTCATGATGGACCTGCAGACTGACGCGGACGGAAATTTCTATTTCGCGAAAGGCGGTACGCCGGGCGTGGGCGGTCCGAATTTCGACATTGTCACGCCTCACAACGGCTGCTACTTCAAGCTCTCGAAGGACGGCTCGAAACTCGACATCGTCGCACGCGGCTTGCGCGCGCCCAACGGCATCGGCGTCGGCCCGCACGGCGAATTGACCAGCGGCGACAACGAAGGTTCGTGGGTGCCCGTCTGTCCGATCAACGAAGTGAAACAGGGCGGATTTCTCGGCGTGGTTCCCGAGAGCTGGCCGGACAAACCCACGCCGGACAAGCGCGATCCGCCGATCTGCTGGATTCCGTGGAACGTCGATAATTCGTCGGGCTGCCAGGTGTGGGTAACGAGCAAAAAATGGGGGCCGTTTGAAAACGAAATGCTGCATCTGTCATACGGAAAATCGTCGCTCTTTCATGTGCTGACCGAGCGTGTCAACGACGTGGCGCAAGGCGGCGTGGCCAAATTCCCGCTGCAATTCGGCAGCGGCATCAGCCGCGCACGCTTCAACTCAGCCGATGGCCAACTCTACGTCAGCGGCATGAAAGGCTGGCAGACGACCGCGGCGCACGACGGCACCTTTCAACGCGTGCGCTACACGGGGCAGGCCGTCAATCTGCCGGCAGCACTCCACGTCACGGCAACCGGCGTGGAGATCGCCTTCACCGCCGCGCTCGATAAGGAGTCCGCCGAAGACGCGGGCAATTATGCGGCGTGGTGGTTCAATGTAAAATGGACGAAGGATTACGGCTCGGCGCGCTGGTCGCCGACCGATCCGGCCAAAAAGTGGGAAAAGAGCGCGGTGAATCCGCCCGGCGAAACGATCGCGATCAAGTCGGCGAAACTGTCCGCGGATGGCAAAACGGTGCAGCTCGAAATTCCAGGCCTTAAGCCAGTCACGAACATGATTGTCGATTTGAAAATCAAGGCCGCCGACGGCTCGAAGATCACTCAGGAAATCTGCAATACGATTCACAATCTTCCAAAATAAATGTGCTCAAAAAGCACTCTTTCTCGCATGGAGGGGGACGCTGTCGAGCAATATTTATTCTTTTTAAAAAAAGGTTGCGCGGCGCGCTTTTTTACGTATTGTTCAGCCGATCTATTGCGTTCCATGTGAAACCACTGCGGTTGAACCGAATGCCTCCGGCATAAATTGATTTTTAGCGAATTCGGAATGAATTTCGGTTCGTCCAACGGGATTGTGTTGATGCGTCATGTCCTTGTCATGCTGACTCTGTGTGCGACGCTTGCCGCGCGCGACGACAATCGCCAGGGCACCGGCCGTTCGGAGTCGATGGATTACGGTCCATTCCTTTCGATGACGCTGAATCAGGGCATGGAACCCTGCGGCCGCGACAGCGCGACGATGAAGGCCACGGTCGTCCGTTTCGGCGACGCATACAACACCGCCTGCATGGCATACGACACGGAATTGATGCGCGTGTCCGCGGCATGGACCGGCGGCTTCATCGATTTCAACGGCGTGGCATTCAATGGCAACCACAATTGCCAGCCCAAAGCGCGCGGCGTGGTGCATTTCAGTTCCAAGTCGTCGCCCGGCTGGGCCATCGACGGAAAATTTTCAGACCCTCGCCCGGACAAACGCGGATCGCTGCCCAAAGCCTGGATGCAATATCACGGCCTTTACCGATGTGGGCGCGACGTCATTTTTTCGTATACGATCGGCGATTGTGCCATTCTCGAAATGCCGCGCGTCTGCAAAGTCCCGCAAATGTCGGGCACCGAATTCGCGCGCGTTGTCAATATGGGTCCATCGAAAAAAGCGCTGACGATGCTCGCCTGCGAACTCGATTTCGGCAGGGCCGAAATCATCCGTTCCGGCGACGAAACGAATTGCGCGGACTGCGTGTCGGTGCGCGTGCCCTGCGATTCGGTCTGTGGCATATTCCAGACGCTGGGCGCACCGCCGGGTTCCTCCTGGGATACGTTTAATGGGCGCATCGTCCTCAAAATTCCGCCCCACGACGGCCCCTTGCAATTCACGTTGCGCGGCATCGTCGCGCCCTATGGCGCCAAGTGCGTGTGCAGCAACACGCTTCCGCAAGACCTAACGCCGCTGACAAAAGGCGGGCCGCCGATCTGGACCGCGGAACTCACGACGCGCGGCGAACTCGGCACCGGCGAGGGGCCATACATCGTCGATACGATCGTCGCGCCGGATTCCAATCCGTGGAACGCCTGGATGCGCTTCGCCGGACTCGATTTCTTCGCCGACGGCAAACGCGCCGCGCTGTGCACGTGGAGCGGCGACGTGTGGATTGTATCCGGGATTGACGACTCGCTCGGAAAGCTGTCGTGGAAGCGCTTCGCATCGGGGCTGTATCAGCCGCTGGGATTGAAAATCGTCGATGAAAAAATCTACGTGACGGGGCGCGACCAGATCACGCGGCTGCACGATCTCAACAACGACGGCGAAGCGGACTTTTACGAGAATTTCAACAACGATTGCGTTGTGATGCCCAACTATCACGAATTCGCCCTGGACTTGCAGACCGACAAGGAAGGCAATTTTTATTTTGCGAAATCTTGCGGGCCGATTCAGGGCGGATACGACAAGCCATCGATTCACAACGGCTGCTTCCTGAAGCTTTCAAAAGACGGGAAAAAGCTGGAGATACTCGCCCGAGGATTGCGCGCGCCCAACGGCATCGCCGTAGGCCCGAACGGTGAACTGACCTGCTCCGACAACGAAGGCTACTGGATGCCGGAATGTCCGATCAACGAAATCAAACCGGGCTATTTCCTGGGCATTGTTCCCGCCGCCGATCCGGCCAAACCCACGCCCACCAAACGCGATCCGCCGATATGCTGGATTCCGTGGAGCGTCGATAATTCCTCAGGTGGAGAGATCTTTGTCGACAGCAAAAAATGGGGGCCGTTCGAGAACGAATTGCTGCATCTCTCGTATGGAAAATCAGCCCTGTTTCATGTCATGACCGAACGCATCGACGGGCAGATTCAAGGTGGCGTCGCGAAATTCCCGCTGCAATTCGCCAGCGGCATTATGCGCGCCAAATTCAATCCGGCCGACGGGCAATTGTATGTCTGTGGACTCAAAGCGTGGCAGACCAACGCGGCGCGCGACGGCATCTTCCAGCGCGTCCGCTATACCGGAAAACCCGTGCATCTTCCAGCCCAACTTCACATCACCAAAACGGGCATCGATATAGCCTTTACCTGTGCGCTGGATAAATCGGAAGCCGAGGATCCGGCGAATTATTCTGCGTGGTGGTTCAACGTAAAGTGGACGGCGGCATCCGGATCGGCTCGCTATTCGCCCACGCGTCCTGAAAGGCGCTGGGACGCCAACGCGTCGGAACCGCCCGGGGAGGCTCTCGACGTGAGATCCGCAAAGCTTGACGGCGACGGAAAAACGGTCCATCTCGAAATACCGGGGCTGATGTCCGTCAACAACATGATCGTCCGCCTGAAACTCAAGGCCGCCGACGGCACACGCATCACTCAAGAGATCTGCAACACGATCAACAAAATGCCGTGAACGGAATTGTGGTGCAGGCTTCCAGCCTGCATTGTTTTACCAAACGGCAATTCAAATGCAGGCAAGATGCATGCACCAAAATGATCCCAACTTTTATTTCGAATAGAACCGCCCCCAATTCATTTTCAGTGTAATTGAATGAACACCATTTCAGGAGAGTTTATCCATGTTGCGTCGTCTTGCCGTTCTCATGTCGTGCTGTCTGATTTTCGGAATGACCCGTGCGGAAGAAGTCAAGCCGCTGAAAGCGCTGCTCGTATGCGGCGGATGCTGTCACGATTATAAAAATCAAAAGGACATTTTAAAGAAGGGCCTCGAAGAGCGCGCGTATGTCGTCGTCGATATCATTTACAGTTCGGACGGCACCACCAAGCCGCCGATTGAAATCTATGGGAACCCCGACTACGCAAAAAACTACGATGTCGTGATTCACGACGAATGTTCCTCGAGCATTTCCGATCCCGCGGTTATTGCGGGCGTGCTCAAGCCCCACAAAGACGGAATTCCCGGTGTGAACCTGCACTGCGCAATGCACTGCTACCGCATCGGCAATCCCGGTCAAATCGCCGATCCAGGCTCGGAACGCGCCGCGTGGTTCGACTATCTCGGTCTGCAATCGAGCGGCCACGGCCCGCAGGAACCTATCGCGATCGCGTACACGGACAAGGATCACGCGATCTCCAAAGGCATGGAGGATTGGGTTACGGTCAAGGAAGAGTTGTACAACAATGTCAAAGTCGGCACATGCCATGCGCTGGCGTCCGGAAAACAGACTGTCCATAACAAAGACAAAGAAGGCAAGATCACTGACAAGGACGTCACGACCGTCGTCGTCTGGACGAACGAATACTCCGATAAGAAGACGCGCGTTTTCAGCACGACGATCGGCCACAACAACCAGACAGTCAGCGACCCGCGCTACCTCGATCTCGTCACGCGCGGCCTGCTGTGGGCCTGCGACAAGCCGTTCGAAAAATACATGAAGCCGAAAACAGACACACCGCCCGCGCCGACGAAGTAGCTCGTTCGCCGCTGGACGTTCCATTTTTGCACCGAATCATGGGCAGCCAATCCAATGGCTGCCCATTTTTTTCGCAGGACAGGATGCCGGACCACGCCACTTCAAGAATCATGCCCACGATTAAACGCGCGCTCTTTATTGCCAACCGCATCTCCGGCACTGGCCATGGTTCCGCGCTGCTCGAAAAACTTTCGGAATCGCTGAAACGCGGCCTCAGTGCCGCAACATCGCTTGAGGTCGAATACGTGGACAATCACGCCTCGGTCCGCAGCATTTCGTCGGCGTTTCTGAACTCGGAAAGCGCGCCGGCGCTGATTGTGGCCGGCGGAGGCGGCGGAACGCTGCGCGCAGTCGTCGAGGGTGTGTGCGACGGTTGCACGGCGGGACTGCTTCCCACGGCCGAACGCGTGCGAATTGGCGCTCTGCGCATGGGCTCTGGAAACGTCCTCGCCAAACAATTCGGCGTGCCGCGCGATCCAGTTTTGGGACTCGATGGATTGCTGAACAGCGTCAACGCCGATCGCATCGTGCCGTGCTGTGTCATGCGTTGCGATGCGACGCAGGGCGACGGCGGCACGGTGGTATTTCACGCCGCAACGCTGGGCGGATTCGGACAATTCGGACGCGTTCCCGGCGACCTGGCGCGCTGGCACCGCCGACTCCCGCTCTTGCGCAATTTCGGTGCGTGGCTATTTGGCGTCGAGCGGTTGACAAACGCGGAATACGCGCTCGCGTTGCTGCTGCGCTCCATCTGGAGCGCCCTGCGGCCGGCCTCGCTTAAAAATATCGATGTTCGCGTGGACGGCGGAGAACCCGTTTCGATGAAGCTTCTGGCCGGCGCGCTCTTGAATTTCAAACTGGGCGCGCTGCCGTTCGAACCGGGCATAACCGCTCAGGATGCGGCGCTCTCGCTGAATCTGATTCCGTTCATACGGAGACTGGACGCGCTGGCCCTCGTGTTCTCACCGCGCAAAATCGCGCGCGGCGCATTGACGATTCGCATCGACCCGCCGCACGCAGTTGAATTGCGGCTGGCGAATCGCGAACATGCCGAGTTCTTCCTCGATGAAGATCCGCAGACTTTTTACGGCTCGTTAAAATTGTCCGTCGCGGGCACGCTGGCTTTTGTGCCGGGACCGGATTATGTTTTGCCGCAGATTCCGAAACCGACCGACGGGGCGACGTGATGACTCGGGAAATGCCCGGATTGTCCGAAATACCGTTTCGAAGAATGGAGCGCATGACTTTTCACATCGCAGTCCTGGGCATAGACGGCAGCGGAAAGAGCACCGTCGCATCGTCGCTTCCGATTATTCTTGCAGCGGAAATGGCGGCGCGCACCGGCAGCGCGGGTGAAGCGTTTCGCATCGTCGCTCCCGAAGAGGATCTGCTTGCGCCGGGGTTTCATCCCGACGGCCTCCCATTTTTCGCGCGGGCGTCGAAAATGTTCCGCCGGCTCGCCAAGAAATGCGCCGACAATCGAAAACTTTACCCCGTGTTCAAGATTCCGCAGATGCTGTCGCAGGATGGCGCGGCAAAGAATCTCGGCAGGCGGTACGCCGCGAATATCGTGGTGAGCGATGGCAATGCGTTGTTGACGGGCAGCGGGCGCGCATCGAATTACCGCCGGCCCGCCAGCGATCACGCCACGGCGCAGCGCCCCGCACCGGATGTGGAGGACATCAAGGCTCTTTTTTCCTATGTGGTCGATGGCGCGTGGCTGCCAGCGGAATCGCGCGCCAAACTGCCGCCCCTGGGCGCGGCACGGTTGCTGGGTTTCCTGTCGCGCGAATTGGCAATCGACGCGATCTGGCTGCCGGACGCCGTGATTTTTCTGGACCTCGATCCGGCAATCGCTTTGCAACGAATCAAGTCGCGTGGGCAAAAAGTGGATCGGCACGAAAACACCGACGATCTGGCCCAGGCGCGAGCGATGTATTTGAAAACGCTCGAAGCCTTCGCGCGCTATCGCGGAAATGCCGGAGCGGTACATGTGCTGGCGATCGACGGCCTGTCGCCGGGCGATGTCTGCCGGCTGGCCGCAACACGCTTGGCTGCCCAGATTCAAGAACACCGCGCAAGCCAGGACGCGCCGCTTCGACCGCTTGGCACGACCGGCGAGAATTTGAGCGGCGCATCGTTTTTCAGCAAGGTCTTTACGTTCAATTACCTCGTGCGGTATTTGACGCTCCATTTTTTCAGCGGCGCGTGGCGCGAACCGGCATTCGCATTTTCGGGGCTGGGCCGCCTGTTTCTAAAGGAAGGGTATTCGGCAGGGACGATGCGCGTCATCTACGATCGCGACGAAAAGGCCCACGGTTTCTTCGACCGCGTTTTTCTCGAATACCCGCTTCATCGCGCCGTGTACGACAGGCTGCAGATTCTGACGCGGCACATTGAACCGTTGCTGGAAGAACGGCTCAAGCGCGGCGGCAGTCTGCGGATTTTTACCGCGCCCAGCGGTTTCGCATACGATATTTTCAGGCCGCTCGAAGCGCTTAAGAAACGGTCGCCGGACGCGCTGAAACGCGTGACGCTGGTGGCGTGCGACCTCGATCCGCACGGCGTGCTCAAGGACGAACTGACCGCGCGCGCCGCGAAACTCGGCATCCGTTTCGAATTCCTGCGCGGCAACATCATGGACGAGTCGGTTCGCACGCAAATCGCCGCGGGCGGGCCATACAACCTAGCACTGTTCGTGGGTCTCTCAAGCTGGCTTTCAAAGCCAGATACGGCAGCGCATCTCGCATGGTTGAGAGGACTTATGACTCCAGACGCGGCTCTCGTGACCGATTGTTTCACGGCGGAGGCATACGCGCTCTCCGGGCGTTACGCCGGCTATAAAGCACATTATTACACCCCGGAAATTTACAAAGTATTACTGGATTTTTGCGGCTACAACGGCATGACCGCGAAAACTGAGTCAGGGCGCGATGCCATTAACCATGTGCTTGTGGCGCGATTGAAATGAGCGTATTATTAGGAGTGTTTAGGCAGCCCAGCCCTAGAATTCGCCATGGTTTTTAGGTATTTTTTATCTTTGGAACTGTGTTTGCTTATCAAAGTGGCAATGAAAAGATTTTTATAGAACCAAGCCGGATTAATGAACCAGTTTTTGTATTTCTTATTTGTATATATATAGTTAAGCCTTCTTTATGTGAGCATTGGAATCTGACAAAATTTTACCACCCATTGACATTAATTGAAGTTTCAAGAGCACAGTGACGAATACTGTCATCGCGATATATTATTATATCTCGCACTATCGTGTTCACTTCGTTCTTGTTAGTCCCTTGCAGGTTCCGTTTTAATATTGGCGCGACAATTAATTATCTTTAATTTAAGAATGGTATCCAGGTTGCTGTGAAGCACTTGGCAGCCAACTGGTGCTTGCACGTGAGTCGTCTTGTTCGACTCTCAAAGCACGCAACTTAAATCAGGGTTGTGACACTCTGGTTTAAAACCACTTAAAGGAGAGATGCATGAAGAACAAAGGATTCACGTTGATTGAGTTGATGATCGTTGTCGCCATCATCGCAATTATCGCCGCAATCGCAATTCCAAATTTGCTGCGCAGCCGCATGGCCGCCAACGAAACCTCCGCCATCGCGTCTTGCAAGTCGTTCTGTACGGCCGAAGACATTTATCGCCGCACTGACTATAACCATGACGGCATTCTCGAATACGCCACGGCTCTTTCCGGCGCGAACAGTCTGTTCGAAAACACGGCGGGGGCCGGTGACATTGCCATGATCGACCGCAGTTTCGCGAATGCCGAAGGCGCGCCGCTCGTGGCCACGCCGAAAGCCGGATATGTCTTCACAGTTATGACGTCGCAAGGCGCGAACGCGCCGGGCGGAGCACATACATTCATCAATGGCGCTGCCGGCTCGACCAGCATGACGTTGGGCTATGCCTTGGAAGCAACAGCCAATCAGTACGACGGCACCGGTCGCAATTCGTTCATCGTGAACAACGCCGCCACGATCTACCAGACCGACTTGGGTGCGAGTGGCGCAATCCCGACCACGTTCGACCCGACGTCACTCTGGATCGTCGCCGAATAACCTGGCACTTCCTCTGACCGATCAACGCGGAAGCCGCCTTCAAGGCGGCTTCCGCTATTTTTTGAATTTGTTCAAGGAACGGTGGTATTCAACCGTAGTGCCGTTGTTTTCGCTCGCGCGGCGCAAATTTGGGGAAAACTACAATCGGGACTGGAACGATCCCGCCTCGATAAACCCCTGCCCATTTTTGTTTCCTATACTTTGCACATGAGCATAAATCGAACCTTTGGAGATTCGTTCTCGTTCGGTTGCTTAACCAAATTTTGTCATGTCGGAATGGTTCACTGCCCAAATAATGTCATTCGATTAACATTATTAGAAATTGAATGGTCTCTATAAAATCGGTTCCACTCGGCCATTTTCTTTTTAAATATTTTTAAACATTTAGAAGTAAAGATTTACAACTTTTAAAATGACGGACTACGAACTAACCATTTCGTTGGCGCGCATTGTGCTTAATCTCAATCAGGAAATGGCACCGAAATGTTTCGGTCCAAAAGTTTGAAACCTGCGACTAAGCCCAGAGCTTAGGAAGCCAGAGGAGAGAAAGTATTATGAAAACCAAAGGATTTACTCTTATCGAGTTGATGATCGTTGTCGCCATTATCGCGATTATTGCCGCGATCGCGATTCCCAATTTGCTGCGCAGCCGCATGGCCGCCAACGAAACCTCCGCCATTGCGTCCTGCAAGTCGTTCTGTACCGCTGAAGACATTTATCGCCGCACGGACTACAACCACGACGGTGTTCTCGAATACGCCAGGGCTCTTTCCGGCAACAACAGTCTGTTCGAAAACACGCCGGGTGCCGGTGACATTGCCATGATCGACCGCAGTTTCGCGAATGCCGAAGGCGCGCCGCTCGTGGCCACGCCGAAAGCTGGATATGTCTTCACAGTAATGACTTCGCAAGGTGCTGGCGCGCCGGGCGGGGCACATACATTCATCAATGGCGCAGCCGGCTCGACCAGGATGACGCTGGGCTATGCCTTGGAAGCGACTGCCAATCAGTACGACGGCACGGGCCGCAATACGTTTATCGTCAACAACGCTGCCACGATCTACCAGACCGACTTGGGTGCGAGCGGCGTAATCCCGACCACGTTCAATCCGACATCACTCTGGATCGTCGCCGAATAACGTCCCACTTCCTCTGACCGATCCACGCGGAAGCCGCCCTCAAGGCGGCTTCCGCCGTTTTTAAAGTCAGTCGCTACAAATTCGCCTTGAAAAAATCGACCATCCGATCTGTCAGATACTGCCATGCGCGATCGCCGTGAAACCCATGCTTCTGCCCCGGTTGAATCTGCAACTCATACGCCCGCCCTTTCTTCGTCAGAGCGTCCAGAAAGTTCATCGTGTTTTGAAGATGAACGTTGTCGTCGCTGGTGCCATGAATCAGCAGCAGTTTGGCGGTCAATTTTCCCGCGGCGGCCAGCGGCGAGGAACTTAGGTAACCGTCGGGATTTTCCGTGGGCGTGCGCATGTAGCGCTCGGTGTAAATCGTATCGTAAAATTTCCAATCCGTCACCGGCGCGCCGGCCGCGCCGCATTTGAACGCGTTCGGTTCGTGTGTCAGCATGAAAAGTGTCATGTAGCCGCCGTAGCTCCAGCCGTGAAGACCGACGCGTTCGGCGTCGACGAACGGAAGTTTCTTTAAATACTCGATGCCCACAAGTTGGTCGGCAAGCTCCTTCGCGCCCATATTCTTGAAGATCGCCTTTTCCCACGCGTGACCCCGCCCGAAAGAACCGCGATTGTCCAGTTTCCACACAACATAACCTTCCTGGGCCAGGCGCTGGTCCAGCCAGTCGTCGGTGCCCCAGGCGTTGCGCACAAGCTGAATCGAGGGGCCTCCATAGACATCGACGATGACCGGATACTTCTTCTCCGCGTCGAAATACGAAGGTTTGATCAGCCGCCCATACAGCTTCGCGCCGTCCGGTGCGGCCACCTCATGAAACGCCGCCAGCGGATTCTTCAATGGTCCGCCGCTTTGATGCAGAATGGCCAGCACCGCCCCGTCCGCTTTCAACACGCGGGTCGTGGGAGGTTGTTCGACCGAAGAAAATGTTTCGAGAATATAGTTTCCGTCCGGCGAAAGCTTTTGAGCGTGCGTGCCCTCTTCTTTGGTGAGCCGCTCGACGCCATTGCCTTTGCCGTCCAATCTGGCGCGGTAAATGTGCCGTTCGCGCGGATCTTTTTCGGTCGCGGAGAAATAAATCCATTCGCCGGCGGGATCGATCTCGACAGGCTGGGAACTCCAATGGCTCGCGGGATTCGGAGTAATCATCCACTCCCCGCGCGTCACCTGCCGCGTCAATGCGCCGTCACCGTTGTAAAGGTACGCATGAAGCCAGCCATCGCGCTCCGAAAGCCAGACAAACGAAGCGCCGAGCGTGGAGGTCCGTGCGCCGGCTTGTGGATTTCCCGCGAGAAAACGCGGGCCGCTATAGACATTGATCCATGCCGAATCTTTGTCTTGAAAAAGCAGCCGCGGCGCATCCGGCGTCGCGGGCGTCCAGGCGAAAAGCGACAATTCGTTTTGCGCGCGGTTGAGGGTCATTGCCAGCACCAATTTCGAATCGGGTGTCCACGTCAATTCGGGCAGCACGTATTCGGCGCCGGCGGGCAGCGTCATGCGGCTCGTGCGCGGCGGGTCGCCATCGACATTGACCCGGCAGACAGCCGGAATGGAATTGGCATCGCCCGATTTGGGATAGCGCTGCTTTAGGACGGTCGCGTGCGTTTGCAAAAAATCGACGATCGGGAACTCCGGAACCGGTGACTGGTCCAGGCGCAAATACGCGATCTGTGTGCTATCCGGCGACCAGGCGAAGGCGCGCCCCGACGGATTCGCATCCTCGAACTCTTCGCCATAGACCCAATCCAGCTTGCCGTTGAGGATCGTGTCGCTGCCGTCAAACGTGAGTTGTTTGACCGTGCCCGTGGACACTTCGACCGCATACAGATTATTTTTTTTCACGAACGCAACGCGGCTGCCGTCAGGGGAAAACGACGTCAATTCCACACCGGGATCGTCGCGCACAAGCCGTTTCAGCGTCCCGCCCGGAAGTGAAACAAGCCACAAATCGCTTTGATTTTTCACCAGAACCGCGCCGCCGTTTGGTGACCACTTATAACCATTCAGCGTTACGCGCGCGCCCGTTTTATCCTGCGCGGGATCGTAAAGTGTCTTTTCAACAGCGGCAGCCATGTCGAACGCAAATAGAACGTCGCGGGTGACGCCGTCTGAGCTGACCTGTCGAAAATAAGTGGCTTGCTTGCCCGACGGGTGCCATTGCACCCCCGAAACGGGAGTGGTGCTCACCACTTTGACGGTGCTCTCCGCGGAATAGCTCCGCAGTTCGCACGCGCCGAGAATAATTAAAACGATGCGCAGGGTCTTGTTGAAAATCGACATTGCATTCATCCAAAAAAGTGGTGGAACTTTGTGGTGCGGGCGTCCCGCCTGCACAGTTCAGCTTGGACGCTCCCACCACAAGAGGCAACCTGCTCAACCCTTATTTCACGGCTTCTCGCCCACGCAACTGCACGGGACCGTTTTGCATCCGCAGCATCCGCTGCCATATTTCTGCAGCGCTTCCTGCATATCCACGCCGGCGAGATTCGCGAGCGTCATCAGCCACGCGTACACGTCCGCGAACTCGCCTTTCTGCTGCTCCGTCGTTTCTTCGCGCAACGATGTCGCTAGTTCGCCGACTTCTTCCATGAACCACATGAACGTCGGCGCCACACCGCGCGCGCGGTCCTTTTCGAGGTAGGTCTTGGCCATGAGTAGTTGAAATTCGCGGATGTCCATGATTGATTCCACTATGCGGAAAGGTGCACCGGAAAGACGATCTCGTTCGAACGGTGTAAGACTACATATTATCGTCCCCGGAACCCATCGCAATGAAACACACTCTTCCGCTTCTTTTTTTATTCGTGATCACAACCCATGCGGCGGAACCGCAACGCCCCAATATCCTCTACATTCTCTGCGACGATCTGGGCTACGGCGACGTCAAAGCGCTCAACCCCGACGGCAAAATTCTCACGCCAAACATCGACAAGCTCGCTGCGGCCGGGATGATTTTCAGCGACGCGCATGGCAGTTCCTCCGTCTGCACGCCGACGCGTTACGGCATCATGACCGGACGTTACAACTGGCGCACGCGTTTACAAGGAGGCGTCTTGGGCGGAATCAGTCCGCACTTGATCGAACCCGGCCGCCTCACCGTCGCGCAATTTTTGAAGAATCACGGATACCAAACGGCCTGCTTCGGCAAATGGCACCTCGGCATGGACTGGCCCATGAGAGACAAAGCGGCCAAGCCGGGCGACGAGGTCGACAACACCGCCAAATCAAGAGAGGTCGATTACACCAAGCCGATCGCGAATGGTCCGAACGCGTCGGGATTCGATTACTACTTCGGCATCCCCGCGTCGCTCGACATGGCTCCATTTGCCTATATCGAAAACGACCGCGTCACCGTCATTCCCTCGGTCGAAAAACAATTTGTGCGCAAAGGCCCCGCTGCCGCGGATTTTGAAGCGGTCGACGTCCTGCCAAAGCTCACCGAAAAAACCATAGATCGCCTCAACGAAATCAAAAAAGCGCGCGACCTCTCCGCCCAGAAAGAAGCGCAGCCGTTTTTCATTTATATGCCGCTGAATTCGCCGCACGCGCCCATCGTTCCCATGCCGGAATGGAAAGGCAAGAGTGGTTTGAACATCTACGCCGATTTTGTCATGGAGACCGATGCCTGCGTCGGCAAGGTTCTCGACGCGCTGGAAAAGAACGGCCTCGCCGACGGCACGCTCGTGATCTTCACCAGCGACAATGGCTGTTCGCCGGTGGCGAATATTCCGGAATTGGAAAAGAACGGACACTACCCGAATTATCATTTTCGCGGCATGAAGGCCGACATCTGGGACGGTGGGCATCGCATTCCGTTCATCGCGCGCTGGCCGGGGAAAATTAAAGCGGGTTCAACGTCGGAACAGCTCGTTTGCCTCAACGACCTCATGGCCACGTGCGCGGAAATACTCGGCGAAAAACTCCCCGACAACGCGGGCGAAGACAGCGTCAGCATCCTCCCCGCCCTGCTTGGCACCGCCGTTGCGCCCTTGCGCGAAGCCGTCGTCCATCATTCGATTCACGGAAACTTTTCGATTCGGCAAGGCAACTGGAAATTGGAACTCTGCCCCGGTTCCGGAGGCTGGAGCGCGCCGAAACCGGGAACGCCCGCTGAAAAGGGGCTGCCGAAAGTTCAGTTGTACGATTTAGGCGCCGATGTCGGCGAAACGAAAAACATTCAGGCGGAACATCCGGAGATCGTCGAGAAATTGAAGAAGTTGCTGGAAAAGTACGTCGCCGAAGGCCGCAGCACGCCGGGCGTGCCGCAGAAAAATGCAGTCGATGTGGATATTTGGAAAGTCGGCAAAAAGCAATAATGCCTACGGCTTCTTTTCCGAATCTTCCCAACCCTTCAGCCAGTCTTCTTCAACCACGCCGGGCTTGCGATAGCTGCGGCTGACACGAAATTCACCCGTTGACATCCCGCTGACACTGTTGAAGTAGGCGATGACTGTTTTCTTCGTCTTGGCCTTTTCAACCGCATCTGGAATCGCTTTAAGAATCTGTTCCTTGACCGATTTCAATTCGTCGTCGTTCAGGGCGCGGCGCGGGTTGTATAGATAACCCGGATTTTTCTCGAGCAGTTTGGGATTGTCCTTGGCCGCAGTTTTGACGGCGTTTTCCCAATATTGTTTGGACAACGCCGCCTTGTCCTGACCCCGGCTCAAGAATCCCTCAATCTGATCGATGGCATTGCTCCAATCCACATCGTTCTGATCGAAAATAGCCCAGTTCTTGTCCGCCGCCTTTCCAGTTTCGATCATGATCCGGTTCCGCTCGACTTGAGTCTTGCTTCCATCGATTAGCGCTTTGTTTTGGAATCGATTCTTGACCATTTCCGTGCCGAGATCCTTCAGCATGGCCGCTTTGTAAATGGACGATGTGCCTTCATCGACCACGCGCACTTCGACCGGCACTTTGACGCCGCCCACATCGACCTCGACGGGGCATGCAAAGCTGACACTCATGATCGAAATTTCCTGATTGACGCGCGTCGAATTTTTGATCTCGAACGGAAACGCCCAGACATAGCGCTCGAATCCCGCCGGTGTCTTCAATTGCTGAATCTTGATCTGAGGATCCTTGGCTTCAGCCGGAACCGGGACGGTAATATCCTGATCCCAAATCCATGTGTATTCCCATTTCTTGCCCGTGTATTTAAGGTAGGATTGATTGACGTTGAATCCATCGCTGTTGCGCTCGAACGAAAGCACCAGCACCCGCTGCATCTTTTCGTCGTATTTATGCGAATTGGTCAAGCCTTGAACGGCGATCTTCAGTTCGGTAAAATCATTATTGAATTCCGACCACACCGCCGCGCCCCAGCGCGTTTGTCCGGGTTCGAACGTATAACCCGGCTTCAAATTCCCGGGGGTCTTTTCCGGTCCGCCGGTGAGCATTTCGACGACGGACTCCAGCGGCGCAATATTCTGGCTCGCCAATTCTTTGTCCTCCAAACGCAGGGAGCCGCCCAGCGGCCGTTCCATGGTGTCCGCAAACATGCGCTCCGGCAGAAATCCGCCTGAAGACACGTTGAACGCCCCTTTGTTCGTGATCGCGGTAAACACCGGCGAAATGCGCCGCGGCTTGGTGCTCGAATTCGTGATTGAAAACGTGAAGCCAAACCAGGTCTTGCTGGAGCCGGGCGTCATGTCCGCGGTGAGATAGCGCGGACGGTCGAATTTAAAATCGCTGATATTGATCGCCCACCGATCGCGCACGGCGACCTCGTAATCGTCGGGGCTGAATTCATACAGGTCGCGTACGCGGCGGTCGCCTTTAAAGCCCAGTGCCTGTTCGACAGTAGTGGGCTCCGTGACCGTGATCTTCTGATCGTCGACGATCACTTCAGCCGTCTGGGGCTGATTGGCTTTTTCACGCGCGGCCGCCCATTCCTTTTTCTTTTCCTCGATGGCTTTGTATCCGGCATTGCGTGCAGCCAGATTCGCCGCGTCTATTTCGCGCAGCTTCCTGTAGTACACGTCGGTGCCGTCTTCTTTGACAGCCTCTTCAGACCAGCCTGCCCAGGATCCGGAAGGACCGATCACGGCCAATAGTCCCGCAAGGATTAGATTCATCAAACGAAAACGCATGTCGGGTCTCCGTGCCACAATAACAATCTGCCGCCCAAAATGAGGACGGCGAGCCGCTTTCTCATTTAAGGGCAATCTTTGGAAGTTTCTTTGATACAGTCTAGCCCTTTTCACAATAAGTCAATTCGAAAAAGAATCGAGCCGAAGTTACTGTGGCGATATGGCAATCATGAACGTGCCTGATACAATTTCAACAGTAAACCATTCGAAGTTATTTGCTCAATTCTCGAACGGAGCCCACTTTTGTGGCCACAGTCGATTACTCGGCGAAAGTAGCCGAACACTTTTTGCATCCGAAGAGGCTCGGCTCGCTGTCCGCGAAGGACATCGATCCCGCGTCGGAGAAACTGTTGACCGGCAATTCCGGACAAATCGCGCGCGGCGACGCGATGCGCGTGACGCTGCGCGTGAGCATGGCTGGCGAACGCATTCTCGACGCGCGCTTTCAGAACTTCGGAACGGGTATGCCGATCGCCAGCGGATCGTGTTTCTGCGCAATGATTGTGGGCAAAACGCTGGACGAAGCGCTGCATGTCACCGCGGAAGATTTGGACCGCGAACTGGACGGCCTGCCTGAATTGAAGCACCGGCGGATGGTGCTGGTCCTGGACGCATTCGATGCGGGTCTGAGGCAATTCCGAGGCCAGCCGCCGCGCGAAAAATCCGTGCCGGGCGAACCGCTCGTCTGCTTCTGTTTTCAAATCAGCGAGAATTCAGTCGAACGCGCCATCCGTCTAAGCGGATTGAAAACGGTCGCGGAAGTTTCGAACGCCACGAAAGCCGGCGCCGGTTGCCACACTTGTCACCCGGATCTTGACGCCCTGCTCAAGCGCTGCGCGCGCGGCGACTACCACGTACACGTTTCACCCGAAGAATACGAAAATTCGCGCCGCCTGGCCGGAACGCCGCCGCCCAGCGCCGACGAACTCGCCAGAAATCCCCCCGCTCCGCCCCCTTTATTAGATCGCACGGCAACGGTCGCACCCGACGGATTCGTGTACCCGGACAAATCGCCGGTGGCGGAAGTCGTCGCGATGAAAACGGCCGCAAAACGACCCCTTCAGCACAAGCCGTGGCCGGAAATGACCGAAAAAGAACGCCTGGATCGGCTCGAAGAAGCCCTCGAATACGATCTCCGCCCGGCCATTCGCGCCGACGGGGGCGACATTAAATTAGTGCGCCTGGACGACAACCGCGTGTTCGTCACGCTGCACGGACATTGCCAGAGTTGCCACAGCGCGATCAGCACGCTGAAGATGGGCGTCGAGAAACACCTTCGCGACGCCATTTGGCCAGAGCTTGAAGTCGAAGAAATCGTGCAAGGATTTTGATTCGCCAGGCGCAAATTGTGGTGCAGGCTTCCAGCCTGCATGGAGACGGTGTCGCGTTAGCCGCGCGCCAATAATTAAAATATTTTGAGGTTCCTCAATGAGTATCCGTCCCGACGTATGGATCGAAAAAATGGCGCGCGAGCAAGCCATGATTTCGCCCTTCGAGCCGCGGCAAGTTCGCGCGGTCGATGGCCACCCCGTCGTCTCCTTCGGACTCTCCTCGTTCGGCTACGATGTCCGCGTCGCCGACGAATTCCGCGTCTTTACCAATGTCTACAGCACCATCGTCGACCCGAAAGCCTTCGACAGCCGGGGACTCGTCGAATTCAAAGGTCCTCACTGCGACATCCCGCCGAACAGTTTCGCGCTCGCGATCACCGTGGAAACATTTCGCATTCCCCGCAATGTCATGACGCTGTGCGTGGGAAAATCGACATACGCGCGTTGCGGCATCATCGTCAACGTGACGCCGTTCGAGCCGGGATGGGAAGGCCGCGCGGTGCTGGAGATTTCAAACAGCACACCCCTCCCCGCACGCATTTACGCCAACGAAGGCATCGCCCAGGTGCTCTTTTTCGAAAGCGACCAGCCCTGCGCCGTCGCCTACTCCGACCGCCACGGAAAGTATCAGGGACAAAACGAAATGACCTTTCCGAAAGTATGACGCCGAAGTTGATTTCGAACCCAAAACGGGCACAATACGTAACGCGAGCGACAAATGAAATCGAATTGGAGACACACCTTGGCCCGGATCAAATTGTACACAGTGGACGAAGCCGAGCGCACGCTGCCACTGGTCAAACGAATCGTGCGCGACATCATGACCCACTACGACGAGCACGAAAAGCGCTTGCTCGAACGGAAGAAATTGCCGTTGACTCCGCCCGCCGGAAGCGGTGCCGAAGAACACGCGTTTCAGCTTGAACGCGAGATGGAATCGAACCGGACCGAAGTGATTCGCTGCCAGGGCGAACTTGAAATAATGGGTATCGAGCTGAAAGACTATCACGTCGGTCTGCTCGATTTTTATTCGCGATACGACGGACGGATCGTGTTTCTGTGTTGGAAAAGCGACGAAGGCGACACGCTCTCGTTCTGGCACGACTTGCAGGCCGGCTTTCCAGGCCGGCAGCACATCACCCCGGCCAACCGCCACCGCTTTGTCGGCATGCCGCCAGGGCAGAAATACATCGAAGTACAATGAGCAGACGTTTGATTGAGGGTTAAAGCCGAGATGGGATGTGAGTAACCGGACGTGCGGTTATTTTTCCCAATCCCCTTGAGGGAGAGGGGATATCGCCGCATTTTCCCTGGCCCCTAAATCCTAACCCCTTCCCAAAACGTGGAAAACTATGATTGTCATGTCGGGCCTCGCGCGAGGCGTTCCACTCAAGACCGTCCCCGACCTCGACACCCGGCCAATCCTGGACCGCGTGAAGAAGAGCCTGTTCTCCATGCTCGACGCGGCCTGTCTGTTACAGGACGCGCGAGTCGCAGACTTTTATGCGGGCGCGGGCACACAGGGAATTGAAGCGTTGTCGCGCGGCGCCGAACGCGTGCTCTTCGTCGAACAGCGGCGCATCGCCGCCGATCTGCTCGTGGAAAATCTCGCCAAAACAAAACTGGCCGCGCGCGCCGAAGTCCGCTGCGCCGATGTCTCCACCGTGATCGACGAATTGACGCGCGGAACCCGGCCGGAGGCCGAGCGCAAATTCGATCTGATTCTCTACGATCCGCCCTTCTCGTTCAGCCGCGAAGACGCCAGCCGGAAAGCCGCCGAAAACGAGATGGCGCGCGCGGGAAAATTGCTCTACCCGAATCACGCACGCCTGGTCCTGCGCTTCGAAAAAAAAGCTGCGACGCCCAAACCCGAGAGTCTCGAACTCGTGCGTCAATGGACCGACGGGCCGCACGCGTTTGCATTTTACAAACAAGCGGGGCAACCCTCCGCCGGCGGTGAAGCATGAACGTCCTCTTCGCTCTGTACGGCGATTTTTACTGCAAAAGCGCCAGTCAGGTCTTCGGCTTCGCCAACCAGCTTGTCCGCCGGGGCCATTCCTGCGCCGTCGCCGTGCCGAAAAAGAAAGAGAGCGTCGCCACCCTCGGTGAGCCGTTGTTCAAAGCGGTGACGTTCGACGAAGTCAATGTAGGCGCGGCGCTCTTTGAAAAGGCAGCCGCGCCGGACATCATTCATTGCTGGACGCCGCGCGAAATCGTCCGCAAATTCGTCGAACCGCTGCGCGAAAAATGGCGCTGTAAATTTGCCATCCATCTGGACGAAAGCGAACAGCACCTGATCGAATCGTTCCTCAAATTGTCCGCCGGTGAACTCAACGCGCTCGATCCGGCTCAACTCGGCAAACTTGTTCCGGACGACTTATCGCATCCGCTCCGGCACAAAACATTTGTCGAAAGCGCGGACGGCATCAGCGTCGTCATGGACCGGCTGAAGGAGTTTCTACGGTACAACAAGCCGGTCGAAATCCTGTGGCCGGGCGTCGATTTCGAGCGTTTCAAACCGGTTGCAAATCAGCCGCGCGAAAAAGAGTTCTCCGGCATCGCGCCGGGTGACAACGTCCTCGCCTGGGTGGACGATGTCCAGTGGACCAATCGGGAGGAAGTCCGCACGCTCTATCTGGCGCTCGGCGCGCTCAACACCCGCGGAGTGCCCACAAAACTGCTGCGCGCCGGAGACGATTTCTGTCCCTTTTTGAGCCCGAATGAGGAATGGGTTCGGCGCTTCGAAATCAAATTGGGACGCGTCGAAAACTCCGCGATTCCGCAAATCCTGAACGCTGCCGACGTCTTGATTCAACCCGGACATGACGATGCCTTCAACGCATTCCGGCTGCCGCCCATGCTGCCTGAATTTCTGGCGATGGGCAAGCCCGTCATTCTGGGCAAAACCAATCTGGGCCGATTTGTCGCCGAAGGCGGCTGCGCGATCGTTCTGCAAACGGGCTGTGTCACGGAACTCGCCGCATGCGCCGAAGCGCTCTTCAAGGGTCCAGAGCTGCGTGCGCATCTCGGCGCGGCGGGGCAAGCTTTTGCGCGGAAATATTTCAATTGGGAAGAGTCTGGAAAGTGGATCGAGCGTTTTCACCGGCGCGTTTGCGGTGAGGCGGATAATCCGGCCGAACGCAATCCAGTCGCCACGCTTTCAGCCCAGCCCGTCGCCGACGCGGAGCTCCCCAAGGATCAAGCCGCGTTCGAACAGTTGACGCAATTGAATTGCGCACGCTGGCCGGCAATCGTGGAGTCGCTCCGCGCGGCAGAAATCCGTCTTGCAAAAATGAGCGCCGACGGAGCCGCGGCAAGACTCGATCTCGAGACTCGCTTGACCGAACTCAGGAAGACACGAAGCTGGCGCTTCATGCGTTTTTTCCGGCGCTGGACCGGAATGCTGAAGCGCCGCGAAGAAGGCGGTTACTTCGGCTTTCTGAAGTGGCTCTTCAATCGTCCGGGCGCAACGAAAAAAACCTACGATCCACTCGAAGTCAAGCTGCTGGACACAACTGACTTCGATCGCTCGCCGCCCGAAAAATAACCGTAAAGAAAGTGGTTGGGCCGTCCCGGCCCAACAAATAAGGGGCAGGACGCCCCTTCCACTTTCTCCTCCGGTGTAATCTTCATCAAGATCTCTTTCCCTCTGGAATTCCATTCATGAACGTCCCATTTCTCGCCGCATTAATCGTCGCGCTGTCTATGTCCTCGCTTCTCTCGGCGGGAGAAGCCCCAAAGCCCAAAAAAGTTTCCCTGCCCGACGCGGCGAAAGCAGAATTGGAAAGCGAGCTGAGCGCCCTTGGCAAGGACATCGATTCGCTCAAGTCCGAATTGAAAGAAAGGCCAAAGCTGCTCGCTCTTTGGCCCGACATTCAGATTTTCCACAACGCCGTCCGCTTTGCGATCGAAGACGATATGTTTTACGAAAATCCCAAAACAAAAAAAATCGGCGAAATCGACGCCGCGAAAAAACTGCTCGCGCTTGGCGCGGAACGCGCGAAACAGTTGCGCGCGGGCAACGCGCCATGGACGACTCAGACGGGGCCGGTCGTGCGCGGCTATGTGTCGAAACTCGACGGCACCGCGATCCCGTACGGCTTGAATGTCCCGGCGAGTTTTAAAGAGGGCGACACCGCGTCGCGCCGGCTGGACTTTTGGTTCGTCGGCCGGGACGACAACTTGAGCGAACTGAAATTCATCGGCGGCCGCTTGAACGGCTCCAGCGAATTCCCGCTCGAAAACGGCTTCGTCCTGCACGTCTACGGACGCCGCTGCAACGCCTACAAATTCGCGGGCGAAATGGACGTGCTTGAATCGCTCGACCACGTGCGCGCGCATTATCCCATCGACAATGACCGCATTTCCGTGCGTGGATTTTCGATGGGCGGTGCGGCGACCTGGCACCTCGCAACGCATTACGCCGACCGCTGGGCCGCCGCAAATCCCGGCGCGGGTTTCACCGACGTGCGAACCTACCAGGGACTCGACAAAAAGGGCATCAAGACTCCATGGTACGAAGAGAAATTATGGCATCTTTACGACGCCGTGGATTACGCTATTAACCTGACCAACACGACGCTCGTCGCCTACAGCGGCGCCATCGACGCGCAAAAGGCGGCGGCCGATTTGATGGAAAAAACACTCGCGGCTCAAGACATCAAGATGACCCACATCATCGGCCCGGACACCGGCCACAAATACGAACCGAAGGCCAAAACAGAAGTCGCAAAACTCATGGACGCCGCCGCGACAAAAGGGCGCGACCCCGTCCCGCCCAACATCCGCTTCACCACATTCACCCTCAAATACAATACGATGCATTGGGTGACGATCGATGCGCTCGAGAAGCATTGGGAGCGCGCGAGCGTCAACGCGGCCATCGCGATCGGCGACAAAAGCGGTTTTGTCGTCTCGACATCGAACGTCGCTGCATTTACGCTTTCATTCGAGAAATCCCACTTTCCATTCGATAAACGCATGCCGGTGATCGTCGATACCGTTCTGCTCTACACGCTAGACCCCAACGCCGACAAATCGCTGAGTGCGTCGTTCGTGAAGAATAACGGCAAGTGGGAGGTGGCAAAACTCACCGATTCCGAACTGCGCAAACGTCACGATCTTCAAGGCCCAATCGACGACGCCTTCATGAATGCGTTCCTGATGGTCCGCCCAACAGGAAAGGCGTTCAATGAGAAAATCGGTAGTTGGACGAAAACCGAAATGGACTACGCGGTCGCTCAATGGCGCAACCAATTTCGCGGCGAAGCCCAGACGAAGAACGATAGCGACGTGACCGATGCGGATATTGCCGCGCACAATCTGATTCTGTGGGGCGACCCGTCGAGCAACAAAATCCTCGCGAAAATCGCGGACAAACTGCCGATCAAGTGGACGGCACAGAACATCGAAATCGGCGCAAAGACGTATCCCGCCGATCAATTCGCGCCTGTGCTGATTTATCCCAATCCGTTGGACCCAACGAAATATGTCGTGATCAATAGCGGCTTCACCTTCGCCGAATTCGCCGCCGCAAGCAATTCGCAGCAAACGCCGAAACTGCCCGATTGGGCCGTGCTCGACCTGACCGTGCCCGTTGCAGGGCGTCTGGCAAAAGGGGTCAAAGACGCGGGATTCTTTGGCGAGAAATGGGAACTGATCAAGACCGAAAAATAGAGAACTGTTGATTCCATGATTACCAATGCAGGGCGGGTTGGAAACCCGCCCTACTTTTATAGCCCTATTTCTTCGCCTCGACTGTGGCAGCCTCCGGCTTCGGCTGCGCGTTCAGACAATCGGACCAATGTGTCAGAAAGAACTTCTTCTCTTTCGGCAAAAAAGTGGGCGCGGTGTCGATGATCGGGCGCAGCGCCGTGGTCATCTGCAACGCCACGAGCAGAAAAACGAGCGTCCAGAAACTCAGCCCAGCGCGGCTGTTCGCCTTGAAATGAGTGAACGCGGCACTCAAAAACCGCAGTCCAAAAAAGCACGCCACCAAACCGAAAGCCAGATGCAGTCCGCCCATGGCCGGCAACGATTCGGTCGATTGCGAAAAGACCCATGCCACCGGCGCGAAACCGACCAGCAGCACGGACATGATCGCCAGCAAGCCCGCGATCATTCCGGCAACTTCGAGCATCCCCGCGCGCACGCCTCCGAGACACGCGAAGATGTACAGGCTCGGCAGGCAAATGAATGCGGAAAAAAGCAATCCGCCCGCGATCTTCACGGGCGCGGCCCACAATTGCGTCCCGCCTGAAAACGAGCCTGCGACGACCCCATAAATCAGGTTGCAGAGAATTGCGGCGATCAGCATCGACACCACCAGACTACCGGCGCCGGGACGGTTCAGTTGCTGCATGACGCGATTCGGCTCGCGCAACAATGCGTCGATGGCGGCAAAAATTCCGCGAACGGGAACCGGCTCCTGTTGCGGCGTCTCCGGGGCTTGCGGCGGTGGAATGGGCGTGGATTCGGTCATGTTCGCTCCTTATGAAATGAGGCTGCGGATGGCGTGAAAGACGGATTCGTAAAAATTTCCCTGAAAAGCGTTGTGTCGTAAGAACTCCACTTCCAAAAATGGCGAACCGATGAACGGCCGGAGAATCCACGAGAGCTGGCTGCCCAGAAAAAGATTCCCGGTCAGCCACGCCAGCAACACGCGCCGCGCGATCGACGCGTTGGCGCTGAGATGCCGGAGCAGTTGCATCAGCCGCAGATTCGCGGCCACTCCGGCAAAAGCGATCGCGGCGACCTGCGTGAGCTGAATCGCCAGATACGTGCTCGTTGGAATTTGATTGCCCGGCACGAGCGGCGGAACGTTCCAGACCAGGAACAGCAGCAGCGGGCTGAATGCCGCGAGGATCGTCGACGCGATTGTATAGCTCATCAAGATCGCGAGCAGCGCTTGTCGAAAAGTCAGGTTGAGCCCCAGCAGCGGCGCGAGCATGCCGTTGAGCAGCGCGTTGCCGAGCGTCGTGAGCAGAATGATCAGCGGAAATTTGAGGGCCACATAAAGCGCCTGGCGCGGCGCGCGCCACCAACCCATCGCCGCGCCGTAAAAGCCCGCACCAGCGAAGATCACCGCGACGTACAGCACGACGCGCCGCGTATCCCAACTGTGAATCCAGCGGTCAATCGGTTCAGTCTCGCCGCGTAGCAACACGGGGATCTGGCCGAGAGGATTGTTTGCAGAAGTAGCATCCATGGTCAACGTAACCCTCGTCACAAGGTTTGCGTCACAAAGTATCTGAAAAAAGTTTTCAATTCTGGAGAATGCAAAGATTTTTGAATGGATTTGAGAGGGTGGCGTCCTACTTTCGTCTTTGCCCGCCGGCTGCACTCCTTATATAGTGCTCTAACTGCTGGCCGCTCAATCCCCATCGGCCTCATCGGAGAATTCTCATGCGCACCGCGCTCCGCTTTGCCACACTGCTCGCCGTTCTCCCTTTTATTGCCACCGTTCCGTGCCGCGCCGAAGACGGCCCGAAGCTGCCGGATGGCGTGGATGCTCTGCCGAAGGAATTGAGCGTGCGGCTCAAAGAGCTTTTGAAAAACGCGGAAAAGTATCGCGGCTTGAAGTGCCTTCACGGTGTGCCCAGCGGAGCGCTGAAAGAAGACGCGTTGCGCGCAAAAATGAAACTCGCGTTTGAGGAGGAATTGCCTCCGGCGAAAATGAAGCCTCTGGACTCAGCTCTAAAATCGTTCGGCCTAATTCCCGAAACGATGAATCTAAGCACCTATTATCCTGAACTGCTCACCAGCCAGGTCGGCGGATTTTACGATCCCCGGCGGCAGTATCTTGTCATTGTCCAGCGCGAGGGTGGCTTGCTCGGCAAGGAAACGACCGCAAAACTGGGCGCCGACATGGCGCGAAAGATGGAAGAGACCGTCATGGTTCACGAACTGACTCACGCGATTCAGGACCAGAATTTCAATCTGAAAAAATTCATGATCGAGGATCCGCTCTCCGACGCTGCAGCCGCACGCGTGGCGCTGGTTGAAGGCGATGCGACGCTGACGATGTACGATTTTTTAAGTGGAATGCGCTTGGAAGAAATGCCAATGGTCGAGGATCTGATGGCGGGAATTCTAAAAGACCCGAAGGAACTCATGGCGATGTCGCCCGACATGCCCGGCGCGAAGGAGATGGAAAATGCTCCGGCCTGGTTCCGCGACGGAATGCTCTTCTCCTACATGCAGGGGTTTATCTTCTGCATCAAAGTCAAAAAAGCCGGCGGACAGGCGCTGCTTGATCACGCATTCACGAAAGACCCGCCGCGCAGCACCGAGCAAATTTTGCATCCTGAAAAGTGGTACCAAAAGCGCGACGACCCGGTTGACATCGCCATGCCGGGAATGGCTGAACAACTGCCGGGCTGGACGAAGGCGTCGGAAGGGACGCTGGGCGAACTGGGCATCAAGATCTGGCTGAACGAGACGCTCAAAGACAACGAAAAAGCGGCGAAAGCCGCTGAAGGATGGGGCGGCGACCGCTTCGCAGTGTTCGAGAAAAGTGGCGCACGGATTCTGTGTTGGATAACCGATTGGGACACGGCGGAAGACGCGGCGAAATTCAAGGCGGTGTGCGGAAAGCTCGGCGGCGATTGGATGACAAAAACCGACGAAGCCAGACGCGTGACGCTGACTCGCGCGACGGGCGGCGGCGAAAAAATCGCCGCACTGCACACGGCATTGAACAGCGCGACGGCTTCCGTGCCGGAGAACAAAACCATTCAGATTGCCGCGGTGCGCAAAGCGGGCACGAAAGTGCCGGATGACATTGCCGCGAACGACCCGGAAAAGTTGCTGGGCAAAGACGGCGATCTCGATCTCGATAAGTTGCTCAACGACCCGAACACAAAAAAAATGCTGAAACAATTCGGGGGCGGCGCGGACGGCCTGGACATGGGCGAATTGATGAAAAATCCGCTCGTCAAAGACATGCTTAAGAAGATGCTCACTGAAAAAAGTCCTTCGGGAAATGTGTCGAAAGATGGACGCGAATACGCAAACGAGGCGATGGGCGTGACTATGAAAATGCCGGACTCGGCGAAGGATTGGAAGCTGAACGGTTCGCCCAAAATTCCCATGGTCCTGCTGGTTGCGGACAGCCCGGATCAGTCGGCGCACGTGCAGATCGCATCGCAAAACATGCCCATCGTGATGCCTATCGAGTCGCTCGGACCCATGATGGAAATGGGCTTTAAAATGAGCGTCACCGATTACAAGAAATTCAAGGAAGGGCCGATTGGCGAAGGCGCGGCGAAGGGCTACGAATTTCAAATCAGCGGCGAGCAGGCAGGAACACGCGCGCGGATGATCACGCGTTTCTATATGCGCGGCGGAAAGATGCTGGTCATCAACGCGTCCTCTGAAGAAGGCGATTGGAAGAAGAACGAAAAAATTCTCACCGACATTTTGAACGGCATCAAACTGAGCGAACCGAAGCCGGACGAAAAAAAAGCTAATGCGAAGCCGGTTGCTCCGGACGACGTGTTGAAATAGCACGAGCGCGATCCCTCTCCCCTTGAGGGAGAGGGCCGACGCAGGTACTCTTGCGCGGGGTGAGGGGTAATCGTTCGATTATAATGAAGCTGCACGCTACCCCTCACCCGGCGAGCGCAAACGGCCGCGCTCGTCCGCCCTCTCCCTCAAGGGGAGAGGGGTTCATGTCGCAAGCCCTAATATGCATCCGCAGTCTTTGCTTGACCACGTCAATCAACTTGGATTCCCCGAATCGCGCATGATCAAACGGCTGGCCGTAATTTTCAAAACTCCCGCGGCTCGCGATGGCGCGCTGGTCATTGGAGCGCAGGGCGTCGCGGCGCTGATCGCACTGCTGGTTGACGCGTTTCTATTTCGAACACTGGCGAAGGCCGAGCAAGGCGCGCTGTCGTCGGGGCTGGCATTATCGGCGACGTTGTTGCAGGCATCGGACCTCGGCCTGGCGCTGACGACCATTCGTATCGGTGCAAAATACATCGCTGAAGGACGCCATGAAAAAGCCGCCGCGTTGTTTCGCGCCACGCTGGCGGCGCGCATCGTCTTCGCCATTCTGACGATTGCCGCCGCCACGATTTTTACCGGCACCATCGCGCGCGATATCCTGTCGATGCCCAGCGGCCGGGATGTGGTGGCCTGCGCGGCGTTCGGCGTGCTAGGCAACGCGCTGGTCTGGTGGGGCGTCGATGTCGCTCAAGCGCGCCGCGCATTTGGATCGTACGCGATTCAACAAATCGCTGCCGCGCTGGCGAAGGCGCTTGCGGTGATCGCCATAACCGTATTGTTTTTAGACTATTTTACGGAACATGCGGCGGTCTCGGTTCTCGTGGCCATCGCGCTCGGCAATTTGGGTGCGGGTGCGTTCAGTCTTTTTCTTTCGTGCGGAGCGGTGCGCACTTCACTTGACGGGACCGAATTGAAGATCAGCGAGACCGAAGCGGCGCACATTCGCCTCTTCGAATTCGGAGCATACGCGTGCGCAGTGTCCGCACTGACGGCGCTGAGCGCCAATGTGGACGTGTTGATGGTTCAGCACTTTTTAAGAGAAGAAGACACGGCCGTTTTCACGTGCGCGCGGCGCCTGGCGATGGCGTTGAATCTGCTGGCGACGGCGAGCATCACGGTGCTGCTTCCGCGCGCCGCCGCGTTGGATTCGCCCGCCGCGTGCGCGGCGTACGTGCGCAAAGCGTTGAAAGCCGGGTTCGCGCTGGCGATTGTGACCGCGGGTGGATTGGCACTGGCGGCGAGTATTTTCGTGCCGCTCTTCGGCGGGCCGAAATACACGGCGTCGATTCCAATCTTGCAATGGCTGTGCCTCGCACATGGCATCGGCATTATGCTGACGCCATTGACGCTGGTGTTTTACCCGCTGCGGCGTGAAGGCATGCTCGTGTTTTTAAACGCGCTGCAATTGGGTGCGCACGTCGCGCTGGGCATATGGCTCACGCCGTCATACAAGCTCGAAGGCGCCGCGTGGGCCATGATCGGCGCGAAGGTCGCGGTCGCGATAGCGACGATATTTTTGCTTGTGTGGGCGTTCAGGAAAGAGGTTCGGAGTTAGCATACAAGGCGTCGTCTTGTGGTTTATTAACGCTCTACTTAATCGCGGATGAACGCAAATGAACACGGATTACCGCAGATAGGGAAATGATATTTTCATGGAATTGAAAATGGCACCCAGCTTTTATCAGCGGTAATCTGCGTTGATACGCGTTCATCCGCGATTAAGTAGGACATTGGTCGGTCGGTGACGCTCCACTTTTCAGAGCATCTTTCAAAATCTGAACTGTAGCAATGGCGGCAATAGTTTAGATTAGGCGGCAGTGTGTCGTAGAAATTCGAAACCCAGAATCCTGAAACCATCGAATGAATATTGTTTTATCCGGACCGTTCGGCCTTGGCTCGCTTTCCGACGAAATTGTGCTGGCGGGCGTATTAAATCCGTTGCTGGCCGCGAAGCATAGCGTGACTGTCTTCACGGCGGACAAAGCCGCCACGACCCACATGCATGGAGTCGAAGCGATTGCGCTTCCGTCGCCTTCGAGCTTGACGAGTTCGAACGCTGCGTGGAAGGCGCTCGACAAGGCGCATTTTTTTGGACTGTGCAGCGCCGGCGTGATCGGCGACAAAGGCAAAATTCCCGCGCGCGTCTGGCTTGCTCAACTTGAATACGGACGCCAGATGAAGATGGCGACGGGCGT
Source organism: Planctomycetota bacterium (assembly GCA_038227045.1). Classification (GTDB taxonomy): domain Bacteria; phylum Planctomycetota; class SZUA-567; order H5-PLA8; family H5-PLA8; genus JANXLS01. Next base: position 33,198 of record JBBRQD010000008.1, read on the forward strand.
CATTGGTGCGGGAGCGATCCCCATCGAAGACAAAAAGGAGCGCGTTCGCGCGCAACGCTTTTTGCATCATTTCGCCGACGGCGTTTCCGTGCGCGACGAGGCGTCGAAAATTGCGCTCGTCGAATATGGCTTGAACGCCAACCGCGTGTCTGCGATTGGCGATCCGACGCTCTCCCTTTTCGACGAAGATGCGGCCAAGAAAGCAACACCGGAAGGCCCGGTACGCGTCGCCTTTTTCTTCGCCGACGGCGTGCCGATGCGGCATACGTATGCGCCCGAACCGACACTCGCGCCCGCGCAACTGGCGAAAGGGCTGAACACGATGCTGAAGGCGCTGAACACCGGGAACATTCACGCGACTATTTTTCACGACGCCTCGCGGCAGAACGCGAAACTGGCTCGATCCATCGCCGAAGGCGCGGCGCCGGGGAGCACAACGCTGCTCTCCACGGACGCGACGAGCGGCGAATTGCGCGCCGGCATGTCGGCGTGTTCGCTGGCAGTCACGGACACTCTGCACGGATTGCTGTTCGCCGCGGCGCACGCCGTTCCGGCGGTGTTTTTCAACGAGAATACCGAGGCTCCGGCATTGCTTGAGAAACTCGGATTGAAAGACTATGTTCTGCCGTCCTCGGCAGGCGCTTTCGATGCGGAACGCGCGCTGAATTTGGTCCATGCGGCGTTGAGCAAGGCACCCGAATTGCGGACGGTCTTGATCGCCGCCGTCACCATACTGGCTCGCAAAGAAGCACAGAACGCGCGCTTGATCGAGCGCTTGGTGCCGAAGCGGAACCGTTATCCAAAGGATCAAGCCGCGCTTGAGGCCCGGGCCAACGAGAAGCGTTAGAAGGGGCTGCGAATTCAAACTCCATGCGCTACATTGTCGATGCCTGCAACCTGATGTTCGCCAGCCAAAAACTCGAGGAGACGCTCGAGAACCACGGATTTCAATCCGCGCGGGCGCTGCTCGTTGGGATGCTGGAACGCTTCGTCCGCGCTCAAGGTCTTGAGCAGGCGATCGCGGTTTTCGACGGGTCGGAGAAGGGCGCGCACCGCCCGCGCCGGGCCAGCGAGGCGTGCGGCAAAGTGCTGATGATTTACGCCAATCCGCGCTCGGACGCTGATCGCGCCATCATCGAAATGGTCGAAGACGCGCAGCGCCCCGGCGAACTCACCGTCGTCACGAACGACAAATTCATCATCAAACACATTCTCGGCGCGGGGGCGCATCACGTCACTTGCCGGGATTTCATGAGGCAAATGGGCCGCGCGAGCAGAAAGGCCGCCGACCCATTGCGCGGCGAAGACCCGCGCAAATTCACGCTGGGATTGACTCCCAACGAAGTGGATTATTGGATGGAGTATTTTGGGATCGACGAATAGCGTTGGGCGTTGCGTCTACTTTGTCTCGTCGGACTCTCTCGCCTGCAAGCCCACCTTCAGCGCCGTGAACCACACCGGCAATGAGATGACCATGCCCGTGAAACTAAACCCAAATGCGCAGAGATAATAGAAATCCTGCATCGTCCAATCCTTGTAAACTTCGCTGCTTTTTTTCGCTTCTTCGGCGAATTTTTCCAAGCCCTGCAATGGAAATCCAAGGGATAAATCCAAAGGCATGCACGCGACAATTGCGAGCGCGGCCGCCAGAAATACGTGATAGGGACCGTTTTTCATCTGGCGAATCAGCATAATCAAACCGCCAATCAAGAGCACGTTGAAGACGTAAAGCGTCCATGGCGCGCGCGCCAGATTAGGCTCCACGCTTGGGCTATATTGCAGGCTGACGCAGTTGAGCGTCTGTAACACGAGCCAGCCTGCCGTCAACATGGTCACGAGGACGCTCAGACCGCGCCAGATCGAATTGGAGCGCTTGGCGGCCAGCGCGACCGCGGCGATGGCGTCGCGCCGCTTGTTCAGCGTCTCGTCGCGTTTCAATTCCTCGTCGAGAATTTCGCCGCAGTACCGGCATTTTTTCGCGGCGGCTTTGATCGTTTCCGCGCACATCGGACAGCGTTTCGTCGCATCGGAAATTTCGGAGGGGTTTTCGGTGTCGCTTTCGGGCGGGCTTGGCGGTTTGGAGAACGCAGCCGCGGGCGCGATCTTCTCCATGTCGATCAGCGACGAGTCGTCTGGTTTCAGTCCGGACCGGGCGGTATTCGCATCCGGCTGAACCGCCGCCAAAACAGCCGTTTGGTTTGCGGTTGCCGGGAACGGAATCGGCATCTTGGTCTGGCATCCGGGACAGGTGGTTCTCATCCCGGCGTATTGCTCCTGCGCGAACAATTCTTTGCCGCAGTTCGAACATTTGAATTCAATGGCCATGCGCGCCGCTCGACTCTAATGAGAGCGCCGCGCGCGTATTGACGCGCGGCGCGGCGCGGAAATTACTTCGTCTTGCCTTTTTTCTTGTCTTCCACCGTGAGTGACGCCACCTTGACATCGGTAGTTCCCGCAGCCAGCATTCCGCTCACCTGAACCGTCGAGTGCTTTTTCAGCGCCTCTTCGATCTGAGTCTTTAACGTATCGCTATCGGCCCAAAGCACCAGTTCCTTTACGTCGGACTTCTTTTCCTTGTCGGCCTTGACATGCATCACGGCCACGCCTTTGCCCTGAGCCGCGCCCAGCGTGCCAGTCCAACTTCCTTCGGTGCCGGCTGGGGCGGCCGCATCCGGTTTCTTCATGTCCGCAGCCTGCGCATCGACGACACAAAATGCCAGCATCAACGGAATCGCACACAAGATCGCTTTCATTGCCGCACTCCTTTTTATATGATAACAACAGATCCACAATGGAGCAATGGGCTCGACGCGGGCGCTGTTGTGTACAATACGCTAAGTAGTCATTCAGGGGTTGAATAATGCCGCTATCTTGAAATATCGGATTGAGGTTGACTCCCGCTCCTCTGGCGGCCCTTCAGGATGACAATAACGTAATACGTGCGCCATTTTTAACCTTTTAAATCTTCGGACGAAAAATATGTTCACGGGTCTCATCCAGCACGTCGGAACGCTCCACTCCATTTCCTCCGCACAAGGCGGCGGTGCACGCCTGGGCATCGACATCGGCCCTTTGGCCGGCGATGCCCGGCTGGGCGATTCGATCGCCGTCGAAGGCTGCTGCCTCACGGTCGTTGAATTGAACGGAACGCGCGCGGAGTTCGACGCGGTTCCCGAAACGCTAAAGCGCACGACGCTCGGCGAACTGAGAAATGGCGCGCGCGTGAATCTCGAAAGCTCACTGACGCCAGGCGCAAAGCTCGGCGGGCACTTTGTCCAGGGACACATCGATGGCACGGCCGGCGTGGCCCGGATTGTGGAAGGCGAGCGTTGGGCCGAATGGCACTTTCTCCTCGATGATCTCGAACTGGCCGAGCAAATCGTTGAAAAGGGCAGCATCGCAATCGACGGCATCAGCCTGACGGTCGCCGGTTGCGACGCGCGCGCCGGGACATTTTGGGTGGCGCTGATTCCGGAGACGCTGGCGCGCACGACAATCGCCGCGAAGCGCGAGAGCGCGCGCGTCAATATCGAGACGGACATTCTGGGAAAATACGTCCTCGCGGCATTGAATGCGCGGCTGCCGCGAACGGGTGGATTGACGCTCGAAAAACTGCGGGAACTGGGGTATTGATTTTAGAATACCGCACCGCCCAACCATTATTTTTCCGTTGACACTCCACCATTTCCGATTAAACTTTGTGAAGCAAAGTGAAACGTGCGGGCTTTTGACGCCTGCACCTCTGCGAGGGAAATCCGTGCTCATACCCGGTCCGATGGCCCAATCCGAAGCGTTGCGTGCGCTGTCCGACATTCGTTCGGTCATCGACCGCAGCACACGCTATTCGACTTTCTCCGCGCTCTCTGGTTTCTTAACCGGCATCGCGGCGCTCATCGGGAGCGGCGGTTGCGGATATTACGCCGATTTCGTGGGCGCGCGCGCGGAGGACTTGACATTTGTATACGTGTGGGCCGCCGTGTTCGCTTTTGCGTCAGTGCAGCATCTTCTTCTCACGTCGCTCAAGGCGCGTAAGCGAGGCGAGGTTGTGTGGACGCCGATTGCGCGGACCGCGTTCATGGCACTGCTGGGACCCGGTTTGGCCGGACTGTTGCTCAGCATCGTGTTCGTCAAACAGATAAAGTACGAGTACCTCGCGGGCGTGTGGCTGGTCTTATATGGGTGCGGGCTGTGGGCGGTGAGTTTTTTCGCGCCGACATTTTTGAGATGGCTGGGCGTGGCATTTATGATTTTAGGCACGGTCGCGTGGGCCACTGGCGAGACGCCGGGACGCTGGCTGGGATTGGGATTCGGTGGGTTGCATCTGGTTTTTAGTGCCATTGTACGAGCGAGGTATCGACGATGAAAACGCTGCATTTGGATGTCATCCATAAAGGAGCGGCTGCGAAAGCCGTTCACAAGAGCCATGACAAGTCGTCTCACAAACTTATGAAACATCTCGACCTTGTCGATCTCGATCCGGTGATTCACGAACGCACGCGGCTCTCGATACTGACCGCTCTGTTTACCAGCCGGGAGCCGAGCAGTTCGTTCTCCGATCTGCGCGACACACTCTCGCTCACCGACGGAAATCTGCTCGCGCATCTGCGCACGCTGGAGCAGGCGGAATTCATCGAACGCATCAAAGAAGGCGCGGGGCGCGGCAGCACGACCACGATCCAACTGAGCGCTCATGGACGGAAAGCGTACAGCAAATACCTGGAGCAGCTCGAATCGCTCGTCCGCTCCGCACGTGGGGAATGAATTGGTTTCCGGTTCAAATGGTTTCTGGTTTCTAGTCTATGGGTTTGGATTTTACGAAGCGAATCGAGCTATGATGACGACATTGATTGAGACAGCTAGAACTGCACGCGTACTGAAGGAAACGCCGCCCACTAAAGCGACTTCCTCCGCTCCGCGGCATTTGGCGATCGCGATGAACGGCGGGACGGATCGACGCCCAGCGACGCTTGAAGTGGCAACCGCCGCATTGCGCGCGATTCTGGGCGGCTGCGCCGACAGCGGCGTGGCGGTGCTGACACTGCTTCGGCCGGCTTTCGATGCGGAGGTGTTCGACGCGGCCATGGCTTCCGCGCACGCGTCGCTGCCGCATTGCGGCAGTGTAAAAATCAATCTGGCGTCACCGCGCAGCGGGCGCGGCGAATTGCTGGAAGCCGTGCGGCGCATCGCGGTACAGGCCCAACACGGGGACATCGCTCTAGAACACATCGACACGAAAATTATCGAAAGCGTCTTGAGCACGCGCGGATTGCCGCCGATCGACCTGCTGATTTCCACGGGCGGCGGCTCAGCCGTGTGCGGCGCGCTGGTGTGGCAGAGCGCGTACGCGGAATTGCTGTTCGCGGATGCGCCGTGGCACGCATTTTCGCGCGCGGACTTCGACGCGGCGCTCGCCGATTATGCGAAGCGCTGCCGGAAATTTGGCGGATTGGCTTAGGGTCTATTTAACGATCCAATCCACTGCTTCGCTCAACGTCTTGAACATTTTATCCGGCCGATGCTGCGATTTCATTTTTTCGCGATCGGGCAGATTTTCGCGGCAGAGAATCGTTTTGCATCCGGCCGCAGCGCCCATTTCGATGTCGCGGCCGGAATCGCCGATCAGGATGCTTTGGCGCGGATCGAGTCCGTGATCGGCGCAGGCTTGCAGGATCATGTGCGGCGACGGCTTGCGGCAGACGCAGCTATCGTCGGGATGATGCGGGCAATAGTAGATTGCGTCGAGCGCTTCCGTGCCCAGTTCCGCCTGCATTTTCGCGTGAATTTTCGCAAGCGCTTCCAGCGTCATCAGCCCCCGCCCCACCCCGCTCTGATTCGTCGCCAGCGAGAGAAAATAACCGTGCGCGCGCAGGCGTTTCAAGTCGCCGCGCAGCCCAGGCATGAAGCGGAAGGCGCTCCAGTTCAGCACGAATTTTTCGTCACCCGGAAAGATGTTGACGACGCCGTCCCGATCTAAAAAAATCGCTTTTCTCAATGCGTTAAGATTCCTCCACGTTGCATTTTATCGATTCAAATCGCGTTCGCAATGGATAGGATTTGAAGATAGTTGGATTCAACTTTCACTTCTTTGCCAGGGAACAGCGTGAGCAAACAAACATCGCCTGACGAGGCCGCTCAGATGGCCGCAATCAAAGGGCTGACCGAGATCGGCGCGTTTTTTCACGAGAACCGCTGGTCGTACGGAACCAGCAGCAACTACAGCGTCGTGCTGAGCCGCGATCCGTTGCGCATCCTCATCACCGCCAGCGGCCGCGACAAAAGCAAACTCGGCCCCAACGATTTCACGATTGTCGACGACACAGGCCGCACCCTCGACCCGAAGCACCCAAAACCCTCGGCCGAAACGCTGCTGCATGTCGTCGCTGCGCAGGTCGCGAACGCTGGCACGGTGCTGCATACGCATTCAATTTGGGGCACGCTCCTTTCGGATCTTTACGCGGAGAAAAAGGGCTTCATGATCGAAGGCCTCGAAATGCTTAAGGGTCTCGACGGCATCGACACGCACGACACGAGCAAATGGATCGAAATCTTCGACAACACGCAGCACATCCCCGACCTGGCAGCGCAAATCCGCGCGCGCTTGCTGAACACGGCCAACCCGCTGCGCCACGGCTATTTGATTCGCGGACACGGACTCTACACCTGGGGCCGCGATCTGGACGAAGCGCGGCGGCACATCGAAATCCTCGAATTCCTGTTTGAATTGTACGGGCGCAAACTGTCGTTGAGAGCGTAGGGGCGTTCCCCCTCTCCCCTTGAGGGAGAGGGCGGACGAGCGCGGCCGTTTGCGCTCGCCGGGTGAGGGGTAAGCGCGGATTAATCCGCGCGCATTGATTAATATTTGAATTGAAACGACGGCATTCGTAATTAGAATCCAACTACTTTCATTCGGTTAATTAAAAGGAGTCCCCCATGGCGCGAATTACCATTCCCGACGAAAACCGCGAGATCGACAACCCGCAGGAAATTAATGAGTTCTTGAAGCCTCACGGCATTGTCTACGAAAACTGGGGCGTCGAACGAAACTTGAAGGACAATCCGACGAACGAGGAGATTCTCGAGGCATACAAGCCCGAGATCGAGCGACTCAGCAAGCAGGGCGGCTATGTGACGGCGGATGTGATCAACGTCACGCCCGAGACGCCGAACCTCGATATGCTGATGAAAAAATTCAACAAGGAACACATTCACACCGACGACGAAGTGCGCTTCATGGTCAAGGGCAACGGCTTGTTTCACATTCATCCGAAACAAGGCCCCATCTTCGCCATCCGCCTCGATGCCGGCGATCTGATCAACGTGCCGAAGGGCACGCAGCACTGGTTCGATTTCTGCGAAGACCGCAAGACGCGCGCAATACGTCTCTTCGTGGACCCGGCGGGATGGACGCCTCATTATGTCGAAAATGGCGTGCACGAAAATTACATGCCAGTCTGCTTCGGCCCCGAATTCTTCCCAGTGAAGAAAGACGCGGTCAAGACTCTGGTGGGGTAATTGTCTTCGACCGTTTCCAATTGGATGCCGACGTATGACCGCGCGTGTAATTTTGCTGGATATCGAAGGCACCACGTCCTCCATCGAATACGTTTACGACGTCCTGTTTCCGTACGTTCGGCGCGAACTGCCGGGCTATTTGGGCGCGCATTGGGACGATGCGAGCGTAAAAAATGCATGCGCAAAAATTGCGTCGGAATCGGGCCGGGATGATTTTGTGGTGACGAAAGAAAACGTTCTCGTCGATGTCGTTCGGCTCATGGATGGCGACGTAAAATCGACGGGATTGAAAGAGTTGCAGGGCATCGTCTCGGGCGCGGGCTATGCAAGCGGGAAGTTGCGCGCGCATTTTTACGTCGACGTCCCGCCCGCGCTTGAACGCTGGACGAAGGCCGGCATCCAGTGCTGCGTGTATTCGTCGGGAAGCATTGAGGCGCAGAAGAGTTTCTACCGCTACGCCGAAGCCGGCGATCTTTCACACTACATCTCGGCGAACTTCGACACCACCACCGGTCCTAAGCGCGAGCGGTTGAGTTACGAAGCCATTGCGTCCGCGTTAAATACGGCTCCGAGCGAAATATTATTTTGTAGCGACGTCCTCGCTGAGCTGGACGCCGCGCACGCTGCGGGAATGCAGACGGTGCTGGTCGTGAGGCCGGGAAACAAACCGGTCGCGGCGGGACATGCGCATCGAACGATTGGTACTTTTAAAGAAATGTAGGACGGACTGCCAGCCCGTCCCCTGCTTTTTCAATTCGCCAGAAACAACACGTGATTTCCGTTCTCGCACTCTTTGATTTTAAGCGAGAAATTCTGAAAATAATTCTCGTCCGGAAAGCCGTGTCCCTCGGGCAAAGCAGTCTGGCTCGTCCCGATAGTATAAACGCGCGGCGGCGACGATTCGTACTGAATGAACTGCCCGCGCTTATTCGGATCGGACGGGACCGAGGGAAGATACAACGGAACGCAATCGTTCAGCGTGCTGGGCCAGGTACCGAAATGTTGCTGGTAACGCTTCACGCCGATGGCGGCTTCGAGGAGGCGCAGGGATTCCATCGCGTCAAATTTGGCGCACATTTTTTCGTTAATGAAGAGATATGTGACCGAGTGACGACGCTCGCGCTCGACGAATTGATTTATCTCCTCCCGATCCATTCGTTGAGTCATCATTAGTTTTAACATCGTCATCATCGAATCCCAATCCATCTCAAGGCTCCAGCGTCGAAGCGCGGATTCGCGCAACATCGTATCAACGTCCGCCTTTCCGGGCCATGCTCCAAGGTTGATGCGCTCGCGATCAAGATCTACGAGACTGAATAGATACCTGAAATATAAGGAGCGGTTATAGAATTCGCCACGCGCTTCTAAATGCTCAGTCAATGCTTTACGGAATTCGATTAAGTCAATGTCGTTTGGTTTTGCATCCGGCTGAAACAACGCCGCCGCGACCGTTAACACCGATTTCGTTTCTATTTTCAGAGTGGTTTCACCACTGCTAAAGGTAGGAAGAGCACTTCGATGTCTGACGTAACGCAGGCATGCCTTGAAATTTTCGGTAGCCGCTTGCCATTTACCGTTTGCGGCGGTCTGCCGCAGGTCCAACAGCACACAGCCTTGAACATCGTCCAATTCCGACCGAAAAGTACCCGACGGCGAGAATTGCATGAAATCGTAATTGATTCCAAAATCGATTCCCTTCACTGCTGCAGCTTGCCGGAAATAGGAAAGCGCCGTCAAATTTTTAGCCACTTCGTTCCGAGCCGAGGGTGCATTCCAATTCATTTCAGCCCAATTATGATTCAGCCTGTAATTGCTCAAACGCGCAAGCTTGTAAATCGTCTCTGCATTCTCGGTTGGCGGAAGACTGGGCGGCTGAAACGATTTCAATTCCGTCACGCGCGCCTCCGCGGCCCCGCGTATTCGTGCCGCGAGCGCATCATCCTGCACTCGCGTTGCCATAAAAAAATACGCGTAGAACGTCGCCACTCCAGCGACTACAAAGCCCGCGGTGACAATGAACGCGCGAAATTTTGCCCAGCCTTCCGGGCCGCGCCGCCAGTTCGAATATTTGTTCTTCTCGAAGAGCACGAATTGCACCGCGACGCGAGTGATCGCGATTGCAATGCAGAGAATCAGCGCGACGATCCACAAAAATCCGGCGTCTTCGGTGGCGCGGAGATTCAGCACGCAGATTATTCCCGACCACCAGGCGAGCGGCGAGAGCCAATAGAGCGCGAAGAGCCACAGACGCGGCGTGGCGCTTTCGTTTTCTTTGCGGATCGCCAGCCAGCCCGGCATGTTTTTGACCGCCGCCTGAAGCACCGCTCCGCGCACCAGCAGAGTGGAAATCAGCGCGGCCGCCAGCAGCAGCGCGTTGATGTTGGGAGCGTTCTTATCGTTGGACGCGTGAGCGGCCGGATGCAGCCAATTGAACAATTGCGTCGCCAGCGCCATGCCGGTGGCGTGCAGGCCGAACATCAGCATCCAGGCGGCAAGGCCGATGCGGTGCCGCCAGAATACGCGCGCGCTCAATGCCGAGGCGCCCAGTGTTCCGAGAATCAGGCCGCCAAGAATGACCCAGCGCCCCTGCATTTCCGCCGCGCCGCCGAACGTCAGCACATTTCCGGTCACGATTGCGAGAAAAGCCAGCAACACCAGACCGCTTAGCGCGGCGTCTATTTTGGAATCGCGGGTCGTGTTCATCTATTTCTGTTCGAGGAGTGATTCGATTTTAGCTTTCAACGCGGCGTAATCGGCGTCGCCTTTGACGTATTGGCCGCCGGGATGAATGAATTGCACGACGCCCTTGCGGTCAATAAGGAAGCTGACGCTGGTCCATTTTTTTCGGTCGCCTACAAGCCACCATTGTTTCAGCGTGCGGCTCGATGGATCAACGGCCACCGGGAATTTAAAGCCATACAACGCGGCATATTTCTTGACTTCATCGAGGTCGAGCGGCGTGGCTTTTTTATGCGTGTAAATGCCCACTACTTGCAAGCCTTTTTCCGTGTAGATTTCATTGAATTCATTCAACGCCGGAGCGGTGGCGCGGCAGAACGGGCACTCGGGCGAAGTCCACCAGCGCACCAGCACCACCTTGCCGCGCAACTCGGGCAGTTTCAGCGGGCCGGAGTTGAACCAATTTTCCAAATTCCATTCCGGCGCGGGCGAGCCGACCGCCAGAGGTGCCGGCGGCGGCGTCTCTTCGCAAGGCGCAAGCGTGCACATCAAGGCGATCACGGCGAGGATTGATTTCATAGTTGTCCGATCCAGCGTCCAATCTACAATTAAGCTGAAACACAGTCGAGTGCGATTATGGGTTCAGCACGGCGGAGACTCCACAAGAGAGGTGATTGACTCCGCCTGATGCTTGATGCAAAATATGCGCACTCGAGTTTTTTCAATTGCCTCGCTGCCTCATCCAACGATGCATTCCGCACTCTAATGTGCGGAACGGCGCAACGTTTTAATACACAGGAGATCAACGCATGTACGGCGCATGGCATTTCATTCACGGATACAGTGGCGCGGTCGAGGATACGCAGACGGTTGGATCGTTGGAACGCAAAGGCTGGGGCTTAAGCTTCTGGCAGCGGGCTCACACTATTAATTGGGTGCATTTCGCGATTCCCTCGCATGCTCAATACGGCTGGCGCGTGGATCACCTGCATCTCAAATTCACCACCGGCGAACATGCGCGGGTCAGCGAGATTCATTTGTGGGACGGCAATGTGCGGATACTGCAACAGCCCGTCGAATTTTCCGGCGGCGAAATCGATGCCATGATGGAACTCGGCAAAGAGTTTGAAATCAATCGCGCGCTGGGCGTCTCGATCAAGGTCGAAGCGAACGAAGCGGGAGACGGGCATTTCATGTTCCACGCGGTCGGGGCGAATTTCAGGCAAGTCTAAGGTGGGAAACGATGCGAATTCTATTTTGTCTCGTACTGACGGTCTGCGCGGCAGCACATGCCGAATCGCAGACCATTTCGCCCAAAGCACGCGCGGAAATGGATAAGCTCGATGCGAAAATCAGCGTGCTGAATCACGACATCCGGCAGAATGCGATCAAGGCCACCGAGTTCAAGAACAAAGTCGAGACACTGCGTGAGAAAATTAACGAAGCGAAAGATCCCGACAACCGCGCGCGCCTTGAAAAAGCGCTCGCCACTATGGACGAGCAGAAAAAGTTCTACGACGCATTGATTTCAAGCCAGCGCACGACAATCGCGGATCTCCTCACGGAGCGCCGCTTCATGTCCAACGCCTATCAAGGCGAAACGATCAAGGAGCGCAACACGACGCTCGGTGTCGAAGGCGATGCTGCGAAACGAGCGGCGGCTGAGGAACGCAAACGGGAAGACGAACGCACGGGTCGGACTCAAACTGCCGGCGGAATTTCGACCGACGATTCTGAAAACAACGGCGACTCAGAACCGAATCCGCGCCGGGCCGTTCGGCTTAACCGGAAATAGCCGTTTTCCGCGGATGCACGGCATATATTAAAAGATGCGTATCCTCAAACTCCTCATTATTTCCGCAGTGCTGTTGCGTGTTGTCAGCGCCGCTCAGCCTTACTCCGGCCTCTCGCCTGAAGAGGCTGTCAAAGCGTTTAAATTGCCTGATGGTTTTCACGCGGCGCTCGTTGCCGCTGAGCCGGATGTCATGCAGCCTGTCGCGTTTGATTTTGACGACCGCGGGCGGCTTTGGGTCGCGGAGTTTCTATCGTTTCCGAAATGGGCGCCGGAAGGGCACGACCGCATCGTTCTCCTTGAAGACACGAAGGGGGGCGGGCGCATGGATAAGTGCTCCGTCGTCTGGGACAAGGCGAATTACCTGACGAGCTTCACGCTGGGTTTCGGCGGGATTTGGGCGACGTCGCCGCCAAATCTGTTTTTTATTCCGTGCGATTTCAACTCGGACAAACCCGTGGCAGGTGAACCGCAAATCGTGCTCGATGGCTGGTCGCACGCCGGCACGCACAACGTTGTCAACGGCCTGACCTGGGGGCCGGACGGCTGGCTGTATGGCGGCAACGGCATCAGTTCGCGTTCGCGTATCGGGCCACCGGGTACGCCGGATAGCGCGCGCGTGTTTATCGATGGAGGCATCTGGCGCTACCATCCGGTGACTAAGAAGCTCGAACAAATCTGCACGGGTATGACCAATCCGTGGGGCATGGATTGGGACGAACGCGGCGAACTGTTTTGCACGAACAACGTCACCGCGCATTTGTTTCACGTCGTCCCCGGCGCGCGCTTCGAACGCTCTCACGAATCGGACCGCAATCCGTACACGTATGAATTAATGGGCGGCATCGCGGACCACAAGCATTACGAGGGCGCGAACTGGGCGGACATCAAGAAGCCGGGACCGCACGCTGATCTCGGCGGCGGACATTCGCACGTCGGTGCGCTGATCTATAAAGGGAGCGACTGGCCGGAAAAATACCGCAACACAATTTTTATGTGCAACACGCACGGCAACCGGATCAACGCCGACAAATTGGAATTGACCAAAGACGGCTACGTCGCGCACCACGGCGAGGATTTCATGCTCTCAAACGACAAATCGTTTCGCGGCGTGACACTGAAGATGGGGCCGGACGGAGCGATGTATGTGTCGGACTGGCATCAGGACGGGGAATGTCATTCTGGGACTGAGGTGGGGAGCGGGCGGATTTATAAGATTTGGTATGGAGAAACGGTTCCTGAGATAACCAATGAAATCAAGACTATGGCTTATGTACACGATAAGACCATGTCTTTGAAGGACGCCAAGCCTTGGCCTGCTGCGCACAGGATTAGAATTAATGTTGAGGCTTTTGCAAAATCGGATGCGAAGGACAGACGATTATTTGTTTGGTCGGCGGAGCCAGGATGTTATACACTTGAAATGGCCGAAAATGCACCTGCGGATGTGACCGACCTTACCCAAGTTCCGGCTGTCAGTCACTTCAACAACGTTGAGCGTTGGATTGAAAAAGTCGAGAGTAGAGGCGATTCTTTGAATCGACTGTACGCGTATACAGCGGTGCTCCGTTCAGTTTGGACCATTGCATTGAGAAAAGATATTCTCTTAAGACTTGCAAAGTTGCAAAACGACACCGACTGCCGCAACAATCGCGTCATGCTCTGGTACGCCATCGAGCCCCTCGTGGAAAACGATCCAGCTTGGGCATTCACTGTTTTCCGCGAAACCAAGATTCCCGCACTTCGCCCCTTCATCGCGCGCAGAATGTCTGAACACAAATTGCCGCTGACCGTCGAAGAACTGGTCAAAACGAAAGACACCGAGTTGCAACTCGATCTCCTGAAAGGAATGGCGGCGGCGCTGCATGGGCGTTTTAAAGTTGAGGCACCGCCCGGCTGGAAAGAGTGGTACGAAAAAACATCGTCGAGTGAGAATGCCGACATCAAAGCCGTTGCCCAACAAATCGCCGCCGTCTTCGGCGACGCGGTGTCGCTGGATGCGCTGCGCAAAATTGCCGCCGATAAAAAAGCCGGACTTATTCCGCGGCAGAATGCGCTGCAGTCGCTGCTGGATGCGCGCGACGATACCATCGTGCCGCTGCTGCGGCTGCTTATCCGCGACCTGGACATGCGCCGCGACGCCTTGCGCGCGCTGGCACGCTACGACGATGCGCAGACGCCTTTGGTGATCCTGCAGCTTTATCCGAATTTCGATACCGCAGACAAGGCCGAGGCGCTCGCCACGCTCGCCGCCCGTCCCGCGTCGGCTCAGGCTCTCGCGACTGCGTTGAAGAACAAGAACGTGCCAGGCAGCGATCTCAACGCCGCCGTGGTCCGCGCGCTGCAGTCGCACGGCATCGCCGAACTTGACGCCTGGATCGCGGCGAACTGGGGAATGTCGCGCACGACACCAGGCGACAAGCTCAACGAAATCGCGCGCCTGAAAAAACTCGTCGCCGATACCGCGCCGAAAACAGCCAGCGTCGAGCACGGTAAAGAACTCTTCAAAAAGACCTGCTTCGGCTGCCACACGCTCTTCGGCGAAGGCGGCAAAGTCGGCCCGGATCTGACCGGTTCCGGCCGCGCGAACATCGATTATCTGCTGGTGAACGTGATCGATCCCAATGCCATCGTGCCGCAGGAATATCTGGCATGGACCGTCAAAACGAACGACGGCCGCGTGCTGAACGGCCTCGTGCGCAACGAAACGGAGAACGGTTTCGATGTCGTCACCGCGACGGAGACGATTGCGCTGCGAACGGACGATGTGAAATCAAAGAAGCGCGGGACGCTTTCGATGATGCCGGAAGGAATTTTGAATGGTTTGAAAGACAGCGAGATTTTGGATTTGATTGCGTTTTTGCAGAGCGGTGTGGGGCGGTGATCGAAACAGGCGCTCGAATGCAGCTTGATTGTATTGAGTGGCACCCTTCAAGAAGGCTCAAGCTGAATTCAAAGACCTTCGCGCAATCTGAACGGCTCAAACTATCGCGCGGTTCTCCGCCTCGTTCTTCGTGTCTTTCGAATAACCCGTCTCCTGGCGATTCTGGTTGACGCGGTGCTTCGCCGTGTAGAGGCGATGGAACTCGTCGGCGGTCAAGCCCGAGGCGAGCGCGAGACTGGTCAGGAAGTGCATCAAATCGACGATTTCGACGCGGATGTTTTGCAGATCGATCTTGTCTTTGCTCCACCATTTCCACAGCAAGTCGGCTTCCACCTCCTCGGCCTCGCCCTGAAGCGCGCGCAGATAGTTGCGCAGCCACAGATTCGGCAAGCCGTTCGGCCCCAGTTCGCCGCGTTCAAGCGCCGCCTGAATCGCGGCCATCGTGAGCAGTTGTCCGTCCGGCCCGTGAATGTCCTGCTTCTTGAAAATGCCGTCGTTCAATTCGCCTTGCAGCGTGAAGATGTCTTTGAGCTTGTCGATTTCCGCCATGCCTATGCCTTTCGCGTTTGATGGGTTTTCTTTGGCGGTTGAGGTTTCCGTATTCAAAACTTATCCTCCACCTTCGCCGTCTTGATCAGTTTTTCGATCAGCGCTTTGCGCGCTTCGAAGATCAGCGTCATGTACACGCGCTCCTCGACTTCTTCGAACGTGACGTCCTGTTTTTCGAGGCATTTGAAAATGTGCCAGCCGTAATCGCTGCGCACGGGCGCAGAGATTTCGGCGGGCTTGAGCTTCACCGCGGCCTCGACGGCGTTCTTGTCCAGCGGCCGCGCGGGAATCGTGTTAATGCCGATGCGCCCGATCAGGCCGTTGGCGCGCTTGCTCGAATCGTCGGAATATTTGCGCGCGGTTTCTTCGAAATTCTCTTTCGCGAGCGGGACCAACCCGTCGATCTTCACCTTCGCGTTCTGGAACTGCGTTTCGCGAATGCCGTCGGAGTATTTGTTGACGCCAGGATGCCCTTCCGCCTGCCACGATGGGCCATACGGGTGGCCGTCGGAGTCCAGCACGTGAATGAAGATGTGCGCGATCAGGCTTTCGGAGAGTTTGTATTTTTCGGGGTGCGCGTCGAATTCATCGCGCAGTTGTTTCAAGCGAATGGGCTTTTTGACGATGAGTGTCGCGAGTGCGTCGAACGAAAAAACGCGGCTCAACAAATATTGCTCGGGGCTCATTCCGTGCTGCTGGACGATCTGCGTCATGACCGCGCGGCCGGGGACGCCGGTCGCCTGTTCCTTCAGGCGGCAAAGATAGCTGAAATGAAATTTCCGATCGTCTTCGGCCAGCGCCAGGCTTTTTGTTTTGGCGTAAGCGCGGACGAGTTTTTCGAGCTGCAATTGATTGAGGATGTCGAG
Source organism: Planctomycetota bacterium (assembly GCA_038227045.1). Taxonomy (GTDB): domain Bacteria; phylum Planctomycetota; class SZUA-567; order H5-PLA8; family H5-PLA8; genus JANXLS01. The sequence continues at coordinate 49,480 of JBBRQD010000008.1, forward strand.
CATATCGTTTTTCGGAATCTGGCCCTCCGCCTCCAAAATGTAGCGGCGCACTTCGTCGCGCGGATAGGAGCGCGTGCCGATGCGCACGGCCTCGCCGGTGCCGAGCTTTTGCGGATCGGCTTCGACGCCGTTGGCTTGAATTTTCTTTTCGACAAAATTGCGCTTGAGCTCCTCGAATTCGCGGCTGTCGGTGCGCTTGTCGGCCGCGAGCTTTTTTTCGTCGTGGAAGACTTTCATCAGGCCCAGATCGACACGCACCGCGCGCTTCAATGCATCCACGACGCCCGCGCCAAAACGGCGTTCGATTTCGTCCGCGTTGATGCCGAGCTTCCGCGCTTTTGTTTCCAGAATAATCTTGAGTTCCGCGTCCACTTCGCCTTCGGGAATGTCGATCTTCGCGCGCTCGACTTCTTCCTTGCGGATGGCGTAATCGACGAAGGCGGGCAGGTATTTCTCCCAGGCTTCCTCGACGAGCACGTCGAGGACTTCCTTGCCGCTGATGTCCTCGCCATTCACGACGCGGTACACGCGCCCCTCGTCGATGCGAACGAGCGGATTGTTGGGCGCAAGCTCGGCGCGCAGGCTCATGGCTCCGGCGAGGGCCAATGAGAATAGGAATGTAATTCGGAACATGTCTCGCCTCTTAAAATGTCACCCAGAAAAATGAAAATGAGTTAGCGGGCGCGTGAAAACTCTACTCTATTTGTCGTCCGATAATCAGCGAAAAATGAATTATTTGTTCGGCCTGGGTAGAAGATTTTACTGCGAGAGGACGCCGAGGTGCGCAGAGGACAGCCAGCGATAACGGGTGGAATAGTGAGCGAACGACTTCTTTTTAGATTGTCTTTTCCGAAAAATGCAATCAAAATGGCGTTGTTACGTCATTCCTTGTGTTCGAATTCTTCGCCCCCCTGTTAAGGAATACGCCATGCCGACGCCTCGAATCGCTTTGCTTGCGCTAGTTGCGACACTTCTTACCGCCCCTTTATTGATGCGCGCGGAAGAACCGACGAAGGAGTTGACCGCGGCAGAGAAGGCCGAGAACGACGCGGTTGCAAAGTTGCTTGAGAAGAAGGTGTCGTTCGAATTCGCCGGCGTGCCTCTCGACGATGCGCTTAAGAATCTTTGCTCGCAGACAAAGGTTTCTTTCATTATCGATCCGAAAATTTCCAAAGGCGGGAAAATGCCCGTCATTGATCTTCGCATCAAGGATATGGAAGCGAAACTGGCGCTGGGATGGATAATGAAGCTGTGCGATTTGGACTACTCTATTCGCGATAAGGCGGTCCATATTTCCACGCCGAAAGAGTGATCGCAACCAAATACAGTCTTAAGACTGAAATATATTTCATTGTGATCGGAGACCATCCATGAAAGCCATTGCGACCGTGCCAATCCTGCTCGTCCTCGTCTGCGCCGCGTTCGTTCCAGGCGCTCGCGCGGAGGAGACGGCCGAGGATAAGATCAAGAAGGCGTTGACGCGCAAGGTCTCGTTCGAATTCGTCGACACGCCGCTGACCGACGCGCTCGATTTCATCCGCCGTCTGAGCAACGTCGCGATCGTCGTCGATCCGAAGATCATTGCCGATGGCAAGGACAAGGCGGCGATCAATCTGCGCGTCACCGATATGAACATGGACTTGGCGCTGGAATGGATTTTAAAACTCGCAGAATTGGACTACAAGATCCGGAATCAGGCCATTTATATCTTCTCGCCTGAAGCCAAAGACGAGCTGAAAAAAGTCGTCGACGTCAAAAAGGAGATAGATAAAAAGGAGATCGATGCGGCCGCCGGTCCCGGCATGCTGCGCGCGCGCTTCGGTAATGGGGCCGCCATTGAGGCCGACGTTGCGATGATCAAGCAATTTCCGTATCTGGCGCAGGAAATTCTGGCGTTCGGTTTCGATCCGGCCAAGGACGAAATGCTGGCCCTTGCGCCCGGGCGCGATTTCCCGCCTCACATATCGGTGGCCGCGTTTATCGAGTCGGTGAAAACGATCGCGCCCGACGCAAAATTCGATTTCGACGACAGACTGAAACTCCTGTATATCCGTTCGACCGAGGAATCCGATCTGCGGCGCATTCACGCCATTGCCCGCGCTTTGCGCCGCGCTCCGCCCAATCCCGCGTTTGAACAGCCGTTCGCAAACCCCAATCAAAAAGTTACTTTAAAGGCGACCGATCGTCCGCTGAAAGACGTGCTGGATAAATTGTGTGCCATGGCGCGCTTGACCCCCGTGGCCGCCGATCGAGACGCGGCGGATCGGTTCAGGCAGCCGATTACTCTTGACGTCAACGACATGGAATTGAAGGAGTGCTTCTTTCTGGTCGCGAAAATGACGGAACTGCGTTTCGAGTATCAGGCCAACAACACGATTGCATTCTCCATGGCGGGCGCGCCGAAGTTGCCGCAGTTGTCGGTGAAACCGCCCCGGCCGCCGGCGGAAACCGCGCCGAAAGAAAAGCGAAAGCCGGACCCCGCCGCGGAACCGCAGTTTTGATCGTTCGTAACCATCGCGGCTCTCTCCGGGTATGCGCTCAGTATTCGGCACGGACAGACGGGGTGCCGTCTTTGGACCGTGTCGCACACTGAATGAATAAGACCTTTTTTATCCGCTTATCCGTTTCTTCACTCGTAAAGGCGCAAAGCCCAAAACGCTGCGCACTTTGGCATTTCGTTTGTTTCTCACTGGATCTCTGTGGTAAAGTGGGCATGGACCGATCGAACGAATTAAAGAGGACTCATGGCCAGCCCCCACGACAAATACCCGGACAACGTTCCGGGAGCGTTTTATACGGACACTCAGTGCATTGATTGCGATCTGTGCCGCCAGACCGCGCCGGACTTTTTCGACCGAAATGCGAAGGGCGGCTATTCCTTTGTACACAAGCAGCCCAAGACGCCCGACGAAATCGCGCTGTGCGAGCAGGCGCTGGAAGAATGTCCGGTTGAAGCGATCGGAAAAGATGGCGAGGTTTAGAGTTGGGTGGCCCGAATTCACCGGAGATTTTTGCTATGAAATGGGATGGCGGCGAAGAGAGCGACAATGTCGAAGACCGGCGCGGCAAGGATGACGGCGGTGGCGGTGGCGGCGGGGGAATCACGGGAATGCATTTGGGCGTCGGTGGCACCCTTGCGATTCTTGCGATCAGCTACTTTTTAGGCATTGATCCACGGCAATTGATCAATGTAGCGAACAGCGGTCAAACCCAGCAGCAGCAACAACAAGCGCCGCGTTCAAACAACCCGAGTGCCAATGCACCACAAACCAACGACCGCGCGAAACATTTCATCCGAACCATTCTGGGCTATACGGAAAAGGTCTGGGACGACCAGTTTAAAAAGATGGGCAAAGTGTACGAGAAGCCCCATTTGGTGATGTTCACAGGACAGACGCGGACTGGCTGTGGTCAAGGCACCACGGCAATGGGGCCTTTTTACTGCCCCGCCGACAAAACGGTCTATATCGATCCGGATTTCTACGAGGAGTTGGAAAAAGGTCTGGGCGGATCGAAGGCTGACTTTTCGCAGGCGTACGTGATCGCTCACGAAATCGGGCATCACGTTCAGAACTTGCTCGGCTACAGCGAAATCATTGATCAGAAACGCCAGGAACTCTCGAAGACTGAATTCAATAAATGGTCGGTTCGCCTGGAACTTCAGGCCGATTATCTTGCGGGCGTCTGGGCGCATTACGGCGACGAAAAGTACCATTTTATTGAAAAGGGAGACGCGGAAGAAGCGATCAAATCCGCCAATGCCATCGGTGACGACAGGCTGCAAAAGCGCGCCACAGGCCATGTCTCACCGCAGAACTACACCCACGGCACGGCGGCGCAACGCGTCAAATGGTACACAAAAGGCCTGCAGACGGGCGATTTCAGCCAGTTGAAGGTAATCTTCGACTTGCCTTATGATCAACTCTAAGGCACGCGCTTATTTCCGCTCGCTTGCCTTCGAGAAATCGATAAACCCGCGTTCCACGTCCACGTGTTCCAAGCGCACCGTTACGCGAGTTCCCACGTCCAATCCCTCAAAGCCGCGCGTCAATTTTCCTTCGACTGGCGGATTAATGGTGCGCACCCACGTGCCCTTCTGCGACGCGCCCGTGACGATGGCGTCGAATTGCTCGCCGATCTTTGTTTCGAGCAGCAGCGCCGCCGCCGATTTACGCACCTGGCGTTCGACTTTTGACGCGGCGTCTTCCATATCGGTGCAATTCTTGGCAAGCTGCGTCAGTTCGGCGTCGGAATACGGCGACGGCACGCCGGCCATCGCGGCTTTGAGCAGGCGTTGCGTCAGCAGGTCCGGGAAACGCCGGTTGGGTGCGGTGGAATGCGTGTAATCCTGCACCGCCAGACCGAAATGCCCCGGAACCGTCTGGCCGGGCAGATCGACGACATATTCGCCGCGCCCCATTAACTTCACGATCGTCAGCGAAAGATCTGGAAATCGCAGCGGGTCGGCCTGCTTTCGTTTGGACAGAAAAGCTTCCAATGCAGAGGCGTCCGGCTGTATAGGCAAGGTTTCGTTCAGCGCGGCCGCCAATTCGACAATGCGCTGCCAGCGTTCGGGTTCCCGAACAATCCGGCGCAGCGAAGGCAGATGTTTGTTTTTCAGGTAGTTGGCCGTCACTCCGTTGGCGGCAATCATGAAATCTTCGATTAGTTCCTTGGCGCGGTTGGCTTCTTCGATTTTGATGTCCGTCAATTTGTCGCCCACATAAACCGCACTGGGCTGGATCGTTTGAAGACTGAGCGCGCCATGTTCGTGCCGCAGCGCTTTCAGTGCCTGAGCGACTTTGTCCTGGATGCGGATTTGTTCGTCCATGCCGGGTACGGCCGCCAGTGCAGCCGGAGCGGGAGCGGCATTTTTCAGCCACGCCGCGACGCTGTTGTAGGCCAGTTTTGCGCGGTTGTGAACGGCGGCGCGATACACGTCGGAACTGGCGATCGTACCGCCGGTGTTCACGACAAGTTCGACCACAATCGCGAGCCGGTCCTGGCCATCGTTGAGCGACGTGAGGTCCGTCGAGAGTTTCTCGGGTAGCATGGAGAAGATGATCGCGGGCGTATAGACAGAGGTGGTGTTGTGCTGCGCGTGCGCGTCGATCTCGGTTCCTTTATGGACAAGCGCGTCGACATCCGCAACGGCCACGAGAATCTTGACTGTGCCCCCGGCCGGCAGCACTTCGGCGACGGTCAACTGGTCCAAATCGCGCGAGCTATCGTTGTCAATCGAACACCACAGCAGCGCGCGAAGATCGCGAATGGTTCCCGACGCTGGAACAGGCGCGGCGTGGATTGCAGCCAGTTCGGAAAGTTCGGCCGCTGGAAAATCCGGCAGCAATCCGCGCTCAATCATGGCCCGGCGAGCGATGTCTTTTAAGTCGTGTGCGTGGGGTTTTGTCTGCATGGTGATCCGGCTTTCCCAATCCGGCATTGCCGGGAACCCTAAAAATTCTGCGCGTTAAATAAATCCAAGCCCTACTTAATCGCAGCAGATGAACGCGGCTGCACGCGGATTACCACAGATAAAGGTTGGGAATTTAAAAAAAACAAATTCACTATCCCCTTCTTTTTCTTCCATCCGCGGTAATTCGTGTTCATTTGCGCTCATCTGCGATTAAGTAGACCGCCGATAAACCCGAGCATCTTGCAGTGAAGTGCTAACGCCACGCATTTTTTAAGAATCGCAAGAAATTCCCGTGCATCATGCTTTCGATATCCGCATCGGAATAGCCTCGGCGTTTCAACATTTCCGGCAGGCGCGCGAGATCGGCGATGCTGTCCAAATCCATTGGCGTCTGTTCCGTTCCAAAGGCACCGTCCAGATCGCTGCCGATTCCCGTGTGCTTCGCGTTGCCGGCGAGCTGATTGATGTGATCCAGGTGATCGAACAGTGTTTCGAGCTTCAAATTCATAGATTGCGGCGTGCTCTGTCGGCGCACCCAGTTGGGGATCATCATCCAGGCATCGAGCGCGCCGCCGATGACCGCGCCGCGCTGAATGAGCGCCTTGATCTGTTCGTCGCTGTATTGGCGGTTGTGCGGAACCAGCGCGCGGCAATTGTTGTGGCTGGCCCAGACGGGGCCAGTGAAGAGATCCAGCGCCTCCCAGAAACAGTCGTCGCAGAGATGCGTCGCATCGAGGATGATTCCGAAGCGGTTCATCTCCTTTAATAAGTCGCGTCCACCGGGGCGCAGACCGCCAGTGGCGTCCGTACCCATCGCATAGCGCCCCGGACCGTAATGTGCCGGCCCCAGTGCGCGCAGGCCTTGTTCGTACGCGCGTTCGAGATGCATTGGAGTCAGGATCGAATCCGCGCCTTCGAGACTGAGGATAAAGCCGATCGGCGCGCTTTCCGACGGATTGTTTTTCCAGAGGGATTCAAGCAATTGAAGCTGGTCCGCGTTGACGATCTGGACCATCTGTCCGGCCGCTTCCATCGCCTTATAATAGGCCAACTGCCCCTGTGACTGCGCCCACGCCTGTTCGGGGGAATGCCAGCCCGGCAGCGAGTTGCCGGGCGCCACGTAGCGAGCGATCTGAGTCGCGACGCAAAGACCGATCTGCGCCCGGCGCATCTCCGGAAAACAAACCGTGCCGCGGCTGCGGTCCGGCTTGTCGGTCAAACCCTTTTCTCGCTCGCGTATTTCAGCGAGCGGACGAGTCAGGTCGCGATTCCACTCCAGCGCGTTCATGGACAAATCGAGGTGGGCGTCAAATATAAGCATGACCCATAATACACCATCGTCGCTGGTGAATTCCACATGTCGAATTCAAAAATCTTCCGATATTTGTTTTGCTTCAAAAGGCGCGTTGTATAAAGTAGCCCTTCGAATCCACGCAATCGATTGGTGAGAGGCCGGCGAAATCCTGTTGGAACAGCCGAGCTTTTTCGGATTCAATCGCCTGAATCTGAAATTCCGGCTTCAGTTTGGTCCGATAATGTGCCGAGAATAGATATTGAACGCCGATTTGTGAAATCTCTAACTATAGCAGCTACAGGAGCCTTCAAACAAAACGATAGAATTTTTAAAAATAATTCTGTTAAGATATTGCTAAAGTTCAATTCGTGTGTAAACTGTGCTCTCAATCATTGAAACCAGTGCACGTCTGCTCGTAGAACACGTCAAAAATGTTTGAAGGGTTGCGGAATTTGATATAGCACCAGCCTGAATTTTGGGAAAGAAATCGATTTTGGAGTGGCAAAAGATTGAATTTGTGTTAGTGTCCGCATATTCAATCGAGTTTTTCAGCTGTAGCTTTTGTTTTGCAAATACGAAGTCTGTGGTGCTTAGGAAAGGTTTTCAGTATTGCGCTGACTGGTATGTCAAATGCGATATTCGCAAAGCATCTAAGCAACTTACAGTCTTTAAACAATTTTTGAGTCGGCTGCTCAAAAATAATGCTCATTCCGCACGAATTGGACCAGTTCGTCCAGTTGCGGATAGGTGGACAATTTTTGTCCGATGTTGAGTTTTGGGAATAAACACGGAGGAGGGGAGTCGCTTGAAACACCAAAAGTTGTTCATCATGGGTCTGGTTGTGGCCCTATTCGCGACCACAGTTCTGCATGCCGAAGTCTCGGTGTCGGAATTCGAAGCGATGAAGAAGGAAATGACCGAAATGCGGACGAAGATGTCCGGCATGAAGGGTGCCGAGGCCGAATTGACCGCAGTCTGCGATAAATGCGCTACTTGTGCTGCACCGGTACCGAATAATGTCACGACGGCTGCTGGTAAGTTGGTCATGGGTGGATTGGTCCAAGTCTGGTACACCAGCATTCAGCACGACAAACAGGGTATCTTCAACGATCCGGCCGGCACGGGCGTGTTCGATTCGAACGCTTGGGCCAACAAGGACACGTTCAGCATCCATACGGTCGAATTGTATTTCGACATGGCGATCACCGACAAGGTCAGCGCCTTCGTCTACATCAATCCGGCAGCGGAAATCGCCAGCAACACGCGCCCGGTGGTCACGCGCCGTTTGGCCAACGTTTCGCCTGAATTCAACGCAGTCAATGGCCCCTTCAATGGTGCCACGACCGGCGCGATCAGCGCGTTGCAAAACGGTTCGGGTGCAGTTCCGAATCTGTTGCAGGACGCGATTATCAACTTCCACGACTTTGTTCCGCATCATGATTTCACGGTCGGACAGATGCTGAACACGTTCAACGAAGAAAACTTTGCTCCGAACAATTCGCTGGACTTCGTTGACCGCTCGTACATCGGCAACCAGATCCCGCGCGATTCCGGTGTGGTCATCCACGGTACGTGGTGGGGCAACGGCGGCGGCGGTTCCTATGCCGGCGGCGGAGACACGGGTCGCTTGCAGTACTGGGCGGGCATGTGGAATTCGGCTGGTACGCTTTACAACCCGCGCGGAAACACGCAGGACACCAATAACGACAAGGATTTCATCGGTACGATTTTGCTCCGCCCGATCTGGGATGACTGTATGGGCAAGCTCGAACTCGGTTACTCCTTCCGCGGTGGCCGCCACGGCACCGTCGATCCGATCGCCGGCGCAGGAACTTCCGGTCTGCCGTTGACTCCGAACAACTCCTTGGAACGTGCCAATAACTGGGCGGTTGGCCATGACGCCTGGTTCAAGTACTTCGCGCCGGGTCCGTTCAAGGGTCTGTGGTTCAAGGCCGAAGGTTCGTGGATCAAGGATCGCACTTCCCCGGGCAGCGTGATCGATCAGGTCGCTGTTGACTTCCAGGGTGGCGACGGCAGTGGTTTGGCCAATGGCGGTGCTCCGTTCAGCTCCTTCGGTTACTGGGGCGCCATCGGTTACAAGTTCGGCGACAGCTCGTTGTTCTGCTCCACTTGCCACAGTTGGTGGAAGAACCTCGAAATCGACGCTCGCTACGAAAGTGCTCCGAACGTGTTCGTCACCGATCCGCAGGATACGGGTCGCGCGGATGCAAACGCTCGCACCAACGTATACAACACGAAGATCTGGACTGCCGGTATCAACTACTACATCGCCGGGCAGAATGCCAAGATCCAGTTGAACTACAACCACTTGGACAGCCCGGACGGCCCGTCATCGGCACCGTTCCATCACCTCAAGGCTAACTCCTTGGTTGTCAACTTCCAGGTCTCTTGGTAACTCGGAATGTCGGCTAACGAAAACGTTTGAACGAGGAGGGCGGCTAATAAGCCGCCCTCTTCTTTTTACTGGATATTCTTTTTTCTTAACCCGCGCGGGTACAAAAGCATTCGCGCGTTTTTTATTTGGCAACCCGCATGACCTTGCGCATTCGCATAATCTCGCAACTACCGACACATCAATTGCCAACAGAACGCCTTGCGTTTTAGCTTTAATTCGCGATGCCCATTCCCATCAATTTGATTTCAATTGGCTCAAGCAATGCTCTTTAACCTCTCGAAACAAGTCGACTAAAGATAGTTTGATCAATAATCAACATTGTGGTTTTGATCAGACATCTAGATGAGCGATTTTGTGCTTCAAACAATATGGCCGCTGTCATCGGCCGAAACATTTTTGGGAGGGAACAAGATGTTGGGACGCATTCGTGCAATAGTCGGAGTAACGGCTCTTCTGGCCGCAAGCTTTTTGATCTTCAACGTGGCCGCCGAAGACACCGTCAAAATCGGTGTTTTGCATTCGCTGAGCGGGACCATGGCGATTTCGGAAACTTCTTTGCGAGATGTCGTGTTGATGGCGGTGGAAGAGATCAATGCGAAGGGCGGCGTGCTCGGCAAGAAGATCGAGACGGTCGTGGTCGATCCCGCCAGCAACTGGCCGTTGTTCGCTGAAAAGGCCAAGCAGTTGATCACGCAAGATAAGGTCGCGGTCACGTTCGGCTGCTGGACCTCCGTGAGCCGTAAGTCCTGTCTGCCGGTTTTCGAAGAAAACAACGCGTTGTTGTTCTACCCGGTGCAGTACGAAGGTGAAGAACAGTCCCTAAATGTCTTCTACACTGCCGCGTCGCCGAACCAGCAGCTCGTGCCGGCAGCGGAATACATGATGAGCGAAGACGGCGGTGGATTCAAGAAGTTCTACCTGCTGGGCACCGACTACGTATTCCCGCGTACGGCCAACAAGGTGCTGAAGGCATTCTTGATCGCCAAAGGCGTGCCGGAAGCGAACATCATGGAAGAGTACACGCCCTTCCACCACCAGGACTACCAGACGATCATCGGCAAGATCAAGACGTTCGCGGCCGGCGGCAAGGCCTGCGTGCTCTCGACGATCAATGGCGACAGCAACGTGCCGTTCTATAAGGAATACGCTAACCAGGGCCTGAAGGCTTCCGACTGCCCGATCATGGCGTTCTCGGTTGCCGAAGACGAACTGCTGGCAATGGACGTTCCGCCACTGGTCGGCCACTTGGCCTGCTGGAACTACTACCAGTGCCTCGATAACGCCGAGAACAAGAAGTTCGTCGGCGACTTCAAGGCGTACTGCGAAAAGATGAAGTTGCCGGGCGGCAAGAATCGCGTGACTGACGATCCGATCGAAGCCGCTTACTTCGGCGTGTATGTCTGGAAAGCGGCCTGCGAAAAAGCGCAGAGCTTCGAAGTGGACAAAGTCCGTGCCGCGGTCTACGGCATGGAATTCGACGCCCCGGGTGGCAAGAAGTCGATGCACCCGTCGAATCAGCACACGCTCAAGCCCGTCTACGTCGGTGAAATTCTGAAGGACGGCCAGTTCAAAATCGTGTGGAAGTCGAAGGGCCTCGTTTCGCCGGATTCGTACAGCTCGTACCTCTGGCCGGACAAGTCCAAGATTCCCGCTCCGACCGGCGGTCCGAAAGCGAAATAGTTTTCCTTTGAATTTGGGGGGCGGTCCGGGTTGCATCGCCGGACCGTCCTTTTTTTGTCCCTTTTTGTGCTTTTGAACTGGCTGTTTTGATCTAAACTGATCCTAAACAGACACCGTAGCTTTAGAGTGTTCGACTTTTGAACGCGGACCGCGTTCATCCGCGACTATTTGATGGGCACTCTTTTGGAATTTTCGAGCCGCATGCCTCATTTCAATAAGCAATCCATCGCGTTGCCGCTGGTTATCTTGAGCGTCGCGCTGGCCGGTGCCGTTTGCGTGCGCGCCTCTGAAGCCGATGTCCACAAGCAAATGCTCGAATTGGCAGGCGATGAAAAGGATTTGCGCAAGGCTGCCGTCGAGGCGCTGACCAAGTCCGGTGACATGCGGTTGATTCCATTCTTCAAAGACTTCACCGATTCAAAGATTTATTTCTGGAAGGGCCAGTTGGTCTACTGCGCGGATCCTGACAACGGAACCGCGCTGCTCGACGCGCTGACCCGCGAGCCCCTCTCTGGGAACCCCAAAGCAGACAAGACCGTCAAGGCCGAGTGGAAAGCGCTCTCGCCGATGGGGCGCGGTGAAGCCAACCGCATCGAAAGCGCGCGCAGCCTGCTTGGATTGTACGCCACCGACGCCTATGTGCGGCGCGACAGCGTCGTAAGCTGCGCCTCAAACGAAATTGAATCCAGTCTTCCCGCGCTCACTGAAATGCTCACGGCCGAGCAAAACAAACGCGTGAGGTTTGCCCTTGAGGAGAGCATCGCGCGGCTGCGGCTGCTTCATTCCGACGGCAAAAAATGGACGCCCGAATTTCTGGCCGCCGTGGCGAAACTGGGAGATCTGAATTCCGGGCGCGGACTCTCCAAGCTTCAGGCGCTCAAAGAGGCCAACCTGAAAGAAGGCGGCGCCAAAGACGCGGCGGCCGACGAGACGCTTGCCGCAGCCATTCAAAAAACCGAGTCATGGCAGCGGATCGCGCACAGTTGCGGCCACGTCTTCAGCGGCATCTCGCTGGGCTCGGTCCTGGTGTTGATGGCGTTGGGGCTCTCGATCATCTTCGGCTTGATGGGCGTGATCAACATGGCGCACGGCGAGCTGATGATGATCGGCGCTTATGCCACGTTCCTCACACAGAAGGGCTTTGAAGCCGCCATCAAAGCGGGCTGGCTTGCTCCGGGCGCGTTCGAATGGTTTTTCCTGGCGGCAATTCCGCTCGCGTTTTTGGCGTCGGCCGCTGTGGGTTATGCCATGGAACGCGTGGTGATCCGGCACTTGTACGGCCGGCCGCTGGATTCGCTCCTGGCGACATGGGGCATTTCGCTTCTCCTCATCCAGACGATCCGGCTGATTTTCGGCGACAACAACGGAGTCAACAGCCCGTCGTGGCTGCAGGGCAGCGTCGAAGTGCTGCAGGATGTCCAGTTGCCGTACAACCGTATCTTCATCATCGGATTCTGCCTGCTGTGTATTCTGCTGATGTACCTGATCATCAACAAGACGAAGCTCGGCCTGTTGCTGCGGGCGACAACGCAAAATCGCAACATGGCCGCGTCGCTGGGCGTCGCCACGCGCCGCATCGACGGCTACACATTCGCACTCGGCGCGGGACTGGCCGGAATGGCCGGCTGCGCGCTCACGCAGATCGGCGGCGTGACGCCCGACATGGGACAGAACTACATCGTCGATTCGTTCATGGTCGTCGTCACCGGCGGCGTGGGCAAGCTGGCCGGCGCGATCTTCGCCGGATTCGGACTCGGCATGACCAACAAATTCCTTGAAGCCATCTTCGCAGCGGTCTGGGGTAAAATCCTGATCCTGATGTGTGTCGTGTTGTTCATTCAATGGCGGCCGTCGGGCTTGTTCCCCGCCAAGGGGAGGACCGCGGATGCGTGAACTGCGGTCGTTCATACTGAAATATCAGGCGTGGCTGGGCGCGGGCTTTGCCCTGCTGGCATTGGTGCTGCCCCCGTTGCTGTACTCCGCCAATATGATTGATCTCACCCGGATCAGCCTGTGGGGAAAGTACCTCAGCTTCGTCGTGGTCGCGATCGGCGTGGATCTGATTTGGGGTTACACGGGCATCTTAAGTTTGTGCCAGGCCATGTTTTTCTGCATGGGTGCGTATGCCATGGGCATGTACTTGTCGTTTCAGGGCAAGCTCGACGCCAACGGCGTGCCCGCGTGCCTCTCCTACGTGTCGTCGGATGTCCACGGCGCTACGCTCCCGTGGTTCTGGGAGCCGTTCCGATCCTTTCCCGTCACTGTGATACTGGGAATCGCCTTGCCATCGCTGGTCGCCAGCGTCTTCGGATTCTTTGCGTTTCGCAGCCGCGTCCGTGGCGTCTATTTGTCAATCATCACGCAGGCCATTACGCTCGCCGCGGTGCAGTTCTTCATGCTCAACAATATGCGTCTGGGCGGCACCAACGGCGTGCGCCTGATAGAAGTGAAACCGCTAGCGGGCCTGGACTTTTACAAGCCCTCGGGCATTTTGGGCATGTACGTCATCAGCGTATTGGTGGTCGTCGGCGTTTATCTCGTGAGCCGGCATCTGGTGAATTCGCGCCTGGGCCGAGTGTTGATCGCCGTCCGCGACAATGAAAACCGCCTGCGCTTTTCCGGCTATCAGCCGGCCTATTACAAGATGTTTATCTTCGCGTTTGCCGCCGCCATTGGCGGGATCGGCGGCATGTTATACATTCCGCAGGTACAGATCGTGACGCCGGTTGACATGGATGCCATGCCTTCGATTTTGATCGTGGTCTGGGTCGCTCTGGGCGGCCGAGGCACGCTGACGGGCGCAATTGTCGGCGCGCTGGCGGTGAACCTGTTCTACAGCCAGTTGACGTCTTCCGCGCCGAAAACGTGGCCGTTCGTTCTGGGCGGGCTGGCTCTTGCGGTGGTGCTGTATTTCCCGCAAGGCCTGGTGGGAATCTTCCGCGGTCTCATCGGTATGAAGGACGACGACGATTTCGTAAAGGGGGCCAAGGCGTGAATGGCGAGAACCTGGTCCGCGTTGAAAAAGTAAAAGTGCTCTTCGATGGTTTCAAAGCGCTCGACATCGACGCGTTTGGCGTGCAGGAAAACGAGCTCCGGGTCGTGATCGGTCCCAATGGCGCCGGTAAAACCACGCTCTGCGACGTGATCAGCGGCAAGACCAAGGTGACCGAAGGCCACGTCTATTTCGGCGGTGTCGAGACCACGCACGTCCCCGAAAATGAAATCAGCGCCATGGGCGTTGGCCGGAAATTTCAGACGCCGACGGTTTTCGACAGCCTGACGGTCTTCGAAAACATGGAGCTCGCCCTGCCCGGCCGCCGCAACGTCTTTCAAAATATCTTCGGACAAGTCTCCAAGGACAATCGCGATAAAATCATGTCTACGCTGAAGCGCGTGGGCCTCGCCGACAGCGCCGATATCCGCAGCAAGCATCTCAGCCACGGCCAGCGGCAATGGCTCGAAATCAGCATGTTGATCGTGCAAAGCCCGAAACTGCTGCTCGTCGACGAACCCGCCGCCGGCCTGACCGACGAAGAGACACACCTCACCGGCGAACTGCTGCTCGAACTCGCCGGAAGCCACACGATCATGGTTATCGAACACGACATGGAATTCGTCCGCCAGCTCAACCGCACGGTCACCGTGCTCTGCGAAGGCAAAGTGCTCTGCGAAGGACCGCTGGAAAAAGTGCAGGCCGACGAGAGAGTCATCGAAGCATATTTGGGACGGTAATCCGGGGGTAGGATTTAGGGGATAGTGGTTAGGGTTAGGAAAATGTAGAAACGTGCGCCAGCGCACCATTCCCTAACCCCTATCCCCTCTTCCCTAGCCCCTAAAAATGCGGAGCATTTTAAATGCTGTTGAGCATCACCAATCTCGATTTTGCATACGGCGAAGCGCAGATCCTTTACAACATCACGCTCGACGTGGCGCTGGGCCAGGTGACCTGCCTGATGGGGCGCAACGGCGTCGGCAAAACCACGTTGCTGCGCAACATCATGGGCACGCTGAAATCCAACGCCGGAAAGATGCTTTTCGCGGGACAGGATATCATCAAGAAACAGCCGCACGAACGCGCGAAGATGGGCATCAGCCTGGTGCCGCAGGGGCGCGATATTTTTCCGAAATTGACGGTCGAAGAAAATCTGCGCATCGGACTGGAAGCGCGCACGGACGGCATCAAAAAAATCCCGCCGGAAATCTTCGAGCTTTTTCCGGTACTCCACGACATGCGCAAACGCATGGGCGGCGATCTCTCCGGTGGCCAGCAGCAGCAGCTCGCCATCGGCCGCGCATTGACCGGCAACCCCGGCCTGCTCCTGCTCGACGAACCGACCGAAGGCATCCAGCCGTCGATCATTAAACAGATCGGCGCGGTGCTGCGAAAGCTCAGCGAACGCGGCGACATGGCCATCGTGCTGGTCGAACAGTACCTCAATTTCGTCAAGGAATTCGGCGATTCGTTCCACATCATGAACCGCGGCCGGTTTGTGTATTCGGGAACGATCGACGCGCTGTCGGACAAGGTTGTGAAAGAACATTTGAGCGTGTAATATTCGTAGGGCGGCTGCCAGCCCGTCCAGTCTTTAGACACAACGCGATCCCTGGAAAACTTTCGTCTTGACCGCTTCGTTCTCGAAGTTAAATTGTGACTATGAATAAAGACGAGCTGATTACCATCGATCCCGAAATTCAACACGGTCAGCCCGTTTTTAAAGGCTCGCGCGTACCCATTGAAATCCTGTTCGAATATCTCGAATCCGGCGACACCATCGACGAATTTAGAGAGGATTTCCCCGGCGTGACGGTGGAGCAGATCATAGGGTTGCTGGAACTCTCCAAAATCCGCGTGGTGGCGTGATGAGAATCCTGTTGGATGAAAACGTGCCTAAGCGTTTGAAAAGATTTTTATTGGGGCATGACGTACTTACAGTTCAAAAAATGGGATGGCGCTCGCTAAAAAACGGTGCATTGCTTGACGCAGCCGATCCACTCTTCGACATTTTGCTAACGATCGACAAAGATATGCCCCATCAACAAAACTTAGCTGGAAGAAAGATCAGCATTGTAGTGCTGGCGTCAAAGTTCACACGGTTACAAAGCCTGCTTCCACTGATGCCCGAGCTTGATAGACAGTTGAGGCTTCTTGCTCCTGGCAGTGGCAAATTGATTACCATAGCGTTTCCATAATGAAGGACTCGCGTGCAGCACCCCCCGGCACCGGCCGACTGCGCTTCGAACGCGTCGCAGATTCCACAGCGGTTGTGGAATCGTTCGCGTCAAGCCCGTTGAAATTCGTCAACCCCCGCAACCACGGTTCGGCAGCCTGGGTCGTCAGCGGCACCTATGGCGGCGGCTTGCTGGGTGGCGATGCCATCGATCTGAAAATCGACGCGGGCATGCACACGCAGGCGGTGCTCATGACGCAGGCCTCGACGAAAGTTTACCGCTCCGAAATTCCAGCCAGTCAATCCATCGAATGCACCATCGGAGAAGGCGCGCTGTTCGTTTCCGCACCGGATCGAGTGGCGTGTTTCGCCGGATCGGCGCTACGCCAGTCGCAGCGCTACACGCTCGCCGCTGGCGCAAATCTCATCGTCGTCGACTGGATTTCCGCGGGGCGACTGGAGTCCGGCGAACGCTGGCAATTCGATCGCTATTGCAATCGTATCGAGATTTGGCAGAATGAACGCTTGCGCTTTTTGGATTCGCTCACGCTGGACTCCGCGCACGGATCGCTGGCCGAACGCATGCGGCGATTCAACACGCTGGCGACGGTTGTGATCGTTGGGCCAATGCTGGCAAAAGGAATCGCGGACATGTCGGCTTTCGTGTCCGAAGAAAGCCTCGCGCGCCAAGCCGAAACGCGCATCGCCGCAAGCCCGCTGGGCGACGATGGAATCGTGTTGCGATTGGCCGGCGCCGATGTCGAAGCCCTCGGCACGCGGCTGCGCAGTACGTTGAAATTCGTCTGCGATCTAATCGGAGACGATCCGTGGGCGCGGCGCTGGTGAACGGCTGGATTAAAAAAGGAGCAACCGACAATGCATTTAGCCCCTCGCGAAATCGACAAAGTCCTCCTTCACAACGTCGGCGTGATCGCCCAGAAGCGTCTCGCGCGCGGCTTGCGGTTGAATTATCCGGAAGCCGTCGCGCTGATCTCCACGCAGCTTCTCGAATTCATCCGCGACGGCCACACCGTCGCCAACCTGATGGATCTCGGACGAAAATTCCTCGGGCGCGCCGATGTGATGGACGGCGTGCCGGAGATGGTTCATGAAGTCCAGATCGAAGGCACGTTTCCCGACGGCACGAAACTCGTCACCGTCCATCACCCCATCGCCGCCGAATTCGGCGACCTGGAACTCGCCCTGTATGGCAGCTTTCTTCCCGTGCCGGACCGTTCCAAATTCGACGCGCACGGCGTCACCTGGTCGCCGCTCAGTGAAGCGCCGGGCGCCGTGGCCACCCTCAACGGTTCCCTGGAATTGAACGCGGGACGTGAAACGCTGACGCTCAAAGTCGCCAACAAAGGCGACCGTCCGATTCAGGTCGGCAGCCACTATCATTTCGTCGAAACCAACCGGGCGCTGTTCTTCGATCGTGTTAAAGCTTACGGCATGCGTCTCGACATTCCCGCAGGCACGGCGGTGCGCTTCGAACCCGGCGAAATGAAAACGGTGCAGTTCGTCGCCATCGCGGGAAACAAGGTCATTCGCGGCGGAAATTATCTGGCCAACGGCCCGGTCAACGACGCCGGCCGCGCGCAAGTCGCGGCAATTTCGGTGCAGCACAATTTCGGGCATCAGGAACAAAACTAACAGTGGTTTCAGGTTTCAAGGTCCAGGTTCCAGGTTGCCGAATTGAAGCCTAACCGTTCGTTCTGAAACACATAAACCTGAAACCTGGTATCTGAAATCGCTTATAAAGGACTCCCAATGAGCCACCAAATGAAACGCAGCCACTACGCGGACATCTTCGGCCCCACAACGGGCGACCGCGTGCGCCTCGGCGACACCGACTTGATTGCCGAGGTCGAGCGCGACTGCACCGTCTACGGCGACGAGTGTAAATTCGGTGGCGGAAAAGTGCTGCGCGAAGGCATGGGCCAGGCTGCGGGTATCGGCGACAAAGAGGCGCTCGATTGCGTTATCACCAATGCGCTGATCATCGACTGGACGGGTATCTACAAAGCCGACATCGGCATAAAAAACGGCCGCATCGCCGGCATCGGCAAAGCCGGGAATCCCGACGTGATGGCCGGCGTCACGCCCGGCATGATCTTCGGCGTGACCACCGAAGCCATCGCGGGCGAGGGCATGATCGTCACCGCCGCCGGCATCGACTCGCACATCCACTATATTTGCCCGCAACAAGTCTTCGAAGCGCTCGCCAGCGGCGTGACCACGTTCATCGGCGGCGGAACCGGCCCCGCGACAGGAACCTGCGCGACCACCTGCACGCCCGGTTCGCGCCACCTCGAATTGATGCTGCAAGCGACTGACGGCCTGCCGATGAATTTCGGCTTCACGGGCAAGGGAAACACCGCACTGGCAGAAGGTCTCTTCGACCAAATCGCCGCCGGCGCGATTGGCTTGAAGCTGCATGAAGATTGGGGCACCTCGCCCGCGTCCATCGACTGTTGCCTGACAGTCGCCGAAAAGCTCGACGTCCAAGTCACGATTCACACCGACACGCTCAACGAATCCGGTTACGTTGCCGATTCCATCGCGGCGTTCAAGGGCCGCACGATTCACACCTATCACACCGAAGGCGCTGGCGGCGGACACGCGCCTGACATCATCCGCGTGTGCGGCGAACCGAACGTGCTGCCCAGTTCCACGAACCCCACGCGTCCGTTCACGATCAACACGCTCGACGAGCATCTCGACATGCTGATGGTCTGCCATCATCTCGATCCCAACATTCCCGAAGACGTGGCCTTCGCCGAAAGCCGCATTCGCGGCGAGACCATCGCGGCCGAAGATATCCTGCACGACCTCGGCGCGATCAGCATGATTTCCAGTGACAGCCAGGCGATGGGCCGCGTCGGCGAAGTGATCACGCGCACGTGGCAGACGGCGCACAAAATGCGGCAGCAGCGCGGCGCGCTGCCCGGCGAAAAGAACGGCTGCGACAACCTGCGCATCAAACGCTACATCGCCAAATACACGATCAATCCGGCCATCGCGCATGGCGCCGGTCACGAGATCGGCTCCATCGAAGTCGGCAAACTCGCCGATCTGGTGCTCTGGCGTCCCGCGTTTTTTGGCAGCAAGCCCGAGATGGTTTTGAAGGGCGGCTTCATCGCGTGGGCACAGATGGGCGACGCCAACGCGTCGATCCCGACGCCGCAGCCATACATCATGCGCCCGATGTTTGGCGCGTTCGGAAAGGCAGCCGGCGCAACCAGTCTCGCGTTTGTCTCCGCGCTCTCCATCGAAACGGGCACGGTGCAAAAATATGCATTGACGAAAACGCTCTCTCCAGTGAAAGGCTGCCGCGGCTTAGGCAAGCGCGACATGAAGCTCAACGACACCCTGCCAAAAATCACGGTCGATCCGGAAACATACGCGGTCGTCGCCGATGGTGAGCATTTGAAATGTGAGCCAGCTAAAGTACTGCCCCTCGCTCAGCGATATTGTATTTTCTAATCCGCGTCGCGAATGACAAGCGATTGAGCGCTTTTAAAGTGATTTGACATTCGCATGGCTCGGCGCTATTCGTTTGCCATTCATTGCGTTAAAGTTCAACGCGATTTTTAAAAAGGAAATTCTTTGACGCGTCTGGTTGTCAGCAGCGTTTTAACGTTGGCCGTATTGATCGGGCAGGGGGCTTCGAACCTCAATCTTTGCCTAGCCTGCGCGCACGTCTGCTTTGAAGTCAATGGTTGCCACGATGACCATGACGAGCACGAAGATCACGACGCCGTGTTCGCCGATTTCCAGTGTGTGCATTGCACGCGCACCGAAATCGCGCCCGTGCAATGCGATGCTCCGCAACTCGATTTGGAAGCACCCGCGCCCGTCATGCCTCTTGCATTTTCCGCGCTCGATTTCGATTCCGTTCCACTGGCCACTGAATCCCCACCCCGCCCGCTCGCGCCGCGCGGCGCGTTTCTCCTGCTCTGTTGAATCCAAGTTGTGACCGGCCTTTGTCGCGTTGAATCCGCTCAACGCACGGCTTGCTTTTGTCGCAACTTGGAGGACACATGTCATCAATTCTAAAATTCTGCCTGCTCGCCGGCGTCCTGTTGCTTTCGACGGGATGCGAAAAATACATGCAGCGCCCGCTGCAGAGCGAACAAATTGTCCTGAGCGTCGAACGTTCACGGCGTCTGCCCGACGCGGCGAATCCTTCTGACCTGCCGGCCGACGTTAACACGTTCGACGCGCTGCCCAAAGTCGCGCCGGTGGACTTCACGCTCCCGCGTGCCGTTGAGCTGATGAAGACGCACAGTCCGGCGTTGAAGGAAGCGCGCGCGGAATACGATACGGCACAGGCGCTGGCTCAAGTCAAAACGCCTTTGCCCAATCCAGTGTTCGAAGCCGGCCCGCAATACGGGTTCGGCCCGGATGTCAAGAACGTCTATCACCTCGCGCCGTTCGGGTCGTTGAGTTTCGCGATTCCCACCGGACAGCGGCTCAAGCGGCAGGATGAACTGAACTGCGCGCTAGCCGGAATGTCGTGGGTCGAGATTCAAGCCAAACACCGCGAGCTGTATCTTGAATTGCGCAAAAATTACACGCGGCTTGTGCTGGGATTCCAGCGAGTCGAGAAGCGCAAGCAGCTTGCGGAGTCCGCTGGAAAATCGACGGAGCTGTCGAAGAAGCTGATTGAAGCAGGCTTCGCCACCGCGCTTGACGCCGGCTTGATCGAACTCGAGCAGACGAAGCTGCAAACAGAAACGTTTACGGCCGAAATGGAATTGTCCAACGTTCGCGGCGATTTGTCGCAAACCATCGGCGTGCATGCGGAGCACTTCGAAAAGCTTCCGACCGCGGCATTGCCGGTCCTTCCCGCCGCGCTGCCGGCCCTCGCCGATTTGCAAAAAATGCTCACCGACAACCATCCCGAATTGGCGCGACTGCGCGCAAAATACGAAATCGCGGAGCGCGAACTGCATCTGGAAATCGCCAAACAATATCCCGATTTCAAAATCGGCTCCGCCTACGACCACGAACGCGGAGAACGCAAGACGACAATCGGCCTGAAACTGGGCATCGATCTGCCGGTCTTCGATCGCAACCAGCAGGCCATCGCGAGCGCCAAACAGAAGCGCGAGGAAATCCGTTCAAGATACGAGGCTGCGGCCAATCGCGCGCTCGCCGCGCTCGACCGCGCGTACGCGAACGGCAGGCTGGCGTCCGAGAAGTTGAAGCTGCTCAATACCGTGGTTCTCCCGCGCGCAAATACGAATCTGGATCTGGCGCGCAAAGCACTGGAGATCGGACAGTCCGATTCGCTCAAATTCCTCGAGACCGAGCGCAGCCAGCGCGGAATCGTCCTCGATGTGCTCGACACCGAACTGGCTCTGCGCACCGCGTGGACCGAACTCGAACAAGCCGTCGGTTATCCGTTGACATCGTTCCCCAATGAAATCGTCTCTGAGATTCCAGCGCTAAAATAGCGTGGTCATTATGGTGCGCTTTTTAGATCGAAACGAACGCGCCTGAAAGCCGTCCAATTCAACAAGGAATGCAAATGAAAAATATTACGCTGATCGTTTTTAGCATCGTATTCACACTGATCGGGCTGGCCGGCGGATACCTTGCCACCGCACCGAAAGTGAGTAGTGCGCCAGCGGAGGCAGGGGCGGAACACGGCGCCGAAAAAGCCAACCCCGGCCTCTCAGCGCAAGCCCTGAGCAATCTGGGCGTGACGCTCGCCCCCGCGGAGACAAAAACGTTCGTGCGGCACCGCGACATTCCCGCGTCCGTCGTCGAAGTTCCCACCACTGTAAAAATGGTGCTGGCCCCAGTGGGCGGGCGCATTTTAAAACTCAATGCCGCGCCGGGTTCAGTCGTGGCTGGCGGGACGGTCCTGTACCAGATTCTGCGCGACCCGCTGCCGCGCCCGGCCTATACGCTTACTGAAGAGATCTTGAAATTCACCAATGAAGACTTGCACCGCACGGCATCCGAGCTGCGAAAGGCCGCCGGCAATGTCGCGTTGGTGAAGATCGAAATGGACCGGCTCACGCAGTTGGCGGACAACGGCGCAAAAGAAGGCACGGTGCTGATTCCCAAAAAGAATTTGATCGATGTGCGCTACGAGTTGGGGCGCGCTGAGAACGATTTGAACAACGCGCGATTGGAACTGCGCCAGCACGGCTACACGCCGGAGCAGATTCAAGCGGTCGAGGCCGGAACGCCGCTGGTCGCGGCAGGACAGTTGGCCTGGAAGCAGGCGTTCGAGCGGCACGGATTGTGGAATGCGCACGCGGAAGCGTTGCGCCTGGCGCTTTCGGAACAGGCGCGCAATCTGCCGTGGAATGTCGCTGCGATCGGCGAATTGGCCGCGTCGGGATTGATCGACGACGCGCTGGTGTCGTGGGTGAAAGACACGCCCGCCATTGCGCCGCATTTTCAAAATGTGTGCGCCTTGATCCAGCAGGGGCACAGCCTGGACGACGTCAAGATTCTCTGCGGCCAGAATATGCTCGAATCAATCGTGTCGGTGACCGCGCCGTTGACGGCCGCGGGGGCGCAGGAAGATTGGGACGTGCGCGAGATTGTGGCGCACGCGGGCGAGCGCGTCGAAGCGGGCGCGCACTTGATCGTGCTCGACAATCCGCGCCTGATGTATTTGAAAGCCATTCCCTCCGGCTCGGATGCGGCGGCGATTTCGAACGCGCATGAAAAAGACTCCGCGCTCGAAGCCGTGCCACTGATCGACGGCAGCGGACCCGCATTGAAGAATTTAAAAATCGCGCGACTTGAAGGAGACGAATCCGCGAGCGGCGCGACGGCATTGATTCCCGTGCGCAACGAACCGGTGCGGGCGCGCGAAGAGGGCGCGCTGGGCACGGTCCGCAGTTGGCGGCTGCGCAAGGGAATCAAATACATGCTGCGTATTCCCATTCAGGAATTCAAGGACGTGTACGTGCTGCCCAACGACGCCGTAACGGACGACGGCCCGGACAAAATTATTTTCATCGAGGACGGCAAGTCGTTCAAACCGTTGAAAGTCGAAGTGCTTTATTTCGATCACGAATTCGCAGTGATCGCAAATAACAAAAACACCGAACTTTTCCCCGGCGACTCGGTCGTGCAGCACGGCGCATTCGGACTGTATCTCGCGCTGAAAGCCGGGGCCGGTGGCGGCGAAGAACACGAAGGCGGCGAGGAACATGCCGGGCATCATCACCACCACCATCATCATTGAGTTCGGTTCCCCCTCTCCCCTTTGGGGGAGAGGGGTTAGGGGTGAGGGGTAAGTTGTGAAATACAGCGTGCGTTTTAAATTCCACGATACCCCTCCCCACTCCTCTTGAGGGGTAAACGAACACCGCACTATTTTAGAAAAGAGTTTTCATGTTAAACAGCATCATCGCATTCGCCCTGCGCCACCGGCTGCCCGTGCTCGCCTGCGCGCTGCTCGTGTCGGGCTATGGAATTTACACGGCGCTGCGCATGCCGATCGACGTTCTTCCGGACGTGAATCGGCCCACAGTCACCATCCTGACCGAAGCCGGTTCGCTGACGCCGCAGAACATCGAACGCTTCGTCACCATTCCGCTTGAGCAGACGTTGAACGGACTTCCCGGCGTCACGCAAGTGCGCTCGGATTCGGGACTCGGTTTGTCCAAAATCGACGTGCAGTTCGAATGGGGCACCGACCTGTATCGCAACCGCCAGATTGTTCAGGAGAAACTGCAGTCCGTGCGCGCGAAATTGCCGGCCGGCGTTGAAATGAACATGGCACCAGTTACCAGCCTGATTGGACAAATTCAATTTGTCGGCATTCAAAGCAAAAGCGGCGGCACCAATGTCAACGACTTGCGCGCGCTGACCGACCTGAACATTCGTCCGCGGCTGCTTTCGATCCCGGGCGTCGCGGCGATCACCATCGCCGGCGGCGCGCCGAAGCAGCTTCAAGTGACTCTGGACCCCGTCAAGATGGCCGCGTTCGACGTCACCACGGACGACGTCGCGCAAGCCATCAAGGCCGCGAACGCGAACGCCAGCGGGGGCGTGCTGAACTTGGGCGCGAAGGGCCCGATGATTGCCGTCAGCGGCGGCGTTGAATCGGCGCGACAGATCGCCAGTTCCGCGATCCGCTCCGAGGGCCCGCGGCCGGTGCGCATCGAAGATGTCGCACGCGTCGAATTCGGCACCGCGAGCATCCGCGTCGGCGACGCTGGCATCAACGCCAAGCCCGGCGTGATCCTGTATATTCTGAAACAGCCGGGTGTCGACACCGTCAAACTGACCGAGCGCATCAACCGCGAATTGGCGGACATTCAAAGCACCGCGCCCGAAGACGTGCTGTTGATCAACGATATTTTTCAGCAGGCTGAGTTCATTCATCGCGCGGTCAACAACGTGCTTGAGGCCGTGCGTGACGGCGCGATTCTGGTCGTGATCGTGCTTTTTCTGTTTCTCTTCAATCTGCGCAGCACGCTGATTACGCTGACCGCGATTCCGCTTTCCGTGGCCGTCACCGCGATCGTCTTTTCCGCATTCGGCCTGACCATCAACACGATGACGCTCGGCGGCCTGGCCGTCGCCATCGGCGCGCTCGTGGACGACGCCATCGTCGATGTGGAAAACGTGTTTCGGCGTTTGCGCCATAACGCGATGCAGCCGCATCCGGATCATCCGCGGCTGGTGATCTTTCGCGCGTCGAGCGAAGTGCGAAACCCCATTTTGATCGGCACGCTGCTGGTCGTCGCCGTGTACCTGCCGCTGTTTTTTCTATCGGGCCTTGAAGGAAAATTATTCACGCCGGTCGGCATCGCCTACATCATCAGCACGCTCGCGTCGCTGGTCGTGTCGCTGACCGTCACGCCGGTACTCTGCTATTATTTCGCGAAGACTAAAAAGATCGGCGCGCACAGCGACACGATGCTCGTCCGGTTTTTGAAAAAAGTCGCGGGCCGCGTCATCGGGTTCAGCATGGCGTTCCCGATGCAGATTTTCGGCCTGTTGATCGCCCTCGTTCTGGTCGCTGGATTATTCCTCTACAAGCGCAGCTCCGAATTCCTGCCCGCGTTCAACGAAGGCGTCGCACAGGTCAACATTTCGCTGCCACCCGACACGAGCCTGGAGTTCTCGAATAGCTATGGCATGCGGCTCGAAAAAATGCTCACGCAGGTCGAAGGCGTGCGCCACGTCGGCCGGCGAACCGGGCGCGCGGAAGGCGATCAACATGCCGACGGCGGCGTGGAAGCCACCGAAACCATCGTCACCTTCGATCCCAAAGCCAAGCGCTCCCGCGAGGCAATCCTGGCGGAAATCCGCGCGAAACTGGCCGAAGAATTTCCCGGCGTTGCCTCGGAAGTCGAACAGCCTCTGTCGCATCTGCTCAGCCACATGCTCTCCGGAGTCGATGCCCAAGTCGCCATCAAAATCTATGGGCCGGACCTGGAACTTCTCAACAGGACGTCCACGGAAATCCGTGAAGTGTTGAAACCGATCAAAGGCGTTGTCGATCTGGCCATGGAGCAGCAAACGGTCATCGATCAAGTCGAAATCGTTCCGGACCGCGAACGATTGGCGCGCGTGGGACTGAAGGTCGGCGACGTAACGGACATCATCGATCTGGTCAGCGGCGGTGAGGAATTGTCGCGAATGATTGTCGGACAGACGAGCTTTCCCATCGTCCTGCGCATCGACGAAAAAAGGCGGCGCGATTTGAACGACTTGAGCCGTCTGCAAATTCGGTCCCCCGACGGCAAGCGCGCCGCGCTCGGCGATGTCGCCGATATTCGAATTTCAAAGACGCCCAACAGCATCACCCGCGAAGACGCGTCGCGTCTCATGGTGGTCAAACACAACATTGCCAATCGCGCCTTGAGCGAAGTAGTCGCGGATGTCGAAAAAGCGCTCGAACCCATCCGCGCGAAACTGGCGAAACAGAACGGTTACTCCATCCGCGTCAGCGGGCAGTTTGAAGCGCAGGCTGAAGCCACGCGGCTGATTTCCATCTTAAGCTTCGTCTCGCTGGCGGCGATGTTTCTGATTCTCTACGTTCATTTTGGCTCGTTCAATCTCAGCGCCCAGGTGCTGCTCAGCATTCCGATGGCATTCGTCGGCGCGGTCGCATGGATCGTGGCATCGAAGCAGGACATGTCGGTGGCCACGCTTGTCGGCCTGATCTCGCTCGGCGGCATTGCGGCGCGAAATTCGATTCTGCTGATCGATCACTACATTCATCTCATGCGCGAAGAAAAAGAACCTTTCAGCCGCGAGATGATCGTGCGCGCGGGACAGGAGCGCATGGCACCGGTGCTGATGACGGCGCTGTGCAGCGGCATCGCGCTTGTGCCGCTGGCGCTGAGCGCCGGCGAACCGGGGCGCGAAATTCTGTACCCGGTCGCGACGGTCATTTTGGGCGGATTGATTTCAAGCACGTTGCTCGACTTTCTGGTGACTCCGGGCGTGTTCTGGACTTTCGGGCGGCGCGCTGCCGAACGACTGGCCCACGCGCCGCATCGACCCGATAAGGCGGCCGGGGAGATGGCGGAGGAGTTCGCCGAAATGCAGGTGCCGCAACACACAACCGGGCCTCGCGGCCTGGCATTGGAAGGAGTGTCTCATGTTTGATTTCATGCGCGTATCTATCCTAGCGGTGTTTGCGTTGACCTTGAGTTTCAGTATCCAGGCCGAGGATAAAAAGCCTGAAGATCACAAGCCGGTGCATGGCGGCACGATTCTCGAAGTCGGCGAAGAAGCCGCGCACATCGAATTCGTACACGATGAAAAGGCGGGCAAGATCACGCTGTACATTATGGGCGGCGACGCGAAAACGGCTCTGAATTTGAAAGAAGCGCCGAAGCTGAATTTGAAGACGAAGGCCGGCAACAAGCAACTTGAAACAAAGGGCGCGGATGCGACATGGACGGCGACAGACGAGGCGTTGAAAGACGAACCGAGCGGCCGCATCGCGCTGACTCTGCCGGACGGAAAAAAGTACAATGTCGCGATCGAGGACAAACACGATCATAAGTAAAGTTCAAAGTTGATGGCGGACGCGCATTTCGTTTCCCCTCTCCCCCCGGGAGAGGGCCGACGAGCAGCCGTATCGCTCGCGGGGTGAGGGAGGACACTGATTAATCGACACGGGTTGAAAAATCAACGACCACCCTCACTCCGGACTACGCTTGCGCTTCGTCTCGACCCTCTCCCGGGGGAAGACGGCGATAGCTTATGCACTCGACGATGAGTCGATTTTACATTGGATGATTTCTCCGGGGCCGTAGACTTGGAGTCTTTGATCCTTTGGATCTGCGACCCCGGATTTTCTTTATGCTCCCCGGCGCTCGATTTTTTCACAGCCTGGCGTGGCGTCTGACCGCCTGGTATGCGCTGTCGTCCTTTGCGACAATCCTGCTGATCGCATTGATCTCGTACTACGCCTTGTTGATTTCGTTTTCGCACGAGACCGACGGGTATTTGCGCGACACTGCATCGCAGCTTCAGGACATCGTCAAGCAGCGGAGTTTGAAGTTCGAAGTCGAAGAGGAACTGCCTTCGCGTTCGTACATGCGCACCTACGCGCGAGTCCTGGACGACGAGTCTCGTGTGATGACACAGACGGGGGACATGCAGAAATTTCTTCCGCAGACGGCTTTTCCCAAGCCGGTTGGATTCAGCGATAGCCTCGAGGGCGTGGACTATTTCTCCGAAAGCCGCGGCAGGGTGTTTCGCGTCGTGTCGATTCAAATCAATACGCCGCGCAAATGGGTTCTTCAACTGGCTTGCGACCGCCGGCGCGAAACGGGAATTCTCAAACGCTACAAGGTGGCCGTGACCATCGTGCTTTCGATCTCGTTCCTATTGTGCGCGCTGGGCGGTTACCTGATTGCGCGGCGCGGCATTCGGCCGGTGTCGGCCATTGCCGACGCGACGAGACAAATTGGGCACGGGACGCTGCACGAGCGCGTCAAAGCTGACGGCCTGCCCGAAGAATTGCGGCAGCTTGCGTGCTCCTTCAACGCCATGCTGGACCGCTTGGAAGAGTCGTTTGCGCGCATCTCCCAATTTTCAGAGGACATCGCCCACGAATTGCGCACGCCGGTGAACAACCTGCGCGGCGGCATGGAAGTGGTGCTCGGCAAGCCGCGTTCCCCGGACGATTACCGCGACGCGATCGGCTCTGCACTGGAGGAATGCGAACGCCTCGCGCGCCTGGTGGACCGCCTGCTGTTCATCGCCCGCTCGGAAAATTCGGAAGGGAAAATCGAGCGCGATCCGGTCGAACTGCGCGAGGAGTTGCTGAAGACGCAGGAGTTTTACGAGGTCAACGCGGAGGAATCCGGCGTGTCGATCACCGTCGAGGCGCCCGCGTCGCTGCGCATTTCCGCCAACCGCGATCTGCTGCGTTCGCTGATCGGCAACCTCGTGTCGAACGCGATCGCGCACACGCCCGCGGGTGGTCAGATCCTGTTGACCGCGGCCGAATCCGGACAGGGCGCAATCGTCACGGTCAAGGACACCGGCAAGGGCATTCCGCCAGAACACCTGCCGCACATCTTCGACCGCTTTTATCGCGTGGATCGGTCGCGTACGAAAACATCCGGCGGCGTGGGATTGGGGCTGGCCATCGTCCATACGATCGCGAAACTTCATGGCGCCAAGCTCGATATCCGCAGCGAATTGGGAAAAGGAACCGAAATCTCGGTGACATTCTCCGCGCGAGACTTGAGCGTGGAGCCCACCGCCTAATGCGGTAGTTTTGTGGTGCAGACTTCCAGCCTGCGCACAATGTAGAAATCGGCATCGCACTCAAATCGCTTCTTACCGCATCACCTCGATAATCTTTTCAATCAGTTCATTTTTCATGAACGGCTTATGCAGGAAACCCAGCACTCCTTCGTCCAGCACCGCCTGGATTTCGTTGTTCAGGCTGAATCCCGTCGAGAGCATTGCCCGTATGTCGGGATTGATCTTCTTCATCGCGCGAAATGCGTCCGGGCCGTCCATTTCGGGCATGATCATATCCAGAATCACCACGTCGATCTGCTTCCAAAGCTGTTCATACATTTCGACCCCGTGACGCCCGTTCTTGGCTTCCAAACATTTGATGCCAAGAACGCCAAGCATGTCGGAAAACAGGGTGCGCAGTATTTCCTCATCTTCGACCAATAACACGCAGAGATTCTTCACTGCGTTCAATTTCCCGGAAGAGATATCTTTTTGCGCCATCAGCTTCGCGGACTGTGTTTGCTCCGCCAGGGGCAGGTACAGTTTAAACGTCGTGCCCCGTCCGATCTCACTGTGAACATCCAGCGTTCCTTTGTGATTTTTGATTGTGCCGTACACGGATGCCAGCCCCAGGCCTGTGCCCTTTCCCAATGGCTTTGTGGTGAAAAAAGGTTCGAAGAGGTGCTTTTTTACTTCATCGCTCATGCCAGAACCCGTGTCGCTTACGCTGATCTTGATGTATCGGCCCGCTTGTATGCCACCGCCATGGCTGGCTATGAATTCGTCCTCAATGTTGAGGATTTCAGTCTCGAAGATCAGGGAACCTCCAGTCGCCATGGCGTCGCGCGCGTTCACGCTCAGATTGAGAAACGCATGCTGAAGCTGCGAGGGGTCACCAAGAACGACATCTGTACATGCGTCAAAAGTCTTCTTAATTTCGATCCGTTTGTCGATGGTGCGCTCAAGCATTTCAATCGTTTCGTCGATGAGCGAATGAACGTGGACGAGAAGGGATTGGTTTTGTCCTTTGCGTGCGAACGCCAGCAGATTGCGCGTCAAATCGGAGGAGCGTTGTACTGCCTTGCAGATATTTTCAATGTATTTTTTCGGTTTGGGCAATTCGACCTGGGATTCCAACATGTTGGCGTAACCCAATATGACGCTCAACTGGTTGTTGAAATCGTGCGCGACTCCACCCGCGAGTTGTCCAAGGGCGTCCATTTTTTGGCTCTGACGCAACCGCTCTTCCACTTTGCTCAACACGGCTTCCGTCTGCTTGCGCTCTGTGATATCTATCGCGGTTCCGCGCATACGTAAGGGCTGGCCCTCGGCACTATACTCGCAATTGCCTCTGCCAGTTATCCAGTGGATGCTGTTGTCGGGCCAGACAACGCGGAACTCATGCCAAAAGCGCTCGCGTTGTGCGATGCAGCGCGTGATCACCGAATGGGTGCCCGGTTTGTCCTCGGGATGAATGCGTTCGAAGAAGGCTTCGTACGTACCGCCGGATTCACCGGGCGCGTAACCCCACAGTTCCTCATGCCGGTGCGACCATGTTATGCGATTGCTGAGAATATCCCATTCGAATGTGCCCATCTGAGCCGAGTCCAGCGCCAGCCGCAGGCGCTCCTCATTTTCGAAAAGGATCTTATCCAGCTGTTTGCGCTCGCTGATGTCGCGCGTAACATTGGCGAAGCCGCTCAAGCCCCCGGCGTGATCGAACAGGGCCGTGATGACCACGTTGGCCATGAACAGCGAACCGTCCTTGCGCACCCGCCAACCTTCTTCTTTGTAACGTCCATCGGAGGTGGCTTTCTGTAATTCCTGTTCCGGCTTGCCGCGTTCGACGCCCTCCTTCGGATAGAACCGCGAGAAGTGCTTCCCAATGATTTCGTCCGCTTGATAGCCATGGATGCGTTCAGCCCCCGCGTTCCAACTGACGACATGGCCAGTGGTGTCCAGCATGAAAATGGCATAGTCCGTCACGCCCTCGACCATCATTCGGAAGCGCTCGTCGCACGCCCTCAACTCTGCCTCCGCCCGCTTGCGCTCTGTGACGTCCTGAAAACAATTAATTGCGCCGGTGATTTCTCCCTGTTCATTCCTCAGCGGATCGATAGTGGCGATCACCGAAATCAACGTGCCGTCAGGCCGCTCGATAAGATATTCCGAATTGAACACCGCTACCGTTTTTCCAGTCACCACTTCCGCCATCGGGCTGTGATCGTGGTGCATGAATGTGCCGTTCGAATGATACAGTCGATAGGATCCGCAATACTGCTCAGTGGGATTCCCAGCCGTCGGGGTCCGTCCCCACAATTCCACCGCGCGCTGGTTGAATTCTTGAATGGTTCCCGAAATGTCGCAGGTATAGATCGCGACCGGTCCCAATTCGAACAAGAGGCGGAAGCGTTTCTCGCTTTGGCGCAACGCGGCCTGCGTTTCGTGCAGTCGGCGATAGCGGTTCAGGCGCGTAATGGAGCGCACACGCGCACGCATTTCGGTGGCGTTGAAGGGCTTCGTGATAAAGTCGTCGGCGCCCGCCTCGATGCCGGCGAGCCGCGACTCCTGATCGTCAAGCGCGGTGACCATGATTACGGGAACCTCGGCGAGGCGCGCATCGGAGCGAAGCTGGCGGCAGACTTCATAGCCGCTCATTCCTGGCATCATCACATCGAGCAGCACGAGATCGGGCGGGGTCTCCTTCGCCAGGCGCAGCGCGCTCATGCCATCGGCAGCCTCGATGAACCGATGGCCCTGCGAGTCGAGAAGTTCGCGAAGCGTTTCCCTGTTCGCATCGTTATCGTCAACAATGAGGATCGTAGCTGGGGGGCTCACAATATGTTACCTCAAAAGTAAATGGATTAGTACGGACTACTATCTGTGCTTTGGATTTGCGCTTCAAATTTCCGCGCAGGCCTTGTTTTTTGACACCAATTCTTTCACCATCGCCGCAAGTTCCTTTAGTTTCACTGGCTTGGTCATATACTGCGTCGCACCCGCCTCAATGCAGCGCTCGCGATCGCCCGGCATCGCAAGCGCGGTAAGCGCCACAATGGGTATGTTTTTTGTCGCGGCGTCCGCGCGGATTTCCCGCATGGCCGTCAATCCGTCCATCACCGGCATTTGGATGTCCATGAGAATCACCAAGGGGTGCAACTCGCGCGCAAGTTTCACCCCTTCGACCCCATTCCTCCCGTAGTGCATCGCATTGCCCTTGTCCTCGAGGTAACCACCGATGGTCTGAACGTTCGCCTCGTTGTCCTCGACAAGCAGGACGATTGGACCGGCTTGCGGACGCGTCTCTGTTTGGGAAGGCTTGGGCGGAAGCGGCCTCAATGGATCACGCTGGAGGAACGTGGCGAGCTGTGCGCGCGTGATCGGTTTCGTCAAATGTGCCGCCGCTCCAAGCGCGCGGGATCTTCCCGGCTCGTCCACCACGGAGATCACCGCGACCGGAATGTCCCGCGTGCCGGGATGTTCCTTAAGCCGCACAAGTACCACCCAGCCGCTGTCGCCGGGCAACTGGATATCCAGCAATATGACATCGGGCCGCTCGCGCAAGACGGTCTCCACGCACTCATCGCCGCGCACGTTCAGCACGCTTTCGAGGCCCAACTCCGTGAGATAGTTGACAAGTATCGCGCCCGACGTGGGGTCGTCCTCAATGACCAGCGCCCGGCGGCAATGTCGGCGATCCGAATCGTCATCTTGCTCCGATTCACGTGACAAAACCGGCGCGGCAATTTGCGGCAGTGTCACAATGAAACGGCTGCCCTGGCCCGGCGCACTTTCAAGTGCCACACCGCCGCCGTGCAACTCCACCAGTTTCGCCACCAAGGCCAGGCCCAAACCGGTTCCTTCCTGGGCACGGGTGAGACCTGAATCGATCTGCGTGAACGCGCGGAACAGCTTTCGCTCATTCTCCGGCGCGATGCCGATGCCCGTGTCCCACACCGTAAACCGCACCACGTCCTCGCCCTCCGGCGCGGTCACCGTCAACCCAATGCGCCCTCCCGCCGGCGTGAATTTCACCGCGTTGGTAAGCAGATTGACGAGAATTTGTTTGAGGCGCTTTGGGTCGGCCGTGAATTTCAACCCACGCCCGTCATTCTCGAATGCCACGTTAATGTTTTTTTGCATCGCTTGCGTCCGCACAAACAGCAGGCAGCTCTCGCAGAACTCCAGCAAGTTCACCGTGTCTAGGTGCAACTGCACATTGCCGGACTCTATTTTGGAGAGATCGAGGATGTCGTTGATAAGCGTGAGCAGATGCCCGCCGCTCGTCGAGATGGTGCTGATCGATTTGACTTGGCGCGGAGTGAGCGAACCGGAGACCTGTTCGAGGAGCGCCTCACTCAACCCCAGAATTGCATTGAGCGGCGTGCGAAGCTCGTGGCTCATGTTCGCGAGGAACTCGTCCTTGAGCCGCCCGGACTTGTCGAGTTCGGCGTTGACGCGAGCCAATCCATCGTGCGCCATCCGCAATGCGACTTCAGCCGCTTTTTTATCCGTCACATCGCGCGCGGCGGCGAATACGCCCTGCAACTTCCGATCCCGGTCGTAGAACGTGGTCGCGTTGTAGGACACAAGAGTCTCTTTGCCGTCTCTGGCCCGCGCGGTGAGTTCATAGTCGGTGACCTTCCGTTCGCTCAACACCCGCTTGATGCCCGCTTCGGCACGGGCCGAATCGGTAAAATAGTTCTTGAACGGTGCGCCAATCAGCTCGTCGCGCGTGCAACCCGTGAGCGCTTCCATTTGATTGTTGACGTCGGTGATGACGCCGCGCGGATCGGTGGTCATCAACGCATCGATATTGGATTCGATGAGCGAACGCGTGTAGAACTGCTGGTCACGCAGCCGCTGATCGAGCTTCTTCTGCTCCTCCTCGACTTCCTTGCGCGCTGTATTGTCCGTGCCGATCAGCAGGTAACCGATGATTCCGCCCTCAGCATCGCGCAGCGCCGTGACCGACACCACCGCCGGGAAGCGGCTGCCGTCTTTGCGGAAATAGGTCAGCTCGTAGATGTCTTCAATCCCGCGCGAGGCCTTGAAGACCAGGGCGTCAAAGCCCGGAGCTATCTCAATCCCCAATTCGGCGCTTAGCGTCTTGGCGCGTGCGATCAATTCCTGCGGATCTGAAATCTCGGCTGGCGTGATCTTGTTCATCACATCGGCGGCCGCGTAACCCAGCATGCGTTCCGCGCCGACGTTGAATATCTGGATGACGCCCTTTGCGTCCGTAGCGATACTCGAGAAGTTGGCACTGTTGAAGATGGCCCGCTGGAGCGCTCCCGCCTTTAGCAGCGTCTCTTCCGCAAGCTTGCGCTCTGTAATATCGCGGGCGGCTCCAAACATCATCCGATCCCTGACGACAGGTGTGACGCTCCATAAAAAGCATCTGTAAGTGCCGTCCTTGCACACGTACCGGTTCTCAAAGTCGAGCAATGACTTGCCAGCGTATATCGTCTCTGTTGCAGACAGCGACATTGCCCTGTCATCGGGGTGAACAAACTCGATAAACGGCTTGGCAAGAAGCTCCGACTTCGTATAGCCGAGCGTTTTTTCCCACGCAGGGTTCAAATCTTTGAAACAGCCGTCAAAGCCGATAATGCAGAGCATGTCCTTCGAAAGCGCAAAAAATCGATTGCGATCTTCTTCCGCCTGCTTGCGCGCAGTGTTATCGGTGCCGATCAGCAGATAGCCGATGATTGCGTTGTTGGTATCGCGCAGCGCCGTGACGGAGACCACCGCCGGAAAGCGGCTTCCGTCCTTGCGAATATAGGTCAGCTCGTAGATGTCCTCGATCCCTCGCGACGCCTTAAAGACCAGGGCCTCAAAGCCCGGTGTAATCGGGGTGGCCAGCTCCATACTCAACGTTTTGGCGCGCTCGACCAATTCGTTTGGATCGGAGATCTCGGCGGGAGTGATCTTATTGAGCACATCCGCAGCCAAGTAGCCGAGCATGCGCTCAGCGCCGACGTTAAAGATTTGGATAACACCTTTCTCGTCGGTTGCGATGCTGGAAAAGTTCGCGCTGTTGAGGATCGCATTCTGCAAGGCACCCGCCTTGAATACCATATCGTGGCGGCGTTCAGTGTTGAGATCCAACGTGCTCAAAGCCAAGTCATCGGCCATTCCCATGATGACAGTGGGGCTTTCAGTGTAATCTTCCATTGGCGGTGGCTCTCTCGTAGGAGGTGACATTTTCGAATCTTGGACGCATCGGCACGGCACAACACCAGTTGCGGACAATGCCTGTTTCACGGCATTCCCGCTTTCATTTCTAATAAAAAGAATTGCGATGTCGGAGTCTGGAAGCTGCACCTAGTGCGTTAAATTGAGAATTCAATACAAGCGACGCGTGTTAATATTTTGTGGCCTAGCTCAGGCGCTACAGCCTTGTATACCCTGGAGTTTGAAGTTTGTGCATGGGGAAATACCCTTATTTCTGGCGCATAAGTTTTCGTGAGAATTCGCTGCCCATGATTGACATTGCGTGCTCGCAAGGACTGTTTGTGGTGCAGGCTTCCAGCCTGCAATTCCAGCCATGGAGGCTGGAGAGCTGCACCACAATTATTGAAGCGTGCACGGTAAAGTCGTGCTGCACCCAACGATTGAACTCACTTATTTTTCAGACATTTCGGAAGCAGAATACTTCGGACCGCCCGTTTTCTTAAATGCTTTTACGAGTGCAGCAGGATTGGTTTTGGCGGGATCGTACACTACTTTGGCCTGGCCCAGTTCTTTGCTCGCAGTTGCGGAAACAACACCTTGACATTTTTTAAAAGCGGCGACCACCGCTGGTGGGCAATTTACGGGTCATGTCATGCCGCTGATTGCCAGAGTGACTTCCTTCGTCGTATCATCGGCCGAAAGGGTTTGAACCAAAGCGATGCCGCAGAAAAGTGCGAGCATGAAAGAAAGTTTACGCATGTGCGAGTCTCCTAAAAAAGGTTCCCATTGATATACACCACGAGTTCCAGTCTTGAACCAATCAAGGCAGCTTAAAACTCGTGATTCTTTGACGACACAGCTAACTCGAGCACTCACTTCTTTTCAGATTCAGCCTTCGAACCGATCGCGGCCAATGTAATCTCGGCATACTCCCGGACTACGGCCTCTTTATCGTTTTTCAACGCGCTGCGAAGCGCCGGCTCGGCGGCAGTGCCGCAACTTCCCAGCGCCCTTACTATAGAGACGCGCCCAAAGCCGTCTTCTTCCGTATTAAGCGCAACAATCAGCGCGGGCAACAGCTTTTTGGGGTCCGCTCCTATTTTTCCAAGGGCTTCCGCCGCCGCTTTGCGCGTGTCGTCGGTCTTGAGCGCGGCTAAGAGCGTCTCTTCGGCATCGTGAGCTGCCCGCCCGGTGTTTCCGAGCGCCTCGATGGCCGCCCGGCTTATTGCAGGATTGCCGCTTTTGCAAAAAGGAATCAGCGCTGGCACCGCATCGGGCGCTTTGATTATCCCCAATGCCTTTAGTGCCGCTCTGACGATTCGTTCATCACTGTCTTTAAGCACGGCAATCAGTTCGGGCACCGCGGTTTTTTCCTGGCGCGCACCGCCGCGAAACAGTTCAGTGAGGGCTTCGGCAGTTGCCAGGCGCACACTGGCGTCACTGTCGCGCAACAACGGAAGCATAAACGTTGTGACCGGGTTGCCCCAGGTTGCCAGTGCTGTAACCCCGAATGCGCGGACGCCCGCGTTCGGATCTTTCAGCGTGTCCACCAGCGCCAGGATTGCGGGATCTTTCGCGAGCACATCGGCGTCCGCGATCTTTGCGCCGGCGGGACGCTGAAGCGCCCTGGCCGCGCTCTTGCGCACACGAGTGTCGGTATCATGCACACGGGCCGCCATTTTAATGCGTGTCGCTTCGGCCAGTGGCAGGGCGGCAGTCAGCGTATGCGCTGCCACAAAACGAACTTCGGCGTCGGGATCCTCCAGCGCGTTGCTCCAATAATCGACCTCGTTTCCCTCGCGGATCGTTAGTTTGACCGCATTGCTTTCGAGCTTCACGAGGCCGATGTCGTCCGGCAGCTTGTTGAATGCGAATTTCTGCGCCTCGAAAGGCTTCGCGCCTGCGGGAGCGGGCGAGACGCCAAGCGAAATAACAGCGCTCAGAGTGTATTCTCCGGGCTCGGTCCAATTCACACATTGCAGGGCCGTGCCGTCAGAGTAGGAGAGTCGTTTGATGGTGTCCTTGACCGAGGGCTCGTCTTTGTCTGGATTAAAAAACGAAATCACGTTGAGGAATGCGCTCTTGCCTGCGCCCAGAACATAACGGCGTGATGGAGCGCTCTGGAATTGGGTCGGGGCCACTTCACGGACACTCTCGGAGCGCGGTCCTTTTAAGATAAATTGGGGACGCGGCGCACCGTATGCAATAAAGTCCTTGTCGCCGGTATTTCGCAATTCAACCATGATCACGACGGCAGGGCCATAGGGTGCATTGCCTTTTTTGAGAAATACCGCATACTCCTCGGCCGTCTTGCCTCCGCGATCAATCGCGTAATGCGTCGTGTGGGATGTCAATTTCAATTCAAGCCCAGCGCCCGAATTCACGGGCTTCTTGTCCTGAGTTGAGTCTTCGCCAGCATACATTCTGGTAGAGCACAACACGGTGATCATAAAAATAATTTGTTTCAGCATCGGCATGACATTCCCCTTCGCAGTTTACTCCATGCATATTTTACCACTTTCAGAGACTCCGCGCATGACCCAGAACATATTTTCGTCCTTCATCAAGTCATGGGATCGCGGCTCCCTTTTTTCTATGCTCGGAAATATGAAACACCAGCCGCTTCAGCAATTCCGCGCCGAGTTCGAAAAAGCGGTTCTGCCGGCTCATCGCGTCCATGGCCTGCGCGTGATTGATGCCCGCGTTGATGTGTTCGCCAATCGCCAAATCATCCGGGACGTAAATCCCGGAATAGCGGCACTGCCAGACCAGCGGCATAATTGACTGGCGCGGGTCGTTGGAAATTCCTTCGGGATCCGCGATCGTTTTCATGTGCTCGCGCAATGCTTCCGGAAAAGGCCGCAGGGCACCAGGCGCTTGCTCTTTGTAGTCGCAGCCCCCGTTGTCGCCGTGCGCAAAAAACGCGGCGAATTTTCCGTCGAGATGATTGTTCAACAAATGATCGTGCAGCTTGCTTTTCTCCGCCGCACGCGTTTTCACGGCGTCTTTGCCCAATTGCAGCGCGCGCGATTGCTCGACGGTGAGCGTGAGGTTGGCGCAGACCAGCCGGTCGAAGAGCGCCTTCACGACGGTGCTGGGACCGTACCAGTGAATCGGGGTCAGTACGATGAAACCGTCGCAAGCGGTGAGCCGCTGGTAGATGTCCGCGTCGTGCAGGAAGTCGGGTATTTTCGCGCTGTTTTTCGAGTAGCAGTCGCAGGGCCAATGGCAATGAAAGCCGCCCGCGGTGGACACGCAGCCTTTGCAGGGCTGAATCATGGGGCCCGCGCCCACACTCAAATCACACAGATCGGTTTCAACGTCTGCCGGCGCGTGATCGATGATGTAGTGGGCGAGTTGTGCGGTCTTGCCCGCCTGATTCGGGCAATTGTCCTCCCGCCGCGGGGAGCCTTGAAACAATAAGAGCTTAATGGGAGGTACAGACATTTGGCAAGCCACCTTGGGTGCAACAATCTAAAAGGGTAATGCGCGCATAACGCAACGCCAGATTAAAAAGGCATTCCAGTTCCGCGGAAGGCGATCAAAGGCGATGCTGACGCTACGCCAGCCGGGTGGAATCATGACGCCTGCTACAAACCCTCCACGGTCTGCGTTGACGCTGAAAAGCGCTGGATGCTCTGGTACAACGGGCGAAAACAATCCGTGGAGCAAATCGGTCTGGCCAAACATGACGGCGAAGACCTGGGATTCTAGATGGGCTCCATATTATTGGATTCTCACTTGCAACCCCACCCCTCGCCGCTACTATTGATCTTTCTGAAATTGGGGATGTAGCTCAGCTGGGAGAGCGCTGCGTTCGCAATGCAGAGGTCGTGGGTTCGATCCCCATCATCTCCACCATTTTCGAGTCGTTCTGCACCGTTCGTTTATGCCGCTTTTCGTTCGCGACCCGCCCCGCCTGACGCTACCATACTTGGCACAACGTCTGGCAAGAAAGAGGAGAATTTCGCCTCATGAGAGCCGACAGTCTCGTCACCAGCTCAGTCAAGACCGCCTTCAAATTCGCCCAGGTTAAAGTCCGCGGGCTGATCGAAAAACATCCCGGTTTTTACCCGATGTACACGGTCGGCGGCAAATGGAAGCACACCGGCGATAAATGGACCCACTGGTGCGACGGCTTTCTGCCGGGCATGATGTGGATTTTTTATCAGCAAACCGGCGAAGAATACTGGTACAACAACGCCGTCAAATACACCCGGCCGCTCGAGCCGCGCAAAGACGACCGCACCGTCCATGACCTCGGCCTCATCTTCTTCAGTTCGTATTTGCGCTGGATGATGGTCGCCGAAGCGTCGGAACCTCAAGTGGCCATGGAGTTGGACAACGTCATCATTCAGGCCGGCTGCACGCTCGCCAAGCGCTTCAAGGAAAAAGGCCTGTATCTTCGCAGCTTCGTCGAGGACGCCTCAATGTTCATCGACATCATGATGAACGTCGGAATCATTTTCTACGCCTCCAAACGCCTGCGCAAACGCGGCAACAAAAAAGATGCCGCGGATCTGCTGCGCATCGCCAACGCACATTGCAAGACCACGATCCGCACGCTCATTCGCGGAGACGGTTCGACGGCTCATGAGGGCCTGTTCAACGTCAATACGGGCGAGTTCATGCGGCAATCGACGCAACAGGGCTTCCGTGGCGACTCCTGCTGGTCGCGCGGCCTGGCCTGGGCACTGTACGGTTTCTGCACCGCCTACAATTTCACAGGCAACACCGACTATCTCAACGCCAGCGAAATGTGCGCGCGGTATTACATCGCAAACACACCTGACAACGGGGTCCCGCCATGGGATTACAACGCGGACACGAACGAATCGCTCAGTCTCCTCGACTCCTCCGCCGCCGCCATCGCCGCGTCGGGGTTGTACGATTTGTCGCTGGTTTCCCCGTCCTTCGAGCACCGTTATCTGTACCGCCAGTACTACCGCAAGATCGTGAGCACGCTCTGCACCAGCCAATTCCTGAACCGCGACGTCAATTGCGAAGGCATCGTGCGTCACGGCGTCTACCACATCCACAAAAATCTCGGCGTCGACGAATGCGTCATGTGGGGCGAATACTTCTTCGTCGAAGCGCTGTCCAAGGCGATGTCGGAACAACGACAATAGAAGGATGAATTAGGAGGGATGAAGGATGAATGACGTTGCTTCGTCCTTCAGCATTCATCCTTCATCTTTCATAATTCATCCTTTCTTTTTTTCCCCGGATTGACAGAATCGGCGCGCTCAATACAATCTGTAGCTTGAATCTTTTGAGATGGGGGCACGTTTGAGCGACGCGGTACAGGGAGCGTCTGGCGAAGATCCTTTGTTGGATCTGCCGCCGGGTGCATTCGTGAAGAAATTGGAGCCGTACGAGCGGGTTTTGGTCGATCTCAAGGACTTGCTGTACGAAGGGTCATGGGAGCGCGTGTTGACGGATTTGCGCGCGGCCCGCGACAACCGGCCTTATGTCTACAGGCTCTCCAATACCATAGAGCGGGATTTAAAAGCCATCGACCGCATGATGGCGTACGAGACGAAGCATCAGCTCAGTTTGTCGAGTTTGTTGAAGCAGCGTTAGGAATGCACATCGGATCGCGGAAGCGGCCCACAAAAAGTGGGCATTCCGCAAAACATTGGATTGGCACGCATGAATTTCAAACAGATGAAAACAGGCGGATGGTTGGCGCTGGCGTGCGTGGCTACGCTGGCTGTTTGCGGCGGTTTGCGCGCGGAGAGTTATTCCAGCCAGCCGGCGCCCAGCGGTATGGAAGTCGAATGGCAGTCGGTGCCCAGTTCCGCCGGCGCGCCCATCAAGGCGTGGGTGCGGGACGACCTGATCCTGATCGAATCCGACAGCCACAGCCTGGTCGCCATTCGCCGCGCGGACGGCGTCCATTTATGGCAATGTGATCTCGATAGAGAAATCCGCTACTCTCCGTCGGTCAGCCGGACCAATGTGCTGGTGAACGTGAACAACGATCTCGTCGCACTCGACAAACGCGGCGGCAACGTGCGCTGGAAACTGCCCCCCCCATTCATCATGAGCGCCGCGCCGCTGCTCGTCGATCCGCCGCTCTATCCTAACGACTATACGAAGCAATGGCAGAACCTCGAATCGATCTACGTGCCGGGGTGGGATTCGCGCATGCACGCCTACTGGAGCCGCGGCAGAATGACGACTCTGATCAAGGGTATTCGGCCAGGCGAGGACGTCATCGCGCCGAACTTCGATCTTTTCAAACAGTGGCTCAAGGCAAACAAGAACGGCGCCTTCACGCTGTTTCCCGTGCGCATGCGCGACGACCTTATGTATTACACGGCGGACAACAATTACGTCTACGCGGTTACTCAGGGTGGCGAGGAGCAGGAACCGTATTATATGATGGGCGCTGCCTGCACCGAAATTACCGTGACGATCGGTAGTCTGTTTATCGGATCCCGGGATTCGTTTGTGTACTGCCTGGACCGCCTGCTGATGAAAAAGAAGTGGGCGTTTGCGCCCGGAAAATTGGCGCATGGAACCATCTTTGCCGACGAACCGCAGACGCCGCTGGTCTACGTCCCGCTTGAAGACGGCACGGTCACGGCGGTTCGCGTCATCCCTTCCCGCGTGGCCCGCAAGGGCGAATTCGAAACCCCCGAGCGCTTTGCCGAATTCTGGAAAACAAAAGGCGACGGCACCGTGACAGCCGGGCCAAAATTCGTATATATCGGCAGCGGAAAAGTCGGCGATCACGCGTACAAGAGCGTATCCGCGGTGGACAAAGAGACCGGGCAAACGGTGTGGACCGAAAGTTCCCAAAGCCAGTATCTGGAATACCAGAACAATTGGAGCAACAAAAATTCAGGCGCTCGCATTTATGGAATCGGCTCAGACGGCCGGGTGACGAGTTTCAAGGAAAAGCGCCGCGAAACGGGCGAGATTATCGCCAAGATGCCATCGGAGCCCGAAGTCGAAACGGCCAAAATGCCCGTGCCCAAGAAAAAAGACGAAACGCCAGCCGATCCGACCAAGCCGGATGAAAAGAAGCCTGACGAGAAAAAACCGGACGAAAAGAAACCAGACGAAAAAAAGCCGGACGATCCCAAGCCCGATGCAAAGAAGCCGGAAACGCCCGCGAAGCCGGACCAGAAAAAACCGGACGAGAAGAAGGCTGAGGAAAAGAAGTAAGAACACGCTAAGCGTTGTTTTTAAAACTTTTTTCCAAGGAACTCGACCGTCTGCGGTTCTTCAACGGCTTTTTGCCCGTCGCGCCGCACGCAGCAGGCTCGCGCGAACTGGTTTTCTCCGACGATGCGGACCAGTTTGTCGTCTTCATAAAGCAATGCGGCACCGTCATCGCAAGCGATGCCGTCCTTGATTTCGCCGGCCAGGAGCAAGCGATGGTAGCTTTCCTGCCGGTCTCTGTGGCCGTCGCGATCTCGATGGTTGTAGTGCGGACAGACGCTCCCCTTTAAAAATCCCAGGCCGTCCACGCCGCTCAGTCGCTCCGGCAGCGAATCGCTCACGCCTTGCTCGAACCAGCAGATCATTCCCGCGCTCGATCCCGCCATCACCGTTCCCTGCTCCCACGCTTTGCGCAAGATCGTGTCGGCGCCCTGCGCTTTCCAGATCGCCAGCATGTTCAGCGTGTTCCCGCCACCGACGTAAAAGGCGTCCATCGACAGCAGTTGTTTTTCGAGATTCTTCAGATTGGTCGAATTGTTGATCAACCGCAAATGTCTCGCGCGGCAATCCAGATCGTTTGTGTTTTCGTACCACGTCACGATCGTCTCC
Source organism: Planctomycetota bacterium (assembly GCA_038227045.1). GTDB lineage: Bacteria > Planctomycetota > SZUA-567 > H5-PLA8 > H5-PLA8 > JANXLS01. The sequence goes on from JBBRQD010000008.1 coordinate 92,115, forward strand.
GGATTGTCCGCGCTGGCGGTGGGCAGAAAGCAGAGGAGCGGATCTTTCTTGCCGGTCAGCGAAATGATGTATTTCAACATCAACCGGTCGCGATCCGATGCCCGCGTCCCGCCGCCACCAATCGCCAGGATACGGCGTTTGGGTTTCAACGGCTCATCGGCGAGAGCCTTTGTGGAGGCGACGGCGCTCGAAAGCGCGGCCGTCGCGCATGCCTGAATGAATTGGCGGCGATTCCATGGCGACATCGAGAGCTCCTAAAACTATACCGAACATTTTTACACCACGGAGGCACGGAGAACACGGAGAACAGAATGAAAAATGATTTTCAGGATCCTTCGCCGGTTGATGTCCTTCAATTCCGTCTCTGTGTTCTCTGTGGCGCTGTGATGAATTTTGTACACCGATTTCATTATCGCTCCCTCGCCCCGATGCGTCGGAAATCCAGATGATATCGAGGTCGTGGCGGTGTACACGTCGTTGGAAACTCACTTTTGAATTGGAGAAAAAAATGAAGCTTGTCATTCGCACGTTTGCCTGCGCGGCCTTCGCCGCGGCCCTTCTCGCCACCCGGCTCCAAGCCGCTGAATTGAAGGGCGACATCGTCATGCGCCTCGAGAAAGCGCTCCCCGAAGCCGCCTCCGTCAAGCCCGAAAAACCGCGCAAAGTGCTGGTCTACACGCGAGCCAGCGGATTCGTCCACGGCTCGATTCCAGTCGGCGCCAAGGCGTTCGAACTGCTCGGCAAGAAAACCGGCGCGTTCGAAGTGACCAAAACCACGGAAGACCCCGCGGTATTCGACGGCGATCTGGCCGAATACGATGCCATCGTTCTAATGAGTTGCACGGGCGAGTTCCTGCGACCCAGCGGCCCGCACATGCCCAAGAAAGAGGATCTGGCCAAGAAAACCGACGAAGAAAAAAAGAAGCTCGAAGACGCCGTGAAGGAATTCGAAGCGACCGAGAAAGCATCCAAGGAAGCCGAGCCTGCCCGCAAGAAGGCGCTGTTGAATTTCGTCTCATCCGGAAAAGGGCTCGTTGGGATTCACGCCGCCACGGACGCCTATTACAAGTGGGAGGAATACGGCGAGATGATCGGCGGCTATTTCAACGGCCACCCATGGCACAACATCATGATCAAGATCGACGATCCCAAGAGTCCGCTGACCGCGCAATTCGACGGCAAGCCGTTCTATTTCAACGATGAAATCTACACCTATAAGACTCTGCCGACCCACGGACGCGACAAGTTCCACATGCTCTTAAGCGTCGATCTCGAAGGCAGCAGCCAGTTGGATAAACTCACCCCGCCGCAAAAAGTGGACCTCAAGAAAGACGCCGCCACGGGCAAGTATCAGGGCGAGAACCGCGCCGACCACGACTATGCCGTCGCGTGGACCAAAAAATATGGCAACGGCCGCGTCTTCTACACACTCCTCGGCCACGAGAACGCGACGTACATGAATCCGGTCAGCATGAAGTTCTTTCTCGACGGAATCCAATACGCTCTGGGCGACATCAAAGCCGACGATGCGCCAACCAAAAAAGCCGAAGACGCGCCCGTTAAGGCCGTTGACAATAAGTAGAGCGGATCTTCCGATCGACGCGAACAAAACGTGAGGGACGGAGCATTGCGCTCCGTCCCGTTTTTTTAACGCTGTCCGGATTAAATATCGCGGTTGCCGCGTGAATTCGTTTCGCTTAAACTCGCCTCTTTATTGACCCGTTCCGGAGCGATCCCCTCACACATGCCGACCTTGGCCAAAACCGCCACACCCACCACAATTGGCGCACGTATCGCCCCATCCGCAACATGCGATGTCACCCTTCCCAATGGACTGCGTTTCGTCGGAGAACGCATTGAGCGCAGCCAGGGCGTGGCCATTGCACTGCGCATTCCCGCAGGATCGAAGGACGATCCAGCCGGTAAATTGGGTCTTGCCAATCTCGTCACCGAGACGCTCTTCAAAGGTACGCGCCATCATTCCGCGCGCAAGCTTTCCGACGCGTTCGATTTCCATGGCATCCGGCACGGCGAACAGACCGGCATCGAAAGCACGTCGCTGAGCATGCGCTTTCTGCCCGAGCATCAGACCAAAGCGCTCGCGCTACTGCGGGAAGTGCTGGGCGAACCCGCGTTCCCGGCGAAGGAATGCGATACGGCCAAGATTCAATCCGTCCAGGAACTCAAGCATCTTGAAGACGAGCCAATGTCGAAAGTCTTCGTGATTTTGAAAGAATTGTACTTTGGCAAGGGCTGGGGACATTCGGAACTGGGGCACGAAGACTCTATCCCGGGAATCACGCAAAAAGACATCCGCGATTTCTGGAAAGCTCGCTTCATCCCAGCGGGAACGATTGTCGCCGCCGCGGGAAAATTCGATCCCGACGCGCTGCTGAAGGACATCGAAAAGCTGTTCATCAACAGCGGCCCGGCCCGGGTGTTCGAAACACCGCCCGCTCCGCCGGTGGCCACGTCGTCAAAGCACGTCAAAAAGGACAGCGAACAAACGCAGATCGCCATGGCCTATCCCAGCGTTCCGCGCAACCATCCGCAGTACTACGCGGCGCAAACCGGCGTGGGCGTGCTCTCTGGCGGCATGAGCGGACGGCTTTTCACCGAGGTCCGCGAAAAGCGCGCACTGGTCTATTCGGTCGGGGCGCAATCTTCATCGCTGCGCGGCATGGGTGTTTGCTACGCCTATGCAGGCACGACGGCCAAGCGCGCGGCGGAGACGCTCAACGTCCTGAAAGCCGAATTGAAGCGCATGCCGACCGATGTGACGGAAGACGAAGTCGAGCGCGCCAAGATCGGCTTCAAAGCCCATCTGCTGATGGACCAGGAAAGCACTGGATCACGCGCGCGCCAACTGCTCGACGACGTTTATTTCCTCAACCGCATCGTGCCCGTCACCGAAGTGATCGAACGCATCGACGCGGTCAAAGCCGACGACGTCAAAGCGTATGGCGAATCGCACCCGATTGAGCCGTACACGCTCGTCACTCTTGGGCGCGAAGCGTTGGAATGAAACGGCGCACAACTGCTATTCAATAACCCGGCCCCGGGCGCGTTTTAAACTGTCGTCGCCGGCGATCGGTCCACTGCCCGGCGGGCCGACTGCGGCGGTGCCGGCATTGGCGCTGTTGATACCGCGCAGAACATGTTGTTGCAGGAGCCGGGTCACCCATCGAACCACGGCGCGCTCAATCGGCGGCATCATGAGGAACAGCGATAGAAGTTTCGAGATAGGCCCGGGATACCACGCGGCAACGCGCGCACAAAGCCGGACGGAACGGGTGAGAACATCGCCCTCTTGGAGTGTTTTGCTGCGTGTATAAAGGGTCGCCGCGAGCGGATAGACAATCAATCCGCCAAATTGCATCCACGCACTGAGGTGCGGCCAAATCCAATATAAGAGGAGCGGGTCAAGAAAAGCGATCAGCGGAAGAGCGAACAGCCACTTGAACATAATTTACAGCAGACTCCCGCTCTCCTTAGAGAGTGTTTCAAAACCGGGCGCGAGCGGAAAACGAGCGATTTTTGTTCGGATCGAGGCGCGAACTTCATGCGCTATCCAGAGGAGATAACGCTTGAAGTTCGCAACGAAGAGCCGGACAAAAAGCGCCGTTTTACG
>JBBRQD010000009.1:0-93449 GCA_038227045.1 Planctomycetota bacterium
TACGCCGAACGATGGGTTCAATCCTTCCGGCGCGAATGCCTGGATCACTTCATCGTCTTCGGCGAAGTGCACATGCGCTTGATTGCCACTCAATATGTCGATTGGTACAACACGCATCGCCCACATCAAGCGCTCAACAACCAGCCGTTGTCACAGAAAACTGTACCGCTCTCAAACAAACCGCCAACACCAAGCGAAGTTCAATGTCAATCGTGGCTCGGCGGGCTGCTCAATCATTATTATCACGTCGCGGCGTGATGTCAAATTCTGTCGTATTCGTATTTCAATGAGCTGAAAATCTGCCCGCACGTCGCCGCGCTTACCCTGCGCCACCTTGCCTTCGGTATCCGAAACGATCTTTCGTTATCAAAATTACTGATCAACCTACTGCTCGTCTTGGTGCTCGCCCTGATTTTAAGCCGAATCATAGTTTTTGAACAGGACGCTATCATAACACTTCCTCACCATTTACTTGCCTTCCTGTAAAGAGCTTTTACTGGTGCTGGAACTCCTGGCCCATAATATCGATATGTCATTCTAGTCGATCCAACTCCCTCCCCTACAAGTTGCACCCAGCCAATGCGACCTTCCATTCGTCCCGCCGTCAAAGCCGCATCAAGGCGGTCTGCAAGGGCGATATGTTCGGCAGAGGCGTTTCTCATTCTGGCTATCACATCCTTAACCCACTCCTCGGACATTTGCTTGATTCCGCCGTTAATATACTTCAGTGCTGCGGAATTACCTTTGCTCTCGACAATAATGAAATGCTCTTGGCCATTTATAACCTTCGTTACGATGTCGTCAAATCCTGTATCGCTTGCCAACTTAAAAGCCGTCCTGGGCACAGGGATATCGGGGACGTGCACGAAACCTTCTTCACCCGCCATCCATGTCGTTATCTTTTCACACTTGCAATGCTCATCCCTGAATTCGATGATTGACTTCAACACTGGGCATGTTATCAATCATCCAGATCAATGGGATCCCATACATTATGGACTTGGACAACTTGACAGACCCGGACCGAGACACCCGCGCCGTCCTCGACGCCATTCGCAAGATTGTCCGGGCTTTGCGCGTGGCGTCGCGGGCGGCTGAAAAATCCGCGGGGCTTTCCGGGGCGCAGTTGTTCGTGCTTCAGAAGCTGGTGGACGGGCGGGCGATGTCCGTCAATGAACTGGCCGCGCGCACGCTGACGCACCAGAGTTCGGTGTCGGTCGTCGTGCAGCGGCTGGTCGATCGAGGGATGATTCGACGCTCACCTTCCGACTTCGATCGGCGGCGCGTGGAGCTTGCGTTGACCGCCGCCGGGCGCAAAGCCATCGGCAAGTCGTGCGATCTGGCTCAAGATCGCTTGATTCATGCGCTGCGTGAAACGCCGGCTCGCCAGCGCGCGAAACTGGCGGCGTTTCTTGACAGCCTCATTGAACGGGCAGGTTTTTCCAGCGAACTGGCGCCGCTTTTTTTCGAAGACGACGTGTCCAAACCACAACAACGGGATTCTTGAGAAATGCATGCAGAGGATTTGTCACGTTCGTCGACCACCGAAGGTTTGCCCGTCGCGCCATCGCTCGGCGACGCGCTACAGGCCGCGCATGTGCCGCCGCATTCCACGCTCGTCGATCGGCGCATATTGTATATCTCGGCGTTGACCGTTGGGATCGCCGCGGCCGCCGCGCTGGTGGCGGAGGTGCTGGTTCATCTGATCGCGCTGATTACCAACATCAGCTTCTACGGACACTTTTCGTTTCAGCCCACATCGCCCGCGGATCATCAGCTCGGCGGATGGGTGCTGGCGATTCCCGTGATCGGCGGCCTGATCGTCGGACTGATGGCGCGCTACGGCTCCAAGGCGATTCGCGGGCATGGCATCCCGGAAGCGATGGAGCAGGTCTTGACGAATCAGAGCCGCATCCCGGCGCGGATCACGTTTTTGAAACCGTTGTCCGCCGCCATTTCGATCGGCACCGGCGGGCCGTTTGGGGCGGAAGGGCCGATCATCGCCACGGGCGGGGCATTGGGTTCGCTGGTGGGCCAACTGTTGAGCACCACGGCCGAGGAGCGCAAAGTGCTGCTCTCGGCCGGCGCGGCCGCGGGCATGGCGGCGACGTTCGGTTGTCCGGTCGCGGCGTTGTTGCTGGCGATTGAACTGCTGCTCTTCGAATACCGTCCGCGAACGGTCATTCCGGTCGCGCTGGCGTGTGTCGCGGCGGCGGCGATTCGCGTTGCGTTCGAGGGCATCGAACCGGTCTTCGCGATGCCGGGCATTCTGACGCTCGGCGCGGCGTCGCTGGCGTTTTACGCGCTGCTCGGCGCGATCATGGGCGTGATTTCAGTGGGCGTGACGCGCGCGGTTTACGGCATTGAAGACCTGTTCGAACACCTGCCGATTCATTGGATGTGGTGGCCGGCGCTCGGCGGAATTGCGGTGGGGGCTGTCGGATACTTAGCGCCGAAGACGCTGGGCGTGGGCTACAACAACATCGTCGAGATGATTTCAGACAAACTGATGCCGCGCGCCATCCTGATTCTGTGCGTCATGAAATTCGTGTCGTGGTCGATATCGCTGGGCAGCGGCACGTCGGGCGGCACGCTTGCGCCGCTGCTGACCATCGGCAGCGGATGCGGCGCACTTTTGGGAGCCGGAGCGGCCTGGCTTTTCTCTGGGCTGGGCATCGATCCCAAAGTCGCGGCGCTCGTGGGCATGGCCGCGCTGTTCGCCGGTTCCTCGCGCGCGTGGCTGGCGTCGATTGTGTTTGCGTTCGAAACGACGCATCAGACGCTGGGCATGCTGCCGCTGCTGGCGGGGTGCTCGGTCGCGTTTCTGGTCTCGTGCCTGCTGATGCGCAACTCGATCATGACCGAAAAAATCGCGCGGCGCGGCGTGCGCGTGCCGAACGAATACGCGCCGGATTTTCTCGCGCAGGTGCTCGTCCTGGAGATGGCTTCGAAGGACGTGGTGTCGCTGCGCGTCAACGATTCGCTCGAAACGATCCGCGCGTGGCTGGCGTCCGGTGTCAAAGGCACGAGCCACCAGGGATTTCCGGTGCTCGATGACAAGGGCAAGGTCGTCGGCGTGCTGACGCGGCGCGATCTGCTCGACAGCAGCGCGCCGAATTCCCGGCGCGCGGTCGAATCCATCAAACGAACGCCCGTCGTCGTCTATGCCGATTGTACGCTGCGCGCCGCAGCCGATCACATGGTCAACCACAACGTCGGCCGGCTGCCGGTCATTGCGCGTGGCGAAGACGGCAAACTGGTCGGCATGATTTCACGCAGCGACCTCCTGGCGGCTCACCGCAAACGGCTTAACGAATTGCAGGACGAGAATAAAAGCATCAAATTTTCGGATTTGATCGGCGGAAAGCCGACTGTTGTCAGAGCTTCATAAGCGCCACAATAAATATTGGCATGCGGATTGTTATTTCCTCCCAATCGCAACGTCGCCCGCTGGATTGCAAATTCTTAATCAACTAATAAATGACTAGCCAGTCATTTATTCCGTTCATAAGCGTCAGTTATGTTGTACTCTTTAAATGAAGAGACGCAAAACTCTCTTCTGTGTCACCATTCGCCAGAGTCCGAGAAAAAACGCCATGCGTCAAGCCATCAAGATCTTTGTGCTCCTTTTAGTCTGCGGTGCCGCAGTGGGCTATTACGCCTATAGCCGCGGAGCCGTTGCGACGCCCGGAAAGGCTGAATCCCAGGGAACCAATCCAGGCCAAACTGGGGCCGGCGGCAAAGCGGGCGGGCCACCTGTAGCTATTCCGGTGGCCATCGCTCACGTGCGCCAGCGCCCCATCCCCATTTATCTGGATGGTCTCGGCACCGTCCAAGCGTTTCAAATCGTCACCGCGCGCTCGCAGGTTGACGGCAAGATCGACTCCGTCGATTTTGTCGAAGGGCAGAATGTCCACAAAGGCGACAAACTCGCCCAGATCGACGACCGCACCTATCGAGCTCAACTCAATCAAGCGCTCGCCAAAAAGTTGCAAGATCAAGCCAAGGAACTGCAGGACCGAGCCAGAGTCTTGCAGGATCAAGCCAAGAAAGCTCAAGACGAAGCGCTCGAAAAGCAGGCGCAATCCAGGAAGGTTCAGGACCAGGCTCTCGAGAATCAGGTTCAGGCCAAGAAAGCGCAGGATTCGACGAATCTGGCCAACGCCCGGGTCAATCTGAAACGCTTCGAAGACTCTCTGAAGGAAAACGCCGTCTCCGATCAGGTCGTGACCGATCAGCGCTCGCTGGTCTCGCAACTCGAATCCACCATACGCGCCGACGAAGCGGCGATCCAAGCCGCCGCCGCAGCGGTGCAAGGCGACGAAGTCGCGATTCAAGCCGTGCACGCCACGGTCCAGGGCGACGACGCCGCGATTCAAGCCGACAACGCCGCGGTCAAGGGCGATGAAGCGGCGGTCCAGTCCGACGAAGCCGCCATTCAATTCGCGCAGACGTTCGTGTCGTACTGCACGATCACCGCGCCCATCGACGGACGCACCGGAGTGCGCCAGGTTGACGCCGGCAATATCGTGCACGCCAACGATGCGATCAGCAATTCGACCGGCAGCATGATCAACGGCATCGTGGTCATCACGCAACTCCAGCCGATCTCGGTGGTCTTCACGCTGCCACAGCAGAATCTCCAAGCCATCAACACGCGCCGCGCCGTGGCGAAGCTCAAAGTGATCGCGATGGATTCCGATGGAAAAACAGAACTCGATCATGGCGAACTGCTGCTCGTCGATAACCAAATCGATCAGACCACCGGCACCATCAAGTTGAAAGCGACGTTTCCCAACGAGAAGTTTAAACTCTGGCCGGGTGGATTCGTCAACATGCGGCTGCTGCTCGAAACGCGCGAAGACGCGCTGGCCGTCTCGTCGCCGGCGGTTCAACAAGGCCCGAACGGCGCCTACGTGTACCTGATCAAGCCCGACCAGACCGTGGAGTTGCGCCTGGTGAAAGTGTCGCTGATTCAAGACGGCAAGGCCATCCTGGTATCGGGCCTCGCCAAAGACGACGAAGTCGTGCTCACCGGACACGACCGGTTGAAGAACGGCTCGAAAATCAGCGTGGACCGGACGAAGAACGACAAGAAAAAAGACGACAAGCCGAAGACCGAAGTGTCTGAAAAAGACACGCCGGTGGACGAGGCCAATAACGCTCCGAAGGCACACGAAACGTCTGCTTCCGGAGCCACCAAATGAACGTCTCCGCGCCCTTTATCTCTCGTCCAGTCGCGACGTCCCTGCTCGCGATTGCGGTGCTGTTGACCGGTCTGCTCGGCTATTCCGCGCTGCCCGTTTCGGCCCTGCCCGAAGTCGATTTTCCGACGCTGCGCATCACCACGCAGCTCCCCGGCGCGTCACCCGAAACCACCGCCGCGCTGATCACCACGCCGCTCGAACAGCAGTTCGGCCAGATCTCCGGCCTGACGACGATGACCTCGACCAGTTCATTCGGCATCAGCCAGGTCACGCTGCAATTCGATCTTCAGCGCGACATCGACGCCGCCGCTTTGGACGTGCAAGCCGCCGTCAATGCGGCCGGCGGCGTCCTGCCGAAGGATCTTCCCTATCCGCCCGTCTATGCCAAAGTCAATCCCGCCGATCAGCCGATCATCACGCTCGCGCTGACGTCTGAAACGCTTCCGATCACGGGCGTCAACGACGCCGCCGACACGATTCTCGCGCAGCGCCTCGCGGAAGTGCTGGGCGTCGGACTGGTCACGATTCAAGGCGGCCAAAAGCCCGCTGTGCGCATTCAAATCGATCCGGAACGCCTGGCCTCCTATAAACTCAGCCTCGAAGACGTGCGCAGCGCGCTGGCGAAAACTAACGTCAACCAGCCCAAGGGCAGCTTCGACGGCCCGGCGCAGGCATTCACCATCAGCGCCAACGATCAACTGCCCAACGCGGAAGCATACCTGGCCATCGTGATCGCGTATCGCAACGGCGGCCCCGTGCGCCTCAAGGATGTCGGCACCGCAGTCAATGGCAGTGAAAACACCAAGACCGCCGCGTGGTACAACGGCAAGCAGGCCGTCATCGTGGACATTCAACGCCAGCCCGGCGCCAACATCATTCAAGTTGTGGACCGCATCAAGGCGCTGCTGCCGAGCATTCAACGCTCGATTCCAGCGAGCATCAAGGTGGACGTTCTCGCGGACAGAACCGAAACGATTCGCGCCTCAGTGGACGACGTGAAGTTCACCCTCGTGATCACGATCGTCCTGGTCGTGCTGGTGATATTTCTCTTTCTCGGAAAGCTGTGGGCGACCGTCATTCCTGGTGTGGCGCTGCCGCTGTCGATTGTCGGCACGTTCGGCGTGATGTCGCTCGCCGGCTACAGCCTCGACAATCTCTCTCTGATGTCACTGACCATCGCCGCCGGTTTCGTCGTCGATGACGCCATCGTGATGATCGAAAATATCGTGCGCTACATCGAACTGGGCGAAACGCCGCTCGAAGCCGCCTATAAAGGTGCGAAACAAATCGGCTTCACCATTGTGTCGCTGACTGTCTCGCTAGTGGCCGTCTTCATTCCGCTGCTCTTTATGACCGGCATCATCGGCCGCCTCTTCCGCGAATTTGCCATGACGCTGACGTTCTCAATCATCGTCTCCGCCATCATCTCGCTGACGCTCACGCCCATGATGTGCAGCAAACTCTTGAAGGGCGAGAAAAAAGAAGATGGCGAAGGCCCCGATCACGAAAAAGAAAAGAAGGGCAGGGGCTTCGAAGGCTGGGTCGCGCACATCACCGACAGCGCGTTTAAAAAGGTGCTCGACTTATACGACTGGGCGCTCAAAATCGTATTCCAAAATCAAGCTCTGACGCTGGTCGTCGCGGTGCTCACACTCGTCGCGACAATCGTGCTCTACATCGGCATGCCCAAGGGCTTTCTGCCGCAGCAGGACACCGGCCTGATCGTGATCACCACCGACGCCGACGAATCGATTTCGTTCAAAGCGATGGCCGCGCTTCAATCGCAGGTCGCGGAGATTGCCGCCAAAGACCCCGATGTGGGCGGCGTGGACAGTTTCATCGGCGCCGGGACCATCAACACCACGCCCAACACCGGCCACATCACCGTCGCGCTCAAACAGCACGGAGAGCGGAAGAATAACGCCACCGGCGACCAGATCATGGCGCGTTTGTACGAGTCGTGCAGCAAGGTTCGCGACATCACGGTCAGCATGCAATTGGTTCAGGACATTCAAATCGGCGCGCGTTCCAGCCGCACGCAATACCAATATACGCTGGTGGACGCGGACCGGAAAGAACTGCAGGAATGGGCGCCCAAGTTCGTCGAAAAACTGAAGACGCTGCCCATCGTCCAGGGCATCGCGACCGATCAGACAATCGGCGGCTTGATGGCCGATTTGAAGATCGACCGCGACATGGCGTCGCGCTTGGGCGTCTCGGCGCAGGCGATTGACGACACGCTCTACGACGCCTTCGGCCAGCGCCAGGTCTCGACGATCTATTCACAGCTCAACCAGTACCACATCATCCTCGAAGTCTCGCCGGATTTTCAACTGACCCCCGAGAACCTCGACAAATTGTACGTGCCAACCCTCACCGGATCGCAGGTCAAGTTCTCCACCGTCGCGACAGTCACGCGCCGAACCGCACCGCTGGCGATCAACCATCAGGCGCAGTTTTCGGCGGTGACGGTCTCGTTCAATCTCACGAAGGGCGAGTCGCTCAGCAACGCCGTCGAAGCGATCAAGACCGCGTCGCGCGAGATCAACATGCCGGAGAGCATCGAAGGCTCGTTCTCCGGTGAGGCAGCCGAATTTCAATCGTCTCTGGCGGGCGAGCCGTACTTGATTCTCGCGGCCATCGTCGCCGTCTATATCGTGCTGGGCGTGCTCTACGAAAGTTTGATCCATCCGTTTACGATCATTTCGACGCTGCCGTCTGCGGGCATCGGCGCGCTGCTGGCGCTGCGCGTGTGCGGATACGATCTCTCGATCATCGGCCTGATCGCCATCGTGCTGCTGATCGGCATCGTGAAAAAGAACGCCATCATGATGATCGACTTCGCGCTCGAAGCCGAGCGCGATCACGGGGAGCCGCCGGAAAAGGCGATCTACAACGCCTGTCTGCTGCGCTTCCGCCCAATCATGATGACCACCATGGCCGCGCTCTTCGGCGCCATTCCGCTGGCCGTCGGCAGCGGCCCCGGCTACGAATTGCGGCGTCCGCTCGGCATCGCGATCATCGGCGGGCTGGTGCTCAGCCAGATCCTGACGCTTTTCACCACGCCGGTCATTTATCTCGCGATGGATAGACTGAGCAAGTTCGTGCGCGGAGACAACAAGGCCACAACCGGCCCGTTGCCGGAACGCAAGGACGATGACAAGATCCAGCCGGAGGTTCATCCCGCATGAGCGCCGGAATTTCAGAACCCTTCATCCGCAGGCCCATCGGCACCTCGCTGCTCACCGTCGCGTTGATGCTGCTGGGAGCGATTGCGTACCGGCTGCTGCCGGTCTCCGCGCTGCCAAAAATCGATTACCCGACGTTCGCGGTGAGCGCGCTGCTGCCCGGCGGCGATCCCGAAACCATGGCCGCGTCCGTCGCCGCCCCGCTTGAACGCCGGCTCGGCCAGATTGCCGGCGTCTCCGAAATGACCAGCGTCAGCGGTGTGGGCACCGCCAGCGTGACGATTCAATTCTCGCTCGACCGCAACGCCGATCTCGCCGCGCGCGACATTCAGGCCGCGATCACGGCCGCGCGCAGCGAACTCCCCACGAATCTGCCCAATCCGCCCACGTGGCGCAGAACCAATCCAGCCGACGCCCCGATCCTGATCATGGCCATGACGTCGGACACGATGACGCCGGAGAAGGTCTATCAAGCCGCCTCCACGATTCTCGTGCAGCGCATGAGCCAGGTGGATGGAGTCTCCTCGGTGATTATCGCCGGCGCGCAAAAGCCGGCGGTGCGGGTGCAGGTCGATCCGACCGCGCTCGCCAACATGGGACTGGGCATGGAGGATGTCCGCGCCACTCTGCTTGCCGCCGACGCCCACGGCCCAAAGGGCAACTTCGACGGCCAGACCGAGTCGTACATGATCGAAGCCAACGACCAGGTCTACGAAGCCAAGGGCTATCGTCCGTTGGTCTTGAAACAGAAGAATGGGAATATCGTGCGCATCTCCGACGTGGCCAAAGTCATCGATGGGCCCGTTGACGCGCGCCAGATGGCCTGGTTCGGCCTCGACCGCGGCGTGCTTGTGATCGTCTACAAGCAGCCGAACGCCAATGTCATCGAAACGGTGGACGGCGTAAAAGCGCTCATGCCCCAGCTTGAAAAATGGATGCCGCCGGGCATCAAGACCACCATCACCAGCGATCGCACGACCACCATCCGCGCGTCGGTCGCGGACGTTCAACACACGCTGATGATCACCATCGTGCTGGTCGTCGCCATTGTGTTCATCTTCCTGGGCCGCCTGTGGAGCACCTTTGCCGCGGCGCTCACCGTGCCGCTGTCACTGGCCGGAACCTGCGCGGGCATGTACCTCTGCGGTTACAACGTGGACAATCTCTCGCTGATGGCGCTGACCGTCGCCGTCGGCTTCGTGGTGGACGATGCCATCGTAATGATTGAAAACATCACGCGCCGGCACGAACTCGGCGACAAACCCATGCAGGCCGCGCTCGCCGGCGCGAAGCAGATCGGGTTCACCGTCGTCTCCATCAGCATTTCGCTCGTCGCGGTCTTCATACCGCTCTTCTTCATGGGCGGGCTTGTGGGCCGGTTGTTCCGCGAATTTGCGGTCACGCTGAGCATCTCGATCGCCGTATCCGCGCTCGTGTCGCTGACCGTCACACCCATGGTCTGCGCCTATCTTGCCAGCGACTCCACCGCGCACGGCGGAAAAGAACCCCAGCGCAATTTGATGGAACGCATGAGCGATTTTGTGTTCAAGTACGTTTTAAAAGTCTATGCATATCTGCTGGATGTCGTGCTCCGCCACCAGACCATCACAATTATCGTGACCGTCGCGACCATCGTGCTGACGGTCATTCTCTACATCAAAGTCCCCAAAGGTTTCTTCCCGCAGCAGGATACCGCGCGCCTGCAAGTCACCACCGAATCGCCCACGGACACGTCGTTCCAGACCATGGCGGAGCGGCAAAAAGCGATCATCGACATCATGGTCAAGAATCCCAACGTCCTCACGGTCGTCTCGTCCGTCGGCGCGTCGGGTTACAGCGCGATCGCCAATCAAGGCCGCTTCTTCATCGAACTCAAGCCGCCCGACGAGCGTCCCACCAAGCAAACGATGGATGAAATCGTGACGCAAATGCGCAAAGACACCGCCAAGGTGAAAGGCATTAATTTCTACCCGCGTCCGGTTCAGGACATTCAGGTCGGCGCGCGCGCGTCGAAGAATCAATACCAATACGCGCTCAGCGATATTGATTTTAAGGAACTCAACGATTTTGCGCCCATACTGCTTGAAAAGCTGAAGACTCTTCCGCAACTGCAAGGAGTCACCACCGATCAGACGCTCGGCGGTCTCGAGGCGCGCCTCGTCATCGACCGCGACGCCGCCGCGCGCTATGGCATTGCCCCGGCGGATATCGATTCGGCTCTGTACAATGCCTTCGGGCAGCGGCAAGTCGCGATCATGTACACGGATCTCGACCAGTTCCGCGTGGTTCTCGAAGTCGATCCCGATCTGCTGAACGATCCGTCGTCGCTCGAAAAAGTCTACGTAAAAACGCCCACAGGTCTCCAGGTGTCCCTCAAGAATCTGGCGAAGTTCGAGCGGTCCACACTGTCGCTTTCAGTCACGCACCAGGGCCAATTCCCCGCCGTGACGATCTCCTACGCGCTCACGCCCGGCGTGGCGCTGGGCGACTCGTCCGAGGCCATTGAAAAAGCATTTCACGACCTTAGTCCGCCGGAAGGCGTCCACGCGAGTTTCCAGGGCAACGCGCAGGCGTTTCAGGATTCGCTCGCGTCGCAAACGACGCTCATCCTCACGTCACTCGTCGCAATCTACATCATCCTCGGCGTGCTTTACGAAAGCCTGATCCATCCGCTGACGATTCTCTCGACGATTCCCTCGGCCGGAATCGGCGCGCTGCTGGCGCTGATGCTCTTCCAATTCCCCCTCGACGTGATGGGCATGATCGGCATCATTCTGTTGATCGGCATCGTCAAAAAGAACGCAATCATGATGATCGATTTCGCGCTGGAGGCCGAGCGCGAGCACCAGAAATCGGCGGTGGACGCAATCCGCGAAGCCTGCCTGCTGCGCTTCCGCCCGATCATCATGACAACCATGGCGGCGCTGTTAGGCTCGCTGCCGCTCGCTCTGGGACACGGCGTCGGATCCGAACTCCGCCGCCCACTGGGCGTCGCAATCATCGGCGGATTGCTCGTCAGCCAGGCGCTGACTCTGTTCACCACGCCAGTCGTCTACATTTTCCTCGACAGCCTGCGCTCAAAGAAAAAAGACGCGCAACTAAAATCCGGGCACGTCGAAATAGCCGAACCAGCCCTCGGCCACGGCGAGTAACGAGCCGCAAGGGAGCGGTCATCCTGAATTCAAAACGATAGTCCGAAGTTCAAAGCGATCAAAGACCCAATTGAAATTCGATCCTTCGCGGCAAGTTCCAGCGAACCGCTCCCTCGCGGTCGCGGCTCTTTTTTCGCGCATCGGCTTTTCTCAATCCGCATTGCTCTCCGCCAAAATCCGCCGATACGTTTCGCGCGCATGATCATACGCTTTCACCGCGTCATCCTGCTCCCCCGCCGCAATAAGTTTCTTCTTCTGCTCCCAGCATTTATCGACGCCCTTCAAACACCACTCCGCGCTCTTTTTGCTGGGGCGGATCGGCTTGCTGTCCACGATCACAAAAATCGGATTCGTGTGCGACGAGGGCAAAATGCGCAGCGCCACCCAACTGCTGCGTTCGATCTTGACATCGAATTCGATGCCGCGCGACACACCGTCGGCGACAATCGTTTTCTTCGCGACGGGAATTCCGTTGACCAGCGCTTCCACCGGAACTTCGCGCGTCTGGCCGATGCGGGCACGTTCAATGTGCCAGTACGGCTTCTGCGGATACGGCGTGGCGCGAATCTTTTCGTCCGGCGTTTCGCTCATCATCGCGGCGACGGTCGCCGTCAGGTGCACGCTGCCGGGCTGCGCGAGTTTCAATTCGCTTCCTGCTTCGCCGAGCGCCACGCTGTCCGCTTTGAAATCGATCAAGTGGCTGAAGCCGTCGCTGACATAGCAGCGCCCGTTGCGGATCCCTTCGCACCACTCGTCGTAGGTGAGCTTGCCGTCGAGCTTCACATACGAACGGCCCAGCCCGACGCGCTCGCCATAAATGCACGGAAAATCCGTCTCGCCGCTGGCACGCGTGCGGAAGCCGCAATTCAGCGTGTGATACCACATATTCAACTCCCACGCATAAGGCGTGTCCACGGTGGACATGAAATCGACCGCCGGAACCATCTTCCCGTCTGGGCCTGGCACTTCATGGGTGACATCCACAATGTACTCGTTCGCGCCGATGCCGCTGTAAGGCGGAATCTCGTAATTCGGGAGCGCGGTCCCCTGCTGATCCAGTCCCCAGCCCGAATGCGCCGGGCCACAGACCGCGTTCTGTTTCTTCGCCCAGCGCAGCGTATTCAAACACAGCGTCGGCCAATGCTCCTTGGAATCGCCACCAGGAAAAATCTGGTCCTTCAAGCGCAGCAGACATAGATGCCCGGATTTGTGCGAACCGAATCCCGAGACTTCCACATCGTAATGGAGCAGATAAGGGAGCTGCGATATCTTGTCGTCGCGGCCCGTGAAAAATTGCTTCTGATAATCGAAGCACGGTCCCCACGTCAGATTGCAGCCGACTTTCAAATCCTCGCCGAGACAATGGCGCATCATGTCCGGCGCGTGAACCCCCGCGCTCGGATTGGTGTAGTGCGCGCATCCCGCCGCATGAATGTGATGATCGCCGGACCACCAGCCCAGTTTCGACGGATCGATCCAACGCTTTAGTTTGACGGAAACGGTCGCCGGCGCAGTCACCGTGACGGACTGCGTCGCGCTCACATACTCCGGCCCGCGCGTAATCTCAAACGTGTACGCGCCGTCGGGCAGCTTGATGATCTCGCCGTCCGCGCGATACACCTGCGGATGGAACGCAAAATCCGGGGCGAGCCGTTTGGCCTGCGACGGATACACGCGCCCCTGTTTGTCGCGGATCGTAAACCGCGCCGTCGCCGGCTTGTCGTTCTCGTCGAGCACGCTCAACGTCACGTCGCGCGCAGGCAGGCATTCAAAGAGCAAATCGACGGCATCGCGGAAGCCAAGATCCTGCGTGCCTTGACCGACATTGAACGAAAGCTTGGCCTCGCGCTTCCCCGCGTCGCGCGAATAGAATTGAACGATGCGGTATTCCAGCGCCAGACCGCTCAAATTCTTCGTTAGCGGCTGCGCAGCAAAAAGCTGCATTTCAAGCCAGCGGTCGGCGACTTGTGCTTGCGGCGAATTGGCCAGCGGCAACGCGTTGGGACTGGCCCCGCGCAATTCCGCGGTCACGCCGGCTTCATTGTGAACCTTGATCAAAAACTGCCGCCAGCCCTGCTCAACCAACTGCGCCGCCGCCGGTCCTTGCGCAACCTTCACGCGCGATTCCGGATTGATATTGACGCCCAGCAAACAATGCGGATCGAACGCCTCCTGAATCGCCTTGATCAGCGCCGCCCCGTCGCCCTTATCGGCCGCATTTTGCAGACCGGTCTTGGTCGCCTCCGGCAGCGGATTGCCAAGATACTCCAGCGCCTCCATCACACGCCGAGCCTGAGCCCACAGCGGTTGCGATTCAACCTTCTCAACAAGCGGCAATTCGGCGGATTGCAGCGCGCCATGTAGAATAACAATTGTTGCGAGGGAGAGTATCCCCCGATACGCGGAGATGATTTTCATCGGAGAAAAAGCTCCTTATTTATTTTCGATCAATTCCGCAATAGTCTTCGCCACAAGCTCATGCCCCGCCGCGCCGAGATGCGTTTTATCTTTGCAATACAGCGACGCCGGGTCCGCTTTTCCAACCTCGTGAAAAACCTTATAGATGTCCCCAATTGCGGCACTTTTTGCGCCGGCCGCATAGCGGCACCCTTCGGCAAGTTCGGCCATCGTGTCCCAGTGTTCAACCGACGGACACGTGCTCATGATCAGCACGTCCGCTTTGTCTTTCGTCGCGGCCCGAACGCGATCCACGGCATCCTGCATTGTCGCCTCGAACATCTTGCCACGCATGCCCGAATTCCAATCGTTGCCGCCAAACCAGATCGTGACAAGATCCGGTTCCGGCGCCTCCTTCTGCCAGCGGGGAATCAGAATCATGTTCTGGCGCAACTCAGTCCCGCCCATCGCCGGATTGACAATCGTGACCTCGCTCTTGTACTTCGCGTGAAGTTTTTCTTTAAGCAGCGTCGGCCAATTAATGGGCTTGTTCGCCCAATGCGCATAATCGGTCAAGGAGTCGCCCATCGTCACAATAGTAATGGGCTTGCCGGCTTGAAGTTTCGCCAGCACGCGTTGAAGCGGCGTCGCGGTGTGTTGTGCAAGATCAGGGAGCGGTGGCATCATGGGCTCAAGTCGAATGTCGTCGATGGTATACGAATGCGCCGCATAATCGCGCCAGTACCACCACTTCCCAAACCAGAGAGTCCCGAGTTTCGACGGCGCATTACCCTCTTTTCCGAGCGGCAAGGCTTTCGCATTGGAGGTCTCCGGAACAAAATCGCTCCACGGCACAAGAACCTTGGTCCACTCGGTTCCACTAATTGGAAACGCAAACGCGTAGCGAATGCCATAGTCCTCGTTCCAGATGAATTCCATGCCGCCAAGATGATCCGACCCATCGCCTTTGACCCAAAACGAAATGCCAGCCGCCGCATCCCAATCCGCAGCGCCCCTGATTTTACTGATCGCCGCCACATTCCGGCACTCTTTATCAAACGAAAACTTAAGCGCCTTGCCGTCCTTGCCCTCAACGACTTCGATCGCGCACTTTTCCTTCGGCACTTGAAACGTCTGAGCATCCATCGAATCGAGCACGCGGGAATCGGCGGCGTGCAGCGCGGTTATTGAGCAGGCGACGATGCAGAGAGCGACATATTTCATGCAAAAAACTCCGTTGAAAAGTGATGGATCCAAAAGAACGCAAATCCGTGCTGGCTTGAAACGAATGTTCACGAATAATTCGAGCGCGTCGATCGCAATCATGCATGGATTTGAATGGGTACATTCAAATCCGTGCCACCCGCCAACTACCCCTTAAACTCCCAACCCTTCCGATACTCGCGATGAATGAACTTGTCCGCCTCCGGCGCATTCGTCGCGCGCATGGCCTCAGCGTCCCATTCCAATTTCTTGCCCACGCGATACGCGACATTCCCAAGGTGATTGGCTTCGGTCAGCCACCCGGCGTATTGGAAATCCGCCAGGCTCTGCTTGCCGGATTTGCAGCCGTCGATCCATTCGGCGTAATGGCTGGACACGTGCGGAATCGTCGGATCCGGTTTCTTGAAATCGACGAACTGGTTTTCAGGCAGCAGCAGATACTTGCTGTAATCGGCCAGCAACATGCCTCGGTCGCCGATGAACAAAATGCCGTCACCCCATTTCGGAATGCCGCCCGATTTGAAAATCTCCGGCTTCTCGTCGCCCTGGTACCAAGTCAATTTCACCGCCGGCATGTCGCCGCGCGGACCGTATTCATAGACCGCGCGCATCGACGCCGGCGCAATCTCCGGATGGGGCGGGGGACCGAACGCTTCGACGGTGAGCGGCGCGCGCAGCTTCAGCGCCCAGAACGCCAGATCGTTGCGATGGCTGCCGAGATCACTCATCGTCCCATTTCCATAATCCCACCAGCGATACCATTTCGGGCCGGGAACATAAATCGGATTGAACGGCCGCTCGACCGCCGGACCTTGCCACAAATCCCAGTCCAAACCATCCGGCACCGGCGCGGATTCTTTCGGACGCTCCGTGACGGAGACGAGATCCTTGTTTTTCTTCGCGTCGTCGGCGCTCTGAAAACCCCACGCGCGCGAAACCCAGACATGCGCTTCGCGCACGGGCCCGATCGCGTTGTGTTGAACCAATTCGACCACGCGGCGATACGTGTCACCCGCATGAATCTGGATGCCCATCTGAGTGGTTACGGTGGTCTTCGCCGCCGCCTCGCGAATTTTTCGCGCTTCGAAAATATTGTGAGTCAGCGGCTTTTCGCAATAGACATGCTTGCCGTGCTGCAGAGCCAGGATCGTCGCAAACGCGTGCGTGTGTTCGCAGGTGCTGATCACCACGGCGTCGAAGTCCTTCGCGTCGTCGAAGACTTTGCGGAAGTCCGAATACTTTTTCGCGTTCGGATATTTCGCCCCCTGAGCGTCAAGGGCCTTTGAATTGACGTCGCAGAGCGCCACGATGTTCTGCGATTCGACGCCCTTCAAATTCGATCCGCCGCGCCCGCCGGCGCCGATGATCGCAATGTTGAGTTTGTCGTTCTTCTCGTCCGACCGAACAAGCGACGGACGCAACGCCAAAGCCCCGGCAGCACACAGCGCGGCTTTGGAAAACTGACGGCGAGAGAATGTTTTGCTGTGAGTCATCACGATGCCTCCAGAAATATGGAAAATAAAACCACAAACGAACAAAGTCATCGAATTCAGCTTGAGCCCTTTTAAAGGGTGCCACTGGTAGCGGCAGTTTGCAACCAGTGCCGAATCGGAAAAAGCGTGCCAAATTCCAATCGATGCCTTCGCCGGCACTGAGGACTCCCAAGTGCCGACCGCGGCCAATGTGAAATTCTAAAGACCGTTCCCGATTCTCACTGGTAGCAAACTGCCGCTACCACTGGCACCCAATTACTGCTCAAGCTGCATTCAAACACTTTTCTGCAATGCTGTATCTTCTTTGCGCCTTTGCGTCTCTGCGAGAGAAAAAATTACTTCCCGTCGCAAATCAAATCGAAACGTTTATTCAATTCGTCGAGCGGCAGATTGCCGCCTTCAATCGTGCCCCAACCATTATAGCCCGCTTCGTCGAGAGCCTTGCGCACCGCCGGCCATTCGACGCTGCCGTCGCGCAACTGCACGAAACTCTTCTTCCCCAAATCGTAGTCCTTCATGTGCAGTTTGATCAGCAGCCCCCCGAGCGCTTTGATCCAATCCTGCGGCGGAGCGAATTTCACATGGTTGCCGATATCGAAGTACGCTTTGACCCACGGATTCTTGAACGACGCGACGAAGTGTTTGTAAATCTCCGGCTTGACCCAGAGATTGTTCCAGACGTTCTCAAGACCGATCACGATCTTCAATTCTTCGGCCAGCGGGATGAGTTTTTCAACCGCCGCGCGCGAGGTGTCGATGGCGATATTGTGCGCTTTGATATACTCCTCGTGAGGCGCGTTGTCGCCCTTGACGACGCTCTTGACGTGTCCATTGGCTTCGTCGAAATCGATGACGATATCGGCAATCGCGGGCATGCCTTTGGCGTCGATGCGGCAGGGAACGAGCAGAATCGCGTCGGCGCCGTAAGCCTTCGCCGCGCGCAAACTCAGGCGCGCTTTTTCGAGGGTTGCGTCGACTTTTTTCGGATCGGGGCTGTTAAATTCCATCCAGCCGCGCAGCACGGAATGGACGCGCATGCCCAGTTTCTCGGCAATCTCCCGCCCCTTCGTGGCTTCCTCTTCCGCGCAGACATTCGTCGTCTCGACGCCCTCGAATCCGGCGGCTTTCAACGACGTCATCTGGGCTTCGGTAATTTTGCCCACCATCTGAGCTTTATGCAGCTTGGTCTTCAATTCGTCCGCGAAAGCGCGCGTGGACGGCAGCAGCGCGGAAGCGGCGGCGGCCGATGAAGCCGCCAAAAACGTGCGTCGGGATAACGGCAATGAGCGCATTGGAAGTCCTCGATAAGGAGAGAGACAGCCATGCTCTTGAATTGCACGGCGCTCACTGCTTTTCAGTGCGTACACCGGCGGGTGAAACGTTTTCATGCGGATATGCGCAAAGCTTATGCGACATTGCGCAAAGGGCCGAGGACAGGATTTTTAGAGCAACCGGACAAAACCCGCGTGCCGAGATTTCGAGCGCGACAGGTTCGGATGCGAGGCGCAGCGAAAAAGACGTATTGGGAAGATACGTCGTTTCGATGCAACGAAGCAGACGGGCCTGTCCCGCCGAAATATCGGTGCGTGGGTTTTGTTCGGTTGCTCTTAATAATCGTCGGAGCGGCGTTGCGCTTTAATGCGGCTGTGAGCCTTCTTGGAATCCAATCGCCGTTCGCGGCTGCCCGCGGAAGGGCGCGTCTTGCGCCGGACCTTCGGTTCTTTCATCGCGGCTTCGACAAACGCGCGCAGTTTTTCCATGCAGGCCATGCGATTGGCGTATTGCGATCGCTCGGCATCGGCCACGATCAGCAGATCGCCATCGACGGTCATGCGATTCTGCTGCGCGGTCTTGAGCCGATGGACAGCCGCGCCGGACATGCCAACCAGCGCTTCCGGGCGCACGCGCAATTCCGCCTTCGAATTGACCTTGTTGACATTCTGCCCGCCCGGCCCGCCGGAGCGCGCAAAATGCAAACGCAAATCGTCCGGCCGTGCACTCACGCCCGCCGCAATGGCGACTGATGACGAAGGTGGAGGCGCGGGATCTTCCATGCGCACACTATAGCTGAAACAAATCATTTTCCATTTCACATTTTCTACACTTCCTCTGCGCGCCTCTGCGCCCTCTGCGCGGTTAAAAATCCAATTTGGGTTTCGCCAACCCACATCGATTTGAGTAAGATGCCCGTCCCCAAAAGGAGACGCCCACCATGACTGAATCCACGGCCATTCCGCGCGAACTCGCCGGTCTGCGCATGCTCGCGAGGCAGTTCCCGAATGTCGATTCCACGCTCGCGGAGATCGCCCGCCTTTCAGCCGAATTGACTCTCCCCAAAGGCACCGTGCACGTCATCAGCGACGTTCACGGCGAAGCCAAAAAACTGCGCCATATCATCAACAACGCGTCGGGCACGCTGCGCCCACTGGCCGAGAGCCTCTTCGCCGGGCGCATGGACGCGAAACAGTTTCAGGATTTCCTCAACCTCGTTTTTTATCCGCATGAATTCAGCGAACGGCTCGAGGCCAGCTTGAGCGATCCGCAGGCGCTCTGCCTGTTCGCGCAACGCGTGCTGTCCGACATGTTCGAAGTGCTGCGCGTGCTCTGCCGGCGCTATCCGATGAATTACGCCGTCGCCGTTTTCCCCGTGGAATACCGCGATCTGTTCATTGAAATCCTGCACCAGCCGAGCATGGACCACGGACAGGAATACATCGCCGCGGTCGTCGAAGACATGACGCGCCGCGGCCGCGTGATGCAGTTGATTCAACACACTTCGCGCGCGATTCGCAAACTCGCGGTCAGCGAAATCGTGCTCGACGGCGATTGCTGGGACCGCGGCCCGCGCGGCGATCTCGTCGTCGATTATTTGATGAAGCAACTGCGCGTCGCGTTCGTCTGGGGCAATCACGACACCGCCTGGTTCGGCGCCGCGCTGGGACACGACGCGCTGATCGCCCACGTGCTGCGCCTGTCGCTGCGCTACCGCCGCCTGTCGCAGTTGGAAGAAGGTTACGGGATCACGCTTCAGCCGCTCGAACACCTCGTTCGCACCGTGTACGGCGACGACCCGGCGGCGAGCTTTGCGCTGAAAGGCACCGGCTTGCGCGACACGGTGACGATGCAGCGGATGCAGAAAGCCGCCGCGATCATGCAGTTCAAGCTCGAAGGCCAGATGATCGCGCGCAATCCGGAATGGGAGATGGACCACCGCCGGTTGATGCACCACATCGATCTCAAAGCCGGTACGATTGAAATCGACGGCACGAATTACCCTTTGAAAGACACACATTGGCCGACCGTCGATCCATCAAATCCTTACGAACTGTCCGACGACGAAAAGAAGTGCATGGCGCGCATCCGCGAATCGTTCCTGCGGAGCGAGAAACTCACCGGCCACGTCACGCACATGATCTCCAATGGAAGCATGTACGTCACGCGCGACGACCACCTGATTTTCCACGGCT
Organism: Planctomycetota bacterium; assembly: GCA_038227045.1. Taxonomy (GTDB): domain Bacteria; phylum Planctomycetota; class SZUA-567; order H5-PLA8; family H5-PLA8; genus JANXLS01. Next base: position 20,129 of record JBBRQD010000009.1, read on the forward strand.
GCGTGCCGGTCGACGAACAAGGCAAGTTCCTGCCAATGACCGTCGATGGCCAGCCCTACACCGGCCGCGCGCTCTTCGAAGCCATCGAACGCGTCGTCTCGCGAGTGCCGGAGAAAAAGGCGCTCAAGGATCTCGACCTGCTCTGGTATCTCTGGAGCGGCCCGCGCTCGCCGCTCTTCGGCAAAGACCGCATCACGACGCTCGAATCCTCGTTGATCGAAGACAAGGCGACCCATCACGAAACCAAGAATCCGTACTTCAGGCTGATCCACGAAAAAGGATTCTGCGACACGATACTCGCCGAATTCGGGATGAACACGGAGCGCGGCCTGATCGTCAACGGGCACGTCCCGGTCAAAGTCGAAAAAGGCGAAGATCCCGTCAAGCGCAGCGGCAAGGCCATCACCATCGACGGCGCATTCTCCGAAGCCTACGGCGATCACGGTTACACGCTGGTGCTGGAAGCGGGCCAAACCTATCTGGCCGAACACAGCCATTTCGAATCGGTCGAAGCCGCGCTGCGCGACGGAGTGGACATCATCCCCAAAATAACCGCGATCCGAAAATGGGAGCGCCCGCGCCGTGTGGCGGACACCGAACGCGGCTTGCTGATTCGCGCGGAGATCGAATTGCTGGAGAAATTGGCCGACGCCTATCAGTTGAACGCATTGCGGGAAATACGCTGAATCGAATCAATCGAGGGAAATCGTCATGCGGACCGAGTTGAATGCGTGGATGGCGGGATGGGCGTGCATGGTAGCCCTGTCCGCGCACACGGGCGAACCTGGCAAACCAGAGGCACCGGACAACGGCTTGGTGGTAATTAATAAAGGAATAACGGGCGTAAACAGCACGTCGCTCCGGGATGCCTTCGAACGCGATGTGCTCAATGCCAAACCCGACATGGTGCTCATCTATATTGGCATCAACGATTCGCTCAACAATGGTTTTTTCGTTCCGCTCGACAAGTATATCGAAAACGTAAATTCAATGATTGAACGGGCGCAAGCCGCCGGAATCAAGCCGGTCGTCTGCACAATTCATCATCTGGATTTAACGAAAACGAATCTGTTCGGACGCCGCGAACCGTTTCCCGACGAAACTCCCGGCGAACGAGTCGACCGCTACAATGCCGCGATTCGAAAACTGGCCGCCGACCGCAAAATCCCGGTCGCCGATTTCGAAGCCGCCACCGCCAAGTTGAAAAAAGAAGAATTTCTAAGTTCCGACGGGTGCCATCTGATTCCGGCCGGCAATCAACTCCTGGCCAAAACATTCTTCGGCATCATCGCCCCCTCGCTCAAGGGCGGTGAGAAGATCGTCTGCATCGGAGACAGCATTACCTTCGGCTACCAGAACCCCGGCGCGGGCACATCCACGGGCGAAACATATCCAGCCAAATTAAAACAACAGCCAATCCCCTCCAAAAAGTAGGAGGGAGCCATCGAACACAGTTTGAGCAGTATTATTGGGTGCCACTGGTAGACATGTACCCATGTCTACCAGTGCGAATCGGAAACGCCCGTCTGAATTTCAAAACGGTCACGGCCTACGGTATCGCCATCACCAATCGCAACCCCACATTCTTTTCATGAACCGCGGCGTTATTGCTTCCGCGATGGGCCGATTGGCAGCGCTCTGACGGATCCTGCCATGATCCTCCGCGCGTGACGCGTTCCTCCACATTCAGCGATTTGTCGAAGTGATCCATGCACCACTGCCGCACGTTCCCGTGCATATCGTAAAGTCCGAATGCGTTCGGCTCTTTCTCTCCAACTGGGTGCGTGGTCTTGCCGCTGTTCCCTTCGTACCACGCGGCGCGATTCAAATCGGCCTCCGTGTCGCCCGAATAAAAAAGCGTGCGCGTTCCGGCCCGGCACGCAAACTCCCATTGCTCCTCGGTCGGCAACTCCAGCACCGGCTCGCTCTGCCCGTTTGCCTTGAGCAACTCGCCCGCCTTTTTGCAATAGTCGCGCGCGTTGTACCACGTCACGCGCTCCACTGGATTTTGGCCCCCTTTGAACCAGCCCGCGTTGCGTCCAACAACCGCCTCATACTGCTCCTGAGTAACGGAATATTTTCCCATATAAAACGGACGCGCTAGTGCGACGTTGCGCGCCGGCCGTTCGTTTTCATGCGTGAGAAAATACTCCTTCTGCGCATCGCTCCAGCGCGCATCTTCGACGAGCGCCAGCCGCACGCGCGCGATTCCGCCCATGACCAGCCCCCAGGCCAGCGTCATTGCCAGCAATCCGCGCAGCGAAAACGATACCTTGCCCTTTCGAAACGCATTGATCGCCAAAGCAATAATCAGCGCAGCCACCGCGACGCAACCGCATACGAGAAGCAAGAGTGCGCCATCAAATGTAATGTCAGAATGCGCCGGACCCTCCGAACCCATCCTGAATTTTCCGGCGGGAATCAGCACAAAATCCATCTGAACTTTATCGCTGAGTTTCAATTGCCGGGTCGGCGGCAGATGCGCGCGCTTCGCGTAGTTCTCGACAGTCTCTCGCCCGTCCCAGAAGGGATAGGAATGAGCATCTTCAACCGCGACAATTCCGGCGCTGTTTAGAAATAGCAAAGCGACAAGAAGCATCTCCCTGGCGTTGCGCACTGGCCGAAATTCGGACGGCTCAGGATCGGCTTCTTCTCGCGTCGCGCCCCCCCTTTGCATCGCAAATTCAGTAATACGTATCCACATTCAATCAGCGCCCTGACAACCCAAAAACATTCCGCGAATATCCGCGCAAATCCGCATTATCCGCAGTTAAAAAGCCGTTGCCGTTAGCTGTTTCAGCGGCAGACGATTTCACTTAATCGTAGCCTTCCCCGGATCGCTCTTAACCCACGCCGTATACCACAAATCGGCGGTCAATTTCGCGGCGATGCGCGTGCGCTCCAAGACAAACGCCTTGGCCTTTTCCGGCACTTTGTCGAAGCCACCGGCCGCATCCAGTTCATAGCATTCATCGACGCGTGTGTGTGATTCGTTCATCGTTCGCTCGATAAGTTCCCACACACTTTTATGGTGCACAGCCGTTTGTTTCTCGGCCAGCATCTCCGCCGTAAAACCATTTTTCTCGGGGAATGCGTCTAGCCGCGCGTGAATGCCCTTCTGGATCGTCTGGCTATTTTCGCCCGGTTTCCCATCGAAATTCACCGTCGTGTGCAGCGGCATCGCGAGGTCGCCGCAGTAATGCGCGAGCCATCCGGCATACACAATCGCGCGGTGCTTTGCGCCCGCCGATTCCGGGTAAATGCGCACCTGCCGAAACGCCAGCGTGAGGCGCTCATAGCCTTCTTCGATCGCGTAAGGCAGCGTGCCGCCTTTGCCGATGTCGATGTGTTTCGTCACGTAATGCGTCAGCGCTTCGAAACGGTGGCGGGGAATGGGCTTGCCGTCGAAGTGTTCGAGGTCGATGAAATGTTCGGGCTGTTCGCTGGCGCGCAACCGCGGCGCCGTCTGGCTCTTCCACTCGTCAGGCTCGACGGACATTTCAGCGAGTTCCTCCGTCGCGTTGCGGAAGAATTCGGGCACGTCCTCGGGGAGCATCTTGACGGCGGCGGCGGTGCAGACTTTGTGCCCGCCGCTCCACCACGCCAGCGCGGAACGCTGAAACGCAATCATCGTTGCGGCACTCAATGCCAAAACGCACGCGATCAATGCAAACGGGCGGCGCGAAGTGTCGAGACATGGCATGGCCGTGCTCCTCCTGATTGCCAAGCGCGGCAAATGACCTGATGCCGGCGAGCGTCCCGAGCTGCTCGCGAATGCAAATTGTCCCCAGTGCGGCGAACGCTATGCTTTCGCGGCCACCGGCGTCTTGGGTGCGGCCGGTTTCGGCGCAACGGGAGCTGGCTTGGGCGCGGCGGCCACAGGCACGGGCGTCGGAACCGGAACCGTGGGCTTTGGAGCGGGTGTTGGCGCGACGGCCACAGGTGCGGGCACCGGCGCTGGAACCACAGGTTTCGGAGCGGGTGCTGGCGCGGCAGCGACAGGTGCCGTCACCGCAGGCGGCGCAACCACTGGTTTCGGTGCGGCTGGCGGCGCGGCGGGCGCATGTTTCTGCTTTTCCGCCGGCTTGTTCTCGATGGCCTGCTTCGGCGCGAGAATCAATCCGACGCGCTTGCCTTCGCGGAACGGAGGGCGTTCGACTTTTGCGCAATCGCCCATCTGCGTGACGACGCCTTTGAGAATCTGTTCGCCTAGGCTTTGATGCGCAATTTCGCGGCCCTTGTAAATCATCGTGAACTGCACGCGATGGCCTTCTTCGATGAATTCTTTGGCGTGCATGACCTTGATTCCCAAATCGTGCGGTCCGATTTTGAAACTCAGGCGCACTTCTTTAAGATCGTGGGCATGGGCCTTCTTGCGGGCCTTCTGCTCTTTTTTCTGCTCGTGATAAATGTGCTTGCCGTAATCCATGATGCGGCACACGGGCGGTTCGGCTTTCGGCGCAACTTCGACCAGATCGAGTTCAACTTCCAGCGCCTTGGCACGCCCCTGATCGCCTGTCATGACTCCCAGTTGATCGCCGGTCGATCCGATGACACGGACCGTCTTGGCCTTGATCTCGTGGTTGATGCGAAGTCTCTCTGTGATGGCATTTCTCCTTTACGTTCGGGTTTCAAGTTCCAGGTTCCAGGTTTCAGGTTCTCTGAATACCTCGACCTGCTCCAATTACGTTCGTAGTTCCGCCTTCAGGCGGTTCGGCGCCAAAGGCGCCAAACGAAGACCGCCTAAAGGCGGAACTACGAACACTACGCCCTCGTCGCAATCTCCGTCTTCGCCTTCGCAATAAATTCGGCCAACGGCATCACGCCTAAATCTTTTCGTCCTCGTCCGCGCACCGCAACCGTTCCCGCTGCCGCTTCCCGGTCTCCGATCACAAGCAAGTACGGGATCTTTGCTTCTTCCGATTCTTTCACGCGCTGCTTGATATTTCCCGTCGCGCTGATGTCCGCTTCGACACGAATGCCCTCCGCGTGCAACGCCGCGACGGCGCGGTGCGCCGCCTCCTGCGATTGTTCCGAGATGTTCGCCACGCGCACTTGCACCGGCGAAAGCCACAGCGGAAACGCGCCCGCGAAATGCTCGATCAAAATCCCCGTGAACCGTTCGAAACTTCCAAACGGCGCGCGATGAATCATCACCGGCCGGTGGCGATTGTTGTCCTGCCCGATGTATTCGAGCTTAAACCGCTCCGGCAAATTGTAATCGAGCTGCACGGTCCCCAACTGCCATTCGCGCCCGATGCAATCCTTCACCATGAAGTCCAGCTTCGGCCCGTAGAACGCAGCTTCGCCTTCGACAGCTTCGTGCGGCAGATGCATCTCCGTTGCGACGCGTTTCAAAGTCGCTTCGGCCTTCGTCCAATTCGCCGGATCGCCCGTGTACTTGTCGCTCTTCGGATCGCGCAAACTCACCTGCACGCGGTAATCGGTCAGCCCCAGCGCGCCGAAGATCGTCTTGACCAAACCGACCGTGCTCACGATCTCCGCCTCGACCTGATCGCCCGTGCAGAACAGATGCGCGTCGTCCTGCGTCAATCCTCTTACGCGCGTCATGCCATTTAGTTCGCCCGATTGTTCATAACGATACACCGTGCCGAACTCCGCGAGGCGAATCGGCAGCTCGCGGTAACTGCGCTGCTCCGCCGCGTAGATCATGCAATGGTGCGGGCAGTTCATCGGCTTGAGAAGGTATTCTTCGCTCGGATCGATTTCGCTTTTGATCGTCGGGTACTGGCTGTCCTTATAGTACGGAAAGTGGCCGGATGTCTTGTACAGCGCCACATTGCCGATGTGCGGCGTAAAGACTGGCGAATAACCCCGCCTGGTCAATTCGCCCTGCATCAGATTCTGCAATTCAGTGCGAATGATGCCGCCCTTCGGCATCCACAAAATAAGTCCCTGTCCGACCAGCGGGCTCATCGTGAAAAGCCCCATCTGTTTGCCGATCACGCGATGATCGCGTTTCTTGGCTTCTTCGATCCGCGCGAAATGTTCGTCCAGATCTTTCTTCGAAGGGAACGCCGTGCCGTAAATGCGCTGAAGCTGTTTGTTCTTTTCGTCACCGCGGAAATACGCGCCGGCGACGGCAGTCAATTTGAACGCGCCAATTCGGCCCGTCGAAGGCACGTGCGGGCCCATGCAAAGATCTTCGAAATCCTTGCCAACATTCGACCCCGTCACATAGAACGATAACACGTCGCCCTTGGCGCTCTTCGCGTTTTCAAGCTTGTACGGATTGCCTTCGGCTTCGATCTTCTTAAAGCCTTCGTCGCGGCTCATTTCATAGCGCGTCATGGCCCGGTTTTCAGCGACGATCTTCGCCATTTCGGCTTCGATCTTCGGAAAATCGTCGATTGAAATCTTCGTATCCAGATCGATATCGCCGTAAAATCCATCGTCCACGGGCGGGCCGTAAACCAGTTTCGTATCAGGCCACAAGCGGCAAATCGCTTCAGTCATGACGTGTTCGGCGGTGTGGCGGATGCAGTACAGCGCGTCGGCGTCAAGTTTGCCGTCGCGGCTCTTGGGCGTGATCACGGAGAACGTGCCGTCTTGAGTAATCGGGCGCGAAAGGTCGAGCACCTGGCCGTTGAGTTTCACGGCGACGGCGTCAGAGGCGAGACGCTTGCCGATGGATTCGGCGACTTGCAGGCCGGTCGTGCCCGCGTCGAAGTCGTGGATGGAGTTGTCGGGATAGGTCAGATGAATTGTGGAAATGGACATTCGTTCCTCGTAAGTGGTGTGCAAACCCGCGCCTGTAATTGAGTGCTAGAAAGCGCAACGCTGTCTACTTGTGCCGGCCGAAGCGAGTGGCGGGCGGGGCGGGTGGGCGTCGAGCGGAAGGAAAAGAAATCCGCGAGCATTACTGGACGACTGCCAAACGTGCGCCATCGACCGCCTGAAGCGGGAGGCGCGGGGTGAAGCGCCCGGCAAGTGAAGCCGGGCTAAAACTACCTTTCGAATGCGGCATGAGCTGTTTCCAGAGCGCCGACGATTGCGCTAACAGACACTTATAATATCGGGGCTGGCTGGCGCAACTTTATATTTGAAGATGTTTGAAGCGAAAAACATGCGCGCGCCATCGATCAGCGTGGTTGCAAAACCATTTTTTGTTTCCAAGGCGTAATCTTCGCCAATGTTTTAGCGAGCGAATCTTTTGTCTTGGCCGCGTCATAGTCCATTTGCAAACCGGTCCAAAACTCCTCGGACATGCCGAAGAATCGCGACAGGCGCAGACCCGTATCGGCGCTGACAGCACGCGCTCCGGACACAATCTCGCCGATGCGCCCTTGCGGCACACCGATTTCCTTCGCAAGCCGGTATGGCGTGATGCTCATCGGCTTCAGGAATTCTTCCAGCAGGATTTCGCCGGGATGCGGATACGGAACTTTGCGCATAAAAAATATCCCTTCAATGATAGTCGGTAATCTCAACGTCCGCCGGACCTTCCGCAGTCCACACGAAACAGACGCGGAACGGGTCATTGACCCGAATGCTGTACTGTCCGGCGCGGTCGCCCTTGAGCCGTTCCAATCGGTTACCAGGAGGCACGCGCAAGTCATCAAGTACCGCGGCCCGATTCAGCATCGCCAATTTGCGCATCGCGACGGACTCGATATTCAAGAAGCGCCGGACCCGCTCACCGCCGAACAAGGCTCCCGTTTCGGCGCATTTGAACGAGCGGATCGGCATGGACGGATAGTAACGCGGCACGTTGGTAATGTCAAGCGTTAGTAAGAATTCAGGAAACAGTTCACGTAACTACTTTACGTAAATAATCGAGTGCACTGTCCCTGAACGTCTACTTCTCCTCCACATCCACAGCGATGCTGTGCAGGTACTTATTTTCCGCCTTCGGCTGATGCGTGCTGTTGTTGCCATCCGGTTTTCCGGCGTATGTGTCTTTGCCGCCGAAATCGATGAACGCTCCCCATGTGGGACTTTCGCCGCGTGACCGGCCGGGCTTGTCGCCGTCGACGGGGGCCATGCTGGACAGCGGGCCGGCATACTGGTCGTCGCCGCCGAGTTCCAGAAAAAGGCCCAGACTGTTGTGCAGACCGAGCCCAAATCCGCTGCCCGTCACCAGGTACTTGTCGTTGCCGCCTTCTTCGAGAAAAATCGACGTCGAAAAATCGTGGGCGGCTCCAAGACGCATGCAATTCGTACTTGTGTAGGTGTCATCGCCGCCGCCTTCGGCCAGCAGGCTGAAAGCGTCGTGGGCCGCGGCGCTCTGCGCGTACCACACTCCGCGGTAGGTATCGTTGCCTTCGCGATCATCCAGAATGCCGATGCCATAAAGATAACCCACGGCCTGCGTAAAAACGCCGCCGTAATAGGTGTCATTGCCCTTCAAATCCAGCAGCATGCCGATGCCGCCCGCAAGGCCCTCGCCGTCGATGTAGTCGCGCCGCTGGCCGAAGCCCGCGCCCTGCGCGCAGCTTGAATTGTGCTCCTTGGTTTGATCCGAGGGATATTTGATGTTGGTGTCGTCAGCGACATAACTGTCGTTGCCGGCGCGGTCGATCAGCAGTCCCACGCCCAGTGTGCAGCCGTAACCTTGTCCTTCTTGATAGAGGTGGTATTTGTCATTGCCGCCGCCTTTCAACAAAATGCCCACGCCGTACATGCCCGCGCCTTGGCCGAAACTGTCGCAGGTGAACGTGTCGTCGCCGCCCCAATCGCAGAGTATTCCGACTCCGAACAGCCCCGCGCCCTGAGTCGTGTTGCCTTCGGCGCTGTACGTATCATTGCCCGCCATATCCACCAGCATGCCGAATCCAAAGACGCCGGCGCCCATGGACGGCTTGCCTTTCGGCGCGATGTAGTGGTCGTTTCCCGCCGTGTCGATGATGATGCCGAAGGGATGCTGCAGCCCCCCCGACGCCGCGCCCGTGTGGTACGTGTCGTTGCCGCCGGTGTCGATCACCAGCAGCAGGTGCTCGCCCTCCTTATATTCGTCGTCCGTCCCTCCGGAGAGAATCACGCGCCCCAGCGGCGTGTCGAGTTCCAGCCGGTAGGTCTCCTTTGGCGGTTCCTTCGCCAGCCACTCCGCGGCCAAGTCTACCGCGGCGCTCAGATCGATGAGTCCCGCGTACCAGCGGGGAAAGTCGATCTTGCGGGCAAGATCCGCTTCGCGCATGGCATCCTGCATGTCGGCGGGCAACGTATAGCTGCGCGGATCGACGGCCTTGTCGTCAGGGGGCTTTTCCTGCTGATCGCCGCGCATGATCTGCGCGTACACCTGCTCAAGCAGTTCCGGCGGCACGTTGCGAAACGCGGCTTCCCGCCACAGCACCGCGTCGTTGACCGCCGCGAGCACCAGCGCCGCCGCGCGCTGGACCACGGGCGGCACGCTCGCGAGCTTCTCGCGCGCTTTCGTGTCATTCAGCTTTTCAAACTTTTTGGCAAACAACGCCGGATGCAATTTCTGTTGCGCCTCGCACGTTTCCTGCAGGCGAAGCAGGCTCTTGAGCAGCGCGCCATCGGATTCGGCGTGCTTTTTGAAAAGATCAATTGGCTTTGGATCGATCAAAGAACGGGCGGAGCCGGAATCCAACAGGTCGGCCGCAATGTAAAGAACCTCACTTGTATGCAACTCCGCCCGGGTCAGGCCTTCGCGCAAATGGCGCTCGCGGTCAATGGCGCGCAGCGGTTGCTCGCGCCACATGCGGAACGTATTGAGAACAAACGGACATTCGACCCGCTTGTACAGCTCGTTCTTGTCGTACCCGGGACCATCGAGCGGCAACCCGAGCGCCTCGAAACACTGCCGCACCGCCGCCGACTTCCGGATGATGTCTGTAGCGGGCGGCGCTGAAGCCTCGCCCGCCGGCAATAATCCGCAGCAAACGAACCAAGCGAGAATAAGTCGTGTGTTCATGCCTGAGATATACACCCGCGCGCGATTTTCATACTGTATTCTGATTCTGAAATCCAGGTGACAGAGCACTCGACTATTTAACGCGAACAATCGAGCGCCATATACTGTGCCTTCAATTTCTTGTAGTGGCGAAGTGCGTTCTGCGCCCTTTTACTGCCCCGTCTTCCGCGCTCGTTTAGCCACATACATAGCCCGATCGGCCTCTTCCCACGCGTGATGCAGATCCCGCGCGGGATCGCGCATTGCGGTTCCGATGGAGGCGCCGATTCCGCGTTTTTTCAAGCGCTCTTCAATCGCCTTCAGCAGCCGTTTTTCGATATCGGCGTGGCATTCGACCGCCAAAATTCCGAACTCGTCGCCGCCCAAACGCGCCACGAAATCCGTGCCCCGGCACGCGCGGCTCAGCTCGTCCGCCGTGTCTTTGATCAGCGCGTCTCCCTGCGCATGGCCTGCCGTATCGTTCAGCGCTTTTAAGCCGTCCAGATCGATTGAGATGATGCACGCCGATTGGCCAAAGCGGCGGCAGCGCGACTCTTCGGTCACCATGCGCTCGTCCCACGCGCGGCGGTTTCCGACGCCGGTCAACGGATCGGTCATGGCCTGCATCTGGGTGAAGACCGCGCGCTTGTAAATGAAGTTGGTCTCGCGGTTCATGTGCCGCAGGCGCTCGGCCATGACCTGCATGACCTCGAGGGCAAACCCCGGCGTTTCGACGATCATGGTTTGAAAGCGCGCGCTGTCGATGGAGACCAGTTCGCAGTCGGTCAAGGCCGTCGCGGTGGCGCTGCGCGGCGCTTGGTCGACCAGCGTCATCTCGCCCAGGATTTCCCCCGTTTGAAAGGCCCCGATGATCAGGTCGTCCGTTTTCAATTCCACCACGCCAGACTTGATCACAAACATGTGCTGGCCTTCGTCGCCCTGGCGAAAGATAACGTCTCGCGCTTTGAAAACGAGACAGGTGTCCGTGGTCCGGAGCAAGCCAAGGCTGTTGGATGTGTGGGCCATCTCAATTCCCTCTAAAAACCGGAATGACGGAGGCGAGCACGCCCCTTAACCGATCACTGTTTTCTCGACGACACCACCGCGAACGCCGGTCCGTGCGGGTGTTTTGCGTCTTCGAAACTAATGCGCGGGTTTCGGAATCCGAAGAATTCGAGGCATTTCAAAATGTCGCCGCGCGTCATCCACTGGCTGTGCGGCGCGCTTCCCCCGCAGAATGTCGAATTGCCCAGCGAGGTGAGATATTCCTGGCGATACAGCGTGTGCCGGAAACCCGCGTGTTCCGCCTCCTTCGAACTCGAAAACTTGACCGCCAAGGCGCGATTTCCGGCAATCGTCTCTTCGTCATAATAATGCGTCCACACATACACATGTTCCGTGCAGCGCGCGGCCAAAAGCGCGATGACTTCCGCCGGATTTTGCATATGATACAGGACGCCGCTCGCCACACCAATCTCGAATTGGGGGCCGTCCTGCCGCAAATACTCGACAAAATCGCCGCACCGAAAATGCACGCGCTGCAACTTAAGCAGATCTTTGACGACAAGGCATTTCATGAACGCGCGCGAGTTCGCTTCAATGGCGACAATCTCTTTGGCCCCGCTTTGGGAAAACATGTAGGAATGCCCGCCTTCAAGCGGACCGAGTTCCAACACCGTTTTTCCCGCCACGCCGCCGATTTCGGTCAAGAACCGCGCGATGGAATTGTCCGCAAACAATGTAATCCCGCCGGCCTTCAGCCCGGAGAAGGGTTCCGGCAACTGCGATACCCATTCGCCGCTGAAGATGTCCAGAGCGTTCTGCGCTGAGGGCGCCGTTTTGACGTAACTGTCCAGGATGCGGGATTTGTCCGGTGTCATCTGCCAGCGCAATTTCGCGCGTGAAAGGGAGTTGCGACATTTCCGAAGTACGTCGCGCATGGCCATCTTCTTTGCCTCTTAAACGTGGAAACGGTGGAATTCAATGTCAGTGCACTCGATTTTTTATGTATGCTCCGTCGTTGAACTCTCTAATGCGCGCGGGCAAGCACTCGGAGTTGTTTCTGCAATTTGCTTCGAATTCGCTTTAAACCGCCTGCATACGGTTCGCATAGTCTTCTCCAGAGGTCGGTGAGGGTAAACTCTTTCCATCTTGCTTATAAAGTTCGATCGTTTCGTCGGCGAAAACAGATTGCTGGGACTGGCCATGGCAGCCGCCATAAAACAGCCCCGGGCAGCTTCCCACAAAACACTGATCTTCGTCGGACCATTCAACTATTTTTACACAGCGGACATTGTCTTTCATCGTCAGCTTGTCCTGACAGAGTCGAAGTTATTCTTACCCCTATAAAAAGACAATACCCAATATACGAAGAAATAGCAATGGCCTCACTTATCCGGCCCATTATACGGTACCCGATCGAACACATCCGTCCACCCCGCCGCCCGCGGATCGCCTGTTCCCGCTTGCCAGCGTTCCAGCCTTGCAATCAGCGCGCGTTTCGTCGCGGCGTGCTCGGGCAGTTCCGCGACGTTGACCAGTTGATTCGGGTCTTTCGCCAGATCGTAGAGTTCTTCCGCCGGGCGCTTTTCGCAGGCGAGCTTGAAGAATTTTGGGATGATGTGTTTTTCGTCGTCGCCGGAAAGTACCACGTCTTTGCTCGGCCCGCCGTCGATATCGCCGAAGGGTCCGACGGATTTCCAGCGCTGCGGATCGCCCGCGGGCCAGCGTTCGGGCGTGAGATTTCGGATGTACAAAAATTCCCTCGTGCGAATTGCGCGGCAGGGATAGCCCAAGTCTCCGGCGCGCACATTCGCATGTCGTTCGCGTTCGAGGTATACGACATCGCGGCCTTCGTGCTCGTCTTTTAGCAGAATGTTGAGCAAACTGCGTCCGGTCATGTCGGCGAGCGGCTGAAGGCCCGCCGCTTCCAGGAACGTGGGCGCGAGATCCGTCGAGTGCGTGAATTCGTCGCTGACGCGCCCGCCCTTTATTTTCTCGGGCCAGCGAATCGCCAGCGGCATGCGCGTGCCGGAGTCGTACAGATTCGCCTTGCCGCGCGGGAACGGCATGCCATTGTCGCTGGTGATCACGACGATCGTGTTCTTCGCTCGGCCCGACGCGTCGAGCAGTTTCAAACAATCGCCAACTTCGCGGTCGAAGCGCATCAAGCGCACGTAATAGTCGAGGATGTCGCCGCGTACTTCGGGCGTGTCGGGCAGAAACGCGGGAACTTCGACGTCTTCGATTTTCATCCCGGATTTAACGCCTTCGCCTTTTTCATACGGCCGGTGAGGATCGCGGCTGCCGAACCAGAAACAGAATGGTTTGCCGCCAGGAACTGTTTTCAAAAAGTCGTCAAACGTCTTGAAGTCCGGGCCGGCAGGATTGCGCGTGCGCTCGCCGTTCTGCCCCGGACCCCAGCCTTTGCGCGTGAAGCCAACGGTGTAGCCCGCGTCTTCGAGCACATCCGGATACGTCTTGAATTTAACGGGCAGCGTGCTCCACAGGTCCGCGCCGCTCTCCAATCGATGCACCGCCTGCCCCGTCAGAATTGCTCCGCGTGAAGGCGTGCACGAAGGCGATGCACAGAACGCATGTGTAAAACGGACGCCCTCGCTCGCAACCTGATCGAAATTCGGAGTCTTGCAGACCTTGTCGCCGTTGGCTGTGAAACTTCGAAAGGACGCGTCGTCCGCGATGCAAAATAGGATGTTGGGACGCTCGTCGGCCGCGCGGCTGGCGAGACAAAGCAGCAGAAGTGTTGACAGAAATGCAATCGGAACGAATCGGGACGCTCGCATGAAATCGATCCTCCATATAACACTATTGTTTCTTGAAATTGCATAAACCAGCGGCCATTGAATTGTTCAAACGATGCCATATAATTATCGTCGCTGTTCTTTACGCCTTTGCGCCTTTGCGAGAGAAAAATGAAGTTCGCGCGAATTCGTTGACACTCGAATGGCTCACGCTATAAAGAGAACGCGAATTTAAGGAAAATGTAGGCAGCGGCTGCGGATTGTTTTTCGCGCGGCGTGATTTGGAGGAAGCGATGCATCCAGATTTGGAAATTGCGCAGTATGGCGCGGCCGGGCTGCTGCTCGTCTTGGCGCTGGCCTTGACAGGCGGGCTGATGTTTCTGTCGCATTTAGTCAGCGTCAGCAACCCCACCAAAGAAAAACAGATGTCCTACGAGTGCGGCGAAGACCCCGTCGGCACTGCGTGGCTCCGCTTCAATATTCGCTTTTACGTCGTGGCGCTGGTCTTCGTGCTGTTCGATGTCGAAATGGCGCTGATCTATCCCATTGCCGCGATCTTTAAAAACATTACCAGCGATCCCAAAAATTGGATCGGCGCGGTGGCGGTCTTTTCGGAAGTCGCTTTTTTTCTGGCGGTGCTGTTCCTGGGATTGGTTTATATCTGGGCGAAAGGCGATTTGGGCTGGATCCGGACGTTCAAGCGATCAACGGACCAAGGTTTGCGTTCATGGAAATTGGGCAAGGCCACGCAGGCGCCGATGATTCCGATCGCGCCATACGATAAGCGTCACGCGGACGTGGAGTCGGCGAACGCCTCCAAAACAGTTCCAGAAGCGAAAGGAATTTAAATTATGGGAGTGATGAGCAACCGCTTTGAGGCGGACAACATCGTCATGACCAACGTGGATACTCTGCTGAATCTGGGCAAGGAGCATTCCATTTGGTACCTGCTTTTCGCAACGGCCTGTTGCGGAATCGAGTTGATGCAGACCGGTGCCAGCAAGTTCGATGTCGATCGCTTCGGCATGATTCCGCGCACGACGCCGCGCCAGGCGGATTTGATGATCGTCGCCGGGACGATCACGCACAAGATGGCCAGCCGCGTCAAGCGGCTCTACGAACAAATGCCCAACCCGAAGTGGGTCTTGTCGATGGGCTCCTGCGCCAACGCGGGTGGCCCGTTCTGCAAGTTCAGTTACTCGGTGTTGAAAGGCATTGACAAATATATTCCAGTGGACGTCTACGTCCCCGGCTGTCCGCCGCGTCCGGAAGCGCTGATCGAAGGAGTCTTTAAACTCCGCGAAAAGATCAAGCTCGAGCATGTGCTGCGAAAAGAAGGCAGAGCGCTGCCCAAGCGCGAGCCGATTATTATCGCGGATCACGCGGCATAGGAAAGTGGCAGGAAAACGAGATGGGTGTTCGGCTTATCAGAAGCGAAATGGCCTTGCTGTTAAGGCCATTTCGTTTGGCGGAATGAAACAAACTATTGAACAATCGGAATAGTCAACGTGAAATGGCGCGCCACAGGAGCTTTTATGCAAAAAAATTCGACATCATTGAAGTGTTTATGCCAGATTCTCTTGTTGGGTCTGGCAGTGTTGGGATCGCAACTCAGAGCTGCGGACGCCAAAAAGACCACGCCGCGAGGTGGCACTACCGACGACGCCCAGTTTACATTTCCGAATTTCATCGACGTCTCGGCCTGTGCGGGGTTCTCGCTGCAATGGGTTTCGCAGGGGCTACAAGTGGACCATGCGACTGGTAACTTCAATACAACGTGGTCGCCGACTGAGCCTAATGTGTTGAATTGTTCGGGGCATTTGGACGCGACGACGCTTACCGCGACTTTGAAATGCCCGTCCGGCACGGGCCCGGTGGGAACCATTACTGCGACGGGAAGCAACAATGTTTATACCGGAACGTATACACTTGGCGCAGCTACTGGTCCCGTCAATATCGTGTTGACTCCAGGCGGCGGTGGCGAAGGTTCGAACAATAAAAAAGAAACCTTGAATGCCACGTTGACGCCCAATCCGGCAAAGGTAGGCGATACGGTTGTTTTCAAAGGAATACTCACCCCCGACCAAGGGCATGTGGTGACGGCTGCCGATATGGGAACGCTTTCGTTTGGCGACGGTTCTCCTGACGTAACGCTGAACGGACTGCAATTCATTCCTCAATTTAAGGAACCCGGTTTCAGCCATGTGTATCAAAGCGAGGGTGTTTTTGATATTCATCTTCATTTGTTCAACACGTCGAACCCGCTCGACTCGGGAGCCGATTTCGATTTCTTTGAAGTGGTGGGTTCGGCCCCGGTGGCGGTCAACGGCGCGACAGGGGTGAACGTGACGTCGAGTGTCAGCGGCGGGGGTGCGGTCGGACTGCAAATTCACGCTCAGTTATTGAGCGGGGCGGCCGACGCCACGACATCCTTTGAAGATGCCGGAGGTAATCCGGTTCCGCCGGCGGGCGGGACTCTGCAAGGGTTCACGGTTGGACAGACGGTCGCCGGGTCCGGATTAGTAGTGGGTTCAACGAATGTGTTGGATGCCGTCGGAACGACCATTGGACAAATTCGAAAAACGGTGGGTGTCTCGGATACTCTCGCGGGTGTTCCGAACGGACTGGCGAATCCGGCCAGTACGGCGTTGAGCGTTAAGAGCCTAAAGGGAAAATTCACGTTCAATCAGTCGAAATCGGATGACGTGGCCTTCAGCGCTCAATTCATGTTGCCGCCGGGTTTCAGTTTCGCGCGATCCGGAGCCAACGAGATGCAGTTCAGCATGGGTAACGTGGTCGACACCGTGCAGCTCGACACGAAAGGCAATTTAAAGTCGGCGAGCCGGGGCCGGATCACGAAATTGAGTGTCAAGATTCCAAAGCTCGCGCAGGGTGTGGCGGTGGGCGGAGAGCCAGCCAAGCTGACCGCGCAATTCAGCGCCACAGGCATGACGGGTTCCGGCTTCAACACCGAGGGCATAACATCCCAGCGTGGAACCAATGAAACGGGCAAGGTCTTGACGCGTTTTATTCAAGTCAACATGCTCTTCGCCGGTGTGGCATACGAAGTTTTGGCACCGGTCAACTATGTGATTTCGCCGGACAGCTCTTTTGGTTCGATCGCAGGCAGGCACCAATAGGAACGGACATGGAATTCGACAACATCGCAAATATCGTCATGGCAAAGAAAGTGGGATGGGCCTCTGGCCCATCAAAAAGCGAAATGGCCTTGCCTCTGTTCACCCCTCCCCCCTTGGGGAGAGGGGAACTGAACGTATTGAAAAATCGGAATGCAATAGTGTCCCAGGAGCTCCTATGAAACAGCGTTCGACAACAACACAGTTTTTTTGTCGGATATTCCTGCTTTGCCTGGCCGCGTTAGGATCGCAACTCGTCGCTGCGGATGCCAAAAAGACTGCACCGCGAGGGAACGGATCCACCGACAGCGCCCAGTTTACATTTCCGAGTTTCATCGACGTCTCGGCCTGTGCGGGGTTCTCGTTGCAATGGAGTTCGCAGGGTCTCCAGGTGGACCATGCGACCGGCGACTTCAATACAACGTGGTCTCCGACCGAGCCTAATGTGTTGAATTGTTCGGGGCACTTGGACGCGACGACGCTTACCGCGACTTTGAAATGCCCATCTGGCACGGGCCCGGTCGGAACCATTAATGCGACGGGAAGCAACAATGTTTATACCGGAACTTACACACTCGGCGCGGCGACGGGTCCTGTCAATATCGTGTTGACTCCAGGCGGTGGTGGGGGTGGCGGCGGCGGTGGCCATCCGACCGTGACTGCCGCGTTGACGCCCAATCCGGCAAATGTGGGGGATACAGTTGTTTTTAAAGGGACGATCACCCCGCCGCAAGGCAATGTGATTACGTCCACGGCCATGGGAACGGTGACATTCGGCGATGGTTCTCCCGCAGTCACTTTGGAAGCGCTGCAATTCATTGCGCAATTCAAACAAACCGGTTTCGAACACGTGTACCAAAGCGCAGGTGTGTTCAACGTGCACCTTTATTTGTTTGACACAACGGACCCGCCCGGTCAGGGAGATAATATCGATTACTTTGAAGTGGTGGGTAACGCCCCGGCGGCGGTGAACGGTGCAAACGGATTGAACGTGACGGCGAGCGTCAGCGGCGGCGGAGCGGTCGGGCTGCAAATCCACGCACAGTTATTGGCCGGAGCAGCCGATGCCACCACATCCTTTGAAGATGCCGGAGGCAATCCGGTTCCGCCAGCGGGCGGGACTCTGCAAGGGTTCACGGTTGGACAGACGGTCGCAGGATCCGGATTAGTAGTGGGATCAACGAATGTGCTGGATGCCACGAGCACGACCATCGGACAAATTCGCAAGACCGTGGGCATTTCAGACATGCTCGCGGGCGTTCCGAACGGACTGGCGAATCCGGCCAGCACGGCGTTGAGCGTCAAGAGCCTCAAAGGAAAATTTACCTTTAATCAGTCGAAATCGGACATTGTGTCTTTCAGCGCTCAATTCATGTTGCCGCCGGGTTTCAGTTTCGCGCGATCCGGAGCCAACGAGATGCAGTTCAGCATGGGCAACGTGGTCGACACCGTGCAGCTCGACACGAAAGGCAATTTAAAGTCGGCGAGCCGGGGCCGGATCACGAAATTGAGTGTCAAGATTCCGAAGCTTCCGCAGGGCGTGGCGGTGGGCGGAGAGCCAGCCAAACTGACCGCGCAATTCAGCGCCACAGGCATGACGGGTTCCGGCTTCAACACCGAGGGCATTACGTCCCTGCGTGGAACCAATGAAACGGGCAAGGTCTTGACGCGTTTTATTCAAGTCAACATGCTCTTCGCCGGCGTGGCATACGAAGTTTTGGCACCGGTCAACTATGTGATTTCGCCGGACAGCTCGTTTGGTTCAATCGCAGGCAGGCATCAATAGGAACGGACATGGAATTCGACAACATCGCAAATATCGTCAAAGCGGGCTGGCCGAGCGTCACGACGCCGAAAGTGGACGCCGGCGATTCGTTCATGTTGGTCCCGGCGGACGACGCACACGCGGTGTTGAAATTTCTGAAGGAAGACGAAGACCTGTTCTTCGACAGCCTGATGTGCCTCAGCGGTGCCGACACCGGCCGCGAATTGTGGGTCGTCTATTCGCTGCACAGCATGACGCATTTCCACAAGGCGAGCGTAAAAGTGGTCTTGCCGCGTGAAAACCCGGAGTGTGACACGGTCTCCGATCTGTGGGCTATGGCGAATTTTTTCGAACGCGAGGCGTACGATTTGTACGGCATCCAGTTCAAAGGCCACCCCGACTTGCGGCGCATCATCAATCCGCCAGATTGGATCGGCTGGCCCGGCCGCAAGGATTACGAATACCCCGCCGACTACCACGGCGTCCCAACGCTGCGCGAGGACCAATTTTTCGCCGACTCGGTCGGTGCGGGCAACGAAGACCGCGAAGAAAAAGAGAAGGCGATGCTGGAGAAGTTGGGGCTGGTCGAGAAGAAATAACGACCTCGCACAAAGGCACGAAGAACACAAAGAAGCACAAAGAGGAGAGAGTTAAGGGCAGAGATTTTGAATTGAATTTGTTGTTTTGTTTGTGGTGCCTTTTGTTCTCTGAGCCTTTGTGCGAGGGGCCTTAATGCGCAATGTGCAACTTATGTAACGCAATTGCGGTGATTGAATCGGTCTTTGTAGTTCGCAACTCAATTCGTTTCGCTGGAAGGAATTACGACCCATGCCGATGGTCGCTGAAAATTTAGTCGAAGTCGAAGTGGCCGACACCAAAGGCCGCATGAACTCCGAGGAGATGGTGCTCTCCATGGGGCCGCATCACCCGTCCACTCACGGCGTGTTGCGCCTCGAAGTCGTCACCGATGGCGAGGTCTGCGTCTCCTGCCGGCCGGATATCGGCTACCTGCATCGGGCCATCGAAAAGATCGGCGAGTACGTCGATTATCGCCAGTTCATGCCCTACACCGACCGCGTCGATTACGTCTGCTCGATGAATTCCAACCACGCCTACGCGCTGGGCGTCGAGAAACTGGGCGGCATCAAAGTGCCGCTGCGCGCGGAACTGATGCGCGTGATGGTCGCCGAACTCAACCGCATCTCCAGCCACATGGTCTGCGTCGGCGCGCTGGCCATGGACATGGGCGCGTACACGCCCTTTCTGCATGGCCTGTGCCACCGCGAACGCGTCAACGACATCTTCGAAGAAGTCTGCGGCGCGCGTCTCACTTATAATTACATGACTATAGGCGGAGTCGCCTACGATGCGCCGCCGGGATTCATCGAAAAGTGCGACGAGTTCGCCGATTATCTCTGGCCGCGCATGGTTGAGTTCAACGAACTCATCACGTCCAATTCGATCTTCAAAGACCGCCTCTGCAATGTCGGCATCTGTCCGCGCGACAAGGCCATCAACTGGGGTCTCGTCGGTCCCAATCTGCGCGGTTCGGGCGTCAAGTGGGACATCCGCAAAGACGAACCGTATTCAATCTACGACAAACTGAAATTCGACGTGCCCATCGGCGACGGCGGCGTTCCGCACGGCAGCAATCCGGACGGCACGCTGGGCGACAGCTACGACCGCTACGTCGTGCGCGTCAAGGAAGTCTTCGAATCGATCAAGATCATCAAGCAAGTCTGCGTGATGATGCGCGAAAACGAAAAATTGCCCGCCGATCACCCGGACCGCTTGTCACAGGCCAAATTGCCAGGCCGCTTGAGAGTCAAGCGCGGCGAAGCCTACGTCCGCAGCGAAAATCCGCGCGGCGAAACCGGCTATTACATCATCAGCGACGGCACGGACAAACCGGTGCGCATGAAAATCCGCACAGGCTCGTTCACTGCGCTCGGCTGCTTCGAGGAAGTCACGCGCGGATTGCTCATCGGCGATGTGATCGCAGTGATTGGGAGCTTCGACATTGTATTGCCGGAGGTGGACAGGTAACGTGTTGAAGAAAGTAATCACAACCGGACTAATGCTCCTACTTATTTCGTTGTCCGGCTGCGGCGGCAATTCGATGCAGGACATCACGACCAAGGCCGAAAAAGCCAAGACCCGCGCGCAACTTGAAGCGGCTCTGGGCAAGCCGGATAAGTTTGAGAAAGCAAAATTGGGCGTGTCGTTCGAATCGTGGCGGTACACGGCGACGGACGGAGAAGTCGAATTCGGGATCGTCAACGACAAGGTTATCACTGTTGGAACGATGCCGAAGAAAAAAGAGCAAAAACAGTAGCGAATTTTAAAGAGGGAATCAACCGGACATGCCATTTCTCAACGATCTCTTCACGCATTGGAACTTCGGCCCGCTCTGGGTGTACTGGGGGCCGGTGTTTGCCGTTGTGATTCCCTGCTTGGTGGTTTTCCTCGGCATTCAGGCCGTCGCGGGGTTGAGCACTTATGTCGAGCGCAAAATCGCCGCCGATATTCAGCGCCGCGTCGGGCCCAACAAATGCAACTTCGGCTCGCTGCTCGGCGCCTTTGCGCGCGCCACGGTCGCCAACGGAAAGAGCGCTCATGCCGGGATGACGGGAAAGTTGATGGCGTTCGCGCTGACACCCGCCGTGCCGCTCCTCGATCTCGTCGATAAAGTCGCCTTGCGCTTCGCGCCCGGCGTGATGATTTTTCTCGCCGACGGCATCAAGCTGATCATGAAGGAAGACATTATCCCCGATCCGGCCGACAAGCCGCTCTTCAAAATCGCGCCGACCATCGTGCTCGCCGCGGCTCTGGGCGCGCTGGCCGTACTGCCCTATTCGGACGCGTGGTACGTCGCGGATTTCAACATCGGAATCTTCTACATCGCCGCGGTCACCAGCATCGAAGTGCTGGGAATCCTGATGGCCGGCTGGGCCAGCAACAATAAATGGGCGCTGCTGGGCGGAATGCGTTCGGCCGCGCAAATCGTGTCCTACGAACTCCCCGTCGGCCTGTCGATCCTCACCGGCATCGCGATCAGCGGCACGTTGTCCATGCAGGGCATGACCTACGAACAGTTCGGATTTGTGGACAATAGCGGTTCGATGGCGACCGGCTGGTTCTGGCAATGGAATGTTTTTCATCCGGCCATGTTCGTGCTCTTCCCGGTCTATTTCCTCTCCGCGCTCGCCGAATGCAACCGCACGCCGTTCGATATTCCCGAAGCGGAATCGGAACTCGTCTCCGGCTACCACACCGAATATTGCGGCATGCGCTTCGCCTTTTTCTTCATGGCCGAATACGCGATGATGTGCGTGACCTGCGCGATCGCCGTCACGCTGTTTCTGGGCGGCTGGGCGACGGGCATCGGCTTTATCGAGAATCTATTGATGTCGTCAGGCCCGGAATTCGTGAACGGCGTGATGACGAAACCGCCGCAATTCGCCTGGTACGGCACGCTGATTCATCTCGGCGTATTCTGCGCCAAGACCTATTTCCTCGTCTTCATCATGATGTGGATTCGCTGGACTCTGCCGCGTTTTCGCGTCGATCAGATGATGACCGTCTGCTGGAAAAAGCTGATCCCGCTCTCGATGATGTGCTTCGGCGGAGTCTGCGTGTGGCAGCTTGTCCGCATGATGATCCTGGCGCGCGGCGGCGGCGAAACGCTCGCCACGCTGACATTCTGGCTGCGCCTGCTGTTCGCGTTCGCGGTCGTCGGAGCGGTGGTGTGGTACTTCACGAAGCCTTTGACGAAAGAACAGATCGATCAGCGCGAAATGTTGGCGAAGGCCAATATGAACATGGGCGCGGCACTTTAAAAACGAAGCGGGAATTAATCGATGATCCGATTCATGCAGGACATTTTTGACGGAATGAAGACATTCATGTCGGGGATGAAAGTCACCGGCGGCTACCTGGTCGATTCGAACATCAAATCGAAGGAGGCCGCGACCACCGTGACCGTTCTCTACGACGGTTCGGAGGCATTGGCGAAGGAAGTCAAACTCGCCGACCGCTTCCGCGGGCATCTGCACAACGACATCGAACGTTGCATCGTCTGCAAAGCCTGCGCGAACGTCTGCCCGATCGACTGCTTCTGGATCGACGGCGAAAAGACCGAATCGAACAAACTGCGCCCCAGCCGTTTCGACATCGATCTGTTGAAGTGCATGTACTGCGGGCTGTGCGTCTTCGCCTGTCCGACCGGTTGTTTGACGATGACCAAGGAATGGTGGGGTTCGACATTCAACAACACCGACGGCACGAATCTACACGGGCAACTGAAGCGGTTCGGAGTCGGCTACTACACGCCGGAGAAAAAAGAGCAAGTCGAGCGCAAGCGCATAGA
The DNA here is from genome assembly GCA_038227045.1 of Planctomycetota bacterium. Classification (GTDB taxonomy): domain Bacteria; phylum Planctomycetota; class SZUA-567; order H5-PLA8; family H5-PLA8; genus JANXLS01. The sequence goes on from JBBRQD010000009.1 coordinate 43,038, forward strand.
AGCCGCCGAAGCTAAGAAGAAAGCCGCCGCCGCCGCAGCAGCAGCGAAAGCCGCCGCCGCAGCAAAGGTTGCTGCAGCCGCGCCCGCCGCCGCGGCGAAATCGGCCGCGCCTGCAGCCGTCCCGGCGACAACAGCTCCAGCCGCCGCGACGGCAAAGGTCGCGGAAGTACCGAAGCCCGACGCGCCAAAAGCGTAATTATTTCATCATCTCGGCAAGCACCGGCTTCACCGCCGTGGCCCAGGCTTCGTAACCCTTCGTCTTCAGGTGCACATAATCGGGTTGATAAAGTTCCTTGTCGAGATCGATGACGCCGGTTGCATCCGTGAATTTAGCGCCCATGTCGAGAAATCGAATGGCCGCGCCATCGTCCAGTTTCGCGGTCTGAGCGTTGATTTGTTTGATCTTCTCGCGAATCCCGTCGGTGTTGTTTTTTTGAGCGGGCAGGATTCCCAGCACAAGCACCTTGGCGTTTGGCAGTTTTTTGCGGATCGACTCGACGATTTTCTTGGTGCCGTCGGCGATCTTCTCCGGCTTGTCGTTGGACCACAGATTGTTGCCGCCGATCTCCAGCACCACGGTTTTCGGAGCCAGGCCGTCGAGTTCGCCGTTGTCGATGCGCCAGAGAATCTGCTGCGTGCGGTCGCCGCCGACGCTGAAATTGGCCATCTTGTAGGCATCGAAATGAGTCTTCCACAGATCCTTCTGAGCCGAGTCGCCCCAGCCTTGCAGGACCGAGTCGCCGAGAAAAAGCAGTTCGATGCCGCCCTGTTTTGCGCGCTCAAGATACGCCTTGTGAAAGTCGTTCCACGCCCGCGGGCTCTTCTCGAAGTAGCCGCGCTCGGCAACAGTCGGATCCTGCTCTTTCGGCGGCGGTGCCACAGGATCCTCGCCGGCACGCAGAAGGGTTGCGAGAGTGAGAGCGGCAATGCCAAGCGTCAATCGTGAATTCATGTCACAAACCTCTGAAGCAAGGTGCGAGGAGCGATTCGTCATTTGTCGTTTTCGAACGGACAGTATCGTAGTAGATTTGCATTTCGCCGCAATGGACGGCACGCGGGAAGACGCATCATGGCTCAACCTCAACTGGTCTACGTCTGCGAAATCTGCCAGACGATTCTGCACGAACACCACTGCAAAGCCGTCTGCCCGAATTGCGGCCGCATGTTCGACTGCAGCGATTTGGCCGCGATGCACGCCAACGCCAGTTTCGACACGGCAAGCGGAGACCTCACAATCCGCCCCGGAAGCGATCCCCGCGACTGGCTGCCGAATGCCGGGAATGCTAATGGCGATACAGTGAAAAATAGGTCGGAAGATCCGAACGCGAATCTGCCGTGAAGTCTGAATTCTAGTGACGCTTTTCAGTTGCAATGCTATAATGCATTTTGACGTTTCCAGCGGTCGCGAACACGGAGATTCACAGTGCAATTCAATTATTCGGACGTAAAGCAGCAGCTCAAGGATATCCACGGCAGCCTCGTTCAGTTGCGGGGGTCGCTTTGACGTTCCCGCACGCGAAAAACGCCAGCAGGAAATCGAAAAATTGATGGAAGGCGCTGAATTCTGGAACGACAACCAGAAGGCGCAGGGCCTGATCGCCGAACTCAAAACAATCAAAGCGTTGATCGGCGAATTGCCCGGCTACGAACAGCAGGGGATGGATCTGCTCGAATTTCTTCAGATGGCCGAAGTAGATTCTGACGAAGCGACGGCGGAACAGGTCGCGGGGGATTGCCGCGCGCTTGCCGGCACCGTTCGCGGCTATGAATTGAAGTGCCAACTCACCGGCAAGAACGATCACCGCAACGCGTTCATTTCGTTTCAGGCCGGAAATGGCGGGACCGATGCGAAAGATTGGACCGACATGATCATGCGCATGTACGTGCGCTGGGCCGAAAAAAAGGGCTACAAAGTTCATTTCTTCGACGTGGATTTCAACGAAGCCGCGGGCATTAATTCGGCGATTTTGAAAATCGAAGGTCCGTACGCATTCGGTTATCTAAAAGGAGAAATCGGCGTGCACCGGCTGGTGCGCATTTCGCCGTTCAACTCGGAAGGCAAGCGGCAGACCAGTTTCGCGGCGGTGGACGTGACGCCTGAATTTGAACCCGGCGACACCGAAATCATAATTCCGGACGCCGACATCGAACGCAGCACCTGCCGTTCCGGCGGCGCGGGCGGGCAGCACGTGAACAAGACCGAATCGGTCGTGCTGCTCAAGCACATCCCGACCGGCATCACGGTGCGCTGCCAGATTGAGCGCAGCCAGGTGCGCAACGGCCAGCTCGCAATGGAAATGCTGAAAGCAAAACTCGCGCGCCTGAAAGACCTCGAACGCGAAGCCGAGAACAAACAGAATTACAACGACAAAGTAGAAATCAACTTCGGCAGCCAGATCCGCTCATACACCTTAAATCCCTACACAATGGTCAACGATCACCGCACGGAATTGAAGGAACCGAACGCAGCAAAAGTCCTCGACGGCGATCTCGATCCGTTCATCGATGCGTATTTAAATTGGAAGATGGCGGGAGATCGGAAGAAGGCGATGGAAGCGAAGAAATAGATCAAAACAAATTAATCAATTAGCGGTAATTTGCGTTAATCCGCGCTCATCTGCGATTTAGTTTAAGTTTGAAAAACGGTTGGCACTCGAAAGTTAAAATGAACCTCTTCGACGGCGGAGATGCCGAAATCTACGACATCCAAACCAAAGCCACCGGCCCCACCGGTGCGCTCCCGCTGACGCCCGAAATGTTGAAAACGTGGTCGTCCGGCGACCTCTTCGGTCTCTCACAGAATGCCGGGATGGGCTGGGATCCCGCCGCGGTGGCGCTCGAACCGTTTCTCATTCTCAGCACGCAGGGTGGTCTGCGCGCGGATGACGGCTCGCCCGTCGCGCTTGGCTTTCATACGGGACATTGGGAAATCGGGCTGCTCGTCAAGGAAGCCGCCGACGAATTGAAACGCCTCGGCACGGTGCCATTCGCTGGAAGCGTCTCCGATCCCTGCGACGGGCGGACGCAAGGCACGCCTGGAATGATGGACAGTTTGCCGTACCGCAACGACGCCGCAATCGTGTTGCGCAGATTAATTCGTTCGCTGCCACGCCGCAAAGGCGTGATCGGCGTCGCGACCTGCGACAAGGGCTTACCGGCGATGATGCTGGCGCTGGCAGGCGCGAAAGATTTGCCGAGCGTCCTCGTGCCTGGAGGCGTGACGCTTCCGGCAATTGACGGCGAAGACGCCGGAAAAATTCAGAGCATCGGCGCGCGTTACGCGCACGGCTCGATCTCGCTCGAAGACGCCTCCGAGCAAGGCTGCCGAACCTGCGCGACGCCCGGCGGAGGCTGTCAATTTCTCGGCACCGCCGCGACGGCGCAAGTAGTCGCGGAAGCGCTGGGAATGGCCCCTCCGCATTCGGCGCTCGCGCCATCGGGACAGCCGGTCTGGCGCGAAATCGCGCGCCGCGCCGCGCGCTGCGTCGCGGGTCTCGCCGCGAAAAAACTCGCGACGAAAGACATTCTGACCGACGCCTCGATTCGCAACGCCATGACCGTGCACGCGGCGTTCGGCGGTTCGACGAATTTGTTGCTGCACATTCCAGCAATCGCATTCGCGGCGGGATTGCGGCGGCCAACCGTGGACGATTGGCGCGCGGTCAACGCAAAAGTCCCACGCCTGGTCAGCGTGCTGCCGAACGGGCCGGTCGATCACGCCACGGTCCGCGTGTTCCTCGCAGGCGGCGTACCCGAAGTCATGCTGCATCTGCGCACGTTGAATCTGCTCGACGAACGCGTCTTGACCGTGACCGGCGAACCGCTCGCGCGCGTGCTGGACGAATGGCAGAATTCGGAGCGTCGAAAACGCATGCGCGCGAAACTCCTCGAACTCGACGGCGTCGATCCGGACGATGTGATCATGAGTCCGTCGCGTGCGCGCGAACGTGGATTGACCAGTACGGTGACGTTTCCGAAGGGCAACCTCGCGCCGGAAGGTTCACTCATCAAAAGCACGTCGATTGATCCGAACGTCGTCGATGCGGACGGCGTCTACAGAAAAACCGGACCCGCCCGCGTCTTCACGCGCGAACGCGATGCGGTGGCGGCGATCAAAGGACAATTCGGCGAACCCGTCAAAGCCGGCGACGTGCTGGTGCTGATCGGGCGCGGGCCGATGGGCGCGGGGATGGAAGAGATTTACCAGATCACCTCCGCGCTGAAATTCCTGCCCTTCGGCAAACACGTCGCGGTCCTCACCGACGCCCGCTTCTCCGGCGTTTCAACGGGCGCCTGCATTGGCCACATCGGGCCGGAGGCGCTAACGGGCGGACCCATCGGAAAACTGTGCGACGGGGATGTGATCGAAGTAATCGTAGATAGATTAAAGCTCGAAGGCTCCATAAATTTCATAGGCAGCGGCGGTCAGAAATTCGATGCAATTGAAGGTGCGAAAATTCTTGCCTCAAGAACGCCGCACCCGGGCCTCGCACCAGACCCCGGTCTGCCCGACGACACGCGCCTCTGGGCGGCGTTACAGGCGGTGGGAGGTGGCACGTGGGGCGGTTGCGTGTATGATGTCGATGCGATCGTCAATGCCTTGGGGCAGAAAAAAAGTTCGGAGTTCAGCCTTTAAGTTGTCTTGGGTGCAATCAAAGTCTCGCAGCCTGAAGGCTGAACTTCGAACACGAAAATCCGAGATTCGTTCAATATGCCGAATGAAATACGTCATCCTATAATTTTTGCTGCTGGCTTGATCACACTTGGGATCAGCGGAGTGATGTTCTTCGTCGCAGCGGCGCTGTTCACGGCGAAGACTGTGACACCCCTATGGGACTGGATCGGATTCGTTTCGTTCTGGGGTTTAATTCCCGTTGGGATTCTGGGTACTTTCATTGTATTGCTATCGGTCTTTTTACCGGGCGGACGGGAATGACAGGCGCCGTCCCCAGTGTTCGAAACTGTTTTTCTTTGGACGTAAAAAACAAACTCATCCACTATGCAAAACCAAGATGCGACGCCAACCGAACACCCGCTGACCCTCTTGATCGTCGAAGACGATCAGGCCATGCGGCAGATGTGCATCTCCCTATTTGAGCGCGAAGGCTACGCGGCCGAAGGCGCATCGAGCATGGCAGAGGCGTATGAACGCGTCGTCAATCCGCGCGAAAAGCCGCCAGTCAGCCTTGTGTTGAGCGACGTAAAACTGGCTCGTGACGGCCTCGAAAGCGGCATCGAATTGCTGCGCAAAATCAAGGCGGTTAAACCCGAGTTGCCGATGCTGCTGATGACCGGGTATGCCAATGTTCAAGACGCTGTTGAAGCGATGAAACTCGGCGCGGCCGATTACGTCACCAAGCCCTTCGAACGCGCGGAACTCATCAACAAGGTTCAGGCGCAACTGAAAGTCCGCGCGCTTGAAAGCGAAGTCAAAACGCTGCGCGAAGCGCTCGAAGATAAATTCGGAATCAAGGGATTTATCGGCGCAAGCGCCGGGATGCGCGCGGTCTGCGAGCGCATAGAGGCCGCGGGCCGCTCGATGGCCACGGTGCTGATCACCGGCGAAAGCGGCACCGGAAAAGAGCTCGTCGCGCGGGCGATCCATCACAAAAGCGTTCGCAACGAAAAGCCGTTCGTTCCAGTCAACTGCGCGGCGATGCCGGAAGCCTTGATCGAATCCGAATTGTTCGGACACGAATCCGGTTCGTTCACCGGCGCGACAAAAGAGGGCATCGGCCTCTTTCGCGCCGCGCACGGCGGCACGATTTTTCTCGATGAAGTGGCCGATATGCCGAAAGACGTACAGGCGAAACTGCTGCGCGTATTGCAGGATAAGCGCGTGCGCCCGGTGGGTTCGACGAAGGAAATTCCCGTCGATGTGCGGGTCATCGCGGCGACCAATCTGAACATCGAGCGTGAGCGCGCCGCGCAGGGCGAAAACACACTGCGCGACGACGTCTATTTTCGGCTCTCCGTGATCCGCATCGAACTGCCGCCCTTGCGCGAACGGCCCGGCGACATGCCGTTGCTCATCCAGCATTTTCTGGCCAAGCACGCCAAAAGCGCAGGCCGCCGCATGCGCCGCATCGCCTCGAACGCAATGGACGCGATGCTCAGGTACGAGTGGCCGGGAAACGTGCGCGAACTGGAAAGTGCGATTGAAAGTGCCTACGCGCTGGGCCGGACCGACGAACTGCTTCCGGAAGATTTGCCGCGCCAGATCACGGCGGCACCGCGCGCGCCCATTTCGCAAGGTTCGCAAGGAGCGCTCTCGTCCGAAGCGCCGGCAATTTCACCATCTGTTGCGGCACCGGCCGTCCCCGCGCAATTCGCGCCGCCAGCGATCGGCGTGTTGGAGAGTTTCAAACTGGACGCGCTCGAAAAAGACGCACTGCTCCGCGCGCTGCACGCCGCTCACGGAAACAAGAGCAAGGCCGCGGAACTATTGGGAGTTTCGCGCAAGCGCCTGTACCGCATGTTGCACGATTACGGTTTCGAAAAAGACACCGGCGAAGACCCAGCGTAAAAAACTGTATTTATCCCGGAGGGATTAAAGAGATTAGCCGGTGGTTGAGGCCGTACCCGGCCGACACCACCGGAATACGCGAATTGAACGTTTCGCACCCCGGCAGGGGTGCCAGCAATTGCGCGATGAACCGTAGTTAAAAATTCAGAACCTTCAAATAAATCGCCAGTCCGAATGCAAGCGACGCGGCGGCGAAGAATCCCAATATAAAAAAGAGCCAGCGCACAAGTGGTTCGTAACTCGACGAAGACGCGTCGGACTTTGCGGCCTTGTTGACGGCGTCGGCATAATCCCGCGCTTTGGCTCCGGTCGGCGGTTTGCGCTCCGTCACCTTCGAGGGTTCGCCTTCGTCGTCAACGGCTTCGAGTTTCCCCGAGCGAAGCTGCTGCATTTTTTTCTGGAGCTTCTGGCCATCCATGATGAACGTCGGTTCCGAAAACGCCTCGCTTTCAGCCGCCGGTGCGGGTTCCGCCGCCGGCGTCACTTTGGATTGTGCTTTCGCGGGTTGCTTCTGGGTCTCGTTGTTGAAGATCAAAATGATCACGCCGAGAGCAATGCGGTCGCCCTGATTCAGATAATGTTCGGCGATCATTCGCCCGTTAACGAAGGTGTGGTTCGCCGAGTCCAAATCGATTATCTTGAATGTTGCGCCGGATTCGACGATTTCACAGTGCGTGCCGGAGATGCCGAGAAAATCGAATGCCAGTTTGCATTTGCTGTGGCTGCGTCCAATGACCATGGGGCCGTCGCCAAGCGGGAGCGTGCGGGGTTCCTTGTTGGGTTCCATGACGGTAATTGAAGCCATGTGAAAAGAAATCCTTGTGACGCATCAAAAATGCCGCAGCTCGAAATTGCCGCGCAACCGGTATACGAAAAAGTGGGTTCGTTTTCTATCGCGTTTTTACATGGCGCGTTGACAAGATTTTAAGGCCTCCCTCATCCGATGAGATGCTCCGTGCGCTGGACATTGATCGCTTGACGCTATATAAGTTTGCTTCCAAATTACGGAGAAATCCACTGTGGCGTCAGAAGAATCCATTGGTTACGTATTGACCGTCTATACCGGCATCGGCCTGCCTCCCGACCGGAGCGATTTCGAAGACAAGATAAAGGCCGAGAAAGCATTCACGGACGCGAAAGCGTACTCGATTCTCTGGCAGTCGCGCACGATCACGCAGGGCGTGGGATGGATCAAGCTCAAGGAAAAGGAAGCGCCGCCGACCGCGCCGCCAGCTCCCCCTGCCGCGCCTCCCGCTCCGGCCGCGCCGGCCGCCGCAAAACCACCGGTGCCCGCAATGGTCAAGGCTGTCGCGCCAGCGGTACCCGCGCCCAAACCCTAACCCCTAAACCAGGAATCTATCATGTCCGTTGCGTTTCAACCTTATGGAGTCTGGACGGCGCTGGCCACCCCATTTCTGGAAGACGGCAATCTGAATCTTGATGCGTTCAAGCGGACTGTCGCATTCCAGATCGCCGAAGGCATCACCGGCATTGTTCCGGCTGGCACCACCGGCGAATCGCCCACGTTGCGCTGGTCCGAGCACAATCTGGTCATTGAAGAAGCCATCGCCTGCGCCAACGGCCGCGTGGGCGTGCTCGCGGGAACCGGCTCAAACAGCACCGAGGAAGCCATCGAAGCCACCCGCCACGCGCAGCAAGCCGGTGTGAGCGCGGCGCTGGTCGTCGATTGCTATTACAACGGGCCGTCAAGTCTCGAACTGCGCACCGAATATTACGAAGCGATCGCCAGCAGCGTGCCCGGAATTCCGCTGGTCCCGTACATCATTCCAGGACGCTGCGGCACCGAAATGAACGCCGCAGACCTGGCGATCCTGCACAACGATCCCGTCACGTTTCCAGCGGTAAAACAAGCCACCGGCAACCTCGAGCGCATGCGCCTGGACCGCGAACTCTGCGGCCCGGAACTGGCGATCATGTCCGGCGACGACGATATGACGCTGGCGATGATGAAAGACGGCGCGATTCGCGCGTCGGGCGTCATCTCCGTCATGAGCAACATCGTGCCGGGAGCCCTTTCGCGGATGGTCAAGGCCATGAGCAAAGGCGACGGAAAGACCGCGGATCAGATCGCCGCGCAATTGGCGCCGCTGTTCAAAATGGTCGGCTGCAAAATCGCCGCAACGCGCCGCCTCAAAGACGGTCGTTCAATCGAGGTCGAAGACAAATTCCGCAATCCCGTTCCCGTCAAAACGATGATGGCCGGTCTGGGAATGGGCGTCGGCCCGTGCCGCCGGCCTCTGGGAATGATGACGCCCGGCGGCGTCCAAGCCTGCCGCGACGCGCTAAGGGCAGTCTTCGAAACCGCGCCAGAAGTGCTGACGCCGATCGAAGCCGCCTTCGGCGTGAAGATCGGCGATCGCCTGAAGAACGACGAAATCTGGTCGCGCCTGGCACGAAAGTAGTCCCGTACCGCTACCGCGCCGTCCACCCGCCATCAATGACAATCGTCTGCCCGGTGATATTCCGCGCGTCACGGCTCATCAGGAATTCGGTCGTCGCCGCGATTTCGTCGATGGTGATGAAGGCCTTTTTGGGCATCGGTTCGAGCATGATTTTCTCGATCACATCCTGTTCGGAAAGTCCGTGCGACTTGGCTTGCGCCGTGATTTGAGCGTCGACGAGCGGTGTGCGGACATACGCCGGACAAATCGTATTGATGGTGATGTCTGTGTCGCCCGTCTCCAGCGCAACGACCTTGGAAAACCCCAGCAAACCGTGCTTCGCCGCGACGTACGCCGATTTGAATGGCGACGCGATCAGCGCATGAATCGATCCGATATTGACGATGCGCCCAAACCCATTTTTTCGCATGACAGGCAACGCGGACTGCGTCATCAAAAAAGCGCCCTTCAGCATCACATCGAAAAGCAGATCCCAGCGCTCTTCCGGAAATTCCGGCACCGGCGCGACAAACTGAAGGCCGGCATTATTGATAAGCACATCGACGCGCTCCGCCCCGAGCGTTGCATAGAGAGCGCGAATTTGCGGCGCGGAGGCGATGTCCACGGTATGCGTCGTCGCGCGAACCGCATCGCCCCCCAACGCATCGACCGTTTCGCGCAATCCTTGAGGATTCAAATCCACGAGAAAAAGACGGTGCCCTTTTGCGCCCAAACAGCAAGCCAGGCCGCGGCCGAGTCCACTGCCGGCGCCAGTGATTAAAATGTTAAGCGAAGTTGGGTTCATGCTGATAACTACACCACGCGAGCGCAGTGATTCGCGTCTCCGCCGAGGGATTAATCCATTGACGCTTCAACAACCCCGGCTATGACTTTGGCAGCGAAAACGACATTCGCGCTTCATACACAACATCTGGATTCGCCAGGCATGAAATACAATTATCTGATCATCGGTTTAGCGCTGCAAGTCGGAGCCATCGCGATGGCCTATGTAAGTAATCGCATATTATACGCCATTGCTTGGCTATTTATCCTGGTTGTCTGCTTTCCGGTGTTTTTTGTAAGTCCGTTTTATCTGATGAGAACGGGCCTTCCGCTGGTGATTCGCCTGATCCTCAGTTTTTGGATTCTTGCTTTTCCAATTTATTGGTCAGCGTTGTTGATCTACGATTGGAATCGCGTACCCACGGAAGTGTTTCTGATTCCAGATGGATACCGCGGACTTGTGACAGTCATTCTGGATCAACCCGACGGCGTTCCCGTGGAGCACGAGGGGAAAAAATTCATCTTCAGGGTTGGCGCCGATGGAAAATTGAAAACTCAAATGCGTCAGCCCACGTTCTCCAACACGGAATGTGTCGATGCCTTGTTCAATCAAAGGGAGTATTATTGGATAAACGCTTCGGGTGCCAAAGTGAAACTGAATTATCCGACGCCGTTGGACGGCGATGCCCTTGCGCCGGATCAAGTCATCATCACCCAAGTCCCTGGTCCAGCGGAAACGCAGAATCTGAACGCCATTCATCTTTTGATTGGCACCATATCCGATTTTAGAAAATATTTGGACGGCTTGAAATAGAATTCCGCGCGGAATTCGTGTAACCAATCTTCCGGTTCGCACATACTTTATCGAGACGATTCAAACTATTTCGGAGACCGCAATGTTGAAACGCCTGTCGATATGCTGCCTGGTCACGGCCGCATGTATTGCCGCCGATCAAGCGCTTGTAGCGGAGAAGGCCGCAGCGTTTCCTGCCCGTGTCACGATTGAAGTGCGCGGCGACTATCGGTATATCGTATCGAACGGCATTCCCGATCACGAACCAGGTAGGTTTCCAAATCCCGGAAACCCCAACACAATAGCTGAACAAAAATACGAATTTCGCGTTCCATTGCACCCCAAAGAATCCGAAACGTCACGCCGGGCCGGGCCGATTTTGTTCGGCGTGGCACTCAACGGCGTGCCTTTCGATCCCGGCACCGCCGAACTCTGGAACGGTAATTTCGCCTGGCGTTACGAAGCGATCAACGGAGGAATCAACCTGGGTTTGGATCGGCACAACGCCCACGTCCAACCCGGCGGCAAGTACCATTACCATTCGCTGCCCACGGAGTTGATCGACAAAATTTCCGTCGACAAACAGAAAACAGTGCTGGTCGGTTACGCCGCCGATGGCTTCCCGATTTATTCGCAGTACGGATACAACGATCTAAAGGATGTAAAAAGCGGAGTACGCAAGATGCAATCGGGCTACAAATTGAAACAGGGTGATCGGCCCGCCAGCGGCCCACCCGGAAAATACGACGGCCGATTTGGAGCGGACTGGGAATATGTAAAAGGTGCGGGCGATCTGGACGCGTGCAATGGCAGAATCGGCGCGACCCCCGAATATCCCGAAGGCATTTACCATTACTACATCACCGAAGAATTTCCGTTCATCGCGCGCCAGTTCAAGGGCGAACCCGATCCAAGCTTTCAGAAAAAAGACGGCCCACCGCGTGGGCCGCGTCCCGGCCCTCCAGGCGGTCCACCCGGCGGATTTGGTTTCTTTCCTCCTCCACCTCCAGGCGGTCCGACTCCGGATCGGTAAATGAAAAATGGTAAATGGAAAATGTTTGTAAATCGTCGCTCCAGTCAAACACACTGTAATAGAGTGGCTCCTGCCTTCGCGGCCTTGATCCTGTCCATCTGCGTGACCGGCATTCCCGCCCAGGCACATCCGCTGTCGCAGGGCCGCGTGGAAATGCTGATTGATGCGCACAAAATTACGCTCAAATTGGTTGTAACCGTCGAAGAAATCATCGTCCAGCAATCGCTCTCCTCGGGCAACGACGACAAGTTTCCAATCTCGTCGGAGAATTATCAAAAGCACGGTACATATCTCCTGCGGCACTTCTATCTGAACGCCGACGGCAAACGCCTTGACGGCAGGATCGTCAAAATCGAAGAACCCAGCGAACGATCCTTCCATCCGCTCGATATGGGCCGTGCCTGGGCCACGTATGAAATCGAGTATGCCGTCGGCGCGCTGCCCGACGCGCTCGTATTATCGCAAAACGTTCTCAACGAAATTGACTTCGAGCCGGGAAATCGCTGGGAAGTTTCATACATATCGAGCGTTCATCAGGCCGGACAGAGCAAGCAAGAGAACCTGTACTTGAGCAGTTCGACGCCGCTGAATTTCCCATGCGCCCGAAACACGCCATCCATGACACCAGCGCCGGAGAATACGCAATCGCCTCCCGCATCCGCCAATTTGCTGTCCAACGCAACAAAGCCCACCGTCGATGCCTCGTCCAAGACACATCTCGTCGCATTTATTGCGCTCTGTTTAAGCGCCCTCTACCTGCTCGCAACGCTTCGCAAGAGACGTGCGAATTAATCGAACGATCACAGTCTTTTATCTATTTTAATATTTTTCAGTAGCGACGCATTTTGTGTTTTTCATCCGAATCTCCCGGTGTATTTCAAGTTTGGAGATCGACGGCGAAATAACGCGGAAGCGATTCAACCCATGCCCGAGTTGCGCTCCATGGCCGATCACGTGCGACGACGCAAATCTTTGCTTTTACACGCCACGATTGCGTTCGCCCTGTTGCTGCCGGGAATGGCCCGGTGTGGCGACGTCGATTACCTCAAAGACATCAAGCCTATTCTAAAAAATCGCTGTTTTGCCTGCCATGGCGCGCTCAAGCAAAAATCGGGTCTGCGTCTCGACACCATCGCGGCGATGCGCAAGGGCGGGGAAGAGGGCAACATTCTCGCTCCGGATACGCTCTCGCTCGTGAAGCGGGTAGCAAATCCGGACGAGCACGAACGCATGCCGCCCGAAGGCGCTCCGTTGTCAGCCGAACAAATTGCCAAGCTGAAAGAGTGGATTTCGGGCGGGTGCAAAGGGCCGGCCGATGAACAGCCCGAACCCGATCCGCGGCTGCATTGGGCCTACCAATCGCCCAAGCGCGCCAACGGGGACGTCGACTCGCTAATGGCCGCGCGTCTCAGCGCAAAAAAATTGAAGCCTCAAGCCGAAGCAGCGCCAGAATTGTGGCTGCGCCGCGCGTATCTAGATTTGATCGGCATTCCGCCCACCCCGGAACAAATTCGTGCGTTTCAAAAAGCCTCTTCCATCAATGCGGACACAGCGAGAAATCAAACGGTCGACACGCTGCTGAGTTCTCCGCAGTACGGCGAGCGTTGGGCGCGACATTTTATGGATATCTGGCGCTATTGCGACTGGTATGGTCTGGACGCGGAGCTTCGTCAAAGCCAAAAACACATCTGGCACTGGCGCGACTGGATCGTCGAATCGGTCAATGCAGACAAGGGCTACGATCGCATGATCGTCGAGATGCTCGCCGCCGACGAAGAAACGCCCGAGAACCGCGACGCGTTGCGCGCGACGGGTTTTCTCGCGCGCAACTATTACCTCTTCAATCGCACCACGTGGCTCGACGATGTCATCGAACACACCAACCGCGCGTTCCTCGGCGTGACGATGCAATGCTGCAAGTGCCACGATCACAAGTACGATCCGATCGAGCAAGCCGACTACTACCGCATGAGGGCGATCTTTGAGCCGTATCATGTGCGGCTCGACGCCTGGCCCGGCGAAACCGATTTCGAAAAGAACGGCTTGCCGCGCGCATTCGACCTGCATCTCGACCGCGCCACGTACCGGCACATCCGCGGCGACGACAAAATCGAAGACAAAGCGCATCCATTGGCGCCCGGAATTCCGACGGTGCTCTCGTTCGCCGAATTCAAAGTCGCTCCCATCGCATTGCCCGCCGCCGCGTTCGCTCCGGGACTACAGCAGTTCGTTATCGACGACCAACTCGCCGCGGCCGAACGCGAGATTTCCACCGCGCGTGAGGCTCTCGATAAAGCGCGCAAGACTCTCGCTGAATTTCAGCACAAACAGCCCGGCGCAAAATCGCCCGCCGCGACAACTCCAAAGACCCTTGCTCAGGACGACTTCAATGTCGCCAAGCCCGACCTGTGGCAGACCATTAAAGGAGACTGGCGCTACGCGGACGGAGTCCTGCGGCAACACGAAGTTGGCTTGGAATCGCGCCGCATTCAACTGCGCGCAAACCCGCCCGTGGATTTTGCCGCGAGTCTCACGTTTACGATTCGCGGCGGCGAAGTATACAAATCCGTCGGTCTCGCGTTCGATGTCGACTTGGACGACGACGTGAATGTGTACATGAGCGCCTTCAAAGGCGGTTCGAAGGTTCAGGTTGCCATGGCGAAGCAGGGTAAGAGCACGTATCCTTCGGACGGAATGCAGGCGCGCGCCGTGCTGCCGAACACGAAATATCAAATGGAAGTGCAAGTGCGCGGCCAGCTCGTCAACGTCAGCATCGATGGCAAACCCGCGCTCGCGTACAACCTGCCGCAAGCCCGCCGCCCAGGATCCATGCAAATCATCGCGTTCGACGCCGACGTGGAATTCTGCGGCTTCACGCTGATTGAATTGCCCACGGATGCGGCGCTGCGAAATCCGAACGAAAAAGCCGCCGCAACCTTGACGCTCGCCGACGCCGAGGCTGGCGCGTCCATCGCCGAAAAAGCGCTGGCGATGGCACAGACCAAGCCGGCGCTGTTCCGAGCCGTTTTCGCCGCGGATCAAGCCCGCGCGCAAAAGCCCGCGCCGGCAAACCTTTCAGAGCTGCTCACCGTAGCCGCGAAAGCGGAAGCGGGCATAAAACTCATTGAAGCCGAAATTGAATTCGCCAATGCTCAACAACAGATGCTGGTCGCAAAGAAAAAGGAAGAAGCTGAAAAGAAGCTGAAAGCCGCCGAACAAACGCTCGCGGCCGCCCGGAAAAAAGCGGAAGCGCCAGGCGATATATACACATCATTCCACGCGTCGTTGAAAGCTAAAGACGGGCCGGAAGAAAAGACCAACGCCGATGTTCAGCGCTACCCCGAAACAAGCACGGGACGCCGCCTCGCGTTCGCGCGCTGGGTCGCCGACGCGCGCAATCCGCTCACCGCCCGCGTCCTGGTGAATCACCTGTGGACGCGGCACTTCGGCGCGTCGCTGGTGCCCGACGTCAGCGACTTCGGGCGGCGCTGCCCACCGCCCGCGTACCAGGACGTGCTCGACACGCTGGCCGTCGATTTCATGGAACACGGCTGGAGCCTCAAGCGGCTTCATAAGCAGATGCTGCTCAGCCGCCTCTATCGCACAAGTTCGTCCGTCGCCGGAGCCGATGCCGCCACGCTCGCCGCCGATCCCGACAACACCTTCTTATGGCGCATGAATCCGCGCCGTCTCGAATCGCAGGCGATCCGCGATTCATTGTTGTTTGTCGTGGGCAAACTCGACCTGCATATTGGTGGCCCCAGCATTGAAGTTGCCAGCGAATCCAGCAATCGCCGCTCGCTCTATTACGTGCAAAGCGCCAACGACGAGCACCGCTTCCTGGGCGCATTTGACAACGCAAGCGTGCTTGAATGCTACCGCCGCCAAGAAAGCATTGTTCCGCAGCAGGCCCTTGCGCTCGCAAACAGCAAACTGTCACGCGAATGCGCCGACGCTCTGGCCGCGCGGACAGCGAAGCTCGACGAAAACGCATTCGTGGACGAGGCATTCTTAAGTCTGCTCGGCAGGCCGCCCACAAAAGAAGAATCGAAAGTCTGCTCGGAGAGCCTGGCAACGTTGTCTGGCCTGACGCCATCAAAACCCGACGCTCAACGCACGCGCGCACTGTTTCTGCAAGCGTTGATGAGTCACAACGATTTCATTACACTCCGATGAAAAACAATCTCCTGACCGAACTCCACCGCCTGCAAAGCCGCCGGCGCTTCCTCGAACGCATGGGCCTGAGTTTCAGCGGTCTCGCTTTGCAGGCCATGATGGTTCGCGACGCGATGGCTGACGAAGCAATTAAGCCCGCCAACCCGCCGAAAGCGAAGCGCGTGATCTGGCTGTTCATGCGCGGCGGCGTCAGTCACATGGAAAGCTTCGATCCGAAACCCGCGATCAACAAATACGCTGGCAAATCGATTCCGGAAACACCCTACAAGGACGTGCAGTCCCCGGAGAAACTCAAGAAAGTGCGCGTGGTCGTGGTGAACGACGCAAACGGCAAACAGCGCAACGTCATCTACCCGCTGCAAGTCGGCTGGAAAAAGTATGGCCAATGCGGCGTGGAAATCAGCGACTGGTTCCCGCACATCGGCTCGTGCGCGGACGACATCGCGTTCATCCGCAGCATGTGGACCACCGACGACAACCACGGCGCGCAGGTTCAGTTCCACAGCGGCCGCCACATGCTCGAGCCGCGCGTGCCGACGATCGGCGCGTGGGTGACCTATGGCCTCGGCTCGATGACCGAAGACCTGCCGTCCTTCGTCAACATGGGGCCGCGCTATTTCGATACGCGCGACGGCCACTACCTTGGCCCGGCGTTCGACGCCGTCAACTTGCGCGTCGATCCAAAGAATCCGCTCACCTTCGCCGCGCCGGAAGTGCCGCTCGACAAAGCCGAGCAGACCGCTCAATTCGATCTCGTTCAGCGACTCGATCAACTCGCCGCAAAAGAATACCCGGACGACAAGGCGATGCTTGCGCGCATGAAGAGCTACCAACTTGCGTTCAAAATGCAGACCGCCGTGCCGGAGACGATGAACCTCGACGCCGAAAGTACCGCGACGAAGGCGCTCTATGGACTCGACAACAAGGACACGGAACCGTTCGCGCGCCAGCTCATCGTCGCGCGGCGCCTGGCCGAGCGCGGCGTGCGCTTCATTCAGATTCAGCACGGCGACGGCGCGGCCGGAGCATGGGATTCGCATTCGGGCCTGAAAGTCAATCACACCAAACTCGCGACGCAGGTGGACAAACCGATTTCGGGCCTCTTAAAAGATCTGAAACAACGCGGCCTGCTCGACGACACGCTCGTGGTCTTCGCAACAGAATTCGGCCGCACCCCGGGTTCGCAGGGCAGCGACGGCCGCGATCATCACCCCTACGGTTTCAGCGTCTGGATGGCCGGCGGCGGCATCAAGGGCGGCACCATTCACGGCGCAACAGACGAACTCGGCTTCCACGCCGTCGAGCATCCGCACTACGTCACCGACGTCCACGCAACAATCATGCATCTCCTCGGCCTCGACCCCCGAAAGCTCGAAGTCCCCGGGCGCAAACGATTGGACAGAGACTTCGGAAACGTAATCGCAGAAGTGCTCGCTTAGAAAAGAGCCGCGACCGCGCCCCCTCTCCCCCCGGGAGAGGGCCGACGAGCAGCCGTATCGCTCGCGGGGCGAGGGAGATCGTTGACTAATCAGCGCATATTGATTAAATCAGCGACCTCCCTCACCCCGGACTACGCTTGCGCTCCGTCTCGACCCTCTCCCGGGAGAAGAGGGCAACAGCATCAAGCCTTTCTCTTTGCGCCTCTGCGTCTTTGCGAGAGAAAATAATGCGGTGTATACAATCCCGGCCACCGGAAATCCTCGAATGCGTCGTCCACTCCTCGCTGCTCTGCTGATATGCGTCGCCGTCTCAACACACGCTGAAAATTTCTCAGGCGCAATCACGCTCGAACTCGTGGATGGAATCTTCACCAAGCGCGAAAACACCGACGCCAAACCCTGTGACTTGACGCTCGACATTTCCTGCGAGAATGGCAAGTGGAGCACCGAACTCTGGGGGTACAGCGCACCGCTCAGCCGATTTTGGCACAGCGGCGAATTGGCCAGCGCCGCCGGAGACGCGGACGGCGAACTTCATCTCGCTGCGAAAATGTCCGTTAGCCGCGACGTGGGCCACGATGTCGGCGATGCCGAATACAAAATCGACCTCAAGCGAACCGGCCCCGCAAGTCCGATGCTCGAAGGTAAATTCGAAGGCTCGTTCCGGGGTGAGAAACTCAAGGGCATCGTCATTGGCCGGATCAAGCCGCTCCCCGCAAAGGTACCGGGTTTTGAGGAAGTGACATCCGGCGAGCACCCCCGGCTGCTTTTCCGAAAAAAGGAAATTCCGATGCTCCGCGAAAAAGCGAAGACTCCCGCCGGACTGGCGATACTTGCTCAATTGCGCGAGAAACTCCAATCCCCCGCCGCGCCACGCGAAAAATCGGTTCATGCCACCGCCTTCGGATTGCTCTACATTCTCAGCGGCGACAAGCAGCAGGCAGAAGCTGCAATGAACATCGTCGAAGCCGCTCTCCGCGACGATTTCTGCACTAACCGCTACCTGTCGTCCGACGCGCTGATCGGCGTCGCACTTGCGTACGATCTGTGCTATGACGCCTGGACCCCCGAATACCGCGCCGTCGTGTCCGCTTTTATCGACGATCGCGTCCGCTACATGATCGTCTCCGACGGTTACGATCCGTTGCGGGAAGGCAGCGCACCCAGCGCCCTCGATTACGATCAGAATCCCGGCAGCGAGTGGCAGGCAAAAGTGCGCGGCGCGGCGGCTTTCGCGGCGCTCGCGATCGCTCACGATCCCAGCAATACGCCGCCCGAACCCCAGCCGCCGCAAGTCCGGACGATCGAGCCACTGGCGGACTTGGACCTTGGACGCGGCCTGCCCTTGAATAAAATCGAACACGATATCATTCCGGGGCGCTGGCTTTTCACGGGACCGTTCTCCCCGCCGGACAAAAACGCGTGGGGGCCGCAGCCGCCGCAAGGGCTGCTGGATTATTTGGAATCCATCGGCGGGCACCGGCACCTGCGCGCCGACATCGGGACGCGCGCGCGGGCATTCGGCATGACGCGCGATTTCACCGCGCTGCCGCCGCTGTCGTTCGGCAAATATATCGCCGACAGAAGCGTCATCGACCCGGGCGCGCTGACAAATTTCACCGCGCCGAGCGTCTGTTATTTTTACACGGCAATCGAGAACGATCGCGCGCGGCCCGTGAAAGTTCTCACGAATGTCGGATGGCGCATTCCACAGATGGCGCTGTGGCTTTCGGGGCAGGATATTAAGAAAGGCGACTTGCTTCAACTCGCACCCGGACGGCACACGTTGCTGGTTCGCGTCGCGCTGGAGCAGCCGCAGCCTTATCTGATTTGCCCGCGTTTGTACCTGCTCAGCGATGAGGAGTTCAAAACTGAAACCGACGATCGGATTGCGGAGTGGCAGGCAAAAAAGAAGGAACAGGAAACAGGCGGCAACCGGTTTGAAAAAGTCATGCGAAGCGAGACAGTGGCCGAGCACGCGCTTCAGCGGTTTCTCGAACGCGGGCTGTTTGATTGCCTCGACGATTCAAACCCGGCGCTGCCCGCAACGCTGGGGCGAAGCCTTCTACCATTTCTGATTGCCCATCGAAACGTCAAAGGCGCCGATTTCACAACCGGCACACCCGGCGAAATGATTGTGGATTTCTGTCTGATGCAAACGATCGCTGACCGCGCAAAACCGTCAGCCGTGGTGCGGCCTGAATGGGTCGCGCCGGGAATGAGTGCGTCGTGCGTGGAAACGTCGCGCCCATTTATTGCAAATGCAATCGATCGGTTTTGGGGCATGCGCGGAGACAAGAGTTTCGGAATCGCCGCGCCTCAACAAGGGGTGTTTGCCATGACCAATTTGCTCCACGCCTCGGAGACGGGCGAAGCCTTTGAATTTCCGAAGACGTTTAAAGATCCCAGTGGCACCGTCTGGGTTTTCAGAAATGTCTGGAAAGATGCCGACGACATTGCCGCCACGGTGAACCTGTCGGCACTCCAACCCAAACGCGTGAACAGAGAAACGTTGGGTTCCGCATTTCTGAAAATCGCCGGTCTCGGTTCGCGCTGGCAATTGCGCGAAAACCTCGAACACGATCTGCCCGCCGCGAACCGCGAGCACACCGTCGTCCCGCCGCGCAATTGTGTTTCCGATTTGCGGCCGGACGGCTCCGGCTTCGTCACTGAAAATGGACGCGATCGAAACACGTCGTTTGCGGCCGACTATAGCGGCGCGTCCGGTGCTCCCGCCATCTTCGTGATCGCCTGCAAATCGGAGAGCGCCACCTTTTGGACGCTCGACGCCGGTATGAATTGCGCCGTGAGCATCGGCGACCAGGGCTTCACCGTGACCGCCCAATCCGGCACGCGCCTGCAAGGCCGCTTCTCCACGACGCCCGAGAAGCTTCACACGCGCGAACTCTCGAACGTCATTGAGGTTTCGTGCAAAAGCGATTTCACGCTCACGCTGACGCTGGCCAAAGGCACCGTTCCGGAAGCCACCTTCGACGGCACCGGAAAAGATCTGAAAATTCACATTGGGCCGCAACAAATATCGTTCGACGCGGAAAAAATTATATTTGCCAAATAACGCCTACGCATCCGGGTGTACTCAACAAAACAATCGGTAACCAGATAATTCAACGCGAGAGGACGCAAAGGTTCGGAGTTCAGCCTTCAGGCTGATATGGGTGCAGCCTGAAGGCTGAACTCCAAACAATTCTCTGCGCACCTCTGCGTCCTCTTGCGGTAAAAAACGGAGGTTCCATGGCTGCAACGCCTGCAAATCCTGAACTAAGCGCCGACGACGAAAAAGCCGTCAAGCGCCTGCGCGACGCCCGAGACAAAATCGTCGGCGAACTGCAGAAAGTCATCGTCGGCCAAACTGATGTCATCGACGAAATGATGATCGCGATCTTTGCGCGCGGACATTGCCTGCTCGTCGGCGTGCCCGGCCTCGCGAAGACGCTCCTCGTCAGCACGCTTGCCAAGACGATGTCGCTGTCCTTCAAGCGCATTCAGTTCACGCCCGACTTGATGCCGTCCGACATCACCGGCACTGAAATCCTGCAGGACGATCCGGAAACCGGCCACCGCAAGTTCATGTTCGCCAAAGGCCCGATCTTCGCCAACCTGGTTCTCGCCGACGAAATCAATCGAACGCCGCCGAAGACTCAAGCCGCGCTCCTCGAAGCCATGCAGGAAAAAAAGGTCTCTGCCGCCGGCGAAGATTACGTTCTCGACGAACCGTTCTTCGTGCTCGCGACGCAAAATCCAATCGAACAGGAAGGCACCTATCCGCTCCCCGAAGCGCAGTTGGACCGCTTCCTCTTCAACATCTTCGTCGACTACCCGAATTGGGACGAAGAAATCCAAATCATGAAGCGCGTCACCGGCGCGGCCGAATCGCAGCTCGAATCGGTGCTGCACAAGGAAGACATCATCGCGCTGCAGAAGCTCGTTCGCCGCACGCCCGTCGCCGATCACATTTTCAACTACGCCGCGAAACTCGTCCGCTCGACACGCCCGAAGGAACCCGATGCGCCGGCGTTCATCAAGGACTGGCTCACCTTCGGCGCCGGGCCGCGCGCCAGCCTCAATTTGATTCTCGCCGGGAAAGCCCGCGCCATTTTGCGCGGCCGCTTCCACGTCTCAATCGATGATATCAAGGCCGTCGCGCTGCCGGTTTTGCGCCACCGCATCATCCCTAATTTCGCCGCGCAGTCCGAAGGACTGAGCACCGACGATATCGTTAAAAAACTAATTGAAACGATCCCCTCCGACGAGCGCCTCTACGATGCAAGCCGAAGCAAAGAAAAATCCGCGGTATCTTGAACCGGCGGTGCTGCAGAAGCTCGGCAGCCTCGACCTGATCGCGCGCGAAGTGGTCGAAGGCGTCCGCGTCGGCATGCACAAAAGCCCGCTGCGCGGCTTCAGCACCGAATTCGCCCAGCACCGCCAGTACGTGCCCGGCGACGAGTTGCGCCACGTCGACTGGCGCGTCTATGGACGCACCGGCCGATACTACTTGAAGCTCTACGAAGCCGAAACGAATTTCACCGCCAACCTGCTGCTCGACGCCAGCCGCTCGATGCATTACGGTTCCGGCCCGGTCAACAAGCTCGAATACGCAAAATACATGGCCGCAAGCCTGGCGTATTTGATCATCGAACAGCGCGATTCGGTGGGTCTCGCGGTCTTCGATTCGGTGCTGAAACAATACATCGCGCCCAAGAGCACGATGTCGGTCGTCCGCAACATCGCCGCCGAATTGGAGAAGGTCAAGCCCGAGCCGCGCACGAACATCGCCGCGCTGCTGCATGAATTCGCCAACCGCATCACGCGCCGCGGCTTCGTGGTTCTGTTCTCCGATTTACTCGACAATACCGAAGAGTTCCTGAAGGGCCTCGATCATCTGCGGTATCGCGGCCACAACGTCTGCGTATTTCATTTGATGGACCCGTTTGAATTGGAATTTCCATTCGACGGCTCGATGAAATTTGTCGGCCTCGAAAACGACGGCGAGATCGTCACGCAGCCCAAACGCGTGCGCGCGCGGTACCTCGAAGAAGTTCAAAAATTCCTGCGGCACGTCAAGACGTCGTGCGAACGCCGGCAGGTCGATTACGTGTTGGTGAATACCGCCAAGCCGCTCGATGGCGTGCTGTCGGCGTATTTGCTCAGCCGTTACAGAACGCTTTCGGCGAGATAAAAAAAGCCGCGCACGTAAGTAAGCGGCATTACTACACGGCACATTTTTAGCCGCTTACTGACGTGCGCGGCTCTGGAATGAGACTGAATGATGACAATCGGAGCAATTAATGTGAGAAGACAAGGATTGAGCGTTGCATCGCTCTGCCTCCTTCTATTGCTCTCATCGCGGATATGCCGCGCCGATTCTGTCGTGACCGCAAAGGAGCGCTTCGAAGGCTCTTTGATTCTCAAGGACGGGCAGTTGCTCGTGGCTGAAAATCCGGTTGCGTGGAAGGATGTCAGCTACCTTATTAGAGACAACGCGCCGCAGACGATCAGTTCCTCCCGCATGATTCGCTTGAAGAACGGCGAGGTCTGGGCGACTGAAATCTCCGGTTTCATCGGCAAGAAACTGAGCATCGATTCGCCGCTCTTCGGATCGCAGCGCATCGACTCCGCGATTCTCGCCAGCATCGATTTTAGCCAGAATCTCGAATTGAATTCAAGCCGCCCCTCCACGCTGTACCGCGACGGTGCCCAGCCGATTCCCGGCGACATTCTCTGGATCGATCGCGAAAAAATCGGCATGAATACGGCGTTGGGATCACTGACGCTCGCCCGCGAAAACGCACTGCGTTTCGTCTTCTCAATCGACAATAAAGATGCCGGCATGGCGCTCGATGAAATCCGCCTGCGTGACGGGAGCGTCTTCAAAGGCAAAGCTGAACTCAATGGCTCGAACATCGAACTGACGCACGCCATCCTCGGCAAACTCGCATTTCCGCTCAACGCGGTCTGGTCTGCTCAACGCTATTCTTCTGCCGCCGCCAAAGTCGCGGGATTCGCGCCCGAAAATGTTCAATTCGTTCCGCTCATCGCCACAAAAATGGTGCCTGAAACCGCCGCTGAAAACGAAACCGGAATCTGGGGCGTCAAACTGTGGCCGGGCACAATCGCGAAACTTCCGATTCCCGAACGTGCCGAAAAAACGATCTTCCGCACGAGCCTCAAAAACGTGGCCGATGCGCGCAGCGGCGCGTCGGTAAAGATTTCGGCCGGAGGTAAAGTGCTCTTCGAGAAAGCACTTTCCGGCTCCCGCGGCGAATGGCTTTCGCTGGAATTGCCCAAAACAAAAGAACTCGAAATAGAAGTGAATTTCGCCGGGGCATTGCGCTTTCCGGCTGGCGTCGTTTTGAGCGAAGCGCAACTGGTGTCTGAGTAAACTGATGACTTTTTTGAATCCACTATGGCTTTGGGGTTGGCTTGCGCTCGGTGGCATCAGCGTGCCCATCATTATCCACCTGCTCAACAAGCTGCGTCACAAGCAGACCGACTGGGCCGCGATGGAATTTTTGCGCAAAGCACTGCTCGTTCGCTCGCGCCGCATCCGCATCGAAGACATCCTTTTGCTGATTCTGCGCTGCCTCGCGATCGCGCTGGTGGCCTTTGCATTGGTCCGTCCAACGCTCAGCGCCTCCAGCGCCAAACTGCTCGGCGGCGGTCAAAGCGGCATCGTGATCGGACTCGACGGCTCCTTTAGCATGGCGCACGGCGTGACGGGCGCGTCGCGTTTCGACCGCGCCAAGCAGCGGCTCGATGAAATTCTCGGCACCATCACACCGGGCAGCCCGGTGACGCTCGTCGAAATGGGCAGCCGTCCGCGCATTCTGATGCGCAACGTCGGCTACGAGAAGAATCACTTCGCCGAAATCATCGCGGGCACGAAAGTCCTCCCGGAAAAAATGAATCTCGAACCGTGCCTCGAAGAACTCGAAACGCTCATGGCCGAAATTCACGCGGCGTCGAAAGAATGCTACCTGATCAGCGACGCGCAGATCAAATCATGGGAGGCGCTCTCGGACAAATCGAAAAAATCGATGCAGACGTTGAGCAACCTCGGCAAGCTCTTCGTCATTTCCACTGCGAGCGACGACTTCGAGAACGCGGCGCTCACGCGCTTTGAATTGGGCTCCGGTGCACTGCGCAAAGGCGCGACCGCGCGCTATGTCGCCGAAGTTCGCAACTTCGGCCAGCGCCCGATGCAGGAGGTGTCCGTCAGCCTCTCGGCAAACGACAAGATGATCGATCAGCGAGTCATCGCGCGGCTCAACGCCGGGCAGAGTGAAGTCGTGACGCTCTTTTTCCAATGTGCCGAAGCCGGCGATGTGCGCCTGACCGCCAGCCTCGGCCCGGACGCGTTGGTCATAGACAACACCCGGCACGCTGTCGCGCACGTCCGCGAACAGGTGCGCGTGCTGCTCGTCGACGGCGAACCCTCGCCGCTGCCGTTTCAGAGCGAAACCGACTACCTCATGACCGCGCTCTTTCCGAAGAAAACAGCAGCGAGCCAGTCGATCACCGTGCAGCATGTCACAACGGCGGAACTCCCGACGCAGCCCTTCGCGGACTACGATATTGCGGTGCTGGCTAACGTCGCGGAATTGCCCGCTGAGCAAACGCGCGCATTGCACGCATTCGTCGAACGCGGCGGCGGACTGTTCATCTTCGTGGGAAAGAAGCTCACGCCGCAAGCGTTCAACACGTGGACTCAATCGGCCCAATTAGCACCGCTCGAAATCGGCGACGAGGTCGGCGACCCATCCGCGAAAAATGCGGGACAGTCGATCGACGCAAAATTTTCATCGCACCCGCTGGCCCAGAAAATCGCGTCGCTTCCATCGAAGATCGTCGACACGCCCCGCGTGCGCCGCTACTTCAGTTCCAAGCTGCTACCCGAAGGCCAGGAGATTCTGCGCATAGCGTCCGGGACAGGCATCGTCGGGTCTGACGTGCCGTTGCTTGCCGAACGCAAAGTCGGCCGTGGCAAAGTCCTCATGTTTACCACGACCGCCGACCGCGAATGGACCGATTTGCCGATCCATCCGCTCTACTTAATTCTGCTCCACGAAGGCATCGGTTCGATGCTGGTGCAAGCCAATGAACGTCCGTTCGTCGTTGGCGATCCGTTGTTGCTTCAACTGCCGGGCCGCAGTGTCCAGGCTGCGTATTCGATCAAAAACCCAGCCGGCGAAAAGACCGAAGTCACGCTCACCGACCGCGGCGGCGTTCCCACGCTCGAATACCCGCGTACCGATCTGCAAGGGTTTTACGAAATCCAGGCCGCCGGTGAAACCGCCGTGACGCTCATGGCGGCCAACGTGGACACCAGCGAATCCGACGTGCGCAGCCTGCGCGGCCCGGCGCTCAACACCGCGCTCGCCGGTGTCCCCGCGACAATCCTCACCGACGATTCCGACGTCGTGCGGCTCATCACCGAATCGCGCCTTGGCCGGGAACTTTGGACCGAAATTCTGATATTGGCGCTGGCCGTTTTCCTCATCGAATCTTTGCTGGCAAAGCGCTACTCAAAAGTCGTCACGGCAGAAGTCGCTCCATTGGGACGAAAATTGACCGCAGCGGAAATCTTGTCGGGAAGCGCCGAGAAAGTCGGAGTGTAAAGAGTGAAAACCTGAAACCTGAAACCTGAAACCTTTTTTAGTGGGAATCGATGTTCAATAAATTGCTGGGCCTTGGTGAGTCGGACGTGGTGACTCACTTCCAAGTTTACTTCCGCCGCGACTGGCCGTTCGCCGTCGCGCTGCTGCTGATCGTGGGGGCCATCGTGTTCTCCTTCTTTCAGTATCGCGGCGAAAAAGGCGTCTCGCGTTTTCTGCGAACGCTCCTGGCCACGCTGCGCGCCGCGCTGATCGCATCGATTGTGCTGGTCCTCTGGCAGCCCGTCATGGCGCTGGATTTGTCCTCGCAGTTGCGCGGCGTCGTGCTCGTGCTCATGGACGTGTCGGAAAGCATGGCCATCGGCGATGCGCGCAACACAAAAGAGGATCAGGAAGACGCCGCGCTGGCGCTCGGCAAAATCAAGTACGAGCAGCAAGGCCCCGGCAGCCAGCTTACCGAACAGATCAAAAAAGAAGTCGCGGCAGTCCCGCGCATCGATATCGCAAAGGGAATTTTGCAGAACAAGGAACTCGACCTGATCGAGAAATTCGGACAAGATCAGAAAGTCCGGCTGTTCGCATTCGGTGAAAATCTGCTGCCCGCGAATCAGGAAGGCGCCACGGCTGAATTCCTGCAGAAAGCCAAAGCATCGTCCAAGGCCACCGCACTGGGGTCGGCGATCGAAGACGCCGTGGCGCAATACGGCGGACAGCCGATTGTCGGCGTCGTGCTGCTCACCGACGGCGGCTCGAACAAAGGTCTCGATCCCGTCGAAGCCGCGACGGAATTAAAGAAGCGGAAAATTCCGCTTTTTCCTGTCGGCATCGGTTTCCCCGAACCGCCGGATGTTCAGGTTCAGAACATCGTCGTTCAGGAAACCGCGTTCAACAAAGATCACGTGCCCG
The DNA here is from genome assembly GCA_038227045.1 of Planctomycetota bacterium. Taxonomy (GTDB): domain Bacteria; phylum Planctomycetota; class SZUA-567; order H5-PLA8; family H5-PLA8; genus JANXLS01. The sequence goes on from JBBRQD010000009.1 coordinate 69,729, forward strand.
TGCGCGTGCAGTTGCAGTCCAAAGGTTTTCGCAATCAGCCGGCGGTACTGCGCTTGTCGCTCGATGGCCTGGAGATCGCAAGCAAGCCGATCGCGCTGACGGGCCAGACGCAATTCGAAGAAATCACCTTTGAGCCGGAAGGCAAATCGGGCACGGTAAAACTCGAAGCGTCCGTCCCGGCGCTGCCCGGCGAAACGGTCGTCGACAACAACAAGCTTGCGACGACCATGACGGTGATCGATGAGAAAATCAAAGTGCTCTACGTCGAAGGCGCGCCGCGCTGGGAGTACCGCTACCTCCGCGCCGTGCTGCTCCGCGACACCCGCCTGGATGTGAAATTTCTGATGACCGAAGGCGATCCGAATCTCGCGAAATTTTCGCCGCAGTATCTCTCGCGTTTTCCCGAGGACGCCGCCGACGCGTTCAACTTCGATCTCGTGATCCTCGGCGACGTGCCGTCTAGCTATTTCAACAGCTCGCAGATGCAGCGCATCGACGAACTCGTAAAAAATCGCAGCGGTTCGCTGCTACTGCTCGCCGGCCCGATGTACGCCCCCGCGACTTATGGCGGCACGCCGATTGAACAGATGCTGCCCGTGAAACTTGGCGTCGAAGAAAAGCAATTGCTGAGCGAAGATGTGTACCCGGTCGTCACGGCGGCGGGCTATCAGAGCGCCGCGGTCGCGCTCGAGACGTCCAACGACAAGAACGACACGCTCTGGTCGATCGTGCGCCCGCTCCATCACGTGCCCAGCCTCACCGGAGCGAAGCCCGGCGCGACGGTGCTCGCCGAATTGTCGGACGGGCTGCGGCGCAATGAATCGTATCCGCTCATCGCGTGGAGCCGTTACGGCAGCGGCAAGTCGTTCTTCGTCGGTTCTGACCAATTGTGGCGCCTGCGCTTCAAACGCGGCGACAAATACCATTCGCGTTTCTGGGGCCAGGTCATCCGCTTCCTCACGCTCTCCCGATTGATGGGCGGCAACAAGCGCGTCCAACTTCAGACCGACCGCACCGCGTGCCAGGCGCACGACCGCGTGCAGATTTTTGCGACTGTTGTCAACGAAGCTTACGAGCCGATTCAGGCGCAGACGTACACCGCTTATGTCGAACGCGCGGGCGCGCCCGACCCCCTCGGGAAAGGGGCCATCGCGGTGAAACTCGACGCCGTTCCGCAAAAGCCCGGCTTCTTCCAGGGCGCTTACATTCCTGAAGAAGACGGGCGCTACCTCATTCGCCCCGCAAACGAAGAAGTCGCCTCCGCCAACAAATTGGAAATTGAAGTCACGACCGTACCGCTCGAGCAGCGCGAACCAGCGATGCAGGAACGTGCATTAAAAGAACTCGCCCAGATTTCCGGCGGGCGCTATTTCACGATCAAGGAACTCCCACAATTGACCAAGGCAATCAAAAAAGAAACGCGCTCGACGACAGTCCGGAAAGAAAAAGAGTTGTTCGATTTGCCCGTGGTCTTCGTGCTGATTGTGCTGCTCGGCGGGACCGAATGGTTTATCCGCAGGCGGCACGATCTGGCGTAGGAAGTCAAGAGCCGCGCACGTAAGTTAGCGGCCAAAACCGTGTAATAAGGCCGCTTACTTACGTGCGCGGCTCAGGGAATGCATCAATGGCAGCAGAGGCAATCACATCCGAACGCGGCGGCGTCGAAGTCAAGCTTCGACGGGCTTGGCACAGGGAGCGGCGTTTCTACCACACGCGCGGACTCTGCCACACCCTCGTTTGGCTCATCGCGCTGATTCTGCTGGACTTCGCCATCGACTGGCTGCTCGAAGTCCCGGGCTATGCGCGCGTGTTGCTACTGCTCATTAATGTCGGCACCATTTCGTGGGTCGTCTACCGCAATTGGATACGGTATCTGAAGCCGTACGACCGCACGCGCGTTGCGCTGGAAGTCGAACGCCGCCACCCGGAACTCGAAAGCCTGCTCGTCTCGTATGTCCAATTCGGCACCGGGACGTCTGCCGTGGACGCGTCCCCTTCGCTGGTTCGCGCGATGGAACGGCAGGCGCTCGATGTCACCGGGCCCCTCGATTTCCGCGACATTATTAATTTCGGGCAACTCAAACGCATCTTCGTCGTCTCCGCGCTGGTGTTCCTTTTCTTCTGCGGTTTGAGCGTCAGGTGGTCCGACTATTTTCAAGTCCTCGTGCTGCGGCTTTTCAATCCAGGTTCGGAAGCGAAGTACCCGACGCGCACTCATATTGTTGCGATGTCCGGAAACATCATCATTCGCCAGGGAGACACGGCGACCTTGACCGTCAAAGCCGACGGGCTGATTCCCGCGCAGGGAACGCTCTATTATCAGCCCAAGGATGCAGATTGGAAAAAACTTCCTGTCGCAGTCAACGAGAAGGATGAACTCAGTTACGCCTTCCCCAACGTCTTCGAAGGCTTCGCGTACTACGTGCGCATCGGCGACGCGAAGACTGAAAAGTACACCGTCTCGGTCGTACCGCCGCCGCGTGTAACGGATGCAACGCTTAAACTTCAATTTCCCAAGTACACGAACATGAAGGAGAAAAGCATCGGCAATCTCAGTCCCGACGTGCTGGAAGGCACGGACGTGTCGTGGCAACTGCGCGTCGATCCGGCCGTTTCAAAAGCGGAGATGCTCCTGGAAGGCGGGGCGGTGACGCCGTTGGTACTGAGCGAAAATGGGCATGTCGTCGCCTACAAAACGACCGCGAAGAGTTCGTTCAATTATCAATTCCGCTGGACGGAGAGCGTCCACGGTTACAGCTACGACGAAGGCGTTCAGCATTTTCTTCGCGTGGTCCCGGACGTCGCGCCCGAAGTGGACATCATTCAGCCCTACGGTGACGAAAAGGCCACGGTCAATAAGAAAGTCACGATAAGTTTCAGAGCCATTGATGATTTTGGCGTCGTCAAGGCTTGGCTGGCGTATTCAATAAATGAAGGCGAGGAAAAAAAGGTTCCGATTCAATCGTTCAGCGGCAAGCCGCTCGAAGCGCTGAGCTGGAAACTCAAAGACAGCATCCAGAGTCTGAAGGAGAACGATGTCGTCGCGTACGCGATTGAAGTTCACGACAACTACGACGGCAAGGACGGTCCGCATGTTGGCCGCTCGCAAACACGCCGTGTCACGATCCTGAGTCTCGCCGAATACGAGAAGTACGTCTACGAAACGCTGGCGAATCTGACGGGCGAAATTAAGAAATCGAAAGACGCGGAAGTTGAAGCGTCCGAACAGGTCAAAGTGTTGAAGGTCGGAGAATGACTATGATGAAACGCATCGTTTTCTGTTTGCTGATCGCAAGCGCCGTCAGTGCGGCCGCCGGAGAGGCGCGTCCGGCGCGCGGCGAACAGGCGCTGGCCGAAGAGCAGCGTCAGTTGCAGGTCAACACGCGCCTTGGCTCGGTAAGTTCGAAGCTTGCGTCGCTCGCGGACGATATCCGGTCCAACGAACTCACGAAGGAACTGCACGCCGACAGGCTCGTCTCGATGAGTTCGTCGGTGACTGCGATCAACAAAACGAATGTGCTCGGCGCGGCGGACGCGTTCGGCAAAGCGCGCAAGGAGATGCCAAAGTTCAAGCCGCATGTGGACGTGGCGGACAAGGAAATTCAGACCGCGGTCGTGGAATTGGACAAACTCTTGAAAGGCTCGCCCAACGCGGAACTCGAAAGTTTGCTCGCGGAACTTCGCGTCATCATCAAAAAGCAGGAGCAGCGCAAGAAAGAGACGAGCGCCTGGGGCAAGCAACTCCTCGAAGGCCAGGCGGCGGACGACAATCAGCGTCTGGAACTGGCGCTGCTGCAAAGCCAGATTCTCCCCCGAATTCAGACTTTTCACGAGCGCTTGAAAGCGTCCGCGAAAGATGAAACCGACGAAGGGGCGAAAGTCAAAATGGTGCAGGCCGACGCGTTGATGGTTCAAAAGCCAACGAAGGGAATGCTGGAAAGCAGCGTGCAGAATATCCGCGAAAAGCAGCCGATCCCGGCCGTCGCGCAACAGGACAAGGTTCTCGAAGTCCTTCACGAAGTCGAAAAGATTCTGGAAGACGAGTCAACGGTGGCGCTCTCCGACTTCGCGGATTTGGAGAAAGCCATGAAAGACCTGGAATCGCTGAAAAACGAACTCGAAGCCGCCACGCCGCAGGAATTTCAGGCGCAGTTGCAAAATTTCCAGAGCCAGCAGGCGGATGTTAACGCGGCGCTGGCGAACATCGATGTCGCGGCGTTGCAGACCGCGCTGGCCGAAGCCGCACAGCATTTGGGCAACGGCGAACAAGCTCAAGCCGCCGCAGCCGACGCCGCCGCGCTCGCCGCGCTGCACGCGGCGCTGGAGGCTGGCAAGGAGCCGGGAACGGAACCAGGCACCGAACCGGAAATAGGAATTGGAATCGGGCCGCCCGAACTGGCCGTGATTCCGCATCAAAGCCTCGATCCGAAGGAAATGCCCCGCATGATTGCCAATTCCAAAACGGCCGAAGGCGAGCGCAAAGGCCCCAACAAAGCGCTCATCGGCGCATTGAATCCGCGCGAGCAGGAAGCGTTGCAGGAGAATTACGCGCGCGAATTGCCCGCCGAATACAAAGGGCTGCTTGAAGAATACTATGAAGCGCTTTCGAAGTAACCGCGGAGAAAGTGAACGAATGAATAGACTGGTTGTCGCAATATCGTTTTCCGTGATCCTTGCGTGCGGAGGCGCTCGCGCGGAGAATGCGTCCGGCGTCGGAGTGGCCGAACTGTCTCCGGCGGCGGAGATCGCGATTGAAAAAGGCTTGAGTTTCCTCGCCAATACGCAAAATCCGGACGGGAGCTGGGGCACGACCTACCCGATGGCCGACACCGCCGTGTCGCTCATGGCGTTCATGTTGAAAGGTAATTTTCCAAAGCGCGGAAAATACGGCGCGGTGCTTGAAAAAGCCACGGTGTTCATGATCAAGCGCGGCGTCGAAGGCAAAGGTTTTCTGGGCGGCACGCAGCAGGGCATGTACGAGCACGGGCTGGGGCTGCTGGCGCTGTCCGAAGTCTGGGGCGAAAGCGATCACCGCAAGGAAATCCGCGACGTGCTGAAAATGGGCGTTGACGTCACGCTCCGCGCGCAAAGCCCTGAAGGCGGCTGGCGCTATGGACCGCAGCCGGCCGACGCCGACATCTCCGCCACCGTCATGCATCTGGTTGCGCTTACGTCGGCGAAGGAAGCGGGCATTCTCGTCCCCGATCAAACGCTGCAACGCGCGGTTCAGTATGTCAAACGCTGCCAGTCCGCCAACGGCGGCGGCGGATTCGGCTATCAGCCCGGAGGAGCGCCCGGATTCGCGCGCACGTCGGCGGGAGTCATGTCGCTGATGATGAGCGGCCAGAAGAATTCGCAAAGCGTTCAGCACGGCCTCGAGTACCTGGTCAAGTACAACGATGGCAAGTTCAGCAATGTCGAGTACTACAACTACGCCCACTATTACGCAATACAAAGCATGTACCAGGCGGGCGACGCGTACTATCAGCCGTGGTATGCGCGCATTCGCGATGCGCTCCTGGCGCGCGCGAAAGCCGATGGAGGCTGGCCCGCCGGAAACAGCGGTTCCAGCCCGCAGTTTGCCACAGCGCTCTCAATCCTTGTGTTGGGAGTCCCCTATCGATTCCTGCCGATTTATCAACGATGAAAAGCGCGCTGACAATTCTCGTTTTCGCCGCATCCGCATTCGCCGCCGAGGGGCGAGTGGTCTCCGATTCCGCGGGCGTCGAACGCGCTTTGAACAGTCTCGACAACGCCGATTGGATACTCCAATGGGAGGCCATCCACGATCTGGCCGAGCAGCGCGCCGAATTGGCCGTGCCTAAGCTTCAATCGATGCTCTCGGCTAAAAACGAACCGTGGCTGCGCAGCCAGGCGCTCGCGGCGCTGGCCGGAATTCGTGGCAAGGAAATACTCGACTCCGCGCAGGAACTGGCGAAATCACAGGACGCCGTGTTGCGCGCCGGCGCGTTCAAAGCGCTGGGCGCGATCGGTTCCGACGCGGCGCTTCCCGCAATCGAGGCCGCGGTCAAGGATGCCGATCCCGGCGTGCGGGGCGAGGCGCTGGTGGCGCTGGCAAAAATTTCGCACGAAAAATCGTGGCCCACGGTCAGCCTGGCGCTCGCCAGCGACGACCCGCGCTCCGGAATTCTGGCGCTGCCTTTCGTTGGGGGAGACGCGGCGCGAGACAAGCTTCTGGCGTTGCTGGATCACAAAGACAAGCCGACGCGCCTGGCGGTCATTGCGGCATTGAAACAAGCGCGGCTACCCGAAACGCTCAAGCCGCTCGTGAAGCGCCTGTTAAAGGAGGGCGACAGAGCCGCGCAGGACGCGATTCAGGGAGCGCTGGGCGCATTTCCCGCGCGCGCGCGCGCCGCGGCTGTCGTTGAGTTGCTCGCCGCAAATGAAATCGTGTTGAACGATCTGACGCTCGATCTGTTGAGCGGATCCGCCGAACCCGACACGTGCGCCGCGCTGGTCAGACTCCTTCCGCAACTCGAAGCAGGCAACGGCTGGCTACTTGCCCGGACGATAAGGATCGTGGCCTCCTGTGACGCCGATCAATACGCACCGCTGTTTACGAATTATCTAAAAAGCGGCAAAGCCGACGTGCGCCTCGCGGCCATTGAGGGGATGGGCAAATGCCGCAAGCTCGATCGTTTCGCACTGCTTAAGCCGTTGATTACGGACTCAGACGCGCGCATCAGTGAAACGGTATTCAACGCGATTCGCGTCGCCACGCGCTGGGCGCCCGACGAAGGCATCGTCAGTTACCTCAACGACGCATTGGTCAGCAAAGAAAAAAACGTCTTTAAAAATGCCGTGTCACTGCTGCGCGACCGGCTTCCGTCCGCGGAATTTCCGAAAGCACTGGCGCTGCTGAAGCCGCATCTGTCCGGTGCAAGCACGGAACTTCGAGACCTCTGCGTGCAGGCTCTGACGCAGGCCGCCGATCCGGAAGGCGCGCGGCAGATCGCCGCCGCTCAGGGCTGCATTTCGCAGTGGCACGTGCTAGGACCGTTGACCGAGAAGTCTGGCGATGCAGCGATCGAGTCATTCGCGCCGCCGGAGAAGGACGTCGATTTTACTAAGAAATTCAAGTTCGGCGAAGAACCGGAAATCGCTTGGGCCGGTTACGATCTCGACCGGACCGATGGCTGGATGGATATGCAGTCGAGTGCTGGCGACGAAAAGGGATCGAGCGGCTGCGCGCTGGCCATTTTCAAAATCGCGCGCGCGCAAACGGCCGTCGCGCAAATCACAACCGAAGGCGACTTTGTTTTTTTTGTCAATGGAATGAAGCTCGCCGCCGAAGGCAAAGCAAGCACGGTGGACGTTCAATTGAAAGACGGAATAAATCGCGTGCTGGCGAAGGCCACGCGGAACGATCCGCGCGGACGCATTGCGTTCCGCTTTCGACTTGCCGACAAGCAGGGCGGGGCGATTGAATCGACGGAAACAGCGAAGACTAAATAAGAAGGATGAAAGCAGCCTCTCGTGATGCGATTTGCACTGCTCTGTTTTATCTTTTCGTGCATAACTGGCAGCTTCTGCGCCGCAGGTGCCGACGATGGCCCCATTGCAATTGAATGGAAGGAAAATTGGGACGCCACGTACGCCGCCAACCGCCAGCGCTGGGAGAAGGAAATCCCGCCGAAAGGCAAAAAGCCCGACTACACGTTTCAGAACCGGCTCATCTTTCTGCTCGAATCGCTGATTGAAAAATGGCCAGGCGAAAAGGTCAAACGCTCTGCCGCTTACACCGAACTGGCCGAATTGCTGACGCAGATCAATGCGCGCGGCCGGGCCTGCGGTATTCTGAAGAAGGTCGTCGAAGAATCGCGCGGCCAGCCGGACGCGGCGCTGCAAGCGCTTCTCGGCATCATGCGGATTTTGCCGAAACACTATGATACCGACGAGGCGCGGCAGTGGCAGGAATATGCTGCGCGCCGTTTGATCGCCTTGAACCGCGTCGGTTATCTGTCCTCCAACAATCCGACCTATGGCGACGCGTTGGAATGTTTGTTGATTGTGTGCAGTGCGCAAGGCCGCTTCCTCGAAGCCTCTCAGACGCTCGAATTGCTGAAATTTCAAAACCGCCCGGATGACCGCGTGAAGTTTCAGGAAGCGGAACTTTATTTCCGGCTTGGACACATCGATCAGGCACTGCGCGCATATCAGGAACTTTCGTTTTTCAAACAGGATCATCAGATTCAGCAGCGCATCGCCCAACTTTCGTCGCACCGCTGGACTTCCACCGCGCAACAGGAACAGGCCTTCAGTCCGGAGTACGACAAGAAGTGGCAAAACATCGCTCCAAATCTTGTGGATAATTTCAACGAAGCCGACGCGCTTTTGCGAGACGACGCGGAAGGCAAGAGCATCGTTATGTACGGCGCGACGGGCAGCGGGCGCTATGCGTCTTTGTGGGCAGCCGCCGACAATCAGCTTAGTCAGCACTCCGAAAAATTGAGTGTGCTGAGGCAGGCGCACACGGAGGATGCGTCGGCGCTTCTCAAAGCCGCGCGAAAGAGCGGACACCTCGGCGAATTGCTGAGTGTCTATCGCAAATTTCCGTGGATGCAGCCGGCACATGAAGCACTCATCGAGTACGGCGAACGGCAGCTTCTCCTCGGTCACTCTTCCACTGCGGCGCGCACTTTCGCCGATGCAGTGCAACACGCGATCGCAAGTGAACTGCGTGGGCAAGCGCAGGTGGGTCTGTGGTTGGCGAAGGCTCAAGATTCCGAAAACGTTGCGGAACTAAAGCGTGTTGCGAGCGAGACGCCGGCGGAATGGATGCTTCCCTGGAAAGGAAAATCAACTGCGGCGCGGGCGATTCTGGCGGAGATTTTGGGCGGCGTAACGGTGGACGAAGATGCTAAATCCACGGGACCGGGACGGTCCCGCCACGTTGCGCTGCAGCTTCCCGCGGTGATGCCCTGGCCGGCTGAAATGGTCGATGGGATTCCGCCTGAATTCCGTTCGTGTCTTTCATGGCCTGGGATGGAACTGACCAGCCGCGAAGGCAAACTATTGTTGAGCGCTCCCAACCTCCTGATCTGTTTTGGCGATGATTTTAACAAGCCGCTCTGGGTCCACGCGCCGAGCCGCGTAGTCGGAATTCAAGGACAGCTCGAAGCGAGCCGTGCGCCGTTTTTCTATGCGCCCGCACCGGTGCGTCCGGCGTTCGGCTCCGGCGTCGTGTATACGCGCTGGGGTTTGGACTCCAGCCGCAGCTATCTTTCCTATCTGGCCGCGTTCGATCTTCAGACGGGCGATGCGCTGTGGAGCAGCGAACAGGATCCCGCGTGGCGCGACATTTCGGCGATCGGCGATCCCGCCATTTCCGACGGCATGCTTTACACGCTGGTGATTGAAAACGGCTCGTCGCGTTCGGCCAGCGCGCTGGCGATTTCGCTCGTCTGCATGGACGCGAAGACCGGTGGCTTTCGCTGGAAGCGGCACCTCGCGAATCACCAATTGACGTCGCTGCCGCAAGGCGATGAGCGCGAAGAGCGACGGACGAGGGGGCGCGGACACGACAACCAGAATTACGCGGACGTTTTCCATTACGGCAACGCGGTGGCAATACACGGCGGCGCGGTTTATTGCAGCACGAATTGCGGCGTGATTGCGCGCGTGGACGCGCGCGACGGCGTGGTGGAATGGCTGACGACCTATTCACGCACGATGCCGAACGCGCGCGTGACGGGATTTTTGCGGCGCGAGGGGGCGGCGCCGCTCATCAGCGGGGACAAGCTTGTTTGCATTCCGCGCGACTACGAAGGCGCGCTCGGATTGAACACGGACACGGGCGAAATTGTCTGGGAAAATCCGTTCGCCGCGTCGCAGCAGGCCGTGGCGTTGCAAAATGGCGCGGCGATTTTGTGCGACAACGAGTACCTCGTCTCGATCGACACCGCGACCGGAAAGCTGCGTTGGTTCCGTTCGTTCAACGGGGAGATCGCCGCGCGGCCGATCCGGGATGGTTCAACCGTGTGTGTCGCCGCGCAAAAATCGTTGCATCGCATTTCGATCGAAAACGGCGCGAGCGTCGACGAAGCGCGCTACGAGAAACAAAGCGCTCCATCGGTTCTCGCGATTCATGGCGGAGCCATCGTCTCCGGCTCAGGCAATCCCGCGCGGCCGTTTCCATTCGCTGAAACTGTTGCGCCGAAAATTGCGCCGGGGCAGAAGCTGAATTTGCCGCTCGAACAAATCTGGGCCTTGCAACGCGCCAATCCGGAATTGATTGTCCCACCGGATCGTACCGGGCGCGTGTATCTCTCCTCGGAAGGCTTGCTTGAATGTATCGACACCGCGTCCGGAAAAATGCTGTGGCAGCGGTTTATTTCGCCGGGCCAGGTCGATAGCGCATGGACCTCGAAGTTGCTGCTGATGATTTATGCCCGGCATGTTGAAGCCCTCGACGCTGAGTCAGGAGAAGTTCGATGGAGCTGCGCGACGCCGTTCTCACCGAAGCATTGGCTGCTCGCGCCCACGCAATTTGCTTTTTCGGATACCGACCGCATTAAACAATTCGGCGCGATCGATCTCGAATCCGGCGCGCTGCGCTGGAACCGGCGCATTGATAATTTTCAGAGCAAAGACGTTCCGATGATTTTCGAAGGAGGCCATATTCAGCTATTTGGATTTCGCGAAGGCGAAGAAAATACCGTTCTTCTTTTGAATCCCAATGACGGTACGAACGCCGGCACGCGTCCGTTTTTTTCGAAGCGCGAGCCTTATCCCCGAGCGATCACCATGGAAGGACCGCGCGGTGCGCTCATTACCGAACGGCAGACGCTGCACACCATTTCCATCGAGGACGGCAAGCCGGTGTTGCGCTATCAGGCGGATTTGAAGGAGGCGATGCGCCGCACGGATTCCAGCGCGGACGGACGATTTAATTTTTGGGAATGGCAGCCCAGGAAAATTTCGCTCAACGGATCGTGGATTGATGTCGAACAGTCGAACGGGCGTGCGCAGAAATCGGCGCACTGGATTTTCAAGCAGGGCGACCCCGATTACATGCTGCGCAAGCGCGGCCGGCTGATCGTTCAGGGCGATAACCTGTATTACGCGACGGAAAAATCGCTGTGCGTCCTCGACCTGCCGACGAAATCGGAAATCGTGCGCTACAACATTCCTGTCGCGGTCTCCTCGGACAAAGCCATCCGCATCGTGGATTTTTGGAAGAACGGCGACGCCATGTGCGTTGTCTCCGGAATCGAACGCCTCTCCATTCTAGCCGGCTTCATCTCCCCATCCGGCGGGATTGACGACAAGCCGGGGGAGTTGCGGATCGACGTCTTCGATGCTCAGACCGGCGCGCACCGGCAGGGGCAGGTTTTCACGGACCTCGCCTATTGGAAAGTCACGTGGCGAAAACTCGATGACAACCGCGACAACTATACCGAGGAGGGGCGCGGCACTCAGGTCGTCGCGGCGGGCGGCATGCTGCTGATGACCGACGCGCAGGGGCTCCACGCGTTTGCATCGCCCGCGCCGGGCGCAGCCGCGGAGCGGATTTCTGAACGGTCGCTCAGCGTCATCCACCGCCATCCGACGCCGATTGTCGCTGATGGAAATTTGCTGGACTGGACCGATGGAGCGACGCTCCAGCCATCGTCGAACGGTCAGGACACTGCCGGAAAATTATCGATCGCACACGATTCGGAGAAACTCTATATCTCGGCGATTTACAACGATTCTCAGCTCAGGCCGCGACGCGGGTTTCAGGAGTTGGCGATTGGCGATTGCCTTGAATTGGGCCTCGAAACAACGGCTGGAAGTTTTCGCGGGTGTCTGAGCATGGATGCGCGCGGGCGCTGCAATTGGGAAAATGCCATGGGCGCGGATAAGCTCGCGGGGACTTTTGCAGCCGGTGTCCGATTGGATCTTTCGCACGGAACCCATATCTATGAAATGGCGATCCCTCTGCGCGCGCTGTTGCGCCAGGACGATCCGGACTGGCGCAAGGTCGGAATCTCCGCCGCGATCTGGAAGCAGGAATCGGCCGGGCCGCGCAAGCTCATGGAGTGGGGCGGGAAACTGGCCGGGCAGCAGATGGTTTCGGAGGCGCACGCCAGAATCTATCTGGACTCCGCGACCGTACAGGAAGAACAGGCGGCTTGGGCGGTGGTTCAACGCTTTCCGGAACTCGCCGCGTCGCGCGAATTTCTTCAAAAAGCGGCGGCAATTCACGGTGCAAGCAGGGGCGACGCCGCAAAATTTATCGCCGCGCGTTTAAACGATAATTCCAACGATGCATCAGTCGAAGCACTTCTCGCGCTTCTGGATTATCAATTTTCAGGCACCGAAATTCAGAGTATCGCCAAGGCGCAACACGTGAGCCCGCAAATCCTCGAACGTTATTCGGCGCGCGCCTCGGCGTATCTCTCGCAATGGGTGTACCTCGATCCGGCTCGGCCGCCGCGCATGATCATGCTGCAGCTCAACGATGGCACAAGCTGGGAGCATCGCATCTCCTGGGGCGATTTCGAATGGCCGTTGCTCGGAACGCCGGGCACGCCCGCGCGGCGTCTCGGCGGCCCGCTGCCGAAGGCCGGGGCGTGGATGGAACTGCGCATACCGCTCGTCTCGCTCAATCTGCACGACAAACCCATTCACGGAATTTCGTTCGCTCAACACGGCGGCGGGCGAGTGTATTGGGATCGCACGGCCATTGTCGTTGGCGGAAAAGAGACGGTGCTCATCGAAGACGCTCTGCCCGAAGGCACGAAGGAAGGGGATTGGGAATGGACTGACGAAATAAAGCAGAGCGGGGCAAAATCGCATTTCAATCGCATGCCGCTGAGTTCGGATGAAGCGCTCGCGCACGGAATTTCCGCGCTGAAGCAGCCCGTCGTCGAGCACCTTATCAAGACGGGCGAACCGCTTCCGAAAACCGATTCCGCGCAATTGATGGCGCTTTTGGAAAGCGAGATTCCAAAGATGGGAAACAGCGCCGAAGCTATTTCTTTTTTCCAGGAACTCCTCGCACTGGAGAAAAAGGATTCCGAAAAAGTTGCTCAGCGTTTCAGTTGGTTCTTGAGCAAGCTGCCGCAGCAACCGGGGAACTCTGAAATTCTAGGGCAGCTCTTGAAGCACTTGAACGAGTCGAAGCGCCCCGCCGCCGAGGATGAGGTGGAAGTGGTGATCAAATCAAGCAAGCTGCCGCCTCAGACGGCGTACGACTACCGGCGCAAATTTGTGTTCAATCAACACTCATTTGTGCGCAACTGGCAGGCGCTCGGTCCGTACCTCGATCCGCTCGACAATGGTTATGACGCGGCGCTGCCCCCGGAAGGAAAGCCCGTGGATATTGCCGCGCATTTGCAGGCTGGTGACAACGTGCTGAATTGGAGCGTGCTGAAATCCGATCGGGATTACATCGACTTGTCGGCGTCGCTGAAGCCATCCGAACACGCCGTGGCGTTCGCGGCCTGCTGGGTGCAGTGTGACAAAGCGCGCAGCGCCATGCTGGAGATTGGTGCGGACGACGCCTGCAAAGTGTGGGTCAATCAGAAGCCGGTGCACGCGCACCAGAATCCGCGCGGCGCGAAAGCCGGAGACCATCGCAGCCGCATTTTTCTGACGGCGGGCATCAACGAGATTTTGGTCAAAGTGGCCAATAGCACAGGCGGCTGGGGTTTTTTCTTTGAACTGACAGAGCCCGAAGGACGCGGACCGCTTCCCGGAATCAAGATATTTGAAACGCCGCCGTAGTTAAGGAGCCAGCTCTTCGTTGCGATTTTTGCCACATCAAAATATCGCACAGTGCCATGAAAGGCAGTGCCCACGCGAGCAAGACAAGCACGATGCCGGCGGAGAATTCTCCTCGGTTGTAAAAATCTCCGCTCCCGCCCGACGGTAATATATCCGGGCAGGCAACGGCTTGGTAGGAGCCGATCCATACCGCGTACGTCAATGTTCCATGGATCAAATCGAAGCGCCGGGACGAGAGCGATTGCGGCGTGTGCGCCCCGTCGCTTTCCTGATACCACGCCGAGGCAATGGACATCGGCGGACTGAGTTTCATCACGCCGTCGGCCAGATACGCCGAATGAAGCGATCCGTCGCCGCCGGATTTGGAGAGGCGCTCAATGGGTTCGCGCGACCCGAATAGCGCGCTCGACAACACGCACAGCATCAGCGCGCAAAGCGTTCCCGGCGCGCGGCTTTTCGTGCCGAATAAAACGATCAGCGCGGAGTGGAGCGCAAAAAACGCTCCGGCTTGGGCCGCTGTAAGCAGCGCCAGCGCGGCAAAAACACGCATCGATTCCCCGTGAACTGGAGCGATCCACAACCCGGTGTACGCACATGCGGCCGCAAGGCATGTGCGCAGCCATGCGCGCGCATGTGGAAAGCGCTCGCGAGCGGCAAACGCTTTTTCGGCCGGCAACCAGGCGAGCGCCAGCGCCAAAATTGCGAGATTCAATATGAACGATGCGGCGATGGCGATGTAGGGGAAACGTGTTTCCGAAGGGGGCAGCAGGGGAATTAAAATCAACGCAATCGCAAGTCCGGACGCGAATGCGAACACAGCAATCAGGAAATAGCCAAGTGCGACACGAACCGGATTTTTGCGGAGGGAATTCGATGGGGCCGAATGAGTGCCGGTGGTCGTCGCTTCCATCAACTCGTCACCCCTTATCTATCCGCGAACAACCGCCAATTCTTCACTGACCCACAGGGGCTGGCGGAGCCGCGACGTTCGTTTTTTCCTTGCCCTTGACCGTGTCGACCAAGTCGGTCTTTTTCAATTCGCCGCCGATCCACGGCTCGAAAATGACGCGGCACTTAGTGCCTTTGGGCGGAATCGCATAGCGGTTGACGCAGTAGCCCGCCGCGTGCTGCGGATCGACGTCTTTCATATCGAGCAGTGTATTCATGATGGCGTACTGATCGAATTTCAATGCGACGATCGACTTTTCCAAATCGGCCATGAAATCCATTTTTCCGTTTTCGCCTTTTTCGTATTTGCTACCGGTGAACGCGAACGGCGAGCGCTTCATCGGATGATCGGTCTGGGAATTCATTGTGAAGAATTCAATGGGAACGCGGATCCATTTCTTGGGGCCGCTGGGCGGCGGCGGAGAGCCGTCGGCCGGGGGCGGAGCCATCTTGGCATTGACGGGCTCCCATTCGTATTCGACCGAAATGTAAATGCCCGCCTCTTTTGGCAGATTGATTTTGCCATCATCGGTCATTTCAGCGGCGAAGGTATAATTGCAGGCGAGCAGCGCGAAACAGACGGGGCGCGGGCGCGAGTAGATCCCGGTCACCGTTTCGTGGAGCTTCGCAGACGAATGTTTCATGCAGACCAGAAACTCGAGCGGCCCTTGTTCAAGCACGAATTCGCCGTTCATCACAATTAATTGCAGTTCGCGATTGACCATCAAATCCGGTTCGCCTTGAATGGCCTGGGCCTTATTTTCGCCAAAGGGCGCGACCAGAGCGAGATCGATGGGCTTCAGCGGCGTGGTGGATATCAAGCGGTCGCCGAGAAGTTTTCGCACCAGGATCAGTTGCCGCGGCGCAAGCTTTTCCTCCAACTCGGCCTTGCGAAGGGAATCGACCGCGGCGTCGCCCATTTTTTGCAGCGCTTCAATGGCGCGTGCGCGTTCGTCTTCCTTTTCCGACGCCAAAGCCGCGATCAATGGCGCTGCGTCTTCCGCCGCACCGCGCGTCGCGTGCACGATGTTCGCTGCACAAAAAATCAAGCTCACTAGCGCGGTGGATCGAAGAATGCTAGATTTCATGGAATGCCTTTCCGGATCGTGCGTGGAGGCCAGGCTGTACATTACAGCATCAATGGTTGTAGTGGAAATACCCAAGAGACCATGAAGCGTCGAGTAGAATGAGTGCAAGCCATGGACTTCCGTTTTATTAAGCAAGTGCCGCGCCGTTAGGACGACGAACCTCTCGCATACAGAAATCGTGCGAGAGGACCGACAATAAGCGAGATATTGTGGACGAACCAACGCAATTCGAAGACGTGCCGCCGCTTGCCCCAAGTCCCGAATCTGTCAGCGCGCCACCGCCTCTTGATCCGTCCGCCGAGCCGCCTCTCGCTCCGCCGGCTATTTCAGCCGATGTGGCATCCGCCGGCAACGCGCCGGAGAGCGGCTCGAACGCTCGGGGATTTTTGGCCGGTTCGATCCCGGCTCTGATTACAATCGGCATTTCCGCGTTTATCTTCATGATTACCGCGATCTATGCAAGTCAGAGCAAGGATTTCAGATGGATGTTCGAGCATGCGACGAGCAAAACACCGCCGCCCGACTTGGATGCTCCGATGACTCCGAAGAGCGTTCCCGCGATAATCATGTACGCGCTCGTGGTCTGCGGAATGATTGCGGGAATATGCACCGTGGCCGTCGCCGGTATCGCGGGTTGCGCCAACGCGGACGCGCGCAAGTGGCTGGAGCGTAAATTGTGCTGGTTTGCCACTCGCCCGCTGCCCGCGTTTCACTTAATAGACGTGATCGCGGTGATTGCTCTGACGCTGAGTTTGCAGCCGGTCGCGACCGTTCTGCTGCACAATCTCTACGATTTCAAGAACCGCGGGATTGTCACGCCGGTGCTGATGCTGGCCACTGATCTGTCGATGGCCTGCGCAGTGGGCTGCGCGGTGGCGATCGCATGGTGGCGCGCGCGCGGATGGCATGGTTCGTTGGGATTTTGGCCGGCATGGAGCAGCGCCTTCGTCTCGCCGACGCGCCCAATCTGGAAGGATATTCTGCTCGGCGTAGCGTGCTATCCGCTGACGTTTTGGATGGTTGCCGCAGTCGGCTTTTTGAGCAAATTTCTAGTGAATGCACCCGACAAACATCCCATAATCCTCGAACTCGCCCGGCACCCGACGCCCCTTGCCGCAGCCATTTTCATCTTTACCGCGACGTTTGGCGCGGCTTTCTTCGAAGAGATCATTTTTCGCGGCATGTTGTACAATTCAATGCGCCGCTGGATCGGCGGTCTTCCGGCTGCGCTCGGCGCCGCCTTCATTTTCGGTTTTGTGCATGGACTGAAATCGGATCTGCTGGGCCTGTTCGTTCTGGGTCTGGTGTTGACATGGCTCTATGAAAAAACCGGACGGCTGGTCGCGGGCATGGCCTTTCATTTCACGAACAATTTAATGAGCCTGCTGCTGGTGCTGGCGCTTTGCAACCAATGACGACGGATGGGCGTCGGGCGGGCCACAACGGCTAAACTCATGGCGTGCGAAATTCAGGATTCAATAGGGGGGCACGGTCGTTTGGCTGTCTACAAAACGAGCCTTGATCTGGAGAATCGTATCCACGACGCCGAGGAACGAATCGGTCACGTTGGGGTCGAAGTGACAGCCGCGTTCTTTGCTGATCAGTTCCAACGCTTCGTTCACTTCGAATGCGCGCTTATACGGGCGCAGGGTCGTCAGGGCGTCGAAGACATCGGCGATGGCTGCGATCCGCCCGGACAGCGGAATATCGGTGCCTTTCAAATTATGCGGATAACCGCCGCCGTCCCAGCGTTCGTGGTGCGTGAGCGCGACTTCTTCGGCGAGTTTGATGATTGGCGAATCCGAACCCGACAGAATCCGCCCGCCGATTGCCGCGTGCTGCTGCATGACCTTGAGTTC
Source organism: Planctomycetota bacterium (assembly GCA_038227045.1). GTDB lineage: Bacteria > Planctomycetota > SZUA-567 > H5-PLA8 > H5-PLA8 > JANXLS01. The sequence continues at coordinate 87,358 of JBBRQD010000009.1, forward strand.
GTCCGGTTCGAGCTTGCCGGGCTTCAGCAGAATGCTGTCCGGAATGCCGATCTTGCCGATGTCGTGCATGGGCGCGGCATGGAGCAATAGCTCAACTTCTTTTCCACCCAGCCCCATGCGATTGGCCACCACCGCGGCATACTTGCTCATGCGCACGACATGTTCGCCCGTGCACTTGTCCTTGAATTCCGCGGCGCGCGCGAGCCGGAGAATGGTCTCGAACGAACCCTGCGTCACCTGTTCGAGCGCTTCCATCAACTCCACCGTGCGGGCGGCAACCTGAGTTTCTAGAATCTGGTTCTGCTGCGCAAGCGATTCTTTGGCCGCTTTTAAATCCAAGTGCGTCTTGACCCGCGCTTTCACGACGGCCGCATTGAAAGGCTTGGTGATGTAGTCCACCGCGCCTAACTCGAAGCCTTTTGTTTCGGCTGCGGAGTCGTCCACCGCGGTGATGAAAATCACGGGTATGTCGCGCAATTTCGCATCGGCTTTAAGAATCCGGCAGACTTCGAAACCATCCATGCCCGGCATCATCAAGTCCAGCAAGATCAAATCCGGCGGGGCTTCCGCGCGCAGCATCGCCAGAGCATCCACCCCGTTCAACGCGAAATTGCGCCGATAGCCCGACAGCAACTCGCCCAGAATGGCGAGATTTTCAGAGGTGTCGTCCACGATAAGAATTCGATTCGAGTCGGGCATAATCACGATCCTATTGCCAATTCCTTCCGTTGCGACTGGAAAATGTGTTTCGGACTGAACACAAAAAATAAATTACAATGGCACGTTGCAGTGTGCCGCGATTTGTTTCAATACGTCGCGCGCCTTGGGAAAATTGAAACTGTTGATGGCGTTTCGCAACTGGGCCAGTTCGCCGCCGATTCCCGCGGAACGGAGCACGGTAGCAAGCGTTCGCGCGATTGGATCGGCTTCGTATTCGTTCTTTTCGAGCGCACTGGCCAGTTGCTTGATGAGTTCCCGCTCATTTCCAAGCGGAACTTGTTGAATTCCGGAAATGGACGAACGGGTTTGTGATTGTCCCGCCGCCGGGGAAACCGCGGCCATGGCATTGAGCGTTTCGGTGAGCACATTCTGGAAATGCAAACGGCTGCTTGCGGTTATTTTCGGATCTTTGTCCTGCTTGAGGCAGGACTCCCACCCGACCGCCGCTTTCGCGAGCGGACTCGCGCCCAGGTTCGAGGCGACCCCCTTTACGGAGTGCAGCAGTCTCAGCGCGGATTCTTTGTCGCCCCGCGCCAAAGTCGCATCCACCTCACTGACAGCGCCGCTGTATTTGGCGTTCATTTGTCCCAACAGCCTGAAATAAAGCGTGCGATTGCCGGCGACTCGCGCGATGCCGTCTTCGGTGTCCAGCATTACGGCTAACACGCCCGAGACAGGTTTCACGTGCGTCGAAGGGCTGGGGTGATCCATCGTTTTATCTTTGGCGGCGCTTGGGCTGCCATGGGGTGGCGTCGCACCGCGCGTGCCCGCAGTGTGTTGGACCGAAATATACAGACCCGAAGAAGAGTGAACCCGTGTCTTTTGAAGGGGGACTATTTTCGACGGCGACGCACGATGGGAACGCACCCAGTGCGCCAATTTCTTGAAAAGTTCGTCGAATTGAACCGGTTTCGTCAAATAGTCGTTCATGCCAGCGGCCATGCATTGTTCTTCCACCATCGTAACGGCGTCGGCGGTCATGGCGAGAATCGGAAGCCCTTCGTGCTTCCGGGCCGCACGAATACGGCGGGTGGCTTCGTATCCATCCATTTCGGGCATCTGCAAGTCCATGAGCACCACGTCGAAATCCTGGCCTTTGGCGTGATCCAGCAGGCAGTTCATCGCTTCGACACCGTTGCACGCGACGGTGACGACACAGCCCGCCAGCCTGAGCGCCTCACACGCAACCTGCGTGTTGATCTCATTGTCTTCCACCAGCAGGACGCGTGACCCTTGCAGGATTTCATCGTTCTTCGTGGGATCGAATTTCTTGGAACCTGGCGCTTTCTCCTGTTCCGCGGTCTTCATAATCGACTTCATAATGGCATCGAACAGCGCCGCACGCGTGACAGGCTTGGACAGCGACGCATCGAATTCATCGGCCGCGAGGGTGTCCGGAAGATCGTCCAATTCCGGATTGAATACGAGAATGATGGACGGCTGAATGGCCTTCTGGAGCTCGCTGCGAATGCGCAGCATGGTGTCCACGCAACTCAGGCCGGGCAGCGCGAAATCGATCATCACCAGATCGAATCCCTGCGCGGCGCTTTCGACCGTTCGTTTGATCACAGCGAGGGTATCCTCCCCCGATTTCGCGGTGACGACGTCGAAAGACAATTGCCTGAGTGTGGCGGCCATTGCGACCCGCGAGTTGTCGTTGCTGTCGACGACCAGCGCGCGGCGCCCGGCCACGATGTTTTGGATCACCAGAGTACCCCTGTTTTCGATCAAGGGCCGGTCGAATCGAACCAAAAATGAAAACGTTGTGCCCTTGTTCGGAACACTGTGAACATCCAGCGTGCCGCCCATCAGTTCAATGAGGCGCGTGGATATGGCCAGCCCCAAACCCGTGCCGCCGTATTTTCGCGTCGTATCTGAACTGGCTTGGGAGAATGGCTTAAAGATCCGTTTAATCTGACTTTCGGTGAGACCGATTCCCGTGTCGCTCACGGAGAACCGCAGCGTGATAGAGCTGCCCGTCGTCACGATCGGAGCGACCGATACGGCCACTTCCCCATGATCGGTAAACTTAATCGCGTTGCTCGCCAGATTGAGCAACACCTGTCCCAATCGAAGCGGATCGCCGACGAGCCGGTTGGGCAGTTCGGCGCCCAGGTCAATCTTGAATTTCAGGTGTTTTTCAGTCGCTTTAAATGAGGTCAATTGAGCCAGATTGTAGAGCACCTCGTCCAAGCCGAATTCCACCTTTTCGATTTCGACCTTGCCGGCCTCGACTTTCGAAAAATCCAGAATGTCGTTGATCAGGCGCATGAGATTGCGAGCCGAAGAATCGATCTTGCCGGCATAGTCTTTTTGTTTCAGCGTCATCTGGGTCTGCATCATCAAATAATTCAAGCCGATGATGCCATTCATCGGCGTACGGATTTCATGGCTCATGTTGGCCAGGAAGGCGCTTTTGGCGCGGTTGGCGGCTTCGGCGGCTTCCATGGCGTTCTGCAACTCTTGGGCGTTGCGCTTGCGTTCGGTCACGTCCTCCATGACGGAAACGAAATGCGTGATGATTCCCAGGGCATCCCGAATCGACGCAATGGAGGCCGACTGCCAATACAATTCGCCGTTCTTGCGCATGTTGTGGAATTCACCGTGCCAGGTCTTGCCGTCGTGAATGGTCGTCCACATGTCTTTGTAGAAATCAGGCGAATGCGTGCCGGAATTCAAAATGCGCGGATTCTTGCCGACCGCTTCCTCCATGCTGTAGCCCGTGCTGCGAACGAATTCGGGATTGACGTACTCGATGACCCCTTTCACATCCGTGATGATGACCATGACCGGACTTTTTTCGACTGCGCGCGAGAGCTTGCGCAACTCGACCTCGGTCCGTTTGCGTTCGATCACTTCCACTGCAAGCCGTTCATTCCTTTTTTCCAGCTCCACGGTGCGGACTTTGACGGTCTCTTCCAGGTTGTCGCGATAGCGCTTCAATTCGTCCTCAGTACGCTTGCGCTCCGTGATATTCTGAATCTGCCCGATCAAATGGAGCGGATGCCCTTCGGGATCGCGCACCAGTGACACGTTCAACAGGGTCCAAACCACGTGCCCCTGCTTGTGGAAATAACGTTTCTCCATCTGGTAGGTGCTGATTTCGCCGTCCAGCATCCGCTGCAACAAGCGCAGGTTGTCGTTCAAATCCTCGGGATGCGTGAGATCCTGGAATTTCCGGGTCAGCAATTCGGTTTCGGAATACCCAAAAAGGCGGCACAGCGCGGGATTGACCTTAAACCAATGGCCCGTCAAGGTGACGAGCGCCATGCCAATCGGCGCATGGACGAATGCATTGGAGAAGCGCTCCTCGCTTTCCCGAAGCGCCTTTTCAAATTCCAGTCGCTTGACGCGTTCTTCGGCTTCGCGGATGGCGCGTTTGACGGCGGCCCCCAGGCGTTCCAGGCGTTGTTTGAGCAGATAGTCCGTTGCGCCGAGTTTTATGCATTCCACGCCGCCGTCCTCGCCCAGCGCGCCGGAGAGCAGTATCACCGGTACTTGCGGATGGAGCTGTTTTGCCTTGCCCAATGCGGACAATCCATCGTAGTCCGTCAAGGCGTAGTCGCAGAGAATGAGATCGTACGTGCCTTGGCTCAACGCCGCCTCGAATTCCACCTTGTTCGTCGCGCGTATGACTTCCCGTTCAATGCCGGATTCATCGAGACGGGCCTGAACCAGTTCCGCGTCGCGCGCGCTTTCCTCGAGGTGCAAGATTCGAATTGGGGGGCTCATTAATTCTCCTGGCTTGACTGAAGTAGACTTATCAGATCATTACTGCAAAGAAGCGCTTCTCAGCGCCGGTTCGTTTGAGAGCATTCCCTGAAGCGGATCACGGGAAGTTCAATATCTTTTCGACTATTCTTCAGAATATTTTTAAAACATACAAGCAGCACTCTTTTTCATGGGTTTAATTGCCTTCAAGTAGACTATTACTGGCCTTCCGAACTTTCAACATTTTTTCAATTCATGCTCTCCGTGCATAATCCAATCGTCAGCATTGCCGAATATTCGGCAATGCTTCTCGCGATTGCCGATGTACTAGCCCACTTTAGAAAGTGTTATCTCTGGGATGCGCAGGGATTCCCATAGGGGAAACCATTCTTTTCGCGGGATTAATCTAATGTCGGCTTTGGTTTTGCAATGAGTCGATTATCTTCCATCCGGAACGGAGCGCGGGTGGGTTGGTTGAGTGTTTTAGAAATCTCGTGGAAACATTGACCTTTTTTTGGAGGCAGGATCATGGGTAGATACCTCATTGCTTGGCTTTTAGGCGTGCCAATTTCGATTTTGGTTGTGATTTACATTGTGACGCACCTCTTCTAAACGGGTGCCGCGCAGTTCATCCAAAAAAATCGCGAATGCACACGCATTCGCAGCTTTTGGATGGCGCTTGAAAGGTCTTTTCAAACCATTAAAGGAAACTCACGATGAAACTGAAGAAAAAGTTAGCCAAGCGAAAAGCGCAAACGGGGGCGGAAGCGGATCGTAAAGAACAAGAAGCCGTATCGGCCCAAACGCTTTCGCCAAACCTGAACGCACCGGTGGAAGAGAACCTGGTTAAGGCATCCCAGGACGAGGTCGTCGCGCGTCCCAGTTAAGAGCCACCGGCCAAAATTGAAGGAGTACAATCATGCCAGAATTCAATCCAAATCCCTATAAAGACGGCGACCCGTTGGGGCCAACGGGCCGCATGACGGCGATCTTCGATTCGCTGCCGGATCTGAAGGCCGCAATACCCGAAGTGGAAGCCGAGGGATATAAAGGCGAAGACTTCGCCATATTTCTCGGGCTGGAAGCCGCGGTAAAATTCGATTCGCACGGACAGTTCCGCGACATCGCTGGGCTCAAGCTTTTTCAGAATGCGGTGTGTGACGAAATGGAACTGTTCGAGCAATTCGAACAGGCGCTGCTCCACGGCGGAGCCGTCGTCGCCATCCGCACTGGAGACGACGATTTAAAGAAAAATGTGGTGGTTGCAACACTTAAAGCTCACAACGCGAGAAAAGTCAACTATTGGGGCACGTGGCATTACGATGCCCTGGCGTAGATCGTTAGATTCAGAATTCGAATGCGACGATTGATGCGTCTGGGGAGTTAAATATTATCGCCACTGGTACTCAATTCGCTCTTAATACCTGTGGAGGATTTGAGCCATGACTACGACATTAAAAGAATCACTGACCCGTGCAATGCAAAGCGTTTTACTCTGCCGCCGTCACTTTGGACCTATTGACTGTCCAGCGACAATCATTCCTCCGGCCGACGACAATTAGATTTCCCGGTTCGCCTGGGCAACGATCGTTGCGCTGAAGCAGGCTTTCTTTACGATCCAACTTGACCAGCGAAACGGAAGCGAGCTCTGCTGAGGAGCA